>JAPPFB010000004.1 GCA_028875225.1 Chloroflexota bacterium | reverse complement strand
CACCATGCCGGGCCCCGCACCATGCCGGGCCCCGCACCATGCCGGGCCCCGCACCATGCCGGGCCCCGCACCCGACCGGACCCTCCCTCCACTCCGAACCCTGCCACCCCTCCGATGCCCCGCACTTGATGCGGGGCCCAGAGCACCCAACGCCCCTGCACCGACATCGCCACATCGCCCCTCACGCTTCTGACCCTTCTCCCCCGCTCCGCGGGGGAGATGTCACGAAGTGACAGAGGGGGTCCCCACACACCGCCAAACCGGCACACCCACAATACTCTGTATCAAGAACTGATGAGCTAGTAGAAAGCCCCCTCCCATGAACCCCGCCCAACGAGCCAAACGCCTCCGAGCCCACAGCCTCCGCTGCCAGGGACTCACCTACCGACAGATCGGCGAGCGCATGCACTGCGCCCACTCCACGGCCGCTCAATACGTCCGCGACTTCGAAGCCCACCGAGCTGAGATCGTCGAATCCCTCGCCGCCGACCTCCTCGTCCACACGGTTGCCAACCTCCAGGATCCCGACCCCGACCTCCACGCCCGACACATCAACGCCGCCCGCGAACTCCGACTCCTCGTCAACTCCCTCGACCAGGTCGAAGACCGCCGCCAGAAACGAGACCGCCGCATCGTCATGGAGCAGGAGGCTGACACGATCAAGTACATCGAAGCCCTCGATCAGCTCACCTCGACCATGCGAGAAGCCGGCGTCTACGACCTCACTCCCTACCTCACCGACCCCGAAGCCTTCCGCACCCCTCACTTCGAGCAACCCCTTCCCCAGACCTCCCCCTCTGGGGGAGGTGCCCAGACGCTTCCCCAGGCCTCCCCCTCTGGGGCAGGCGCCCCGACGCTTCCCCAGACCTCCCCCTCTGGGGGAGGTGCCCCGAAGGGGCGGAGGGGGCCCATAGCCACCACCGCGAGAGCCACTCCATCCCCGACCAACCCCGTCCAACCCCAACCCAAACCCGACCACCAACCGACCAAACCCGCACAAAGTCGTCCACAATCGAACAAATCCGAACACAAATCACGCCAACGCCCGCCCGTACAGGCCCCGCCGAGGCCAAAACGCAAGAACACCCACTCCCAATCCCTCACACCCGACCCGCTGCCGCCTCCAAACAACCGCCGCGAACTCGGACCCGACGACCCGCTCGTCCGCAGACTCTTCCGAAACTGGTGAACAACATGCCCGACCGCGCCGACCAATACGCTTGAGCCATGAACACGCGACGCCGAGCCAAGATCGTCGCCACTCTCGGACCCGCGTCGAGCGATCCGGATACCGTCCTTGGCCTCGTCACCGCCGGACTCGACGTCGCCCGGATCAACTTCTCCCACGGCGACGAGAACTCCTGGCGCCAGGCCGTCGATTCTGTGCGACGCGCCCAGACCGAATCGGGCAAGCCGGTCGCCATCCTCGGCGACCTCCAGGGCCCGAAGATCCGCATCGGCGCTGTGCCCGAAGGCACCGAGATCACGCGCGGCGAACAAGTCGACATTATCGTCGGCAGCGACGCCTCCGCATCCCGCGAAGCCGGCTGTCTGACCGTGAGCTGCAACTACGCCGCACTCGTCGACGAGGTCCAGGTCGGCGGACGCGTCTATCTGCGCGACGGCGAGCTCGACCTCCTGGTCGAGGAGATCCACGGCAACCGGATCCGCACCACCGTCCGCGGAGGCGGGTTGCTCACCGCTCGCGCCGGTCTGCACGCGCCCGGAGCAGGCCAGCAGCTACCCGCCGTGACCAACCAGGATCGAGAGCACATCGGCTTCGCCGTCCGTCACGGCTTCGACTTCCTCGCCCTCTCCTTCGTCCGCAGCGCCCTCGACCTCGCCGAGGCCGGCGCCGCCGTCCACGCCGCCGGGGGCGAGATCCCCTTCATCGCCAAAATCGAAACCATCTCCGCCATCGACGACCTGCAGGAAATCATCGCCGTCTCCGACGGCGTCATGGTCGCTCGCGGCGACCTCGGCGTCGAAGTCGGCCCGGCCGAAGTCCCGGTCCTACAGCGCCGGATCATCGACGCCGCTGGACGCGCCCTGCTGCCGGTCATCATCGCCACGCAGATGCTCGAGTCGATGGTCCAGCGCCAGCGCCCGACCCGGGCCGAGGCCTCCGATGTCGCCAACGCCGTTTGGGACGGCGCCGACGCCCTCATGCTCTCCGCCGAGACCGCAGTCGGTCGCCATCCGGCGGAGGTGGTGGCCATGATGGACGACATCATTCGCCGCGCCGAATCCGGCGACGCTGGCCGCGCCGCCGTCGCCCATCCGATCGAACTCAAGGCCGATGCCGCTCGCACCATAGCCGTCGCCGTCGCCGCTGCCGTCGAACAACACCCCCAGGTCAAGGCCGTGATCGTCTTCACCATCAGCGGACGCTCCGGCCGCCTCATCTCCCACGTCCGACTCCCCGTCCCGGTCCTCGTCCTCGCGCCCGACGACACAACCCTGCAGCGCCTCGCCCTCATGTGGGGTGTCCAGCCGCGCCACTGCCCTCCGCCGACCGACATCGACCGGATGCTACGCGAAGTCGAACAAGCCGCCGTTGAAACCCTCGATCTCACCCCCGGCGACCAGATCGTCCTCACCGGAGGATTCCCCCTCGGCCAGGGAGAACCCACCAACTTCCTCAAACTCCACCGAATACCCTGACTGAAACGAAGATGTCCTCATCTCTCCCCCCCTCCGTTCCTGTTCTCCCCCCGCGCCAGCGGGGGGAGATGCCGCAGGCAGAGGGGGGTGTCCCCTGCTCGACCAACCGGATAGGATCCTCACATGCCTGACGACATCCAGATCGGCGACGCCTGCGAAATCGACCCCGCCGCCGGCCCAATCCAGGCCACCGACAACGTCGGCGAGGCCGACCGCGACGTCCTCCTCTACGTCAACGCCTGGTGCGGAGATTGCCGCCGCGCCATTCGCTTTCTCGACGAGTACGAGATCCCATATCGAACCATCGACCTCGACGACCACCCCGAAGCCGCCGACATCGTCGAAGCCCTCAATCGAGGCAGTCGCTCGGTACCCACCATCCTGGTCGACGGCGAACACGTCGCCACCGAACCCAGCCGCGCCGAGCTGGCTGGCATCTTCGGAATCAAGGAAGAGGTCTCCGGAGGAGTCCTCGGCCGCTTCAGGCGCGCTCCGTCCTAGGGGCAATCCCGTCCGAGATCCGCGCCCAATCCCAAAAGAAGTCGCCCCCGCGCAGGCGGGGGCTCGCCCGCCACACGGGCGACGATCCCCTACTCCGACTGCGCAATCACATGCACATCCGCGGGCGAGATCCGCGCCGTCACCTCGTCGCCCACCGATAGGCCAAGCTCGTCCCAGGTGGCGACCGGAACGTCGGCCGTCAGCATCAGGCGGCCGCTCGCCAGCTCGCTTCGCACCACCGGACCTCGAGGTCTCACCGCCCGCACGACGGCGCGAAGCAGGTTCCCGTCTCCCGCACCCTCTCTCGTGAGCACAATTCGCTCCGGCCGCACGCAGATCATCGCCGGCGCGCCGAGCGCGACCGACTTCGCCGTCGACGCCAGCCGCACCCCGCCCGCCCGGTAGACGCCCGACTCCGATCGCTGGCCCTCCCATACATTTTCCATCCCCACAAACTCCGCGACGTCGCGGTCCGCCGGTCGCTCGAAGACCTCGGCCGGCGGGCCGGTCTGCCGCAACTCGCCGCCAATCAGCAGAGCGGCGTAATCCCCCAGGCGCAGCGCCTCATCGCGATCATGCGTCACCAGCACCGTCGTCGGTCGCGTCTCCGAGACGATCTCGGCAAAGTCCTCAAGCAGTCCCTCTCGCGTCGGAGCGTCCACGCCGGAGAACGGCTCGTCGAGCAGCAGCACTTCGGGCTGCGACGCAAACGCCCGCGCCAGGCTCACCCGCTGCGCTTCCCCACCCGAGAGTTGTCGCGCGTGTCGTCTGGCTAGCGACGCAATCCCGAATCGCTCCAGCCAGTGCTCCGCCAGTTCCCGCCGCCGACGCCGTTCCACGCCCCGCAACCGGAGGGGCAACTCCACATTCGACCGGACCGACATGCTCAGCAACAAGGGCTCCTGAAAGGCCGCCGCCATCCGTCGCCGCGTCCCCACGGGATCGGCGTCCATCGGCTCGCCATCCAGCGTCAGGCTGCCGCGAGTCGGATGCAACACCAGCTGCAGCGCGCCCAGCAATGTCGACTTCCCCGATCCGTTCGGCCCGATCATCACCGTGACCAGGCCGCGCGGAATGTCCAGCGAGTCGATCTCCAGCACCGTCACCCCGCCTCGCTGCACCACGAGATCGCGGATCGCCAGGTGTGCGTCGCCGGACGCGTTCATGTGACCGGCCGGCGCTGCTGAACCGTAGTCAGGACGAGATTGACCAGGAATGCCAGCACGACCAGCACTAGCGACAACGCAATCGCCACCTCGAAGTTCCCGCGACCGGTCTCGAGGACGGTTGCCGTCGTCAGCACCCGCGTCTCGCCCGCCAGGTTGCCGCCCACCTGCATCGACGCGCCGACCTCCGAGATCGCCGCGCCGAAGCCCGCCATCACCGCTGCCAGCAAACCCAGCCGCGTCTCGCGAATCAGCAGCCACAGCACCTGCCAGCGATTCGCGCCCATCGCCCACATCTGACCGATCAACCGTGGGTTCACCGACTGAATCGAGGCGAGCGAGAATCCCACGACCAGCGGAAGGCTCAGCAACAGCTGAGCAATCACCATCGCCGTCGGCGTGTAGATCAGGTTCAGGTCGCCCAGCGGGCCGGTCCGCCAGAGGATCAGCGCGACCAGCAGTCCAATCACGACCGGCGGCATGCCCATGCCGGTGTTGACGGCGGCAACGAGCAGGCCTCGACCCCAGAACCGCCTCAGCGCCAGCACGGCGCCGACGGGAATCCCGATGACGAGCGCCAGCGCGGTCGCCGCCGACGAGATAGCCAGCGTGCGCAATGTGATCTCAATGATCTCGGCGTCACCGGCCCACCACAGCCGCGCCGCCTCTCGAATCCCGTCCCAGATTAAGTCCATGCGGCGATCTTAACGGCGCTCGCCTACCTCAGTTCGGGCGCCGCCACGCGCCGAGATCGACTCTTCTGTCTCGCCTGCGGCCGGGAAAAACAACGGGCGTCCGTATTGCTCAAGCAGATACTCGCTGATCAACATCTGGATGTCGCGACGCGTGAGGAACTTCGAGAATGCCGCCGACGCCACGTGGTTGATCCGCCCCTTGCCGCCGTCCACTTCCATCACGCTGTAGAAGTTGAGCAGTTTCGGATCGCCCTCCACCAGAGGAATCAAATCCACAAGATCGGACGAAAGCGCCAGGTAGGTTCCCCGGTCCGTCAAGGTGTATGCCGAGCGCTGGTTGGCGACCGTCAGCGTCGCCGACATGCCCTGCCCCACGTCCAGATACCAACCGTCGGACTCGACCGATGGCGACAGGCCGGCGTCGGACCACAGAGACAGCTCTTTCTTGTGCGTGCCGCTGTCGTCTCCGCGGGACGCGAATGCGGCGCCCGCCGCGGCGATCTGGGCGAGCGCCGCAGATACGTCGGTCATACCCGCCACGCCGGCGGGGTCGTCGGCTGGACCAACGATGACGAAGTCGTTGTACGCAACCAGCGTGCGAGCTGTGACGTCGCCGGCCTCGACCAGAACCTGCTCGGACGCCGGAGCATGGGTGAGCAGCACGTCGGCGTTTCCTTCGGCGCCCATGCGGAGCGCGGCGCCGGTGCCGACGGCGATGATCTTGACCTTGACGTCCTCTTCCGCCTCAAAGATCGGTACCAGCTCATCGAGCAGCCCCGAGTCGTTGAGCGAGGTCGTCGTGGCCAGGATTAGTTCGTCCTCGTTGTAGCCGGGATCCCCGCTACAGGCAGCGGCCAGACTGGCGACCGCGAGTGCGACCAGCGCGAACCAGCCCGGCACGAGCGCTCGGCTCATCGGACCTCCCCGGACGCGGTTCGAGCGCTACTCGCCGGCCGTGATCATGCCGGCTCCAACGGTCGCGGAAGTCGCCTCATCGATCAGGATGAAGGCGCCCGTTTCACGCGACTCATCGTATGGGTCGATCGACAGTGGCGCCATGAGCCGCAGCCGAACCCGGCCGATCTCATTCAGTGACAGTTGCGATGCCGTCAGGTCGTACTCCAACGTATTCACGTCCAATCGCGCGCCAACCTCTTCCACCAGCGCCCTGGTCGTATGCGTGGTGTGTTTGACCACCAGGCGATCCCGCTCGCGCAGTGGCGAACGATCGCTCATCCAGCAGACGTGCGCGTCGATTGCCGTCGCGGCAATTGGCGCATGCTCCGCCGCGACAATCATCGAACCGCGACGAATGTCCAATTGATCCGCCAGCCGAACGGTCACCGCCATCGGCGGCGTCGCTTCGGCGAGCTGCTGGTCGAATGCGTCGATGCCAGTCACGATGGTCTCGGCGCCGGACGGCATCACCTTGACCCGATCGCCGACGCGTAACACGCCCGACGCCATGGTGCCGGCGTAGCCTCGATAGTCGTGGTACGCCTCTCGCAATGGGCGGATGACGTACTGAACCGGAAACCGGGAGGCATGATGTTGAGGCGGCTCCGACGCCTCCAGTGTCTCCAGTACTTCCAGCAGCGGCGGACCCGGGTACCAGCTCATGCGTTGAGACGGTTCAACCACCCAGTCGCCGAGCTTCGCCGAAATGGGAATCGCCCTGACATCGGTCACACCCATGCGCCCCGCGAATCGTGTGAGTTCCTCGGCGATGCCCTCGAACACCGATTGATCCCAGTCAACCAGGTCCATCTTGTTGACACAGAGCACGAAGTGGCGAATGCCGAGCAGATTGGAGAGATACGCGTGACGCCGGGTCTGTTCCAGGACGCCCCGTCGGGCGTCGACCAGCAGCAGCGCCGCGTCAGCCGTCGACGCGCCCGTGACCATGTTGCGCGTGTACTGCACGTGACCGGGTGTGTCGGCGAGGATGAACTTGCGCCTCGGGGTGGAGAAGTAGCGGTACGCGACGTCGATCGTGATGCCCTGCTCGCGCTCCGAGCGCAGGCCGTCCGTCAGGTAGGCGAGGTTGACGTCATCCTCGCCCCGCGTGCGCGAGGTCCGCTCGATCGCCTCCATCTGGTCGATGAACGTCTGCTTGGAGTCAAACAGCAGCCGACCGATCAGTGTCGACTTGCCGTCGTCGACCGAACCCGCCGTGGCCAGGCGCAACAGCGTCCGTCGATCCGGACCCAGCGGGTCGAGGGGATCCGCGAGCGTCTCGGCAACCACTAGAAGTATCCCTCGCGCTTGCGATCTTCCATCGCCGCCTCCGAGAATCGGTCATCCGCCCGCGTCTCGCCGCGCTCGGTGATGCGTGTGGCCGCGATCTCCGCAACGACCGCCTCCAGCGTCTCCGCCTCCGACAACACGCCGGCCGTACAGGTCATATCGCCGACCGTGCGGAATCGTACGCGCGCGTCAAACGGGTCTTCGCCAGGCAACCGAGGCACGAAGTTGGAAACGGGGAACAACATCCCATCCCGCTTGAACATCGACCGCTCGTGAGCAAAGTAAATCGACGGAATCTCCAGCCCCTCGCGTTTGATGTACTGCCAGACATCCAGCTCGGTCCAGTTCGAGAGCGGGAAGGCGCGAATGTGTTCGCCGCGCGTCAGCTTGCCGTTGTACAGGTTCCACAGTTCGGGACGCTGATTCGACGGATCCCACTGACCGAAGGCGTCGCGGAAGGAGAAGATTCGTTCCTTCGCTCGCGCCTTCTCCTCATCCCGCCTGGCGCCGCCAAACAGCGCGTCGAAGTTGTGCTCCAGCACCGCGTCGAGCAGGGTGACGGTCTGCAGACGGTTTCGCGACGCCCGCGGACCGACCTCTTCGACGACCCGACCCCGGTCAATCGATTCCTGCACCGAGGCGACAATCAGTTCGACATCCAACTCCGCGACGCGACGGTCTCGATACTCAATCGCTTCCGGGAAGTTGTGTCCCGTATCCACATGCATCACCGGGAACGGGATTCGAGCCGGCCAGAATGCCTTCTCGGCCAGGCGCAGCATCACGATCGAGTCCTTGCCCCCCGAAAACAACAAGCAGGGACGCTCCAGCTCAGCCGCGACCTCGCGGATGATGTGAATGCCTTCGGCCTCAAGCCAGGACAACGTGTCAAGAGATGCCGGTCGGCTGGCCGTTGTGGTCATCGATTCCTCGATTGGTGTCTGAATCAATCATGACAAACATTACTAGATCACTCATATATGGGGCATTGAGTACCCTGCCCGCCAGTGCAAGAGAACACACAGGTAACACAACCTGAGTCGAAACGGGGTCACACATGAACGTGGGAACCATCAGCCAACTGTGGCGCTACCCGGTCAAGTCAATGGCCGGCGAGCAGCTGTCGGCCGCCGAAATCGATCAGAACGGGGTCGCCGGCGATCGCGGCTGGGCCGTCCGGGAGATCGAAGCCGACGTCACGCGCAACGCGCGTGAGATGCCGAAGCTGCTTCAGTTCGCGTCGGCCTATGCGGAGTCTCCGAGCTTTGACCAGCGTTCGCCGGCGGTCACGATCACGACACCCGACAACCTGCAGGTCCAGTCCGCGGACGAAGACCGCGATCAGCAGCTCAGCGAGATTCTGGGCCGCCCGGTCATGCTGACGCCGCTGCATCCGGCCGATGACCTCGCCTGGTACGCGCGTGCGCAGATGCCGGAAGGCGTCGATCCGATGCAGGCTCTTCGTCAGCTGATGGGGATGCAGGAGGATGACCCCCTGCCCGATTTCTCGGGGCTGCCGGCGGATCTGCAGAACTTCTCGACTCCACCGGGGACGTACTTCGATTGCTACCCAATCCACATCATGACGACGTCGTCTCTCAGCACGCTGGCGTCGGCCGGTGGCGGCGACGATGTCGACGTACGCCGGTTCCGGCCCAACGTCCTGATCGACACCGGAGACGCCGAAGGATTGCTCGAGGTCGACTGGACCGGGAAGAGGCTGCGCCTGGGCGAGGTGGTGATCGGGCTGCAGACGACGACGGTGCGCTGCTCGGTCCCAGCCCATGCCCAGCGAGAATTCGGCTCCAGCCGCGCCGTTGGCAGAGCGCTGATCGAGAACACCAAACAGCACCTGGGCAGCTATTGCAACGTGCTGGAGGGCGGAACGGTCAAGCTCGGCGACGAGGTGGAACTACTCGACTAACTGTCGTCCGCGCCATCAGCGCGCGGAATCAGCGAGACCACCTCGGTGTCGGGATGGAACGCCTGCCAGGCGAACCAGAAGTGGTCCGAGTGGATCACGCGGGTCAGTTGCGAGCCGGCCAGTTCGCCCTCGATCCCGCGGCCGAAGATGTCCCAGACCGTGCCGGTCTCCTGATCAACGAAGGTCTGTCTGCTGTCGTCGGCCGAATTGACGATGAAGGTCAGCATCTGGCCGTCCAACTTCGACTCGAAGACGGCAGTGGTGCCAATCTCGCGCGAGTCCCGCATGATGCCCGAGTCGAGGATCGACAGGGCGCCCGGGGTCCAGAAGACCACGAGATCCAGCCCGTCGAAGCGGTCGTGGACCACCATCTCTTGCTCGAGCGTCGACCACGCGTAGGCGATCGCCGCCCCGGACGGTCCCTCAATGCTCACGACGCGTTCGGCCGGCGGCAGACGCTCATCGATTGAATCCCGATCGAAGAAGAACCCGTACGGACCCCCATACTCCGGGTTGTCGTAGCCCTGGTAGGGATTCTGGCCGTACGCGCGATACCAGCCGGTATCGCGAGACATCACCAGCGCGTCCGGAAAGGCGCTGCGCAGTTGTCCCACCGTCACTACCGGCGCTGGCACATACCTGAGCCTCGCGCCGACCATCGTGCCGACAATTGCCCGCCCCGAAGACTGTTGCCAGAGCGACTCCGTGTTGCGGTCGTACATCACCAGGTCGGAATTGCGCAGCAATCCCGACACGCCGAACACGTACACCTCTTCGCCGATCTGCGCCTCAAACGCGATCGCCGTGTTGCACAGCGGACAGTACGTGATGGCAACGGGAACGCCGCCGACGGTGTCGTTGACGATCTCGTGCCAGGTCAGGATCTCCAAAGGGAAGCCTCGCACGTCGCCGTTCACATTCACGTACACCAGCGGCACGTTGTCCGTATACACCTGCGACGCTTCCTCCAGCGTCCAGTAACGCGGTCCGTTGATGGCCGGGATGGCGTCGCGCCCTGCGCCCTGCGAGAGTTCGTCGAGTTCAATCAGCCGGATGCCCCAGATTGTTCCCCAGTCGAGGCCGAAGTATTGCGGCACCTCGCCATCACGGATGATCGGGATGCCTTCTGCGGTCTCTGTCGCCTCCAGCGGCAGGAAGGTGACCGTGCCGACCGGCAGCGACACGACCTGTTCCTCTTGTTCGCTCTCCTGGTCCTGGGCCGACGCAACCGCGGACTGATCCGAATCCGTCCGCTCAGTCGGCTCAGTCGGCTCGTCCTGCGCTGATTGCTCGTGTTGTCTTGGCTGCTGTTGCTCCGACTGGGGGCTGGGTTCGTCTGCGCTCTGATTGGCCTGCGCCGACTGCTCCTGCGGTGAGGACTGTCGGGCAACGGACTGGTCGGCCGATTGCTGCTCTTGCTGAACCTGCTGCTCGGACGCCGCGGCGGGCTGATCCTGAACCGATTGGTCTGTGCCGTCACTGCATGATGCGACGGCCAGCGCGGCGACCACGACCAGACACACGGTCGCGCCAACCGCGCGCGCAAGGTTTCGTATGATCGTCATTGCGTCGAGCATACGCGTCGATGGGACGATTGAGCCGGCGCCGCACTCGCCGATCGATGAGCTGTTGGTCAGGTTGGAGCAACGACATGGCCGCCGACGAATCCGGCACGGACGCCCCCGACGATCGGCGAGCCGTGCTGGAAGCCAACCGCGCGTTCTATGAAGCCTTCAACGCGCGCGACGTGGAGGCGATGGCCGACCTCTGGCTGCGAACCGACGACGTCACCTGCATCCATCCGCATCGCAACGTGACCACCGGCCACGCCGACATCCAGCGGACCTGGCGAGCAATCCTGACCAATCCCGACCAGCCCAAGATCGTATTCGCCGCCGAAGAGGCGCGAATCGTCGGCGATATCGGCATTGTGGCCGGCCGCGAGGTCGTCGCCGGCGTGCCGATCGTCGCGACCAACATCTATCGCCGCACTCAGAGCGCGGATCTGACCGACAACGCCGATTCCCCCTCCGGTACGTGGCTGCTCATCCATCATCACGGCAGCCCCGTTCTGCACACCGAATAACCAGACCGAGCAGAACAGTCGAAAGCGAAGACCATGCCCGTCACGCTCGCCAAAGGCGACCAGGCACCCGACTTCCAACTCTCCGATCAGGATGGCAACGTCCACAACCTGGCCGACTACGAGGGCCAAACCGTGGTGCTCTACTTCTATCCGCGGGACGACACGCCGGGATGTACCAAGCAGGCCTGCTCATTCCGCGACGACATGGACGAGATCACAGCCGAGGGTGCAGTGGTGCTCGGCGTCTCGACCGACAGCGCCGAATCGCACCAGCAGTTCCGCGACAAGTACGAACTCAATTTCCCGCTGCTGGTCGACACCGACGCCGAGGTTGCGACCCGCTACGGAGCCTGGGGCGAGAAGGTGTTGTACGGACGCAAGAGCATAGGCATGACGCGTGCTACATTCGTCATCGGACCGGACGGCGTGTTGACCAAGGTCTGGAAACGCGCCAAGGCCGCCGAGCATGGCAAAGCGGTCCTCAAAGCCCTGAGGACCGCTTGAGGGCTCTACCTAGCGTCCGCAGTTAGTCGGCGGCGTGGCAGTCGCAGTCGCTGCTGACGCAGTTGGAGTCCTCGCAGCAGCAGCAGTGCTCGCCGTGGTCGCAGCTACAGGCGTGGTCGGTCTGGCAGTGGTCGTGCTCCGCCACCTCAGTCGCGCTGTGCGCGTGGTGAGCGGTGTGCTCGTAGCGGTGAGTGTGAGTCTCTGTCGTCATGGTTTCTCCTTCGAATCGGTCCGATATCCGATTTGAACGCTGATTGGATTCCCGCCTGCCGGTCAGGCCTAGCCGCGGGCCGTCGCTTCGAGATGTCCCACGTGATGATCCTCGGTGCAGCCGCTGAGCGAGGTCTCAACCTGGAACGTGATGTGACTGAGGTTGTACTTGGTCCTGGCAATCTCCTTCGCTTCGTCCAGCAAGGCCTGCTGGTCTGGGTGCTCGTCGTCGATCAAGATGTGGGCCGAGATTGAGTCGTAGCCGGAGGTGATTGTCCACGCGTGAACGTCATGTACCACGGTGACGCCCTCGAGCGACTCGATGTCGTGGCAGAGCGCGTAGAGATCAATGTGGGCTGGCACGCCTTCGATCAGGATGTGGAAGATTTGCATGGCGGGCCGGTAGGAGAGCGCGAGGATGAAAATCCCGATCAGGACGCTGACGATCGGGTCGGCCAGGTGCCAGCCGAAGGCGAGAACGAAAATGCCAGAAACGATCACGGCGACCGAGCCCAGCAGATCGCCAAGGACGTGCAGAAACGCGCCTTGCACGTTCAGGCTGTGCTCCGACGATCCGTGCAGGATGTAAGCGACAAAGATGTTGACGACGAGGCCGACCACGCCCACCGCGGTCATCAGCACGCCCTCGACATGAGGGTCGCCGCCGATCCGGTGTACCGCTTCCCAAATCACCCAGCCGGAGATGAGCCACAGGGTGAGGATGTTGAGGAACGCCGCCAGGATCTCCGTTCGGGCGAACCCGAAGGTGCGGTCAACAGACGACGGGCGATCGGCAACCCACATCGCCACCAGCGCCAACGCGATCGCGCCGGCGTCGGTCGCCATGTGACCGGCGTCGGCTAGCAGCGCCAGCGAACCGGAGATGATGCCGCCGACGATCTCGACGACCATGAAGAAGAGGATGATGCCGAGCGAGATGACCAGCGTGCGCCGGCTCTGATCTCTCAGATCGTGGGCATGGTCGTGATGGCCATGATGGTCATGGCCATCGTGATCTTCGTGATCGTGGCCGGAGTGATCGTCGTGGTCGTGTCCGGAATGGTCGTCGTGATCGTGATGATCGCGGCCGGCGTGTTCGCCGTGAATATGGTCTACGTGGTCGTGACCGTCATGGTCATCATGATCATGCTCATCGTGGTCGTGATGATCTGGTGTGGCTCTCGGGGGAGGGGTCGAGGAGGGACGTTGACTCACGCGGAATCCGCTTCCCCAACAATTCTCGGTTCTAGGACTCCGTTGCGGAGTCGGTATCCAATGATCTGTCCTCATTGTATGCTATCGGACAGAGCCGCGAATCGTTCCGCCATTTCGGTCGATTCGCCCTTGCGGCAAGCAGCCGCCTAGACGGTCGAAACTCTTCCTCATGTCCCGAATTCGAACGTTGGCGCTTGGCGTTGCCGTACTTGCGGCGGTCTGCCTGGCTGGACTCTCGTCGTTAGCCTGCGGCGGCGACGATGCCGAAAGCGATCGGCTGCAGGTCGTCGTCTCTACCCAGGTGATCGCCGATTGGGTCCAACAGGTGGGCGGTGATCTTGTCAGCGTGCGGGCGCTGGTTCCCGCGGGCGCTGATGCGCACACCCTTGAGGTCACTGTCGACGACATACGCGCGGTCGCTGAGGCCGATCTGGTCGTGATCAACGGGGCCGGGATCGAGTCGACGTACGAGGAAGCGGTTGAGGAGAACGCAACCAACCTGCTCGAACTGGCGAACGCGGTCGAGGCGATGGGTCATGTGCTGCATCCGTTCGAGGGGTTGCTCGGTTCCGACGAGGAGCATCATCAGGGGCAAGAAGAGGACCATCAAGAGCAACAACAGCAGCAGCAAGAACACCACCAGGGGCAGCAGGAGCAGGCTCAGCAACAGCAGCACCACCAGGAGCAGGAACAACAGCAGCAGCAAGAGGAGCATCACCAGGAACAGCAGGAGCAGGCTCAGCAGCAGGAACATCACCAAGAGCAACAGCAGCAAGAGGGTCAACACGGGCAGCAAGAGGAAGAGCACGCGCACGACCACACCGGCGAGGACCCGCACTTCTGGTTTGACGCCGACATCGCCATGGCCGCGGTGACCGCGATTGCGGCTGAGTTGATCGCGCTGGTGCCCGATGCCGAGGATGACATCGCCGAGCGCCGCGACAGCTACCTTGAGGAGATTGAAGAAGCCGACGAAGAGGTCCGAGAGTTGCTCGCCGATCTGCCCGACAACCAGCGACTGCTCTTCACCTTCCACGACGCCTTCGGTTACTTCGCCCGCCGCTACGACCTGGTCGTCGCGGGCTTCCTCGTCGAAGGGCCGGAGCAAGGCGTCAGCGCCGAAACGATTACTGGGCTAATCGAGCTGATCGAGCACGAAGGCATCCAGACCATCTTCCACGAGCCGCAGTTCGACTCTGGCATCCTCGACGCGATCGCCGAGGAAACCGGCGTCGCCCAAGGCATCATCTGGTCGCAACCGACCGATGACAAGCCGACCTACCTCGACATCCTGGTCGGCAATGCCCGAGCGATCGCCGAGCAGTAGCCGGCAACTCGGTAGCGAATCCAGGGGCGCCCACTGTGCATACAGTGGGCACCCTTGTTTTGCTTGGAGTTTGTACTCCATCGCCGCATCAAGGGCATCGGCACGCGCGTGGAGCGCTTGCTACGTCTGCGCCTCGATCAGGACCCGCCCACCGACTCGCACCTGAACGCTCAGGTCGTGGCCGTCCAACAGCAGCATGCCGACCAGGGGAATGCCGCCTGTTGCGTCGGCTTCGATGTCTCTTGGTTGACCATCCCACAGAATCGTGGCCTCGTGGACGTCAAGAGTCTCCACGGCCCCGTTGGCCAGGGTCGCCCGACTCGGACCGACGAACGGCAACGCCATGTCGGCGACAAGCTCCGCTGGCAGGGTGAGAAAGCCGTTGTAGCCGGTATCAATCACGGCTTCGACTTCCAGCATTCGACCTGTTGGGTGGCTCAGGGGCAGAGTGATGACCGCTTCATGATCGGCGTTGACGACGCCCTCTATCACTCCGTCCCCCGCGAAGACCCACCGCCGAAGTGTCTCAGGGTGGAATGTCCGACACGCCTCAGCCAGACATTGGCTCCCGGCCGTCGCTCTCGCAACCCCCTGGCTGCCAAACGCGCGGTGTCGGCGAGGGCGTAGTCGCCACTGGCCACATCAATGGCAATGACTTCTCCAAGGTGGGTCGGTTCGACCTGAGGTCGGATGTCCCGCTCGTAGATTTCGTCGCCCAATCGCGCGACTTCATATCGCCGGCGATTCGGCGTCCGTACATCTGAGTCCTGCATCAGACTGCCATTCACTGCCTGGTGTCAACGCCTTCATGTTATCTGCGACCGCGACGGGATGCGGGATCACCTGAAGGCCGTAGCCTGAACGCATGCCGCCGACCGTGTCGAAGGACCACCTGATCTGGATCGACCTGGAGATGACCGGGCTCGATCCGGAGCGGGACGTAATCATCGAGGCGGCAGTGCTGATCACGGACGGCGACCTCAATGTTGTCGCCGACGGGCCTGAGATTGCGATTCACCGCTCGGCGGAAGAGCTGAGCGTCATGAACGCCTGGAACCGGCGCACGCACCACGGTTCAGGATTGATCAAGCGGGTTCGGGCGTCGGATGTGACGATCGAACAGGCCGAGGCGGAGATCCTGGAGTTTGTCCAGGCGTGGACGGTCGAGGGCAAGTCGCCGCTGTGCGGCAACTCGGTGCACCAGGACAAGCGATTCCTCTACCGCGAGATGCCCACGCTGGTGGAGTGGATGCACTACCGGATCATCGACGTTTCGACGGTCAAGGAGCTGGCCAGGCGCTGGTATCCCGACCTGGAGAAGTTTGCCAAGCAGGAACGGCACCGGGCGCTGGAGGACATCCGCGAGTCGATTGCCGAGCTGCGCTGGTATCGGGAGCAGATTTTCGCGTCTCGCTAGAGGAGCATTCAGCCTCGCTGCACGAGCCGCGCGCCAACTCGGCAACACGCGCCCCAGCAGACGCCTCCCACGGAGCAGCAGGCGCCCCAGCAGACGCGCGCGGTGCGCCGCCAGCCTGTCGGGGTCATGTCCGCCTCCTCTGCCAAGGGGAACTCAAGCGATGGCAAGGCCTCGCGCAATCCGCGCGGGCTGAGCACGAACGACAGCGCCATGATCAGCACGGCGGTGAGCACAATCGAAGGACCGGCGGCGAAGTTGAAGTGGAACGACGCGTACAGGCCGACCACGGTCGAAACCGATCCGACTAGTGTCGCCAGCACCATCATCGCCCCCAGGCGCTTCGTCATCAGCGTCGCCGCCGCCGCAGGTGTGACCAGCATCGCCAGCGCGAGGATCACTCCGACCAGACGGAACGCCACGACGGTCGCCAGCGCGATCAGCACCAGCAAACCGACCTGCATCAACGTCACCGGTACGCCCGAGACCGATGCCACTTCGGGATCGTAAGCGGTGAAGCGCAGTTCGGGCAGGAAGGCCAGCACCAGCACGGCCACGGTGATGGTGAGCACGGCCATCACGATCAGATCGCTCCACGACGCGCCGAGAATGTGCCCGACCAGCAACGAACCGAGATCGACCGCGAACGTGCGCTGTCTGGAAATGAGCAGGATGCCGAGAGCGAAGAATCCGGCGAAGATGATCCCGATCGCGGTGTCTTCTCGTAGACGGCCGCGGATCGTGAGCAGGGCGACGCCGAGCGCGGTGAGCACGGCGGCCACGCCCGCGCCGAGCGTGATCAAGACGGCGCCGCCGCCCAGCACGAGGGCGACGGCGGCTCCGGCGAGCTGCGTGTGGGCGACGGCGTCGCCCATGAAGGCGAGTCCGCGCAGGACGACGAAGACGCCGACCATTCCCGCGGCAATCGAGACGATGACGCCTGCAACAAGCGCGCGATACATGAACTCGAAGTCCCAAGGGTCAGTGAACCAGTCCAAGGAGAAATCTTGCTAGCCGGCTACTCACTACCATCATCACACGCGAGTAGCACGGATTGACGAGATGGCACCATGGTACTTGAACGACAAGTGACGCTGATTACCGGCGCCTCGAGGGGCTTCGGGCTGGCCGCGGCAGAGGAGCTCGCACTGCGCGGCCATCCGGTGATCGCGACGATGCGCAATCCGGGACGCGACGCCCCGAACCTGGCGAACATCGATCCCGGGCTGGTCGAGGTTGCTCAATGCGACGTGACCGACCGCGCCTCAATTGAGGCAGCGGTCGCAGCCGGCCTGAACCGATTCGGACGAGTCGACGCGCTGTTCAACAACGCGGGCTACGGACTCTACGGCCCGGTCGAGGATATGTCCGACGACGAGGTCTCGCGCCAGGTGGATACCAACTTCAGCGGCCAGATCCGGATGGCGCAGGCCGTCCTGCCGGCGATGCGGGAACACCGGCACGGCAAGATCATCAACGTCTCATCCCTGGCCGGCCGGATCGTCGCTCCGCTGATGGGTCTCTATGCCGCGTCCAAGTGGGCGGTCGAGGCGATGTCCGAGGCGCTGCGCTACGAGGTCTCGCGCTGGAATGTGGACGTCACCATCCTCGAGCCAGGTATGTACGCGTCGGACTGGCAGACCACCAACCTCGATGTCGCCGCCGCCGTCCGCGAAGGGCGATCTCCCTACCAGGAATCGGCCGAACACGCGCTCAATACGTTCCGTACCCGAGCCGCCACGCGGCCTGGCTCCCGTTCGGTCGCCACGGCCGTGGCCGACATCGTCGAGCTCGAACAACGACTGCCGATGCGCTGGCCGATCGGCGAAGACACGATCCAGACCATTCGGCTCCGAGAAGCCATGACCGATCAGGAGTGGGAAGAACGGGTCCGCGGCGACGAACGGATCTATCGCGGCGCATTCTTCCACGGCGTCGAGAATCCGCTGGAGGAGAAACCGCGGTAAGCGACACCCGTAGGGGCGCCCCTCGTGGGCGCCCGGCCGCGCGTGACTCGCGATGCAATCTCCGAGGGGCAATCGACAAGGGCGACCACAAGGGTCGCCTCTACAGGCACACCTGCCGCCGACTTAGCCGTGCTTGCCGACCGTCCAGCCTGACTGAGCCAGGTGCGCATCGGAGAACTCGACCGCGTCCGGTTCCAACTCGTTGGCCAGGGTGTCGTTGAAGCGGTTGAGGAATCCGAACATCGAGATCACGCTGACGATCTCGACGATTTCCGACTCCGACCAGTACCTGGCCAGGTCGGCGAACTGCTCATCGGTGGCGGCGTTGGGCACGACGCCGGAGTCTCGGGCGACACGGAGCGCGGCGCGCTCGGCGTCGCCGAACAGCTCGGAGGTCTCAAAGGCCCAGACGGCCTCGACGCGGTCATAGGTTTCGCCGGCGAGGGTGTGGGCGAAGTGTCCGGTGTGCGCCTGGCAATAGAGGCAGCCGGCAGAGCGCGAGACCACGTGGGCGATCAGTTGCTTGAGTCCGGCGGGCACGTCGCCCTCGCGCATGATCGATCCGAAGAACGGCTGGAAGGCCTCGAGGACCCTGGGCCGATGGCCCAACACGTGGAATGAGGTCGGGATCGTGATGCCAGCGTCATGTAGCTGCGACAAGAAGGGAGCGGCCTCCAGTAGTTCGTCCGTGGTCAGGGGGGTGACTCGATTCATGGTGTCCTCCAACGAATCAGCAGTTGTCTGGGTCGTTCGGGCAGCGTCCAGGCGTCGTCTTGCCGGATCAGGAGCGCCGCAACGGCATCCCGCAGCGCCGGCAGCTTGACCGAATCCTCTGCTAACCATAGCCGTCTGCGGGCCCAGTCCATGGCGGCCTCAAGCGAGTCGAAGCGGAAGCGCTGCCGATCGGTTCCGCGCCCAATCTCCTGTACATCCAGGTCCGCTCCGCGCGCATCGAGTAGCGAGACGAATTCACTGCCGCCCGGCAGCCGAACCTGGTCCTCTCCATGTATGGCGGGCCAGACTTGCCAGAACAGCGCGCTGGGCGAATCGTCGAAGAGGATCGCCACGCACTCGCGCCGCGCCGATCTCTCCAGCGTGTCGAGGAAGGGGCCGATGGGCTCGATGTCGTAGGCCACGTGCGAGATGAGCGCCACGTCTCCAACATCGGTGATCGCTGGATCGTCCGACGGCCAACGGTCAGCTCGCAGGTCGATGTTTGTGATTCCGTGCTCGATCTGCAGGTTTGCAAACTCCTCGCGCATCGCGACCGACGGCTCAACGGCGACCACCGACTCGACGTGCAACGCCAGCGGGAGCGAGAATCGTCCCGCGCCGGCGCCCACGTCAATCCAGGTGTCCGATGGCCTGGCGATCTCCAGCAGCGCATCTAGCACTTGGTCGTCAGTGCGATGCGGGTCGGCTCGAAACATCGAAGCCAGCGGCCGGTAGTGGTCGCCGTCGCCTCGTTCTTCCCGCAAGCGCTCGGCCTGTTCGCGATTGCCAGTCACGCGTTCGGCCCAGGCCTGCGTCAATGCCACCGCCGAGCCGTCACCGGTGCTGGAGTAAACTTCGCTCATGACCACCTCACCCGACCTCACTATCGATGAACTGCCCGACATGACCGATCCAGTATTGATCGTTGCCTGGGAAGGCTGGAACGACGCCGGAGAATCGGCGTCGACCGCGGCTCAGTACCTGATTCAACAACTGGGCGCGAGGCCATTCGCCACGATCGATCCGGAGGAATTCTACGACTTCACGGAGGCGCGTCCGATGGCGCGCTATCGCGACGGCGAACGGTTCATCGCCTGGCCGGAGACAGAGTTCGTCCACCTGCAGAGCGCGGGCGACGGACGGGATGTCGTGGTTGGCATCGGGATTGAGCCGCATTACCGCTGGAAGCGGTACATGACGGCGCTCTCGGAGCTCGTCGATCAGATCGGGGCGAAGCTGATCCTCTCGCTTGGGGCCGTCGCAGCCGGAACGCCGCATACTCAGCCGGTCCACGTGCGCGGTTCCGCCAACAACTCGGAACTCGCGGCTCGCTACAACATGCACCCGTCGCGCTTCGAAGGTCCGTCCGGGATTGTCGGCGTGTTTCACGACCATTGCCGCCAACGAGGCGTTGCCGGGGTCTCACTGTGGGCTTCGGTGCCGCACTATCTGCCGGGGATCACCAATCCGGTGGGCGCGCAGGCGTTGCTGCGAGTGGTATCCGACATGACCGGCCTGCGATTCGACCTCGATCCGCTCGAACGCGGCATCCAGCGGTTCCACACCCAGCTCGAGGAAGCGCTGCGGGACAACAACGAGCTGCGCGACTACGTCGCCCGGCTCGAAGCGGCCAGTCCGGCCCCGCAGTTTGAACAACAACCCGAAGGCGAGCTGCCCAGCGCCGACGCGCTGATCGCCGACCTGGAGGACTTCTTCCGACAAGGCGGCGACAGCAGCAACAACTAGTCTCCCTCAAGCGACCCGGCGACCGCCTACAGTGGAAGCCACGACGCGATCCGGAAATGCCTAGAGCGGCGGTGAACGATGTCGGAAGTTGACCAGGTCAGCGACGACGATCGTCAACAAGCGTCCGAGAAGAACCTCAACAAGATGTGGAAGTTCGCCCGCAACTTCGCGGAGAAGAGTGGGTCGTACCTACATCCACAGGAGGAGATCACTGAATTCCTGGTGATTGGCCTGGCCAAGCACATCGACGACTACGGCCGCCCGCTGTGTCCCTGCAACTTCTACGAGGACAAGGCGGAGGAGGTCAAGGAATCGACCTGGATCTGCCCCTGCGAGGAGATGCAGCGCTGGAAGTACTGCCATTGACTGCTCTTCTGCGATGAGGAAGGTCTTCCCATCACCGAATATCTCCCCGATGACCACGAGGGCATCCAGATCTACGGGGTGCGTAAGGACCCGCAACCGGACAAGGGACGTGCCCTCGGTCGCCTGGAAGAACAAAGCGGCCGCAAAATCGACAAGCGCAAGCGCCGGGAGTGACGATCCAGACCTCCCCCTCTGGGGGAGGTGTCACGAAGTGACGGAGGGGGCCGCATGCAGACTGGCCTCACCCTACTGACAGGCACTACGCTGATAGGGACGCACTGAAACGCAGTTACTGGACGACGTATGGCCCGAACCTCGAACGTTCACCGCGATCTGAAGCGCCGCAAGATGCACGCGAAATACCAGGATCGACGCGCGGCGCTGAAGCAGCAGCTCAAAGAGTCGAACAACCCGCGCGAGAAGCAGAACATCCAGTTCCAGCTCCAGGCGCTGCCCCGCAATAGCTCGCCGACTCGAATCAAGAACCGCTGCGCGGTCACCGGTCGTCCGCGCGCCTACATGCGCAAGTTCGGCCTCAGCAGGATCACCTTCCGCGAGATGGCCTCATTGGGACTACTGCCCGGAGTTCGCAAGAGCTCCTGGTAGTCGAGTCACGGCCACCAGCTCCTTTGAAGACCGTCGCCGATAGCGTTTCTCACTAATACTTGCAATAAATGCAACCTTGACTGATAATCGTCCCGTCGAGGACGGTGAAGGCGTGCCTGCTGCCTGAGCCGAACGGGAAAAGATCTCAACCATGACATGCCTCCACGCGCGATTTCGTTTGCTCCTGGGTCTCGTGCTGCTTGCCGGCCTGGCGATCGGTCTGAGCGCCTGCGCGGACGACGAGCCGCCGGCCGAAGATGCCGGGCAAATCACGATCTACTCGGGACGGGGCGAGTCGCTGGTCGGACCGCTGATCGAGCGCTTCGAGGAAGTGAGCGGGATCACAGTCCGCGTGCGCTACGCCGGGACGGCCGAGCTGGCCGCGGCGATCCTCGAGGAAGGCGGGCGGTCGCCGGCCGACATCTTCTACGCGCAGGACGCCGGCGCGCTGGCCGCGCTCGCCGAAGCTGACGCATTGACCCGTCTACCCGACGGCGTGATCGAGATGGTGGGGGCGGAGTTCGCCGACTCTGACGGACGCTGGGTGGCGACGTCGGGGCGCGCGCGGGTGCTCGTCTATTCGCCGGAGCGCGTGCCCAATCCGCCTGACAGCGTGTTCGACCTGGTCGACGAGGAGTGGCGCGGTCGCGTCGGCTGGGCGCCGACGAACGGCAGTTTCCAGGCGTTCGTCACGGCGATGCGCCATATCCACGGGGAGGACGTGACCGAGGCGTGGCTGCGCGGCATGATCGCCAACGACGTCCGCGAGTTCCCCGGCAACTCGCCCCAGGTCCAGGCCGTCGGCGACGGCGAGATCGACATCGGGCTGGTCAACCACTACTACCTGTTCCGCTTCACGGCTGAGGACCCCGGCTTCGCGGCCGCCAATCGTTTCACGGATCCGGGGGCTGCCGGGGGGCTGATCAATATCGCCGGGGTAGCACTGCTCGAGGCCTCGGAGAACGACGACAACGCGCTGGAGTTCATCCGCTTCCTGCTCAGCGAAGAAGCGCAGAAATACTTCCGCGACGAGACCAGCGAGTACCCGGTGAGCGCGGATGTCAAGGCTCGAGCGGAGTTGATCCCGCTGGACGAGCTTGACCCGCCTTCGTTGGCCCTGACATCGCTGTCGGACCTCGAAGGCACACTGGCCCTGCTGCAAGAAGTCGGCGCGCTTCCGTAACGCGGCGCCCAGCGACGACGGTCGGGATCGCTGTCTACGGCTCGGATAATCTCAGGCCATGAGCGTGTTCAGCGGCGTCGCCGAGTTTCCAGGCCAACTGCGATCCCGCATCCCCGCACTCTGGATCCTGGCGTCAGCTGCTGCCGGGGCGGCGTGCATTCCACTGCTCTATCTGCTGATCCGCGCGGCGCAGGCCGACGGCGACGCCTGGGCAGACGTGCTCTCGAACGAGACCGGCCGCCTGCTGCTCAACACGGCCGCGCTGGCGCTGTCAGTGACGGCGACGTCCGCCGCGCTGGCCCTGCCAATGGCATACCTCACGGAGCGGACGGACCTACCGTTCGCCCGTTGGTGGCGATCGATCACGATTGTGCCGCTGGCGGTGCCCTCGTACGTCGGCGCGTTTGCATTCATCGTCGCGTTTGGGCCACACGGTTCTCTGCAAGAGCTGCTGTCGCCGCTGGGCGTGGAGAGCATTCCCTCGCTGTACGGGTTCGTGGGCGCCTGGCTGACGCTGACGCTGTTCACCTATCCCTACTTGCTGCTGGTGATCCGGGCCGGGCTGCGCGATCTGGATCCGGCCCTGGAAGAGGCGGCGCGATCGCTGGGTCAGTCGGCCTGGGGCGCGTTCTGGCGGGTGACGGTACCGCAGCTTCGCGTGTCGCTGGCCGCGGGCAGTCTGTTGGTCGCGCTGTACGTGATCTCCGACTTCGGGGCCGTCTCGATGATGCGCTTCGACACGTTTACGCGCGCCATCTTCGTCAGGTTCGGATCCAGTTTCGACCGTTCCACGCTGGCCGTGCTCTCGCTGGTCCTGGTCGCCCTGGTCGCCGTCGTGCTGGCGATTGACTGGTCGCAGCGGCGCAACGCTCGTTACCACCGCCTCGGCGCAGGCGCGGCGCGGGCGCCGCGCCGGGTCCGACTGCGACGCTATCGGTGGCCGGCCTCGGCCGGACTGCTGATCGTGACAGGCGTCGCGCTGCTGGTTCCGGTGGCGGTGCTCTTCCACTGGCTGTCCAACGGCCTGCAACAGGGCGAGACGTTCCCAGGGCTGTGGTCGGCGGCGTTGCACTCGCTGGAGGCGTCAGCGCTGGCCGGCGGAGTCGCGGTGGTAGCGGCCGTGCCGATCGCCATCGTCGTTGTGCGGAGACCGGGCTTCTTGTCTCGAATCATCGACCGCGCCGCATACGTGGGATATGCCCTGCCGGGCATCGTGGTGGCGTTCGCCCTGATTTATTTCTCGCTGCGTGTCACGCCAGGCCTTTATCAGACGCTGGGCATCCTGATCTTCGCCTACGCAGTGCTCTTCTTGCCCCAGGCAATCTCCGGTTTGCGCTCGTCGCTGGTCCGGGTCCAGCCAGGCATCGAGGAGGCGTCGCGTTCGCTCAATCGGAACTCCTGGCAGACCTTCACCGGCGTTACCCTGCCCCTGATCGCACCCGGCGTCCTGGCCGGTTTCGCCCTGGTGTTTCTGACGACGATGAAGGAGTTGCCGGCGACCCTGCTGCTGGCTCCGATCGGCTTCGAGACACTGGCCACCGGGCTGTGGGCTCAGCACCAGGACGTCTACTTCGCCCGCGCCGCCGCCAATGCGCTGCTGCTGCTCGGTTGCGCCGCCCTGCCGATGATCATCCTGTTTGGAAACGACCGTGGCCTGCGCACCTGATCACGACCGTCAAGCACCGGCGCTGCAGGTCCAACGCGTCTCCAAGTCGTTCGGCGAAACGGTGGCCGTGAGCGAGGCGTCCTTCGATGTCGCGCGCGGCGAGATCGTCGCTCTTCTGGGCCCGAGCGGGTGCGGAAAGACCACGACCCTACGCGTATTGGCCGGCTTCGAGCAGCCCGATGAGGGAATCGTGCTGATCGACGGCGAGACGGCCGTTGACGAGACGGTCTGGCGGCCGCCCGAGCGGCGGCGGATTGGCATGGTCCCGCAGGACTTTGCCCTGTTCCCCCACACGAGCGTTGCCGACAACATCGCCTTCGGCTTGCCGCACGGCCACCGAGCCTGGTGGACCCGTCCCTGGCGCCGGCTGCGTCGGGTGGATCCACCGCCTCGGGTCCAGGAGCTGCTGGAGTTGGTCGGCCTGCACGGTTTCGGCGATCGCTTCCCACATGAACTGTCGGGCGGCGAAGCCCAGCGGGTGGCGCTGGCTCGGGCGCTCGCGCCGGAGCCTGCGGCCGTGTTGCTCGACGAACCGTTCAGCAACCTCGACCAGAATCTGCGCGCCAGTCTGCGCCTGGCGATGCGCCGCATACTCAAGGCCGCCGACACGGCCGCCGTGTTCGTCACTCACGACCGCGAGGAAGCGCTCTCGCTCGCTGATCGGGTGGCGGTCATGCGCGAGGGTCGGATCGAACAGATTGGCGCGCCGGACGACATCTACTACCGCCCCGAGACGCGCTTCATCGGCTCGTTCGTGGGCGACGCGAACATCCTGCCGGCAACGAGTTTCCGTCATGGGGCCGAGACCGAACTGGGCTTCGTCATCCTGCTCAATCCGAGCGAAGGTGAGGACGGGCGGCCACTCGATGTGCTCCTGCGTCCGGAGCAGCTCGCGCTCAAAATCGCGGAGGCGGACGACGCAGAGGCGGCGCGAGTGATCAACAGCGAGTACTACGGCCACGATCAGGTCGTGCGGGTGCGGCTGCCGTCGGGCCTGCAGGTCGAGACGCGGTTGCGCACGGAAGTGGTCTGGCAGCCCGACGATCCGGTTCAGGTGGTCGTCCTCGACGACGCGATCGGCTTCGCTCGCTGAGCCGAGGTGCCAGCGAGGCGCCATCCGACCCCTACCATGCCTGCAAGCCGCGCTGAATCGTGTGGCCCCGACGTGAGGAGCCGCGATGCGAGTCGCATTGATGGTCGAGGGACAGAACGGGTTGACCTGGGAGCGTTGGCGCCACATCCTGCGGCTCGCCGATCGGCTCGGTTTCCCCTCGCTCTTCCGCAGCGACCACTACTTCACCGGCCCGATCGAGAGCAGCCAGCAGGACAGCCTCGAGTGCTTCCTCAGCTTCGTCATGGCGGCCGAGGAGACGTCGAGCCTGCGGTTCGGACCGATGGTCACCCCGGTCACGTTCCGCCGGCCCGTCGATGTCGGGCGGATGGCCGCGCAGATTGACCAGCTCTCCGGCGGCCGATTCGTGATGGGTCTCGGCGCCGGCTGGAACCAGCCGGAGCACGACGCATACGGCCTCAGTTTCCCCTCAACCCGCGAGCGCTTCGACCGGCTCGAAGATGCGATCAAGATGATGCAGGCGCTCTGGAGCGCCGGCCCATCGACGTATCAGGGTCAGTTCTACCAGCTCGACCGCGCCGACTGTCTGCCGGTCCCCGAGGCGGGGCGTCCACCAATCCTGATTGGCGGCGGCGGTGAGCAACGGACGATTCCGATGGCGGCGCGGTACGCCTCGGAGTGGAACTGCGTTTCGCTGACGCCGGAGGCGTACGGCCACAAGCGTGACGTGATGGCCCGCGCCTGCGAGGCGATCGATCGCGACCCCGACGAGATCGAACACTCGATGATGATGTTCCACGCCGTCGGCCCGCCGGAGATGGTCGAGGCGGGCGGCAAGTTCGCGCAGCGGATGTTCGGCGGACAGGGCACGTCGCTCGACGACTTCTTGAGCGAGTTCAAGTCAATGGGACGATTGGTTGGCGGCGCGGACGAGACGGTCGACGCCCTGGGCCGCCTGGCCGAGGCGGGCGTCGCCGAGGTGCAGTTCCAGCACTTCATGTTCGACCGCGACGATGTCCCCGAGTTCCTGGCCCGCGATGTCGCGCCGCAGGTCGCCGGCATCGCCATCGGCAGCCACAGCTAAGGAGGCCCCGACATGAAGATCAGCGACAACGTGCGAATGGTGCCGGTCCCCGAGGATCAGCCGATACGGCCGACCTCGACCAACATCTACATCATCGGCCGGCGAGGCGGGCAGACCCTGACGATCGACTCCGGTGAAGCGATCGACAAGTTCCGCTGGATGCTGCGCGGCTACCTGGCGGCGATCGACCACTCGGAGATTGGAGTCGCCGCAATCACGCATCACCACTTCGACCACTCCGGCAATCTCAAGCACGTCAACGAGCATCTCAAGGCCGAAGTCGCCGTGCCGGAGAACGGCGTGCGGCTGCTCCGCGGGCGGCTGCCAAAGGAAGGCGTCAAGACCTACTCGGACGGCGACGAGATCAACCTCGACGGTGGCATTCGCGTCCAGGTGATGACCAGTCCCGGGCACTCGGTCGACTCGCTCTGCTACTACATCGAGGAGGAAGGCATCCTCTTCACCGGCGACACAATCCTGGGCAACACGACCTCGGTGGTGGGAGACGTCAATTCGTACATGGCCTCGCTACGGCGACTGCTCGAGCTGCCCAACGTGAAGGTGCTCTGCCCCGGTCACGGCCCGCTGATCACCGACACGGAAGACGCCAAGGCCCGCGACCGCCTGGAGATGTACGTCGCCCACCGGCAGATGCGCGAGGACCAGATCCTGGAACAGCTGCAGGATGGCGAACCGAAGACCTCTTGGCAGATCATGGAGTCGATCTACGGAGACTCGATCGACAAGCGTCTTCGCCGCGCCGCCGACGGCAACGTCCAGGCCCATCTCAAGAGCCTGCAGAAGTCGGGCGTGGTGCGGGCGTCGCGGGGAGAGAAGAAGCGGCCGAATCCTGCCACGGTCGCCAAGAACAAGGCCAAAGAGCAGGCCAACCGCAAGATCATCCAGCAAGGCAAGCGCCTGGACAAAGTCCAGCGAAACAAGATCCTGGCTCAGCAGGAGAACCCGCCGACCGATCAGTGGAAGAAGCCACCGACGTATCAACTGCGCTAAGAGATCCTCCTCTGGGGGAGCTGCCGCAAAGCGGCTGAGGGGGCACGCCGATGTTCGCGTAGCCCAACAAGTCAACCAAGGAGCCGACGATGCACTACGGAATCGGAATTCCCAGCTGGATCAATGCGTACCAGGAGGTGCAGCGAGCGGAGGCGGCCGGATTTACGCATGCCTGGTTCTATGACTCACAGCTGATCTACTCAGACGTGTATGCGGCGATGGCGCTGGCGGCGCATCACACGTCGACAATCAAGCTGGGCACGCTGGTGGCGATCCCGTCCAACCGGATTGCTCCGGTGACCGCCTCCGCCGTCGCGTCGCTGAACAAGCTGGCGCCCGGGCGAATCATCCTCGGCATCGGCACCGGCTACACGGGTCGCAACACGATGGGTCTGCCCGCCTATCCGATCGCTCGCTATCGGGAGTACGCGCAGCAGGTGCGCGGCCTGCTCAATGGCGAGGACGTGCTCTACACCGACGACGTCACCGGGCAGGAACGCTGGATTCGCCTGATTCACGGACAGCATTCCGAGTTCCTCAACCTCGACGACTTCATCCCGATTTACGTCGCCGCCAACGGCCCGCGGGCGATGGAGGTGGTCGGTCAGGTCGGCGACGGCTGGGTCACGACCGGCATGGGGCTCAACGCACAGCAGAACTTCCCGGTGATTGCCGCTGCTGCCGAGGCCGCGGGACGCTCGACCGAGAAGCCGTACACGGTCGGCCTGACCTCCGGGCTTGTCCTGCAGGACGGCGAAGGGTTTGATTCGGAGCGGGTGACGCAAATCCTGGGACCGGGCATGGTGCCCGGCGTTCACGCGATGTGGGAGGCGGCCTACGGTCCCGGCGCCAACCTCGGTATGGACAACCCCGACCTCGCCGGCGAGTACCACAGCTACATCCGCGAGTACTCGGCCGCCAAGGGGACGCCGGAGGATCGGCTGTACCTCGACGTGCATGAAGGGCACATGGTCTATCTCAAGCCGGGCGAGGAGCGCTTTGTCTTCCCGCAGGTATTGGAGCGCAGTCTGGTCGGCACCGGACCCGAGATCATCGAGAAGATCGAACACCTGGAGTCGATCGGCGTCGACAACATCGCCCTGACCGCCAACGACCCCGCCGGCGCGAGGGAGATCATCGACGACTTCTCCCGCGAAGTGATTCAGAAGCGCGGATAGGAGCCCATTGTGGAGTACGGATTGCTCGTCCCCACCTACATCGACATGTGGAAGGAAGTCGTACGCGCCGAGGAGGCGGGCTTTACCCACGCCTGGTTCCCCGACTCGCAGCTGATCTGGTCCGACTGCTACGCGGCGATGGCGCTCGCGGCCGAGCGGACCTCGACGATCAAGCTGGGGACGCTGGTCTCAATTCCCTCGAACCGGATCGCGCCGGTGACGGCCTCGGCGATCGCGACGATCAACAAGCTCGCGCCGGGACGCACGATCCTCGCGCTGGGCACGGGCTACACCGGTCGCAACACGATGGGCCTGCCGTCGTATCCGGTGCGGAAGTTCCGCGAGTACGCGCAGCAGGTGCGCGACCTGCTCGACGGCAAGGACATCCTGCACACCGACGACGTGACGGGTCGGGAGACCTGGATCCGGCTGATCCATCCCGACCATCCGGACTTCTACAACATCAAAGACCACATTCCGATCTACCTCGCGGCCAACGGCCCGAGAGCGACCGCGGTGGTCGGCGAGATCGGCGACGGATTCGTGACCGCCGGGGCCGGGCCATGGCTCGATTCCGCGTTCCCGATCATCGAAGACGCAGCGCGGTCGGCGGGTCGCTCGACCGAGAAGCCGTACACCGTCGGACTGGTCGGCGCGTGTGTGCTGGAGGATGGGGAGGACGTCATGTCGGAGCGGGTCGTCCACCGCGCCGGCGCCGTTGCGGCGGTTACCAACCACACGTTGTGGGAGTCGGAGTACGGCGGCTGGGGCGGCAACCTGAAGGGCGCGAATCCGGACCTCGCGGCTGAGTACAACCAGTACATCACCGAGTACGCCGAGGAGCGCGGGCGGCCGCTGGATCGGCTCTATCTCGACGTGCATGAAGGGCACTACAGCTATCTCAAGGAGGGCGAAGCGCGATTCGTCACCCGAGACCGGCTGGAGGACATGATCATTGGCACACCGGACCAGATCATCGAGAAGTCCGAGCGGGCAGAGGCCAGGGGCGTCGATCACCTCGCCATGACAGCGCTGGACCCGGCAGCCGCCAACGACCTGATCGATGAGCTGGCGCCGATCATCGCGCGAACGACAGTCACCTCTCCCTGAGGGAGAGGGCTAGGGTGAGGGCCGCCGATGGAGATTCCGCTGACCTGGAATCTGCCTCAGTCGCCGCCGGCGCCGACCCTGGTGTTGACGCATGGCGCGGGGGCGTCGTCGACGCATCCGAACACGACGGCGCTGGCGGAGTTGATTGCCCAGCGGGGCGTGCGCGTGGCGCGTTTTGATTTTCCCTACATGCGCCGCGCGATGGCCGAGGGGCGACGGCCATGGCCTCCCGATCCTGAAGATGTGCTCGCGGGGACCTGGGTGCAGGTGATCCAGCAGCTCGCCGAGCAGGGGGTGCCAGCGTCGAAGCTGTTCTTCGGCGGTCGCAGCATGGGCGGGCGGATCGCCAGCTACATCGCCGACGCGGTCGAGCCGGCCGGCATGGTCTGCATCAGCTACCCGTTCCATGCTCCGAACAATCCGTCATCTGCGATCACCATTCATCTTCAGCAGATGGCGACGCCGACACTGATCGTCCAGGGCGAGCGTGACGAGTATGGGACGCGGGACGAGGTTGAGGCGTACGAGCTCTCACCCAGCATCCAACTCTGTTGGATTCCGGACGGCAACCACGGGCTCGTGCCTCGGAAGCGGTCCGGGCACACGGAAGAGGCGAATCGGGAGTTGGCCGCGGATGCGATTGCGGAGTTCATTCTCGCCAGATGACTTCGGCGGGACGGCGTTCGGCGGGCATCTCGCGCATCTCCTCAGGGGCGTAGCCGAGGTAGAGGTAGGCGACGATGCGGTCCTGCTCGCCAATGCCGAGCCAGCGCTTGGCGGCGGCGTTCTCGGCCAGCGCGCCGGTGCTCCACTTCGAGGCCAGCCCGCGAGCCGTTGCGGCGAGCATCATGTTTTGCACTGCGCAGCAGACGGCGGCGTAGTCCTCCTGATCTCGGACTGGATCGTCCAGTACCGCTCGTTGGGTGACGGCGACGAAGAGCGGCGAACGCATTAGCTTGCCGCGCGGGTCCTTGGTGAATTCGCCTCCGCCGGCGAGGATCGCCTCGCACATGTCTTCGCGGGCGGTGCCGGAGACGACGTGGAAACGCCAGGGCTCGGTGTGCTTGTGCGTGGGCGCCCAGCGAGCGGCCTCGATCAACTCCTCGACCACGCTCTGGGCGACCGGTCGATCCGAGAACACACCGATGGTCCGGCGTTCCTTGATTGCGGTGTCGACGTCCATGGTTCTTCGTTCCGTCATTCCCAGCTTTGCTGGGAATCTCGCCTGAGCAGATCGCGCCTGAGTCCGAACGAGATTCCCAGCAAAGCTGGGAATGACGAGATCTGGATATGCGCTTGGTTCCCCCGAGGTGGCAGCGTTGAGGCCCACGCGACCCAGACGCGCGTCCATCATACGATCACGGGACATGATTCGCGCGGGTATCGGTCAGACGTTTGAGGCCTTCGGCGTTGGTCTGTTTCGGCTGCATTGGCTGTTGACGGTGATGGCCTTCATGGCCTTCTCGATGAACTTCACCGTGCTCCCGATCGTGGCCTTTGACCTGGGCGGGACCAACTCGTCGGTGGCGCTGGCGATGGCAGGGAACGGGATCGCCTGGTTCTTCATCGGCCCGTTCGCCGGCGCGCTGACCGACCGGTTGTCGAAGCGGCGTCTGATCGTGCTCGCGCAGACGGCGATTGCGATCAATTACGCGCTGATCGGGTTTCTGATCCTGATCGGCCGGATCGAAGTGATCTGGCTGACGGTCAGCACGCTGTTCCTGGGCGCCTGTTTCGCCTTCACCGGTCCGTCGCGCCGCGCCTACGTGGCCGACATCGTCCCGCCGCGGTTGGTCGGCAATGGCGTGGCGCTTCTGCAGACGGGGCTCACGTTTCCGCAGTCGGTGGGTCCGGTGCTGGGTTCGCTGTTGCTGTTTGCGCCGTTCATCGGAGCCGACGGGGCGTACTTCATCATGGCCGCGATCCTGGTCGTGACCATCGTGTCGCTTTACCTGATGCCGCCGGGCAGCCCGCGTAACGTGCCGCGTGGATCGGTGACGCGTGAGTTGTTGTTGGGACTGCGCTACGCCTGGCGGCAGCCCAGGTTGCGCGTGCTGCTGGCGACGCTGCTGCTGGTTTCGGCGACGGCGGGGCCGTACCAGAACGTGCTCCCCGGCCTGCTGGAGAATGTCTTCGGGATCGAGTCGAGGAACCTGGGACTGGTGACCTGGCCGATGGGCGTGGGCTCGTTTATCGTCGGACTGTCGGTCGCCGGGGTCGTCGGGACTCGTTGGTCGGCCGGGGTGCTGCTGGTGATGAGCTGTGCCTTCGGTCTGGGCGTCGCGCTGCTGGGGATTACACCCAACGCGCTGATCATGTTGCCCGTCGTCTTCCTGATTGGATCTGGCTTCTCTGCCTTCCAGACCTTGAACACGGCCGAGGTGATTCGGCAGTCGGAGCGCGAGTATCACGGTCGGGTGACGGCGCTGACGTTTCTCCCGTTCGGGGTGCAGTCGTTCACCGGCCTCGGATTCGGCCAGGTCGCGGACATGATCGGCGAGCAGGACGTGTTCCTCCTGATGGGACTGTCGTCGATCGTGATCAGTCTCATCCTGGGCACGATCTACCTGCGGATGAAGCCGCCGACGATCCAGGTGCAGGAGGCGGCTCAGAGGGTGATTCGTCGGACGCTGCGTCCCGTGGCGGCGGTGATGCGGCCTCAGAAGTAGCGGCAGGTATGTGCGGTTGAGGGCCCTACCGCGTTCGCCCCGCATCAAGCTTGGGGCAGATTGTTGACAGACGAGGCCTACGAATAATCTCTTCGCCTCCCCCTTGCAGGGGGAGGTGCCGAAGGCGGAGGGGGTCCCGCTCGGTCGCGCCCTTACGAGACGTGACGCCCGAGGGACCCCCTCAGTCCCTACGGGACAGCTCCCCCTGCAAGGGGGAGCGGTTTGACACTGTGACGTGACTGAATGGTTGAGAAGCATCTACACGTAGCGCTTGAACCACTGGACCATGCGCTCGTAGTACTCCTTGACGAGCGCGGGATCCCCGACTCTCATCATCAGGTGGGAGCAGCCGGGGAAGCGGACCATCTCGGCGATTTTGCCTCGGTAGCGGAGGCCGGCGAAGTATTCCTCTCCCTGGGAGATGGGGACTCGCCAGTCGTGCTCGCCGTGGAGGATGAGGACCGGACACTGGACGTTCTGGACGTAGGTGATCGGCGAGCGCTCGCGATACCAGTCGAAGTTGTCGTCGGGCACGTCGCCCCACTGGTAGGAGCCCCAGGACGGTCCGATGTCGGAGACGCCCCACATCGACCAGAGGTTGACCACCGGCGCGCCGGCGATGGCGGCCTTGAACCGGTTGATGTGGCCGATCAGCCAGGTCGTCATGTAGCCGCCGTAGGAGTAGCCGTGGACGCCGAGCCGATTCGCGTCGACGTACGGCCGCTCGCAGACCACGTCCAGCGCATGCAACAGGTCGAGGGAATCTTCTCCACCCCAGTCGACGGTCACGGCGTCGGTGAACTTCGCGCCATACGTGGATGATCCGCGTGGATTGACGAAGAGGACGAGGTAGCCTGCTCCGGCGATGACCTGGTGGAGGACATTGAAGCCCTCGCCGAAGAATCCGTTCGGCCCGCCATGGATCTCTATCACGAGCGGATACGACTGCTCCGGGTCGAATCCCGGCGGAAAGATTATGCCGCAGGGAATCTCCCAGCCGTCGCGCTCGACGGCGAAGAACTCCACCTCGCCGATGTCGTGTGCATCGACGAAGTCCTCCGAGGCGCTGGTCAGCACGGCCTGCGTGTCTGCGCCGATCGCGACGATCTCTCCGGGGACGTCGGGGGTCGTGGAGACGATCGCAATGGATTGGCCGTCGGCGGAGACGTCGAAGCCGTTGATCAGCTCCGCCTCGGCGCGAACTTCCTGTACCGGTTGGGAGCCGTCAGAGCGAACGCGGTAGACGCCCGAGCGTCCTCGGGCGTCCCCGGCGAACGTGATCTCGTCGCCGTGCCAGACCATGGTCGGCGGGCCGGCGATGGGGAAGAAGCCGGTCTGGGGATTGACCGTGTCGTCGGTCAGCCTCGTGCGCTTGCCGCTGTAGCGTTCGATCCGCTCGAGGTACGCCTGATGACGCTGAGACATGTCGGTGACGGATACCGCTAGCGCCGAACCATCGGGCGACCAGCACGGCTTGCCGGCGGACATCACTCCCGGCGTCAAGCGCTCGATATGCCCGCCTCCCACGCCCTGAGTGGACATGACGCACAATTCAGAGCCAAACGGTCGGCGCTTCTCACGGTCGACGGTTCGGTCGGCCGTGAACGCGACCCAGCGTCCGTCGGGCGAGACGACTGGATGGGCGTGGTTGTAGTTCCCATTGGTGAGTTGCACGGCGTCACCGGTTGCGGCGTCGATGCGGAACAGCTGGTGCCAGGCCTCTTCGCGATAGCCGAGCGCGTCGCCCCGGTAGTAGGTGTCGCGGACGACGGTGGTCTTCGAGCCGTCCCGCTCGCCACGATGCGGGTCGATGTCGACCGTGGCGATGATCCCGGAGCCGTCCGGCAGCCAGTCGAATCCGGCGACCGAGTGCGGCAGGTCGGTCAACTGTCTCGCTTCGCCGCCGTCGGTGGGCAGCAGCCAGATCTGTCGCGGCGCTCCGGGATCGTCGGAGCCCGGTCGGAGGAACGAGAGCACCGAGCCGTCGGGCGCCCACGACGGCGCCGAGTCCGCCTTGCCGGAGGTCAGGCGTCGACCGTCACCGCCTGCGAATGCGGCGCATTCGATCCACGACACCCGCTTGCCGTCCTCGAATTGTCCCCGGACGTAGGCGACGACGGATCGGTCGGGCGAGATCGCCGGCGAGGCGACGACCGGCAGTTGGTTGACGATGTCGGGGCCGATGGGAGATTTCATGGATTTGTCCTCGTGAGGTCGTGAAATGGTGGACGGGGGCGGTGTTCGCAGTGCGAGGATAGGGTCGGTCGCTGGATTGTCGGCGGATGGAGCTGCGCGAATTTTTTCCTGTGGCGGGAAAATCTGAGGAAGTGCAGTGTTTTGCGGGAGATCGTGCGGATCGGGGGTGCAAATTTGCGCAGTTTCGTGATGATTTATTCGATCTGAGACAAGTTTTGAGAGGTGAATGGGGCGGCTGTGCATGGCTCCGGGCTGCCGGAACATTCGCGGATCCGACTTCGAATCGCCCGTTGCATCGTTCGACCCTGTTCGGTCTTGTTCGGCTGCGTACTCCGAATACGAACAGATGGCGCGTTCGGCTCTGTTCGGCTGTGTTCGACCCTGGCGCGCGTTGGCGCAGGGTGGCCGGGAGCTGTGGCACAGGATTTGAGGCTCGGCGGTGGCGTTCACGACTTCGTCAGTTTGTTGGTCTGCGTCGGGATCTGGTCAGCAGGCTGTCGTTGGTATCGGACACAATATCGGACTGGAGTTCTGATGGGGGCAGTGAAGTGTGTTGAAGTGCGCGCAAACGACTGAATCGTGCAGGAGGTCAACCCCCTCTCCCCCTGGGAGAGGGCCGGGGTGAGGGTCCTGCCGCCGCCGGTTAGCTGGCTCATACCTTGTTCGGGCGTAGCAGGGCCCTCACCCTAACCCTCTCCCTCAGGGAGAGGGGATCGGAATGGGATTAGCGCAGGACTTCAGGCGGGAAGGGAGTTGGCGCCCGGCTCGCCTAGACTCTAGCCACGGATTGGAGCTTGACCATGTCCAGCGTTGTGCGCGATGGGGTGGAGATTTTCTATGAGGCGAGCGGCGAGGGGCCGGCGATTCTGCTCTCGCACGGCTACGGCGCGACCTCGCAGATGTGGGCCGGACAGCTTGAACTGCTCTCGCGGAACCATCGGCTGATCGTCTGGGACATGCGCGGGCATGGGCGGACAGACTCGCCGGAGGATCCGTCCTGCTACAGCGAGGCCGAAACGGTCGAGGACATGGCCGCGATCCTCGACGCCGAGGGCGCTGAGAGGGCCATAATCGGCGGGCTGTCGCTGGGCGGCTACATGTCGCTGGCGTTCAATGTCGCCTATCCGGAGCGGACGCAGGCCCTGATGCTGTTCGATACGGGTCCCGGCTACAACAACCCGAAGGCTCGCGAGGGCTGGAACACCGGGATGGCGATTCCGCGGGCGGAGGCGCTGGAGCGCGATGGTCTGGCGGCGCTGGGTGGGTCGGAGGAGGTCCGAGTCTCGACGCACCGGTCGGCGGCCGGGTTGGCCCGTGCAGCGCGTGGAATGTTGGCCCAGTTCGACAATCGGATCATCCAGTCGTTGTCGAGCATCGACAAGCCGACGCTGGTGCTGGTGGGAGAAAACGACGAGCCGTTCCTGGCCGGGACCGACTACATGGCCAACAAGATTCCCGGCAGCACCAAGGCGGTCATCGCCAACGCCGGGCACGCGGCGAACATCGACAATCCGGCCGACTTCAACGACGCGGTGTCGTCGTTCCTTTCCTCTCTCCCCCAGGGCTAGAGAGCCTGCCGCGACTATCCCCTCTACCCCCGGGAGAGGGTTAGGGTGAGGGCCAGCGCAGTCAGGAGCCATCATGCAGGTCAGTCTCTTTTTCCTTCCATCGGTCGGCACTCGAGAGGACATTGAGGCCGGGATGGCCGGGAATCGGCCTGAGCTGTACCAGGACATGCTGGCAGACCTGTCGGCGTTCGCCAAGGCGGGCGACGCGCTGGGTTACGACTCCATCGGGTTCACCGAACACCACTTCCACATCGAGGGCTTCGAGGTCTCGCCCAACCCGGTGATGCTTGATCTCTACCTGGCGATGCAGACCGAGCGCATCCGCGTGGGGCAACTGGGACTGGTGCTGCCGGCGCAGAATCCGATTCGCGTGGCCGAGGACATCGCCATGCTGGACCACATGACCGGCGGTCGGGCGCTGGCCGGCTTTGCGCGCGGCTACCAGCGCCGCTGGGTCGACACGATGGCGCAGCAGATCCACGGCGTCCACGCGGCGCATCCTGGCAACCACGACGCGATCGACGCCGCCAATCGGGCGGCGTTCGAGGAGCACTTCAACATCATCCGCAAGTGCTGGACCGAGGAGATGGTCGAGTACCAGGGCCACGCCTGGCAGATTCCGCCCGAGGGCACGCCCTGGGACATCGAGGCGACCAGGCTGTACGGCAAGGGCGTTGACGAGAACAACATCGTCCGCCAGATCGGCGTCGTGCCCAAGCCGCTGCAGAAGCCGCATCCGCCGCTGTTCCAGCCGTTCGCGTCGTCGGAGCGCACGATTCGCTGGTGCGCGCGCGAGGGGATCACGGCGATCCTGCCGCCGATGTACCCGGAGCTGCAGAATCGCTTGTACGAGGTCTACCAGGAGGAAGCGGCGTCAGTCGGGCGCGACCTCAAGCCGGGTGAGGGACTGGGCGTGCTGCGCGACGTGATCATCACCGACACGGACGAGGAGGCGATGGAGCTCTGGCGTCACTCGGCCGCGTTCGCCGGCGGCGCCTGGTTTGCGCCCTTCGGTTTCGCCGAGGCGCTGCGCCCGCCGAACGGCGAGATCATGACGCCCGAACAGCAACTGGAGAACGGTCTGCTGTTCGCGGGAACCCTGGACTCTGTCAAGCGTCAGGTGCAGGCGATGATGGACGTGACGCCGGTGTCGTGGATCTTCATGTGGCAGTACAACGGCCTGCTGACGAGGGGTCAGATCCTGAGGTCGATGGAGGATTTCTCGGAGAAGGTGTTGCCGGAGTTTGGAGAGTTGGGGAACGACTAGTAAGTTCCCAAGTGACTTACCTACCGGATGGCTGCATCGCAGCAACGGAAGAGTATGTTTTCCTTGCTGACAAGATGCCGCCGTCTCAATCAGCTATTCTCACTCAATGCCTTGAGGCATTGTGGTCGTGTGTGATGTCCTTCATTAGAAGCGGAAACTGTCAAGCATGTGGTCTATTGCAACTGCGTGGTCTGAAATCTGCAATTCGCTTGTTCGGGCGGTGACGACATACTCCAGACTACCGCTTCGACCAACCTGCGTAATGCATATCACAGCAGGCTGATATCCGAGTGGCTGATATCGGAAGTTGATTCTGTACCAGTTGTGCCCCTCAAAGTCATCCTCATGCGAAGAGAGGATGTCATACCGATCCCACGCGTCTTCTCTGTCGATCTGGTCTGCAACCGATTGTCGGCAAAGTTCTTCAGCCGACACGCTGTCGTCGACATCCACGATGTCCACGGTAAGATAAGCACCTTGGTCGAGAGCTTCGAGGATCAGACCCATGTCATCGTAGTGGGTTGAATGCCAACCAGGGGCAGCAGAGATGCACCAATGATACAAATCGCTCCAGTACGTGTCCCAGAGAGATACCGACTTGAGCAGGGTGTCCAGTCTCCTGGAGAGTCTGCGCGTTTCGCGGGAATCTCTTGATCGCTTCCTAGTCATGTGATCTCTTTCAAGCAACACATGCAGTTCAGCAGTGATCAGGTGAGTACTTCCCGTGGGTGAATCGCATAGCGACCATGCCACTTGACCCGCGAGCAAGCCCGAACCGTCTCCCCGGTCACCGCGGAGTGAGAGCGAATACTGCTGGCGGTCCGTCGTCTGAGCCTTTCCATGCCATGTCACGTCGCCTTCGGTCCAAGTGCTGACGTCTTTGTACCACCACTCGTACATCCCATCTGCGAAGGCTTGGAGAGAAAACTCAGCATCGACTCTGCGTAGGTCGAGAGAAAAGTAGCTGTCTTCGTTGAGAAACCAGGTCGATTGCTGGTTGGGCTGGTGTGAAGTCCACTCCGAAGGCAGCGTGATGCTGAAGCCGCCATTTCCAATGTGGTGGACGGTCTTGCCACCTTGATGCACCGATTCTGAGGGCAGTCCAGCCGGGCGCGCGATCTGGATTCCGGATGACAGCGATTCCAGCGCTTCTTTGACGTCGTCGATGGGAATGGCAAAGCCGATACCGCCAACTGCCTGCCCCGCTACTGGAGCGAGCACAGAAGTGTTCACACCGATGGCTTTGCCTTGAGAGTCGAGCAATGGGCCTCCGCTGTTGCCAGGGTTAATGGCAGCGTCAGTTTGTAGTCCGTCTAGTCGCTTTGCGGAGATGATTCCTCTGGTGACCGTTGGAGAACCCTTCAAGATGTCATTCAAGGGGTAGCCGATGGCAACCACATCCTCGCCCACTTGTGCGGAGGTGGAGTCCCCGAGCGGCAATGGCGTAGCCATGAGTTCGCTGGGAAGGCGCACGCAAGCCAGATCAAGACGAGGGTGGACTCCGACGATAGTTCCAGTATGTGTTTCACCATTGACAAATTCAAGCACGACGTCAGAGTGTTGTTTCACGACGTGCGCGTTTGTGATCACGTGACCGTCGGTGTCAACGACGAAACCTGACCCGCTGCCGGTTGGAGTCCTAATGCAGACCAAACTGGGCTCGGCATCTCGAACTATCTGGGACAAGGGAGGAGTAGATGGGAATGAAGCTTCCATTGGCTAATTTCCTCTCGTTGGCGTTAGACAGGACAGTTCATACAGGCCCATTGAGATGTGAAAGCGGCTCAGCCCAATCGATCCATGATCAGACCAAGGTTCGCCGGGTCCGAGCGCAACTCTCCGACCGGGAAGCTTCTGACCACCTCGGCGACTGCCTGATTGACGGGGGTTGGAACTTCGACGGACTTGCCCTGTTCGACGACCCAGCCGTTGAGGGCGTCGATCTCGACTCGGCGGCGGCGGATGACGTCCTGGAGGAAGCTGGGGCGGCCTTCGCCGAGGGCCTGGGCTCCGGCGACGAGCTCGGCGTCGAGTTCGGTCGAGTCGCCTCCGTTGGCGACATCGACGAACTTCTGGGAGTCGATGCCCCAGACGCCGTCGATGTTGTGGCCGTAGGCTCGGCCGACCTCGACGACCTCTGCGGCGATCCGGATGCAGAGCCAGCGGGTTTCCTCTCGGGCTCGGACCTCTCCCGAGCCGTAGCCCGAGAGTCCGGCGATGGGGTTGGCCATGCAGTTGACGGCCAGCTTGCCCCAGCGCTCGCCCCAGAGATTGGTCGTCGACTCGGCGCCGGCGACGTGGTTCATCATCGCGGCGATCTCACGGGCGCGGTCGGAGTCGGAGCCGTCCAACTCGCCGACCTTGAAGCCCAGCGTCCGCGTGTCGGTGCGGATGCAGTGGCCGGGGTCGTACATGCCGCAGCCGATCGTGATCACGCAGCCCAGCGTCCGCTCACGACCGACGACGGCGGCCACGCGCTCGTCGTTGATCCCGTTCTGGAAATCGACGATCGCGCCACCATCATTGGCGTCTCGGACCAACGGCGAGATGAAGGCCGAGGCCCACTCGGTGTCGTAGCTCTTGACGGAGACGAAGCCGAGGTCAAACGGCTCGGAGATCTCCTGCGCCTCGTACAGGTGCTTCGCGTTGACCGGCACCCGGATGTCGCCGATCAGCGGACCGCTGAGGCGCAGGCCGTCTCGCTTCATGGCGTCGATGTGCTCGACCCAGTGATCGAACAGCGTCACGTCGTAGCCGGCGCGTGTAAGCAGTCCGCCGACGACACCGCCGATGGCGCCGGCTCCAATGATGCCGATTCGGGTCATGTCCGTGTCCTTGGGCTTGGTCGGGCTTGGTCGTCGTTACTTGCGTCGCGGGAGGCGAACGGTGGCCCAGCCGGGCGTGGTGACGCCGAGGCGGTCGTTCTCCAGCCAGACCTCGAGCTCGACCAGGCCGTGGTCGTCGTCGAGATCCGACTTGCCGACGACCTTGCCGCGGGCGTGGACCTCGTCGTCGGGGATGTTCATGCGCCGCATCTCGAAGCGGAACTTGGACATCCAGCCGGCCGGACCGGCCCAGTCGGTGACGACGCGGCAGAGCGCGGCCTGGGTCCAGCCGGTGTTGTAGAAGATCGCCGGGTGGCCGGCCTCGGCCGCGAACTCGGGGTCGTGGTGAACCGGATAGAAGTCCTGCGATCCGGAGACCTGTTCGACCATCTTGGTCCAGTCCAGCGTCAGATCGTAGCCCTCGATCAGGTCGCCTTCGCGGACATCGTCCCAGAAGGTCTGATCGGTGGAGATGCTGTTCGGAGCGCTTGTGGTGGTCATAGCGGTCGCTCGCCTTCTTCTGCTTCGACTTGTTCGGGAGTCCGATGCGTACACAGTGTGTTGGTGCCGACGGCGACCAACTCGCCGTCCTGGTTGGTGATTCGCGTCTCGGTGACGACCCAGACCGATCGCGGGTCGAGCTTGATCGACTTTTCGTAGATGTCGGTCACCTCGGTCTGCGAAGCGAGATGGTCGCCGACCTTCGCGGGCAGCAGGTATTCCCACTCGGTGTTGAGGTTGATGTTCCGCTCTCCGCGGGTCGGGATTGAGAGCAACAGGCTGACCTGGTTGTCGGTAGAGGGCGGCCAGACGCCGGCGCCGGCGAAGTAGCGGGTCATCACGGGCGGAGCGATCACGGCGCCGTGCGACGATTGCCGCCCGTATTCGGGATCGAGGAAGAGCGGATTCGTGTCCTCGACCATGTGGCAGTGGCGTCGGATGCTGTCGTACTCGACCGGGTAGCGTCCGGGAACCACGTCGGTTTTGCGACCGATCCACTCGCTCCGAACCGCTTCAAGATCGTACGGTCCTGTAACGCGAACCATCAGTGTTCTCCTGTGACAGCGCGCTCATTCGTGGCTAGGCTGAGGCTACCAGAGGCGGAAGTGGTCAGTTCAGGGAGCGTGACGATGTCGGTGATGACGCCCATTCTCAGACTGCGCAAGGTGATACGCGCCATTGGAGGCAGTGACGCGCAGGCAGACGAGTTCGCTGACGCGATGGATAGCTACCCGACACGTCGCGAGTTCGACCAGCGTCTGGAGGCGATGTTTGCTCGACAGACGAACCAACTGATCTTTGCCATCATCGTGATCGTCGGTCTGGCCGTCGCCATCATCGTCGCGCTCAACTAGGTACTCCTCGGACCAAACGGCTCCGGGATGAACGGTTCATCCCGAGCCCGAAGAAATGCGCCGAATCCGCCCGTTTCCCGTGCGGCGTCGAGATGCGCGACCTCGGGACCGTCCGCCGACGCTTCGACCATTGACGAGAGCATCGAGCCCACGTTGAGCGCGTTGCGCAGTCCCATCGCCTCGAGGCCTCGGGCGGTGATCAGCTTGTTGTAGCGAATCGAATGCGACGGCACCAGCGCCAGCCGACGCGCCAGCGCGTCGGCGTGCTCCATCAGATCCTCACTCGGCACGATCTCGTTGATCACGCCGATTCGCAGTGCCTCCTCGGCGTCGAAGTGGTCGCCGGTCAGCGCGTACCGATGCGCGGCCTTCCAGCCGGCCAGGGCCGCGAAGAGCACGGAGCTGTTCGAAATCATCCGCACCTCGGGCTGGGCGAACACTGCTCGGTCCGAGGCGAGCGTGATGTCCGCCGCCAGCGAGTACCAGAAGCCGCCGCCGATGCACCAGCCATTGACCGCGGCGATGATCGGCTTCTCCAGCGTCATCAGGTGCATCATCATGTCGGGATTCTTGGTCGAGAAGCGGAACCAGCGCTCCAGGTGCTCCGAGACGGGCTGCGTCGGCCCGCCGACCTCGCTGTCGATCCCGCCGGCGATGTTGTAGCCCGACGAGAACGCCCGTCCCGCTCCAGTGAAGATGATCGAACGCGCCGACGGGTCGGCGTTGGCGAGGTCGAGCGCGTCGTGGAACTCGCGCTCGAGCGCCGGCGTGATCGCGTTCAGCGTCTCTGGATTGTTCCAGGTGATCGTGACGACCGGGCCGTCCTGCTCGTAGAGGATGTTCTCGTAGTCGGGCATCGTCATGCTCGTTTCTTGACTCTGGGTTCAGCCTGAGTCTACGCGCCGGGCTCGCGTAACCTGCTCGATTGAGGAGGCGTCCATGTCCGGACCGCTCGACGGGATCAAAGTGCTGGAGCTGGCGCAGATCATCGCCGGGCCGTTTTGCGGCACGGCGCTCGCCGATCTGGGCGCCGACGTGGTCAAACTCGAGTCACCGCAGGGCGACGCCTCCCGCCGGATCGGGCAGTTCGCCCCGGGCGAAAGCAAGGCATTCCACGGACTGAATCGCGGCAAGCGGGGCATCGTGGTCGACCTCAGTTCTACGCAGGGACAGGCGGTCGCGCACCGCTTGATTCCCCAGTTCGACGTGTTCCTCACCAACGTGCGTCCGGGCGTGGCCGAGCGGATCGCCATGGACTACGACACGCTCCTCCGGTTCCGTCCCGACCTGATCTACCTCGAGGTGACCGGCTACGGCACCACGGGACCGAGCGCGCATCGGGCCGGTTCCGACGTCGTCGTGCAGGCCTACTCGGGTCTGATTGCCGGCGACATGAAGGTGGACAAACGCGGCGCGCCGGAACCGATCACCGCCTCTGCGCCGTCCGACTACGTGGCCGCGCTGGGCGGCGCGATGGGCGTCTGTGCAGCGCTGTTTCATCGGCACCGCACTGGCGAAGGCCAGCGCATCTCGACCACACTGCTCGGAGCGGGGCTGGCGCTGCAAACTCCCTGGGCCGGCGAGGTGCCCGTCTCGGATTCGATCCTGATTGAGCCGCTGCGTCGGATGATGTCCGAAATGCGAGACGCGGGAGCCAGTTATGCCGAGATGATCGAGGCTCGGCGCAGCCGTCCGAACCAGGGTCGGGCGTTTCGCATCTACTACTCCGGCTATCCGGTCAAGGACGGCGCGATCATCCTCGGAGCGCTGACGCCGCAGAATCGCGACCAGATCCGCCAGGCGCTGGCCATCACGGACGACCCGACGGACGACGATGACTTCAACGCCATAGGTCCGGACGCCGACGCCATCGTTGCGCGGGTCGAAGCGCAAATCAGATCGACACTGGCGAACGGCACAATGGAGGAGTGGATGGCGAGACTCGACGCCGCCGGCGCGCCCGCCTCACCGGTCAACTGGCTGGAAGACATGGCCGACGATCCCCAGGTGGTCGCGATGGATATGATGCCCTCGCTCGACCATCCCCTCAGCGGTCCCGAGCGCCAGGTCGGGCCGCTGGTCCGGATGTCGAAGACCACAACCGGCTCCGATCGTTCGTCGCCTCTGCTCGATGCCGACACGGACGCGATCCTGCTCGAGCATGGCTTCACAGAAGACCAGATCGACAGTCTCAGGCAATCCGGCGCGATCGGCGTCTCGCAGAGCGATTGATCCCTGCGTCGCCCGACCCGGTTGGTCAGCTGTTGGACCGCACCGATCGCTCTCCGGGAACCGAATCGCGATACCATGCGTACGTAGATGAGAACATACATGCGAACATAATGGGCAGGCGGTTCCGATGCTTCACGAATCCCTCGATCCCAGCCTGCACAGTCCCGGACTGACCCGGATCCTTCCTCACATTCCCGCCAATGACGTAGACATAACTGGACGAATCTGGACAAATCTGGACAGATCTGGACTATCTCGCTCGCCCGAGCGCACGATCCTCAGCAAATCACTGAAGATCCGAGCCAATCCCGCAGAATTTCCTCTCCAGGCCGATTCGGTTCGTTCAAATCGAACTGCCGCCGGGTTGAGCGTGAGGGCGAGCGGACCCCGGTTGCCTATCCTCGTTCCAGTCGATCGACGTATGTGAGGAGGTTCTGATGCCTGGTGCGCTTGATGGAGTCAAGGTCCTGGAGGTCACGCAGATCATTGCCGGGCCGTTCGCCGGCGTGCTGCTCTCCGACATGGGCGCGGACGTGGTCAAGATCGAGCCGCCGACCGGCGACGGGATGCGGCTGCTGGGACAGTTCGCGCCCAACGAGTCGAAGGGATTCCACGCGTTCAATCGCGGAAAACGCGGGATGGTCGTCAACCTCGCCTCCGACGAGGGACAAGCCATTGTCCACCGTATGATCCCAGATTTCGACGTGTTCCTGATCAATGCGAGACCGGGCGTGCCCGAACGCATCGGCGTCGACTACGACACCCTGCGTGCGCACAACCCGGCGCTGATCTACCTGGAGAACACGGCCTACGGACCCGACGGACCGTCTGCGCACCGCGCCGGGGCCGACATCATCGCGCAGGCTTATTCGGGCCTGATGGCGGGCGACGAGAAGGTGGACGAGCACGGCGGACCGGACCTGATCACCGCGACCACGCCGGCCGATTTCTCGGCCGCCTGGATCTCGGCGATGGCCGTCTGCGCAGCGCTGTTCCACCGCGAGCGGACGGGCGAAGGCCAGAAGATCGACACGTCGCTGTTGGGCGGCGCACTGACGCTCCAGAATGCCTTTGTGATGCGGCTGCCCGCGGTCGATGCCGTGATCCAGCAGCCGATCCTCGACCGACTGGCCGAGATCCGCTCTCGGGGCGGCTCCTATCGCGAGATGGTAGGCGCGCGCGGCGGCCTGCGTTCGCTGGTGGGCGGGGCGTTCATGCTCTACTACGGCGGCTACGAGACCTCGGATGGGGCGATCATGCTGGGCTGCGTCTCGCCCGCCAACCGTCAACAGGTGCGCGACGCAATCGGCCTTTCGGAGGACCCGACCTCCGCGCCCGACTTCAATCCCTTCGATGACGGCTCAGAGGAGATCGTGGCGCAGGTACGGTCGGAGATCGCGGCGCTGTTCAAGTCTCAATCCACCGAGCACTGGGTCGCCAGGCTGGACGAAGTGGGCGCGCCGGCCTCGCAGGTCAACTTCGGCGAGGAGATCCTGGACGACCCGCAGGTGCAGGCGCTGGGCATTATCAGCTCGCTCGACCATCCAATGACCGGTCCCGAAGAGGCGATCGGCCCCGCCTTCCGTATGTCGGCGACGCCGACCGAGGCCTCAGGCCCGTCGCCCATGCTCGACGGCGACACCGACGACGTGCTGATCGAGTACGGCTACACCGAGGAGGAAGTTGCCGCACTGCGGTCGTCGGGCGCGGTCGGTTTGCCGGCCGACGGTTAGGATCGCTGAATGCCCGGACCGCTCGACGGGATCAAGGTTCTCGAACTGACACAGATCATCGCCGGACCGATGTGCGGCGTGATGCTCTCCGATCTCGGCGCGGACGTCGTCAAGATCGAGTCGCCGCAGGGCGACGCCACGCGCGGCGTGGGACAGTTCATTCCCAACGAGTCGAAGGTCTTCCACGTCTACAACCGGGGCAAGCGCGGCATCGTCCTCAATCTGCGGACGCCAGAGGGGCGCGCGGTCGTCCAGCGCCTGATTCGCAGCTTCGATGTCTTCCTGATCAACGCGCGGCCCGGCGTCGCGGAACGCCTGCAAGTCGACTATCAGACCCTGAGCGAACAGAATCCGCAACTGATCTACCTCGAGAACACGGCCTTCGGACCGGAGGGCCCCTCGGCCGGGCGCGCCGGAGCGGACATCATTGCGCAGGCCTACTCCGGACTCATGGTCGGTGACGAGAAGGTCGACGAACAGGGCGGACCAATCCAGATCACGGCGACGACGCCGGCCGACTACGGCGCCGCCTGGACCATTGCCATGGCCATCTGCGCCGCCCTGTTTCATCGCGAACGGACGGGCCGGGGACAGCGGATCGAAACGTCACTGCTGGGCGCCGCGCTGCAGCTGCAGAACTTCGCCGTCGCCCGGTTGCCGGTCAGCGACGCGACCTTCCTGCAATCCTCCCTCGACGAGGTCCAGGCGGTTCGTCAACGAGGCGGCACGTATAGCGAGATCCTTGAGGCGCGCACCGGCGTGCGCTCGATGATCGGCGCAGCCTTCGCGCTCTACTACGGCAGCTACCAGACCGCCGACGGCGCGATCATGCTCGGATGCCTGACCCCGCTTAATCGACAACAGGTGCGACAGGCGATTGCACTGACCGAGGAACACGATCCCACAGACTCCGACAGCTTCAATCCCCTCGACCCCGCATCGCTCGACGTCGTCGAGCAAACGCGAACGACAATCGCAGCCCGGTTCCGCGGCGACACGACCGCCAATTGGATCGAGAAACTGGATGCCGTCGGCGCGCCGGCCTCTCAGGTCAATCTGCCGGAAGACATGATCGACGATCCGCAGGTCCAGGCGATTGGCGTGATCGCCGAGATCGAACATCCGCTCACAGGTCCCGAGCAGATGGTTGGTCCGGTCTATCGGATGTCGGACTCTCCGCCCGAGGCGAGCGGCCCCTCGCCGATCTTCGACGGCGATACCGACGCCATCCTCCGCGAGCACGGCTATAGCGAGGCGGAGATCTCCGCGCTGCGCGAGGATGGGGCGATCGGCGTGGAGGCAGGTGACTGAGAGCGTCAACCGCCGGCGACGGGATAGGGGTCAACTTCACTCAGCTCCCGTTGCGACTCCAATATCGAGAACCCGTCGATCTCCTTGCCCTCCCACAGGGTCTTCACGAAGTCGAGCACCGCAACAATCTCTTCGTGCGAGAGCTCGTCCTTGAAGCCGGGCATGTTGCTGCCGAAGCCGATGCCCGCGCCGCCATCGCTGACGATGCCGTAGAGCACGCCGTCCGAGTGGTGCCAGGTGTGCCCGTCGCCATTAAGCGGCGGCGGCGGCAGGCGGCCGTCCTCGTCGCGCACCATCCAGTCGTCGGCGCCCTCTCCGCCGTCTCCGTGACAGACGGCGCAGGTCGATGCGAAAATTTGCGAGCCGGTTCGTGGTCCGCTGATGTCCTCCGATTGTTCCGACGACGGGACTGCGAGCGGTTCGGGTTCGCCGCAGCCGGCGATCAGGGCGGACAAGGTGACCAACGCGGCCAATGCAGCCGAAGCGGCCAGGACGAGCGAGGTCTGACTCCAGCGCCTCACCGCAACCTCCGTGGGCCAATGGTATCCAGTGGCTGAACGGCAGTTGGCAAGTACCCTCGATGCAGAACGAGGCGAGATCGGAGGTCGTTCATGGTGCTCCCCACAGCCGCAGCGCAGAACCTGGGCACGGAGACCGCGTTCGAAGTGCTGGCGCGAGCAAACAAGCTTGCCGCCGAGGGACGCTCGATCATCAATCTCGGCATCGGACAGCCCGACTTCTCCACGCCCGACAACATTGTCCGCGCTGGCGAGCAGGCGCTCGCCGACGGCAAGCACGGTTACACGCCCGGCGCCGGGATTCCGGAACTTCGCGACGCGGTCGCCCGCGACCTGCAACGCCGCCACGGCGCTGCGGTGGACCCGGAATCGGTGCTGATCACGCCAGGAGCAAAGCCGGTGATGTTCTTTGCCGCGCTGTTGATGGGCGAATCGGGCGCGGAGATCATGTATCCGAATCCCGGCTTCCCAATCTATGAGTCGGTGATCCGCTTCTCCGGCGCGACGCCGGTACCGATTGAGCTGCATGAGTCTGACGGCTTTACGTTCGACCCCGATCAAGTGCTGAGCCAGATCAACGAACGCACCCGATTGATCATTCTCAATAGCCCGGCCAATCCGACCGGCGGGGTCTATTCTCGTGACCAGGTCGAGCGGCTGGTTGAGGGCCTCGAACGATGGCCGGATGTGGTCATCCTGAGCGACGAGATCTATTCGCGCATCCTCTATGAAGGTCTGGAGCACACTTCCTGGCTCAACTATCCGCAGCTCCGCGACCGTTTGATCGTGCTCGACGGCTGGAGCAAGACCTACGCGATGACCGGCTGGCGGCTGGGCTTCGGCATCTTCCCGCCGGACCTCTTTCCCTTCGCCGAGCGGCTCGCGATCAACAGCTATTCCTGTCCCAACGCCGCCACGCAGTACGCCGCAATCGAGGCGCTGGACGGCCCTCAGGAAGCGGTCGACATCATGACGACCGCCTTCGACGAGCGCCGCCAGGTGATCGTGAAGGAGCTTAACGACGTGCCCGGCGTCAGTTGCGTCACCCCGCTCGGTGCGTTCTACGCCTTCCCCAACATCTCCGAAACGGGCATCGACGCTCGCACGTTGCAGGAACGCCTGCTGGAAGAGGCCGGCTTGGCCGTGATCGCGGGAACCAGCTTCGGCCACCTGGGCGAGGGCTACCTGCGCTTCAGCTACGCCGCATCGCTCGAGGAAATCGTCGAAGGCGTCGACAGAATGCGTACCCTGTTGGCGAACGGCTAGTCACTACATGCCCTCCCCCTTGAAGGGGGAGGTGCCGCAGGCGGAGGGGGTCCCAGATGCCCAGATTCGAATACATCTCACGCAACAAGCTCGAACTGAAGAACGGGTTGCGCCATGCGACGCTCGGCGAGGTGCCTGAGCAGGTCGTCTACGGCGTCCAGGGCAAGCTCAAGGAGCACTACGGCGTGCCCGAGTCCGCGCCGCCGATGACGGCCACGCTCGACCACATCGTCGCCGCGGTCGGCGGTTGAATGTACGGCACGCTCGCACGGGCGATGTCCGCGCGCAAGGTCGAGTTCGACCCCAACACCTACAAGGCCGACGTCCTGGGCACGATCGAGGGCGAAGACAACCAGACGATTCGGATCACGAAGATCCACGTCATCTTCCACATCCCGGGCATCGCCGACGAACAGCGAGCTGCCGCCGACAGAGCGGTCAAGTTCCATGCGCCCGGCTGTCCCGCGCACGAGAGCGTCAAGGACGCCATCGATATCACCTGGGAAGCCGACTACGGGGACAACTAGTCCTCGACCGGTCGGCGGGCGTTCCAGATCACTTGCTTCGGCAGGGGTTGGGGCTGCGGTTGCGGCTCGACTCTTGGCCGGCTGGCGATGTCGCCGGTTGTGATGTCGATGAAGTCGTCCAGCACGAGCGGCTTGCCGCCGATCGTGAATCGGGCGTTCTCGGAGATGGGAAAGTTGCGGTCGGGCTCTTGCGACGCTTCCTCGTCGACTACCGGGGCTTCCTGCTCCTGATCCGACATGCCCGCAACCTAGCATGAGCCCATGCCACAACTCGATCCCGGAGAGATCGATTACACCGCGCTGAGCTTTCCCGATCCACCGCCGGATCGGCCGTTCGTCGCGATCAACATGGTCATGTCCGCCGACGGACGAACGGTGATCGACGGCACCGAGCGCGGCCTTGGGTCGAAGCTCGACCAGCGTCTGATGCGCGAGCTGCGCGTCCACTTCGACGTGGTGATGAACGGCGGCGCGACATTCCGCGCCTCGGGCACTTCGGCCCGGCTCAACGATCCCGGCCTGGAACAGTGGCGTCTGGATCGCGGAATGACCCCGTCACCGATCGCCGCGGTGCTGACCCGAAGCGGAGATCTGCCGCCGGAGCGACGATTCTTCACCGACGACGGATTCGAAGCCGTGATCTATTTGTCCAGCGCCGCTCCCGACGCCGTTCGCCGCGAATTGGAGACTCGCGGCCGGCCGGTGGTCAGCGTGCAAGAGGGAAGCGAAGCGGTCGCCGCGCTGGCTCACACGAAGGGCGAGTTGGGAGCATCGCGGGTGCTGGTCGAGGGCGGCGCAACTCTGAACGGTGATCTGATGCGACACGGCCTGGTGGACGAGTACTTCCTCACCCTCGCGCCGAGGATCGCGGGTGGCGAGAGCGCTCACCCCGCCGTCCAGTGGCCCGGCGAGCCGACGGCCGAGGGGATCAGGCAGCTGTCGCTGGTCCACGCGATTACGGCCGGGAACGGTGAAGCGTTCCTTCGATATCGGCTGCAACGTAGCCACAGCTGAGCAGTCGTGTTGCCGTGCTTCGTCCGTGCCGCGCACCGCGAGATACCCGCGCTCGAGCGCGGGTATGACGAGGGGGTGAAACGCCGGGGTTCCGGGACGGCTATTGGCGAACGAGCTTGCTGAGGGAGTGGAGCTCGACGCCGAGGGCTTTGCCTCGGATCGTGTTGCAGACTTCTCCGACGTAGATGTCTCCCTTTGAGTCGACGGCGATGCCGTGGGGGGCGATGAACTTGCCGGCTTCGTCGCCCTCGTCGGGGTGACCGAGGAGGGCGAGGCGGTTGCCGGAGCGGTCGTAAACGCTGACCCGGTGGCCCAGGCCGGGCGCGTCCTGCATGCCGCCCATTTCGTTCAGTTCGCCGATGTAGATGTTGCCGTCGGGCGCGAGCGTCAGGCCGTCCGGACGGTGGATGTTGTTCCACATCGTCACGAACTGGCCCGATTCCGAGAAGATCTGCACGCGATGGCACTCGCGGTCGGCGATGTACAGCAGCCCGTCTTCGTCGATCGCGATGTTGTGCGGGCGGATGAACTGACCCGCGTCGATGCCGGGCGTGCCCCAGGTCTGCTTGTGATTGCCGTCGGCGTCGAAGCGGTGGACGCAGCTGTTGCCATAGCCGTCGGTGACGAAGATGTCGCCGGACTTCGGGCTCACCGCCGCATGGGTGGGACGGTTGAACGGCTTGCCGGCCCAGGCGGGAGCGGGATTGTAGGGGTCGCCCAGCGTCTGCAGCAGTTCTCCGTCGGGCGACCAGCGGGTGATCGTGTGGGTCCCGTCGTCGGCGCCCCAGACATCGCCCTCGGGACCGATCCAGATGCCGTGCGACCGATCGGTGAAGTTGCCCTGTCCCCAACTGCCCCGCCACGTGCCGTCGGCGTCGAACACCATGACCGGATGCTCGGTGTTGCGGGTCAACACATAGACGGCGTCATTGGCGTCGACGGCCACGCCCGGACACTCGACCAGCGTTATGCCGTCGGGCAGTTGCTCCCATATGTCGAGCGCGCTGTAGGTGTAGTTCCCGTCAGAAAGTTGCGCTGGCATCGTTATGCTCCGGTCTCTTGCTGTGGTTTACGAGGTCGGCCATCAGACGGCCTGCGGAGGAGTCTAGCCCGCCAATACGCTGCTCACATGGTGCCGAACAGGTGCGTTCTCTGGAGCGTCCCATGACCGACGGCGGCGAATCTCCCGAACTCTCCTATCGAATCGACGCATCGACGCCGATTCAATCGACGGTCGATACCGGCTCGGCTGAGTTCCGCGAGAACGCGGCCTGGATGCGCGGCCTGGTCGAGGAGTTGCGCGAGCGCGAGGCCGTCGTCCGGGACGGCGGAGGCCAACGCAGCGTCGACCGACACCACTCACGGGGCAAGCTGCTCGCTCGAGAACGGATCGAGCGCATGCTGGATCCCGACTCGCCCTTCCTGGAGCTGTCGCCGCTCGCCGCGAACGGCATGTACGGCGACGAGGCGCCTGGCGCCGGCATTGTCACGGGAATCGGCCGTGTCGCTGGACGCGAGATCATGGTCGTCGCCAATGACGCGACGGTGAAGGGCGGCAGCTATTACCCGGTGACGGTGAAGAAACACTTGCGGGCGCAGGAGATCGCCGCGCAGAACCGGCTGCCCTGTGTCTACCTGGTCGATTCCGGCGGGGCATTTCTGCCGATGCAGGCCGACGTGTTCCCCGACCGCGATCACTTCGGCCGCATTTTCTACAACCAGGCCACGATGTCGGCCGCGGGCATCCCGCAGATCGCCGCGGTGATGGGATCCTGCACGGCGGGCGGCGCGTATGTCCCGGCGATGTCGGATGAAGCGATCATCGTCGACGGCGTCGGCACCATCTTCCTGGGCGGACCGCCCCTGGTTCGGGCGGCGACGGGCGAGGAAATCTCGGCCGAGGAACTCGGCGGCGGTCTGGTCCACACGCAGGTGTCGGGCGTCGCCGATCACCTGGCCGAAGACGACGAGCATGCGCTGGAACTCGTGCGCGCCGCTGTCGCGAACCTGGGCAGCGAGGCCGCCGCCGACTGGCCGGTTTCTCCCCCCGATCAGATCGAGCCTCCGCTATACGACCCCGATGAGATCTACGGCATCGTTCCGCAATCGACGCGCAAGTCGTACGACGTGCGCGAAGTGATCGCCAGGATCGTGGACGGATCGCGCTTGCATGAGTTCAAGCCCTCATACGGGAGTACGCTCGTCTGTGGGTTTGCGAGGGTGATGGGCCATCCGGTCGGGATCGTGGCCAACAACGGCATTCTGTTTTCGGAGTCGGCGCTCAAGGGAGCGCACTTCATCCAGCTCTGCGCCAAGCGGGGGACGCCGCTGCTGTTCCTCCAGAACATCACCGGGTTCATGGTCGGCCGCCGCTACGAGCACGAGGGCATCGCCAAGCACGGCGCGAAGATGGTGACGGCCGTCGCCTGCGCCGAGGTGCCCAAGTTCTCAATCGTGCTCGGCGGATCGTTCGGCGCCGGCAACTATGCGATGTGCGGACGGGCATACTCGCCGCGCCTGCTCTGGACCTGGCCCAACGCCCGCGTCTCGGTGATGGGCGGCGAGCAGGCGGCGAACGTGTTGCTCACGATTCGGCAGGACGCGCTCGCGCGGCAGGGCGAGGAGATGACGTCGGACGAGCAACGCGAGTTCATGGCGCCCACGCTGGAGAAGTACGAAGAGGAAGGCGCGGCCTACTACGGCTCGGCCCGAATCTGGGACGACGGCATCCTCGATCCAATCGACACCCGACAAGCGCTCGCCGTTGGCCTGGCGGCGGCTCGCAATGCGCCGGTGCCGGAGTCCAACTTCGGCGTGTTCCGGATGTGACGGGCGATGTTGGGCCCGGGCGTCGACCTGCAGCGTGAATCGACAGCAGGCGAGCGCGGTCTGCCGCACCTGGCAGGCCTCGACGGAATCCGCGGTCTGGCGGCGCTCGCCGTGGTGCTGTTTCACGCCGGCGTTGCCTGGCTGCCGGCCGGATTTCTTGGCGTTGACGTCTTCTTCGTCGTCTCGGGATTCCTGATCACCGCGTTGCTGATTGCCGAGCGCGAGCGTCATTCCGACACGGACCTGGCCCGATTCTGGTTGCGCCGCGCGCGTCGGCTGCTGCCGGTCCTGGCTCTTGTCCTGATCGTGACCACGGTCTATGCCGCGCGAATGCTCGGCGACACGCTCGGTCAGCACCTGCATGACGTGTTGATGGCCGCGGTGTACTTCACCAATTGGGATTTGATCCTGCGCGGGGTGTCGTACTTCGAAATGTTCGAGCGGCCGTCGCAACTGCGGCACTTGTGGTCGCTGGCGGTCGAGGAACAGTTCTACATCGTCTGGCCCATCCTGTTCGCTGTGGTCATGCGCTTCCTCAATCTGCGCTGGTTGTGGTGCATGGTTGCGGCCCTGGCGGTGATGTCGCTGATCTGGATGGTGATCCTGTTCACGCCGGGCGCGGATCCGTCGCGGGTCTACTTTGGCAGCGATCCCCGGGCGTTCACGATCCTGATCGGGGTGGCGGTCGGCCTGGTCTGGAGGCCCTGGCGTTACAGCTGGGATCGACCGGTCGGGATCGCCATGGACGTCACCGCCGTTCTCTGCCTGGCGATGATCGTCGTGATCATGGTCATCGGTCGCCACTGGAGCGACTGGATGTATCCGTGGGGTCTGCTGGGCATTTCGGCAGCGGCGATCGTGGTGGTGTCGTTCGTCGTCCGGCCGGGCTCCCTGGTGGGGCGCGCTCTGGAGACTCCGCCGCTGCGGTGGATGGGCCAGCGGAGTTACAGCATCTATCTCTGGCACTGGCCGGTGTTGCTGGCCCTGCAGTGGGAGTTCAACTTTGTGCCCAACACGGTCGCGATCGTCGCCGCGGCGCTCGCGGCCACGTTCTTGCTGTCGGAATTGAGTTATCGGCTCGTTGAGGCGCCCATGCGTCGGCCCGAGTTCTGGGCCAACGCCCGATTCCGCGTGGTGCGGGCGAACCGGCGTGCACTGGTCGCGGTCGCGGCTTCGGGATCCCTGGCGGTGTTTCTGGGCCTGGTGATCGGGTTCATCGTGTTGCCCGGACGGTCGCCATCAGATTTGCTGTTCTCCGCCTCGGCCGAGCAGTCGGCACTGAGCCAGGCAGTCGAGCCGGACCGCTCGACCGATCTCGAAGCTGGTCGGACCACCGTTCAGCGCGTCATCACCAGCAACAATCGGCATGCCTCCGAGGTTGAGGGCCAAGCCGGCCCGTCGCTGTCTGGCGACTCCGGGGACACGGCGATCGTGAGCTCGGCGAGCGGAGTATCGGGGGTAGAGGTCGCGCCGATCTCGGCGGCCTGGTCGATTCCTCAGTCGAGTGAGGCGCAGCCGGAGCCGGATTCTCCGGCGCGGTTCGCTGCTGACCACTCCTTGATCCAGTATCCGCCGGGCGAGTACTACACCCGCTACACCGTCGAGCCAGGCGATTCGCCGTACGGTCTCATAAATCGCTTCCAATTGAGCCGACAGCGGTTCATTGAGCTGAATGGCGACAACGCTTTGCGAATCATCCATCCAGGCGACGTGTTGATCGTTCCCTGCCCCGGCACTGCTCCGTGCGCGTTCGTTCAGATTGAGCAGCGCGGCCATGGATGTCTGAGCTGGCAAGACGAGGGCCTAACGGAACGCGTTTGCCAGTCGTCGGCGTTCCTCGTCGATTTGCCGATGCGGTTCATGGCCGAGCCGGGCGGGCCGCTCGACGCCATGCCGACCTGGTCGTGGGGGGACGGTGACCAGACCGAGTCGTTGGGCTTCACGCTGCTGCTTGACCACATCGACGAGCAGTCGCTGCGTCCCACGGTGCTAAGCCTGAATTTCGGACTGCCTCCCCTGGCGATTGGCGACTCCGTGATGGTCGGCGCCAGGTCGCGTCTGGAACAGGTCGGAATCGAGGTCGACGCCGAAGTCGGGCGGCTGGCCCATACGGCGATCTCGATTCTGAGGGAAGACCGTGCTCGAAACGGTCCCCGCGACACCGTCATCATTCATGCGGTGGGCACCAGTTTCCTCGATGCTCGGGGCTTTCAGAAACTGCTCGACGCCGCCGAGGGCGTCCGACACCTGATTGTCCTGACTCGGCAGTTCCCGCCTCGTGAACCGCTGTTGAGCTACGAGCGCGACACCAACCGGATGCTGCGCGAAGAGGTCGCCAAACACGATTGGGTCACCCTGGTGGACTGGAACGAGATTACCGATGGCCGCGAGGACGAGGTCTCATGGGACGGCACGCACCTGAACGCGCTCGGCCGTCAGCTGTACACCGACAGCATTCTTGCGGCGATCGTCAGCCGCCCGCCAGCTCAGTTGGCGGTGTATCCAGAGATCACGCGGTCGATTGGCAACTAGTCGGGCAGCGACTGCTGGTAACCGGTCACCGAGACCACATCGCGGCGCTGGAACAGCCACTCACCGTCGACTTTGACGATGACATCCTCGTAACCCAGCAAGATCGACGCCACCGACCCGTCTGGCGACGGCACCTTGAAGTCGAGGAAGCACTTGTGGTTGCAGGTGTCGCCGTCGATCTCGAAGAGGTGGTTGTCAGTGAAATGCATGCCGCCGGGGAAGGCCTCGGCGAGTTGCCCGCAGAACGCGACCAGCGCCTCGCGGCCCTCGGCCTGGCCGGCCGGACCAGCAAAGACGCCGTCCTCGGTGAACGTGGCCGCCCAGCCCTCGCCGTCGGCCTGGTCGACGGTGTAGTTGTAGACCGAGCAGAGGTCGATGATTGCGAATCGGTCTTCCAGTGAAATCTTGCCCATTGTCCGTCTCCTAACTGGTTCGAGAGCTCCCCCTCTGGGGGAGCTGCCGCGAAGCGGCTGAGGGGGCCCGCCGAGATGCCCACGATCAGTCCAGAACAGCGATCGCCTCAACCTCGATCATGAATTCCGGGGCCGCCAGCGCTTGCACGCCGATCAGGGTACTGGCCGGCGCGGTGGCGCCTTCGAAGATCGCCTTGCGAGCGTCATTCAATGTCGGACCCATCGACGGGTCGTAGTTGACGATGTAGACATTGGTCTTCGCGACGTCGGCCGGCGTCGCGCCGGCGGCTTCGAGCGCTACGGCCAGGTTCTCGTAGGCCTTCTTCGCCTGGGCGGCGAAATCGCCCTCGCCGACGATTCCACCATCGACGTCCCAGGCGACCTGTCCCGAGATGTAGATCGTCTTGCTGCCGGTCGCCGCAACGACCTGCGTGAACGACCTCATGTTGACCAGGCCGTCGGGAAGAATGTGTTCCAGTGCCATTGATGCTCCTGTGTCGGTGTGCCGGAAGAATCGGTCTCGTTGGACGCTTACGATAGCGTCGAATGCAATCGCCCGCCTGATCGACGAAGGATGCAGAACATGCCCCGCTATGGACGACTCGGCCTGCCGCTCTACGAAGCCATGTACTCAATGCGCGCCATCCGGCGAATGCGACCCGACCCGATTTCCGACGAAGACCTGGAGATCATCCTCGACGCCGCCCGTCAGGCGCCCAATGGCGGCAATGCGCAGCCGTGGCATTTCCTGGTGGTGCGGGATCCGGCGAAGAAGGCGGAACTAGGGACGCTCTACCACGAAGCATGGTGGGCCAAGCGCGCCGATGAGGGAATCGAAGGTCCCGACCATCCCGCATTCGAGAACCCCGTCCGCCGCTCGGCCATGCGGCTGGCGGACGAGATTGGCGACGTCCCGGTCATGATCCTGCTCTGCGCCACGGCGCCGGGCGCCGGGACCGCGCAGTCGGTGATTCCGTCGGTGCAGAACATGTTGCTGGCCGCGCGAGGCCTCGGCATCGGCGGGACCATCACGACACTGCATCCGGTCGTGGACGAGCGGACCAAGGCCCTCTTCGACATCCCCGACGAGGCTCAGATCGTCTACTGCGTCCCCCTCGGATACCCCCGAGGCCGCTTCGGCCCGCTCAATCGGAAGCCATTGCGGGACATCGTCTCGGAGGACGCCTGGGGCGCGACGCCGGATTGGGTCGAGTAGAGGCAGTGGTTTCAGGCGATCCCGAGGGTCGACGCCGCGCACAACATGAAGCGCGTGAACTGGAACACGCCGGTCGAGTGGCCAAGCTGCTGCGTGTGCTGCTAGAAAGGGCGGGCTCGTCAGAAGTCGCCAACGCCAGAACGTTGGAACAGAATGTAGCCGCCGCCGAGGCGATCGCACTTCAACGCTCTTCGGGCCGACTGGAATCGCGGTCTCGATTCAGACGACCCAACTCAGGCGGCAATCCCTTGCGCGAAAACCGACCACGCCACCTGCTGTTTCTTGATGAATCAGGAACTAGCCAACCACCTTCGGATCCAGACAAAGAAGCCTGGTTCGCGCTGGCTGGCATTGGCATGTCGCCGGGTCAGGCGTTGACATACACCGAAGCTTCAGATGCACTGAAGCGGCGGTTCTTCGACCGAACAGACGTCACCTTGCATGAACCCCTCATGAGAACCCACCGTCAAGATTTCAGTTTTGGAGGAGATGAGGAGCGACAGCGCAAATTCACGGAGGCGCTGGACGAGCTGGTCTCAGATTCAGGCTTCGTCGCCTTCGCTGTTGGGATCCGCAAGTGGGAGTTGATGGCCGGTGAGGAGCAACAGGATTCCTACTTGCCTGGCGGCGCCTATGAGATTGCCTTGCAGATGTTGCTCGAGCGCTACATCGACTATCTACACCATGAAGATCAGGATTGGCGCGGGCGGGTGACCTTGGAAGCGCAGGGATCTCGCGAGGATGCGGAGCATCAGCAGGCCTTTGTCGAACTTCACTTGCAAGGCACCCAGTGGGTCCCGGACAGCGCCTTTCGCAGCTATCTGGAAACCGGCCTGCGGTTCGTGGGCAAGGATGGATCGCACCCAACTGAACTGAGCGACATGCTCGCTCGGGACGTATTCGAGTGGGTCCGCTCCGATTGCGAGAGGGATCCGCCCCGTTGGTCTATTTTCGAATCCAAATTCTATCGCCGAGGAGACCTTCGTAGCGGAAAGTACGGCTTGAAGGTGTTTCCCACACTGGGAATCGAAGATGTGGTGGAGCAACAACGTGAAAATGTTCGGAAACGATTGCGCCGCCCGTAGGCAGCGCTCTCGCGATAGCGACACTCCGCTATCCACACTCACAAGGTAGAGCCCTTGCGTCTCGTCTTCAAGATTGGATATTCGAACCGCAGCCAAGTGTACAAAATGAACACGGCACACCCGCAAATGCGTGGTGTGCCGTCTCTTACTCGCACAATACCCCATGGACTCGGCACTTGCCGAATTTGGACGATCTAGGTTCGACCGCCCCGACTCCCGTGGCCCGGTCAACAGAGCCTACGGCACCAGCATCGACCTCGATACGTTGGTATCCCGCTCGTGCCACTCGCTGTCCTCGAAGGCCTGGTTGACCTCGGCCAGCGGGTAGGTGTGGGAGACGATCTTGTCGTAGGGGATGTCTCGCTGATTCTTGAGCAGCATGTCCATCATCAGCGGCAGTAGGTGCGGACGGTACATGACCGAGCCCATGATCTTCTTCCCACTGAGGATGGTGCTGGGATCGATCTCCACCGTGCGCCCGCGCACGATATCGCCGATCTCGACGAAGGTGCCGCCATTGGCCAGGTAGGTCAGCCCCTCTGCCAGTAGCTCGGCCCGGCCGACCAGTTCCATCACGATGTTCGCGCCCCGACCCTCGGTCAGGTCCCAGACCGCGCGGCGGCGCGTCTCGGGTGTGTTGAACTCCTCGATGTTGATCGTGTGGTCGGCGCCGAACTCCTCGGCCAGCGCGAGGCGCTGGGGCAGGCGATCGAGCACGATCACCTTGTGCGCGCCCATGTCCTTGGCCATCGCGGTCGCGTTGAGGCCCAGGCCGCCGGCGCCCTGGATCACGACGAAATCGTTCTCCTTGCAGCCCGCTCGCATCAGACCCTCGGTCGTGGTGCCCATCGCACAGTTGACGAAGCCGAGCACCTCGTCGGGCAACTCGTCCGGCACTTTGAAGACCGGGTGATTCGGCTTCAGGTAGTAGTAGTCGGCATAGGTGCCGGTGAAGTAGGGATGTGCGCCAGCTTCGCGCGACCATGCGCCGCGGTCCGAGCACCAGTTGGGCTCGCCGCGTGAGCACTGGTAGCAGCGACCGCAAGGAGTGATCGCCGAGTACATCAAGCGGTCGCCGACTTCGATATCGCGGCCCAGCGAGTCGGTCGAAACACCGTCGCCCAACGAGTGGACGACTCCGGTGCCCTCATGTCCCATCACCCGTCCGTTTGAGGGCAGCGGCGTCTCGACCATGTCGCCGCGCCAGGTGTGCAGGTCGGATCCGCACACGCCCGCTTGGGTGATCCGAAGCACGATCGCTCCGGGTTCCGGCTCGGGGACCGGATACTCCTCAATCACAAACGGCTGCTGATACTCCTTGACAACGACAACTCGTCCGGTGGCCATAATCGCGCTCCTCTCCAGACTTCACGTGCTGGAATTCTAGGCATTTCGCAGTTCTCTTACCCGCTCCCCTTTGCAGGGGGAGCTGCCGAAGGCTGAGGGGGTCGGACTGCCGTGCGCCTCGACCCGGCGTCAGCCCGCGCCGCGCAGCCGAGGATCGAACGCGTCCCTGAGCGCGTCGCCGATGATGTTGAACGAGAACACGGTCAGGAAAATGGCGAGGCCCGGCCAGACCGAGAGCCAGGGCTGCTCGATCATGTGGATCCGCGCCTCCGCGCCGAGCATGAAGCCCCACGACGCCGCCGGCGGCTGGATCCCGTAGCCGAGGAACGACACCGATGCCTCGATCAGGATCGCCACCCCGAGATACGCGGTCGCAATCACCATGATCGGTGGCAGCGCGTTGGGCAGGATGTGACGCACGATGATCCGCGGTGTGGTCGCACCGATCGTCCGCGCCGCCTCGATGTAGGGCTGCGACCCGACCTGGATCGCCGCCGCCCGCGAGATCCGGATCCCGCCGCCCAACAACGCAATCGCGATGACGACCACCAGCAAGGAGACGCTGGTGCCGAAGAAGGCGGTCAGCGAGATCACGATGATCAGTCCCGGGAACGCCATCAGCATGTCGACGATCCGCTGGACGAGCACGTCGAACCAGCCGCCCAGCGCGCCGCTGACTAGCCCGACCGCGGTTGCGACGACCACGCCAAGCGCCACCGAAGTCACGCTGACTCCCAGCGAGGCGCGGCCGCCGTACAGGACGCGGGTGAACACGTCCCGGCCGAGCGCGTCTGTGCCCATCCAGTAGGTCGAGTTCGGACCCTGCAGCCGGTCGGCCGGATTGATCGCGTTGGGATCGTAGGGCGCGACGAAGTCGGCCAGCCCCGAGCCGGCGCCGATCAGGAAGAGCACGAGCGTCACCAGGCAGGGAAATGGATAGCGCCGGACGACGCGGAACAGCGCGACGCCAACGCGCCGCGCGTCCAGAGCCCGAGGCTCAGCTACTGACGCGGATGCGTGGGTCGAGGAAGCCATAGGACACGTCCACGATCAGGTTCGTCAGGATCACCGCGCCGGCGATCCAGACGTTGACAGCCTGTACGACGATGTAGTCGCGGTTCGCAATCCCGTCGAGCAGATAGATGCCGACACCCGGCAAGGCGAAGATCAACTCAAACACGACCGAACCGCCGAGCACCACCGGAAACTGCACTCCAATCACGGTGATGAAGGGGATCAACGAGTTACGCAGCGCATGGCGGCGCAACAGCATGACTCGGGACAATCCTTTCGCCCGCGCGGTCAGCATGTAGTCCTGCCGCAACACGTCGAGCAATGCGGTACGAAGGATCCGCGTCTGCACGCCGGCAAGGATGAGTCCGAACAACAGCGCCGGCAGCCACATCTGCTGCAGATTGGTCAGCGGCGCCTCCCAGATGGCCTGGTAGCCCAGCGGCGGAGACCAGGTGAACCACTTGGCGCCGAACACGATCGCCAGGGTCGCGAGCCAGAACCCCGGAATCGCCAGCGCGAACACGGCAATGCTGCGCGCGGCATAATCCGGCCAGCGGCTGCGCTGCAGCGCCGCCACGATCCCCAGCGGCACCGAGATCACCGTGGCGATGATCAGCCCCAGGAATGCCAACTCCAACGTGACGTCGATCCGATTGACCAGGTCGTCGCCGACGCTGCGCTGCGTGCGCAGCGCCCGTCCGAAATCTCCCTGCAGCGCATTGACCAGCCAGTCGCCGAAGTACTCGATGAACGGCGCCTCGAGGCCGAGCTCCTCGCGCAACCGCTCCTTCTCCGCGTCGTTGTAGAAGGCTTCTGCCGCGAGGACGTCGACGACGTCGCCCGGCAGCGTGCGCATCACGCCGGCGACGATCAGGCTGATCCCGAAGAGCGTCAGAACCGCGAGCAGCAAGCGACGGACGAGGTAGCCGCGCATCTGCCGCCTCCCCGCCCGTCGCTCGAGTGCTCAGGCTGTGCTGCCTAATGGCCTACAGATCGTTGAACCACATGTCCTCCAGCGACGGCGACGGGGCGAAGGTCTGGATGAACTGCACGCCCGACAGTTCCGGCCGCGCGACCTGTGAGATCGGCGGGTTGACCCAGGGCACCGAGTACATCTGGCTGGCGATGTGCAGCTGCAGGTCGTAGAGCAGCTTCTTCCGCGTCTCGACGTCGCCCTCGGTGCGTTGCGCATTGAGCAGGTCCAGCATCTGCTGGTCGTCGGCCATCAGCTCGCCGTTGGGAATCGGCGAACGCGGACTGTCGGGGATGAAGACGTTGCGCAGCGCTTCGTCGGGCTCGATCGAGGCCACCGACAGCGTGTGGCCGATGACGCCGGTGTTGCTGCCGTTGAAGATCGTCGAGTAGTGCACCGTTGGTTCGTTGACCACCAGGTCGACGCTGATCCCGACCTGGAGCAGATTGGCCTGCACGACCTGTGACTGCTCGGCGAAAATCGGTCCGTAGGCCGTGGTTGTGTGGAACGGCACGCCGTCCAACCCGTCGACGCCCGCGGCGTCGAGCAGCTGCATCGCCTTCTCGGGGTTGTAGCGATAGAACTCGCCAAGCGCGTCGTCCTCCTTCGGATCGACCCACCAGCCGGCCAGCGGCGGCAGCGCCGTCGACCACTGTCCACGTTCGAGCGCCCCGCCGACGGTCAGGATCGCATCGCGATCAATGGCCACCGACATCGCCTGGCGCACCCGCGGATCGTTGAACGGCTCCAGTGCGAGGTCGGGGAACACGCCGCCGATCACCAGGCTCGGCTGGTACTCCCAGGTCGCCCCCGGAATGCCGTTCTCCAACTCCTCCACGATGGGCGGAGCCACGCCGAACCAGGTCGTGTTCAGCTCGCCGCTCAGGAACGCGGCGGCAATTGCTGAGTTGTCGCCGATGAAGTTGATCACCAGTGAATCCGCGTACGGCTTGGGCGCGTCGAAGTAGTTCGGATTGCGCTTGTAGATCACCCGGGAACCGGGCTCATACTCGTCCAGCAGGAACGGTCCGGCGCTGATCATCGTCTGGCGCGACATCTCGTCGACCAGCAGCTCGGGCGGCATCACGTACGGTCCGGCGTGGTGGCCGAGATAGAGCAGGAAGGGCGCCAGCGGTCCGCTCAGGTCGAATCGGACCGTGCGCTCATCGGGGGCGTCAACTCCGACCAGGCTGGGCTGGATTGCGCCGCGATTCGGGTAGCCGCCATAGCGCTCCTCCTCGAACGAGAACGCGACATCCTCGGCGGTCACGTTGCGACCGTTGACCGGCTCGCGGTCCTCCCAGACGGCGTTTTCCTTGATGTTGAACAACCAGGTTGTGTCGTCCGGCCGTTCGTACGACTCGGCCAGCCACAACTCGGGCTGGAAGTCGATCGACGACTATCCCGGGTTGTTCGAGAACTGGGTCAGCATCGGGTAGCAGTTGTGCCCGTGCAGGAACGCCTTGTAACCAAATGTCAGGAAGCCGTCAAACGAGGCCAGGTCGGAGGTGTCGGAAATCCTCAGTTCCCCGCCGATTGGCGGCGCTTCCAGCTCTTGCTGAGCCTGCGCGGTCGCCGCCTGCTGCTGTTGCTGCTGGGCCGCGTCCTGTTGCGCGGCGGCCTGCTCCTGCTGATCAGCCTGGTCGGCCGCTTGCTGCGCCGCCTGCGCCTCCTGCTGTTGATCCTGTTGTTGCTGGGCGGCCGCTTGCGGCTGATCCTGTTGCTGTTGCTGCTGAGCGACGGCCTGCGGCTGGTCGTCATCGTCGTCGTCGCCGCAGCCGACCAAGGCCAGCCCGGCCGCGCCGACGCCTGCCGTCGCCGCCGATCGCAGCACCGCCCGGCGAGACAGCCGCCGGTTTCGCATTCGCTTCCAGTAGTTCGAGTTCGACATGAGCTACCTCCCGCTCGTTTAGCGGGAGGCTAACGAATTCAAATCGACCGGATTGTCAAGCCCGCCAGGCCAGCAATAGCGCTACGTCTGCGCAGAACTGTCAAGCCCACACAACACCGTCATACCCGCGCTTGCCGCGGGTATCTCGCAATGGTCCGCACGCCGTCCTGGAACCGAACGAGCGCTTCACTTGAATAAGGACTCCCATAGCAGCCAGCAACTAGCACAACACAGCGAGATTCCCGCGGCAAGCGCGGGAATGACGTGGAAGCGCGGTAGGCGAACCTGCGCCTGCAGAGGCGCTACCCCTTACGGCGATCCTCGTACGTCTCGAAGTAGCGGTTCTTGACCGTCTTCTGGTTCTCGTAGATCGATCCCTGCTTGGGCGACGCCGGCAGCGGCAGATAGGCGGGAACCTCCGTCTGGCGCGGTTGCTCGACCGGTTCGCCGGCGCACATGAAGCTCCAGTACTGCTCCAGTGTCTGCGGGCCCAGACCCATGATCGGCCAGGCGTCGGCGGCGGCATAGCCGTAGAGCAGCAGGCGGCGCGGATTCTCCGAGCGGTTCAAGGCAGAACCGTGCATCGTGCGCACATGATGGAAGGAGACCGATCCGGCCGGCCCCTCCAGGGCCACCAGATCCTTCTCCATGTCCCAGTCGAACTCTTCCGGCTCGACGGCGCCGGTGAAGTATCGCCCCTCAGGGTGGTGATGGTCGTAGATCTTGCGCTTGTGGGATCCCGGCACCACCAGCAGCGGACCATTGATCGCATAGCAGTCGTCGAGCAGGATGCCTGCGGCGACGAGGTCGTCGTTGGTGTGCGGGTAGAAGGGCCAGTCCTGGTGCCACTCGACCGGCGCGCCGTACTCGGCCGCCTTCATGTTCAGTTTGTCGTTCTGCAACCGCACGTTGGGCCCGATCAGCGCCGTGACGACCTCCATCAGCAGCGGATGCTCGGCCAACTCGCGGAAGAACGGCCAGTGCCAGGACGGCGACTTCAACCGCCGGACGCGCGGTTCCTCCGGCGTGTGCGAGTCCTCGAGGTCGTACTGCGCGTTGTGATCGGTCAGCCCGGCCGCCTCGGCCACGATCCGGTCCGTTTCGTCGCGCAGCGCCTGCAGCACGTCGTCAGGCAGCAGCTTGGGCATCAGCAGGAAGCCGTTCTCGTGATAGAAGTCGACCTGCTCCTGGGTGATCGTCGGTGCGGCGGCGGTGGTCATGGCAACTCCTCGTGCGATATCACCCCCAATCATAGGCTCCCCGGCCCCACGTTCTTACCGATGCCCCGCACTCGATGCGGGGCCCAGCCGCTCCGAACCAATCGCGCTACTATCAGAACATACGTCCTCTACAAGCAGAACGCGCGAGCCATGCCCAACCCCTACCACCTCAAAGCCCGCATCGACCGCCTCTGGCGGCACGCCAACTCCGACGCCCCGGCCTACCGACGCCTCAAGTCCCTCGACGCCGTCGTCCGCGAACTCTTCGCCCCGAACGATCGCGCCCGCCAAAACCACCAGCTCTACCTTGCCACTGACCCCTACGACGTCGCCCGACACCACCTCCGAGACCTCTACGACCACGCCTCCCCTGCTTGGGAAGGCCCTGCCCTCGTAACCACAGAAGTCGCCCCCGCAACCACAGAAGTCGCCCCCGCGCAGGCGGGGGCCGCGCCGCTCGATGACGAATCCTCCGACGAGGACGACGACCCCTTGTAGTCACCCCCAACTCGCCCCGTTTTTCTTTTTCCCAGAGGACCGCCTCCCTCCAGCTCCGCCGTGCCCGATGCCTAGACTGTTGCGCATGACAAACCTGCCCCAACACCACTTCCGCTTCGAGTCCCGACGCTCCCCGGTCCTCTCAAGGAAGGGCATCGTCGCGACCAGCCAACCGCTCGCCTCGATGGCCGGCCTGCGCATCCTGGCCGAGGGTGGCAACGCCGCCGACGCCGCGGTCGCGGCGGCGGCGACCCTGGCCGTCGTTGAACCAACGTCGACCGGCATCGGCGGCGACTGTTTTGCGCTGTTCTACAGGTCCGAGGATCAGTCCGTGTCCGCCCTCAACGGCAGCGGCCGCTCGCCGGCGGCGCTGGATCTCGATGTGGTCGAACGTTGCGGCGGCTGGGAGCGGCAGGGTCCGCACGCGGTGACCGTGCCAGGCTCGATCATGGGTTGGCACGACACGGTTAACCGCTTCGGCCGGATGCCGCTGGCCGATGTGCTCCAGCCGGCCATCGAACATGCCGAGCAAGGCTTCGCCATGACGCCGGCCATCGCCCGCGGCTGGGACTTCCAGGCCGAGCTGTTGGCGGAGAAAGGGCCAGCCGGACAGGATCTGTTGCTCAACGGCAATGCGCCCAGGGCCGGGGAGGTCTGGACCAACCAGCACATTGCCCGCGTCATGCGCGAGGTGGCGGAAGGTGGCCCTGACGCCTTCTATCGGGGACGACCCGCCGAACGCATCGTTGAAGCGATCGAACACAATGGCGGCGTCATGGCGCTGAGCGATCTCGCCGGTCACTGCTCCACCTTCGACGACGCCATTTCGACCACGTACCGCCGCCACCGGGTTTGGGAATGTCCGCCAAACGGGCAGGGCATCACGACGTTGATGGCGCTCAACATCCTCGAGGGATTCGAGATCGGCGAATACGAGGCGCGCTCGCCCGAAGTCCTGCACATCATCATCGAGGCGCTGAGGCTCGCCTTCGCCGACGCCCGCGCACTGGTTGCCGATCCGGCCAAATCAGACGTACCGGTCGAGGAGATGCTGAGCAAGTCCTACGCCGCCAAACGACGGCAACTGATCTGCGAAGACCAGGCAATCGAACTCGCTTCCTCAGGAATCCTGCCCGGCCAGTCCGACACGGTCTATCTCTCGGCCGCCGACGGCGAAGGCAACGCCTGCTCGTTCATCAACTCGAACTACGAGGGGTTCGGAAGCTGCATCGTCCCGCGCGATTGCGGCTTCAGTCTGCAGAACCGAGGCGCAGGATTCGTCGTTGACGATCCCGACCATCCCAACGCCCTGGCCGGCGGCAAGAGGCCCTATCACACGATCATGCCCTCGATGATCACCCGCCAGGACGGCAGCCTCTTCGCCAGCTACGGCGTGATGGGCGGCTGGAATCAGCCCCAGGGACAGACGCAGGTCGTGCTCAACCTGATCGACCGCGGCATGGACGCTCAGACCGCGATCGACGCTCCGCGCGTCTCGATGTACGAAGAACCGCCCAACGGACCCATCTACGTCGAGGACACCTTCGGCATCGAAATGCTCTCCGCCCTCGCCCAACTCGGCCACCCGGTCGTCCCCGCCAGCGGCGCCATGCGAACCGGCGTCGTCGGCAAGGGCCAGATCATCTACCGCGATCCGGACTCTGGCGTCCTCTGGGGAGGCTCCGACCCCCGAGCCGACGGCTGCGCCGTCCCGCTCTAGCCGTGCTACTGTCTCGCGTCGACCCGATCCAGCGGCCCGTCCCACGCGAGGATGCGCCGGTCTGTTGTCAGCAACTGATGCCCGTCCTGAGCCGTAGCCACGATGATGCGGTCAGCCGGATCGCCGTGCAGATTAGAGAGCAAGCCCGCGCGGATGCCGATTGCTCCATCAAAGGGGATTTCTGCCAACCCGCTATCCAGCAGGCTCCTCCGAAAGGTGCGAGGATCGGTGGGGAGCGCGATACGCGACTTTGTCCACAGCATCGTCAACTCCCAGAACGTGATCGCGGATACCGCTGCGTCGCCTCGCTTCCACGCTTGGTCGGCAAGACTTCGTGCCCGCGACCCGAGCCGAGTATCCGGCGACCTCAACCAGAGCAACACCTGCGTATCGAGCAGGATCACCGCAGTCGTTCATCCCACTTCTGCTCCCACTGCTCCTCCCAGTCGTCGTCGAACACTGAGATCTCATCGAGATCGACCCCCTCCGCGATCTTGATCAACCCCCGGTCTGCGCCGAGTGGACTGGGGAAGGGCGGGCCTTTGCGGGGCGGCACGTCGTCGGTGCAGGGGACCAGACGTAGCAGCGGCTGCCCATCCCTGGTAATCGTGATTGGCTCGCCGGTCTCGGCGACCTCGTCGATCAATGCCAGGCAGCGCGCCTGGAACTCATCTGCGTTCACGGTGCGCTGAGCGTCGTTGGGCGAATCGGCCGTCATGCGCTGACCTTACTATGACGCGGCTGCGCGGGTGGATTGGGAATCAGATTCGGTCCCGCTCTAACCGATCCCGCCGCCGCCGATGTCTCCGCCGAATCCTCCTCCGTCGAAGCCTCCTCCGGTGTCGTGCGGACCTCCGTGGTGCCCGCCGTCGAACTGGCCAGGGTCATATCCGGCGACCCCATGTCCGGCGTCGCCGGCGTGGTGATCGCCGACCATGTAGCCCACGGCCGCAGCGCCCAGCACCCAGGTCCACATGCCGTCCTGCCAGTCGCGCACCTTGGCGTTGGCGCGACGACCAAAGAGCCGCGAGACGATTCGCAGCGGAAAGAACACGACCAGGGTGATCAGTTCCAGGATGAGCGTCTTCATGCCGATCTCCTCGCTATCGCTTCGCCGCCGACAACTGCCGGCGCACCAGTCGCGAATACAGTCCGTCCTCTGACGCTAACTGATCGTGCTGGCCGATTTCGACCACGTTGCCGGCGTCCAATACCACGATCTGATCGGCGTCCCGGACAGTGGACAGCCGGTGGGCGATTACGAGCGTGGTCCGATCCGACATCAGCTCGTCCAGCGCATTGCGAACGAGTCGTTCATTGAGTCCGTCGAGATGCGATGTGGCTTCGTCGAGGATCAGCACCGGTGCGTCCTTGAGCAGCGCGCGGCCAATCGCGACTCGCTGGCGCTGGCCGCCCGACAGCTGCGCGCCGCGTTCGCCGACCGGCGTATCAAGACCGTCCGGCAGCGACTCGACGAAGTCGGCCAGGCCGGCCCGCTCGATCGCGAGCAACAACTCACCTTCGTCCGCCTCGGGCTTCGCCACCAGCAGGTTGTTCCGGATCGACGCGTTGAACAGATACGTGTCCTGCGCGACCAACGCCACCTGTCCGCGCAAGTCGTCCAACCGATACGTGCGCAGGTCGGCGTCTTCAAGCGTGATTCTGCCCTCCTGTGGATCCCAGAAGCGGAGCATCAGGTGGGCGGCCGTCGTCTTGCCCGCGCCCGACGGTCCGACCAGCGCCACGGTGCCGCCGGGCTTGAGGTCGAACGAGACTTCATCCAGCGCTGCTCGTGGCGTGTCCTCATAGGTGAATCCGACAGAGGCGAACGCTCCTTCCGAGACGCCGGCGCCGTCAGTCGATCTGTCGTTCGCTCCGGTTCCGGTGCCATCGACCACCGCCACCGCCTCGGAGTGAACCGCCGTCAATCGCCGTGTCGCACCGAGCGTGTCGCCGAGTCGGCGGCCGACCTGCGCCAGTTCGGCCACCGGCATGAATGCGCCCATCGCCAACAGCGTGAGCAGCGGCGCCAGTGAAGAGTCGATGTCGCCGCGAACCGCCAGCGCGCCGCCGATGGTCAGGACCGCGAGACCGCCGTAACCCGTGAGACCCTCAAGCAGCGTCCGCTGTGCGGAAATCTGCCGGTTGAAGCCGCCGCGAATCGGCATGTAATCGCGCATGAGTCCTTCGAACTCGGCCTTGCGTTCCTGTTCTCGCTGGAACGCCGTGACCTCTCGCAGACCCTGCAGGGTGTCGACCATGTGGGCGTTGAGCGCCCCCAGGTGATCGCGCGAACGCGAGCCGAGCCGGTCAACGATTCTGCGGGTGAACAATGGACTGAGCGCGGCGATGATCAGCAACGGCGCAAGGCCGAGCCCCAGTCGCCAGTCGACCACAAACAGCGTGACCAGCGCCACTCCGGGAATCACCACGCTGACGAACGCGTTGGCAATCGTATGGGCGAAGAAGTACTCGACCGTCTCCACGTCCTGCGTGGCCATCGAGACCAGGTCGCCCGTGCGTCGGCGCAGCAGATAGGCCGGGGCGAGCTGGTCCAGCTTGCGGAACAGGGATATCCGCATATCGGCGAGCAAGCGGAAGGCCATGTCGTGCGAGACCCAGTTCTCGAGGAAGCGGAACAGGCCCGTCAGCACGGCGACCACGATCAGCAGGGCCGCCAGGAGGGTGATGGAATCGCCGTCGCGAACGTTGGCGACCATCAGCGCGCCGATCACGCCAACGGCGATTGCGCCAAAGAAATGGGCGACGCCGGTCAGGAAGGAGAGTGTGGTCTTGAACCAGTAGGGCGCGGCGAGCGCCAGCAGCCGGGTCGATGTCTCTTGCCAGCCCATGCCTTCGGCTCGGACGATGGCTTCGGTCGCGCCGCCTCCGTGGTCGCGGATGGCCAGCGAACTGGACGCGGCCGGTTCGGACCGCTCGGCCAGCGGGACGTCATCGACGAACCCGTCAATGCTCGGATCGGTCATCTGACCGGCCATCAGCCAGTCGTAGACGCCGCCCTCCGCCAGCAGCGTTTCGTGGTCACCGCGCTCGACCAGGCGACCCTCGTCCAGCACCAGGATCTCGTCACAGTCGCGCACGCTGGACAGCCGGTGAGCCATGATCAGCGTGGTCCGGCCTTGCATCAAGCGGTCGAGCGCACCCTGAATCGTGGCCTCGTTCTCGGCGTCCACGCTGGACAGCGCTTCGTCGAGGATCAACATCGGTGCGTCGCGCAACAGCGCCCGCGCGATCGCGATGCGCTGGCGCTCTCCACCCGACAGCCGGTGTCCGCGCTCGCCGATCACGGTGGCATAGCCCTCGGGGAGGGAGCTGATGAACTCGTGGGCGTTCGCCGCCTGGGCTGCTTCACGGATCTGGTCCTCCGTCGCCTCGGGACGGGCAAAGCGCAGGTTGGCCAGGACCGACCCGTGGAACAGGTATGTGTCCTGCAGTACCACCGCCATTTGGGCGCGAATGTCCGCAAAGCGCAGCTCGTTCAGGTCGCGTCCGCCCAGCCTGATCGTTCCATGCTGCGGCGTGTAGAGGCGCTGCAACAGCCAGAGCAGTGTCGATTTGCCCGAGCCGGAGCGCCCGACGACTCCAACCCGCTTGCCCGGCTCAACCGTGAAGGAGACCCCCTCGAGTGCCGGCCGACGGCCTGTCGGATAGCTGAAGGTGACGTTGTCGAATTCGATCCGTGGTTCCAGCCGCTCAACCGGTTGCACCTCAGCGTCGGGCGTCAACGGCTTGGCCCGGTCGACGTCGAGCACACTCTCGGCGGCTGCGACGCCGAGCAATCCCTGGTGGAAGAGCTGGCTCAGTTCCCTCAGCGGTCGGAAGACTTCGACGCCGAGCATCAGCACGACGAGCAGCTCGGCGAGCTCCATCGCGCCGCTCTCGACGCGTAGCGCACCAACGTAGAGCGCGACTGCAGCGCCGACCGTGATCGCGAGGATCGTGAGTCCCTGAGCGATTGCATTGTGGAAGAGCACGCCCATCGTCGAGCGGAACACTTCTTGCGCCCGCTCCGCCAGTTCCGACCCGCGCCGCCCGCTCTGGCCGAACGCCTTGAGCGTCGCCAGACCCTGCACCGAATCGAGAAAGTCGGCGGCGAACGATCCGTATGCGTCGCGCCGCTTGATCGAGGCTTCGGCGTTCTTCTGCTTGAGCAGTTGGGGCAGGACCAACGTGACCAGCGCGAACCCGAAGTAGATCGCGGCCACCGGCAGGTCGAGCCAGCCCATGAAGATGAAGATCCCGATCGGCGCCAGCGCGGCGACGATCAGCTGCGGCAAGTACTGGCCGAAGAAGGTCTCCAGCTGCTCCACGCCCTCGATCACGCCGACCGTCACGTCGCCGGTGCGCTGCCGGTCGAAATGCGACGGCCCCAGGCGGGTGACCTGGTCGAAGAGTCGCTGCCGGAGGGCGAACTGCACCTGGAGCGCGGTGCCATTTGCGATCTCTTCCTTGGCGTAGAGGAACAGGGAGCGGGCCGCGATCGAGGCGGCGGTCGCGATGATCAATGGGACCAGGTCGCCGAAGCTGTCGCCCTGGAAGATGCGCGCGCCGATCCAGCCGAGCAAGGCCAGGCGGGCAACGCCGGCGGCCACCGCACACAGGCCGACGGACACCGCCAGGGCAATTCGCCAGCGGACGCCCTCGGTGAAGCGCCAGAGGTCCCAGGAAAAAGTCATCGGTTGATCCTTGAGCGGTGGCCGCCACGCAATGTCGACGAGGACGTGGGCCGCCCTCAGTCTAGAAAGCGACCGGCCGACCGCAAGGCTGGCTGAACCGCTCTGCCTTCTGTCGCTGGAAGACCCCTCGCGCGCTTCGTATGGGCGAGTAATCTGACGCTCGTGACGATGCTCGGCGGGACGCTGGCTCTGGCGGCGATCTGGATGACGTTCGCCTGGGCGACGCTGGTCGGCGCGCAGTTTGGAGGTCCGGAGCCGGCGTGGGTGATCAGCCAGCAGGTCTCGAACGGCGACGGCCAGATGAGTGACTCGCTGGGTACCGGCGGCGACCGAGCGGATCCGGGAGTTGGAGCTGCGCTCCGTCCGAAGCAGATCCTCACGGCTCGGCTTGAGGATGTTCCTCAAGAACACTCAACCGCCGGGTTCTCGCTGAGCTTGCGTTTCAGCCAACCGATCACTCTGTCTGGCGAAACGCTGCGAACCCAGGCGCTGACCGTCACAGCGGGTATTGCCACGTCAGTCGAACAGATCGAGGGCCGTGGGGATTTGTGGAGCGTGGATGTCGTACCCGACGGCAGGTCGAGTGTTCAGATTGCGTTGTCAGGCGCCAGACCTTGCGCCGACAGCGGCTCCGTGTGCACGCACTTCTTGCTCCCGCTGTCGAACCTGGCCAGGGCAATCGTGCCGGGGCCGCCGCTCTCCGCGGAATTCCTCGAGGCGCCCGAGTTTCACAGCGGGCTCGACCGGATTCCGGTGCGGATCGCGTTCAGCGAACCAGTCTTCGTCATGGCTCGAACGCTTGAAGATCAGGGATTGCAGGTGATTGCAGGGCGGCTCGATCAGTTGCGAAGGATCGAGGGTCGGCATGACCTCTGGGAAGCGGTGTTGATTCCGGTATCGAGCGAGGACCTGGTGCTCACACTCGAAAACTCGGCGGCGTGTCCCGCCGAACACCCGGGTTGCCTGGAGTTGCGGAGGATTCCAGCGGCTCACAGCCTCCGACTACCGCCTGCGACGATTCACCTCACCTTCGACGATGGTCCGGATCCGTTCAATACACCGGTCATCCTGGACATCCTGGCGGAGCATGACGCGCGAGCCACCTTCTTCGTCGTCGGGCGCAGTGTGACCTACTTCCCCGAGCTGATTGAGCGAATGGTGAGCGAGGGTCACACGCTGGCCAACCACACCTGGGCCCACGACGATCTGCTGGGGATGAGCGACGCAGCGGTTGCACGCACCCTGCTTCGCACGCAGGCGGCCCTGGGCGACCATGCGACGCCCTGCTTCCGCCCTCCCAACTACCGCTTCGACCAGAACACGGTCCGACAGGCCGCAGCGCTTGGTCTGGAGATGGTGCTCAACACCGGCGTGACCGACGACTGGCGGCGTCCCGGCGCCGACGTGATTGCCGCCAACATCGTCGCCAGCGCCAAGCCGAACGCGATCCTGGTGCTGCATGACGGCGGCCGGAGTCGGGGTCAAACGATCGAGGGGCTGCGGGCCGCCATGAAGATTCTCAGCAGCCAGCGATACGTCTTCGAACCCGTTTGCGAGTAAGACGCAGTCCTTCCGCACGGTGTGGGCTGCAGGGTTGTGTGCTTCAGGCACTAGACTGCGCGCGTTCGCGAGCGCCGCGCGTTCCTCGCGCTCGCACCGGCTGGAGCAGAGATGGATATCGCCGCACTGGAGAAATCTCCAAATGCAGACTCACTGGTCAAGACGATCATGGAGCATGACCTTGCCCGCCACATCGTCGAACTCGACGCCTATGGTTTCACCGTCATTCCGCCTGAGAAGCTGGGCACCTCGCCGGGCTTCGCCGAGCGCTTGCGCGACGCGATCCTGAACACCTTCCAGAAGCGTCACAATGTCGAGATCGACGACTGGCGCACGGCCGACCTGCCAGCGCCGAACGAGCGCGCCTGGCAGCTGGTCGACGAGGATGACGTGATCACCGAGGCGGTGCTCAACCCGGTGGTGTTGACGATGGCACGCTGGCACTGCGGCCAGAGCGCGATTCTGGGCGGGACCTCGTCGATCATCAAGCCGCCGCACGAGAAGAACTACCTGGCGATCCATAACGACACGCACGGCGTGCCGCCGCCCCAGGCCGCGTACACACACCTGGTGAACACCAGCTGGGTGCTGACCGACTACGCTTCGCGCGAGGACGGCCCAACGGTCTTCGTTCCAGGTTCACACCGCTGGGGCCGGGCTCCTGCGCCGCACGAGACGAATTTCTGGGAGTGGGAAGGCGAAGACCGGCTCTACGAGCCCGTACCGATTGAGGCCAAAGCCGGATCGCTCGCCGTCTGGGGCGGCAACACCTGGCACGGCGCGATGAACCGCGAGAGCACCGGTTTGCGCGTGACGATGGTCCTCGTCTGGATTCGCTCATACATGCAGCGGCTCAACATGTGGGACGACGGCGCCGTGTCGCCGGAGCGGCTGGAGCGCTATCCCGAGCTGCACAAGATCCTTGGCTACGACCATCCTTATCCATTCCGTGAGCATGTCGACAAGCCGGACAAGATCATGGACATGATGGCCCCTGGACAGGATCAGTTCGCGTAACCACCCGCGAGGCTGAGCAACACAACGGAGGGCACGCATCATGCGTGCCCTCTGTTGTGGTTCACGATCGTTAGAAACGAGTTGGTGTGCGGGTCAGTACGTGATGGTGGGCCGTCGTGTACCGAACTGCGAACCTTCCGATGGGTCCTGCCACTGTAGGCACCAAATGTGCTGTTGAACTACGGACAGCGGGAGCCAAGATAGAGAGCGCTCTACGGATTGGCACAGACTCAGCATGCGCTCAAACTCAGGCCTCTGAATGTGAAGATCGACTCAGCAGCGTTGCTTCGAGCTTCTGGAACCAGCCGCGGACATCTCGGCGCGTTCGGTGCGACCGCTCGGTGGCGGAGGCGAGGCAAGTGGAGATCTGCCAAGGGGATGCGCCCAACTGCCAAGCGGCGCATCGGCGGTCTAGCGCAACTCGCAATCTCGCGCCCTGATGATGTAGCCGATCCACGGCCCTTGCACCACGCCTTCAACCGAGACGCTGTCGCCAGGTTGAAGGTCTGCCGCCGCGCCGCCTGCGCCGTCACGCATGACGCATTCGACGACCCAAGGAATCCCGAGGCTCTCTCGATGCCCTTGCAGTCGGACAATCGTGTCGCCGTCATCGTCCACGCCCGCATCGCGCACTACGCCTGTGATCGCATAGCGCTGGTCCCCATAGTCACGCTGCGCCGCGACATTGTTTTCCTCATAGGCCCGAGTAAGGGTTGACGCTGATACCTCTCGGGCATTGCTCGGACGCTCCTCGGCCTGGTCGTCGCCGCCGCAAGCGACCAGGAGCGCGGCCGCCGCAATTGCGGCCAATAGAGCGGCGCGCAGCATCACCCGTCTGAGTCCGGCTGCCTGGCCTCGGCCAGTCGAATGCGATTGCCAAAGTGCGCGACCAGACCGCCGATCACGCTCCCGCCCAGCACGATGATGAATGACACGATGGCGTCGCCGGCCAGTCCGCCGCCGCCGCGGGCGCTGACGGGAGGCGCTGGTCGGGATGACGAACGGCCATCACCCGGGAAGGTCAACTCGAAGGTTCTTGCTTTTAGGAAGCTTGGTGGGCCGTCGTGTACCGAACTGCGAACTTTCCTTTGGGAAATCGACCTGTAGGGCGTTCGGAGTCCACGGACGGACATGAGCGAGTACGTCTCTGGCCGAGGACTGGTCATTCGCCAATGAGATGCACATCCACCGCCTTGGCCCTGGGTGACTGAGCCTCGGGCGGATCTGTCCACAGAGTGGGCACTCTCATTGCACCGACTTCAGACAGAGCGAGGACTTGTAGGTCACTGTGCTCGTCGCGACTCGCATCTCCGCAAAACCAGGCAGACTTGCGCTGGCCACTTGATTGGGAATTCTCTCACAGGCGAATGATTCGGCTCGTCCCAACAGCGCCATGGCTCTTGTGCTCCTTGAACTCTCCGATTCCACTTTCCCGGAAGTAGCTTGTGAGTTCCCAGCACCTGGCAAACTGTCCTCCCGCCTCCAGTTCGACACGGGCGACGATGTCACGGGGCGCTGTCAGAACCCATCCGCTGGAAGGCGGCAGGCCTTTGACCAAGAGTGCGGACATTTCGGAGGTCCAATCAGTCCACCGGGCCACAAGTCCCTCTTCTCCCACAAAGTCCAGTGATCTCTCTGCGGCGACGGCCTCAACTGGGCCGTTCGAGAGCAGCGGTGACGGGCATTCGATCCCCCGGAGGCGACGCCAGCCTTGCCAGAAGTGAAGCGAGATCGGATACGCAGTACCTGAACAGATATCGATAATCCAGTCGGCGAGGAGTTCTGGAGAGGCTTCCATTCCAACGGCGCCCTCAAACCGCAATGGCGTGCGTTTGGGTATGACATACGCGTCACCATTGCGGACAAACTCGAAGAGTTCCTCCGGCTCAGGGCTGAGGGGGCCTACAGGCTTCTGAATGCAGGACCGTACCTCAAGCTCATGCTGCCCTCTGATGCTCTGAGAGATGCATCCACTGGCTGCCAACACAACCTCACTCTCCGAGTCCCACATGCGCGTAGCCAGCTCTACCTGCCCGAGAGCTTCCGCCACCTCTACATCAAATTCGCCTTGATGGTCAGCAGACCTTATCGCTGGCCACCAGTGAGGTCTATCTCCCGTTGGCAGTCGCCAAAGGTCGAGGTCTACTGGCGCCTCTCTGGCGGCTGAGTCAGTGAGCCATTCGCTGTCAGCACCCAATCTGCTTGCTCCGTAAGACAGCGAACGCAGATAGGCGGATCGGAGAATCTCAGACGTGAGTGGACTCCAACCGGGGTGCCGGCCGTAGTAGCCGGATCGCGCCGCGCCGAACGCTGTCGACGAGGACCAGCCATGGCGGGACCTCAAGTGTGCAACTTCACGATCGAATTGCAGCCCCAGGGCTACATTCGTCATCTGCCCAACTCGCTCCAGCTGTTCACGCAGATAGTCGCGGAATGGCCCAGTGGGATCTCTCCCCTCTTGGGCATCCAGCTGAAGCGAGTTGGTTTGCGAGTCGGAGTGTCGACAGTTCGAGAGTCGCGGCGCGTAGGACGGGTCATACTCGGTCAGCAGGAGCTCAGAAAGCAACGACGAGGCCCGGCAAGCAGACGCCACTCTTTGCACCGATGGCAAATGGGTGCGATCCTGGCTGGCCGCATGCACGAGCGGAAGCAACCCAACAGCGACTAGGCTCTCGAGTTCTTGTCGAGCTATCCATCCAAGGAGAGCCTCGATCACCGATTTGTCTCCGCCCGCTATCAGCCCACCGATCTGAGTCGCTGTGCGCTCACGAACCAATGGTGCAGGCCATCGCAACCTCTCGACCAGCAGTTCAATCATGACTCGTCCTTCAGGCGTTGGGCCCAGCGAGGGACCGGCAGATCTTGTCCGGCCACCAAACCGCTGACCGTGGCTACGACCTGAGAAGTCGCCGCACGGGCTTCCTCGTCTTCCTCTAACAGGACGAGGAAGCGGACGATTCTGGCAATCGTGGGGCCGAAGTGTGACGTCCAGCCGGGTACGGGCCGAACCGATTCGGTGAGGAAATGGTGCCATCGGTCCGGAAAGTCACGCTTCAGCAGAGCCCATCTTTGTTCGGCCTCGGCTTCGCTCGTCCAGTATTCGTACCAACCGTTGTTCGTCCTCTGAGACCAGACCAACCAATCGTAGCTGCGCTCCCGGCCGGCAATGTCGGCCACCGCTGCAACGGTTTCAATGCTCACTCGCAATCGATTGTCGTTTCTGAAATAGGGCTCGACCGCGTTGAGCGCTGCATGAGCCTGAGGGGTAGCAGCCCACGCAACTAGCCACATGCATAGCGCCTTGCCTCTGGTCGGTATCCAGGCAAGATCTTCTGACTCGATCAGTTTGTCGAGTTGATCCGGGGGGTACGTGAGATACTTGTCGTTGTTTTCATCTGCTGACGGCGCGAAGCTTCGATCGTCGGATGAACGGGTGTTCGCCTCTGCCAAAGTGGCGGAGTAGCGCGGGCTGAGATCAAGAAGCTCCTGAATCCTCAAGGACGCGTCGTCTCGGCGTTGTTCAAGCGCGTAGAGTGACTCCGGGTCGATGCAGGTTGCGACCAGAGCCCGGAGGACTGGATCCGTCAGATCGTCGTTCCTGACGATGTCGTTCAACACGCTTTCGACATCATGAAACTCCTCAGTGTCGAGCAGCCAGGCCAGGTACTCGACACCAAGTTGTTGATCGAAGTCGAGCAAGAGTGATCCGAGACGCGATGGAAGGTGCCGAGTCTCGTCGCCGTCGGTGAACTGGTCCATTGAAGCGATCACCGGTGCAAGCCTCAACCACAAGGAGTCCCGTGTCGTAAATCGGTCTGCGCTGGCCTCGATGGCGTCAAGAGCCGAGTGAACGACCATGTCCTTGTGGTAGCCGTGGGAAACGAGATTTTCGGCGGCGCGACGGAGGTAAGTGTTGGCCTCTTCGTCCCTCCCGTGCTGAGCCGCGACTGCGGCAAGAACGGAGTATGCCTTGGCTCGCTCACTAAAGGGTTCCACGACGCGGGATAGCTCTTCGTCCACACGCTCACATAGGCGTAACACCGACCGGTTTTCGAGCTTCAGCTGCTGCTTCGCCGCGCACTCAAGGACATCGAGTGCGTTTGAAAACCTGTGCGAAACAACCTGCTCTACCTCTGGCCAGTCCAGTCGCGGGCTTCCACCTTGCCGACCGCGAATGACCAACAAATCCTCCGTGATAGATACGAGCGCGCGCCGGAGGCCCGCCGAGCTCTCATAGTCCTCTAGCGGATGCACCATGCGCTGTGGCGATAGCGACCTTGTAGATTCGAACGCCGCAGTCACGTTGATCTCTCGACCCCGCTTCAACTCTTCGGCGACACGAACGGCACCTGTGGCAAGTTGCCGAATCGCCGAGAGGAGCCATGGTCGCACTGAACCGGCAGGACGCCAGGATTCTGAGAAACCCGGTGACTGCAACTCTCGTACTACGAGGAAGAAGAAGATGTCGTGGATCGAGACGGTGAAGCTTCGTTCGGCTTGGTCGAGCAGTAGCGCATCACTCGATCGCGAGGAGTCTGGCTCATCAGGTATCGCTGGTCCGAGAGGGATCCCGCAGGCCATGTTGTAGATGGCCGCGTACAACGGATGCAGTGAGTCGACAATCTCCGGTTGCAAGGACGCTCTCTGTTCAAGGGCCATCAACGCCACATGGTGAGACAGGTACCGACCGCCGCGAACTCCGACGGAATCGCCAAGCGCCGCGACTGAGGAACCAACATCCTGAGCTTGACGGAGACCTTCGACCCATCCCTCGACCACGACGGCTCGAGTGTCGTCTGATTCGAACTGGTTGATGAAGTTGGCTGTTTTCGAGGAATCGCGCTGCGTGAGGCCTGCGAGCACGGCAAAGGCTCTCGCTCGTGTCAAGCCATTGGCCTCTCCGCGACCTGACTTGATGCGCCCGCGGATCCTTCGGACCATTTCCTCCAAGCAGACAAGCGGGTCGTGTGCACCATCTCTGGACTTGAGGTGACTGGCCAACATGACTATCTGTGGATCGCTCAGGCCATGGAGCTTGGCCAGACAGCGAGCCTCGAGATGCTCGTCGCTCGCTGTCGCGAGCTGGGCTGAGAACATCAGGGAGTACGCATCTTCGTGGATCGTGCTTTCGCGGATTGCATCTGCAAGAATTCCGCGATCTACGTACTTTGGCAGATCGCGGTGTTCGATCGCAGTCCACGCGGCCTCTTGCAGAATCTCCACAACCTCCTCAGGAGCGTGGCCAACAGCAATGGCTTCAACCGCCCATTCACGCGTTGATTCGTCCAATAGTGGGTTCGGATCGCCCGCCTCAAGCTGCAGCTTCCAGAGATAAGAGCGCCTCCAGTGTTCAGGCGCCTTCTCTTGGAGCCATCGAATGGCAAGCTCGCGAAGCTCCGACGCACGGGCGGCGAAGTCACCTTGCTTACGAACAAACACGAGAAAGCTGCTGTGGAAAGGCGAAAGACCGAGCTCGTCTTCAGCCAGTAAGTGCTGCAGCGCCGCGAGGCCCGCAGTCGCACCACCCCGCTCGTATCCGGCGAGCGACAGGCATTCTAGAAGCCCTTGTTGGATCCAGGGGAAACTGGCTGTGGCAACCAGGTACGCGACATCCCTGCCTGCCGCTGGGAGCCCCCTCCAAAGCGATCGGTAGTAGTCCTCGACGCTGCCGCCGAGCGTTTCAGGCAGTGCCGCGACTGCGTCCTCGGACAGAGCCTCGTTTCCGTATTCGATCTGATCGACTGCAAATCGCATCAGCAAGGGATGCCCGTTGGTCTTCGCGTAGAGCGCAGCTGCTACATCCCGAAGTGCCCTCGCCGCCGGCTCGTCGTCGTCGGGTTCTTCCATGCCCTGCCGTGCGCGAAGCCACTCGGCTATGCCGGCCGGGTCAAACTTTGGCAACATCGCCCTGTCATCGGAGGGGACGTGCCTGAGCAATGAGGGTGGAAGCTGCTGATCCTCGACTGGTTGCGTGCCGACGACGATCGCGACCCCGTCGGGTGGAGGCAAGAGCTGCTGGAACAGCTCTCTCAGGGCTTCATTGGAGCCCGTCTCTCTCCACACGTGGTCAAGGCCGTCAATGATGACTACGACTCCTCTACCTTCGGCCACCAAGTCCTCTCCGACCTTTGACAGCCATTGACGGAGGTCATCGGGATCTAGATGTTGCGTTCCCAAATCTGTGATCTCTGAGTCCAGCGCACTCGCTATCTGTTCCATGAGCGACTCAGCGGCGCGGCGCGCGTCGAGACGCTCGGCATCGTCGTTCGCGACAGACAGGGCGTAGTGATGTCGAACTACAGGATGGCCCGCATTTTGCAGTTCCTGAACAAGGAAGCTGAGGTAAGTACTCTTTCCCACACCGGGGCCGGCAGTTAGCACGATGGCCGTTCCGTAGCCCGTTTCGACCCGCTCTCGAAACTCGGCATGAAACCTCTCACTTGGGAGCGTGAAGTCCTTGGGAATCTCCAATCCCTGCGGAAGTGGGCGCAGCTGGCGCCATCCACAAGCATTCCTGATCAGATCGATGCTCAGCTCCCCTGACTTCGGTAGGCCCTGGCCCCGTATCCAGTCTCTGATTCTGTCCTTGAAGCGGTACCATTTGTCGTCCGTGAGACGCAGCGCTTCGAATCTTCGGAGGAGTAACTCCTCGAAATCCTCATGATCCTGATGGTTCACCGAAAAGGTAAACCGCTCAAGAAAGTCGTCTGCTGAGTCACCCAACTGCTCTTGCACCTTGGTAAGCACCTTGGAGTCCGTTTGGCTCTTGTCTACGTGGCCGTCGGCCTGCAGATAGAGGTCGAACCCTGCTCGACGATTCGAGACCAGCCTTGGGATTGTGCGCTCGTATCGACTATCGAGCAGCGCGACTGACTCACACCAGTCCTGCAATAGTGACTTGCTCTGCTCGTCCTTCTTGTCGAGCAGCCGGCGCCACGTCCATGCGACGTTCTCGGCCAGGGCGTCTCTCGAGAACTTCACCTGAGTCGCTTCGACCAGCCCATCGGCGCGCAAGACAACGACGTCGTCGAGTTTTCCGGCTTCCTTCGCCTCGAGCTTGACCCACCGATACCGCGATGGGCGCTCCAGGACTCGAATGAACGACTCCGCCGCTACCAGGTCCTGGTAGTCGAATCCTGATCTCGCTGCTCCGACGCTGGTTCTTTGTTGGTCCATCTTCTCCTCGCAGATCGCAGGTTATCAGAAAATCCGTTTCAGGAAATCGATGCCAGCCAGCGTCAGCGCTAGGGCCTCACCTCCTGCCCGTTGGGGCGCCAACGCGGGTTGCTGACGAGCGTGCCGTGTCGATATGACTGACCGTTGCTCGTGAGGATGTGTGCGCTGGCGGACGAGCCGGACGAGCAAGGCGGTGGTCAGCTTCTCGTCGCCGAAGACTCGAAGCCACACGGTGAGCGCGAGGTTCGAGGTAGAGATCGTAGAACTGCGCATCTCGGTGATATCCCACTCACAGGGTGCAACGCGGAGTTCGTCGACGTTCAGGACAACGACCCGCAGGTAGCGCTGGTTCAGGCGGGTGTGCGTGAGTTCGCCGCGGGCCTCGATCAGATCGCGCGGGAGACGAAGGCGTCCCGCGGGCGGCGACTTGCGGCTTCAAGCCAAAGGGCAACCGCGAGGTTGGGCTTACCGGACAAGATCGTCGCAGTGATCAAGACTGTTTCGCTGTAGTCGATGCGCTCAGAGGTAGTGAGCCGGGCGAGCGGCTGAACGTGTCGTTGTCAAGCGGCGACAAACCGCTGGCCGCCTCGTGAATCTCGCGGACCAAGCCGGCGAGCACGATCTCCTGGAAGTCCTGCTCGTTCATGAATCGCGACACGAGCGCGTCGTTCTCGCTCATTCGCTCGTACATGAGGTGTTGAATCCGGGGGCTGATGACGAGCTTGAAGTTGTCAAGCGAGTTTGCCTGGGCCGTCTGGCGAATCGTCTCGTTCTCGATGGCGCTCTCTTTGATCTGCTCGAAGAACAGCCGATCCGCTTCGGTGAACTCCGTACCGAATCGATCGTTGAGGTTCTCGATGATCTCCGAGAGCGGCGCCCGTTCCTCCTCCGGATTGGCGGTGCCGACCTCAGTAGGACTGGTGACGTATTCGGGGGATCCCTCGGCAATCGAGATAGATCTGGACGACTGGCGCGTGAGCCGGTAGAACTCAAGCTCAACATCGTCTCCGATTTCGATGATGTCCTCGCGGATTGGGCGCACGAGTGGGAGGAGGGCGCGTCCGAATGCGGAGAGGCGTTCGTGATCATGGTCGCCGTAGGGGATGATCTGGCTCAGGAAGGCGTAGAGATTCACGAACGCTTGCAGACGATCGCGAAACTCCTGCTGTCTTTCTTCTTCCAACTCGCGGAATCGTTCGACGGTCGGCTGCAGCAGACTCACCAGCTGGGCATGAACGCTCTTCACACCTCCGGGGCCAGCGCTGAAGAAAGCCTGAGCGAACGCCTCGACCTCGCTCCAGTGGTAGACCTGCATCTGGTCGAGCTCGTGCTTTAGCTCTTCCAAGCGGTAAGGATCGGACTCTTCCAGCAGCTGAGTCTGGTCGAAGTAGGGCTTGAACGCGCTGCGAATGTCTTCGGGATCGTTGACGAAATCGAGGACGAACGGCGGCTGCTTACCGGCTGCGGTGCGGTTGAGACGGGAGAGCGTCTGCACGGCTTGGACACCGTCAAGGCGCTTATCGACGTACATCGCCTGGAGCAGCGGCTGATCGAAACCGGTCTGGTACTTCTCTGCCACGAGCAGAACGTTGTAGTCGGACGAATCGAATCGTGCAGGCAGCGCGGACTCGCTGATCGGTTTGCCGGTCACGGCATCAGTGTTCATGCCGGGCTCAGTGAAGTCCTCGCCCGTGTCCGGATCGTGAACCGTCCCGCTGAAGGCCACCAGCGGGCGCACATCGTCGTATTCCTTTTCAGCGATGTACTTCTTGAAGGCCTTCATGTAGCGCACGGCGTGCAGACGCGACGACGTGACCACCATCGCTTTGGCCCGGCCGCCCATGAGGAAGCGCACGTGGTTGCGGAAGTGCTCGACGATCACTTCTGTCTTCTGCGCGATGTTGTGCTCGTGCAGGTGCGCGAACTTGGCTATCGCCGTGGCTGTGCGGCGCTTAGGCAACTCCGGATCGTCCTCAGCCTCCTTGACCAGCTTGAAGTAGGCGTCGTAGTCGATGTAATGCTGCAGGACATCGAGGATGAATCCTTCCTCAATCGCCTGGCGCATGCTGTAGAGGTGGAATGGGACCGGATTCAGTTCCGACGCGGCTTTGCGACCGAACAGCTCCAGCGTCTTGCCCTTTGGAGTAGCTGTGAAGGCGAAGAACGAGAGATTGGGCTGTGGCCCGCGTGACTCAACGACCGCGTTGAGCACATCCTCGTCGTCCTCGCTGGCCTCAAGCGCTTCTTGCGCGCGGGAGCCGAGAACACCCTTCATCTCGCGGGCGGACTCGCCCGACTGACTGGAGTGCGCCTCGTCGACAATCACTGCGTACCGGCGCTGCGCGATCTCTTTCCGCCATTCACTCTGTCGCTCAAGGTCGGACTCGGACGGAGCATCTGGCGATTCGGCGCCTGCCACAACTAAGAGGCCCCTCATGACGAAGGGAAACTTCTGCAACGTCGTGATCACGATCTTGGTGCCGTCGACGAGCGCCTCGGCGAGTTGTCGCGAGTCCTGGTCGATTGGCTTGACCACGCCCTGGGCGTGTTCGATCTGGTAGATCGCGTCCTGGAGCTGACGGTCGAGCACGCGACGGTCGGTGATTACGATTACGCAATCAAAGACCTTCACGTCCGCCTCGGTGTGCAGACTCGCCAGTCGGTGCGAGAGCCAGGAGATGCTGTTCGTCTTGCCGCTGCCGGCCGAGTGCTGGATCAGGTAGTTGTGGCCCGCGCCTTCGACTCTCGCCGTGCCGACAAGCCGGTTTACGGAATCGAGCTGGTGGAAGCGCGGGAAGATCACCGACTCGCTCTTGACCGTTCGCACGCCTTTCTCGTCCTCAACCTTCTCTTCACGCGTCTCGGTGAAGATGTAGGACCCGATGATGTCGAGGAAGCGCTCGCGCTCCAGGACCTCTTGCCAGAAGTACGTCGTGCGGTATCCGGATGGATGCGGCGGATTGCCGGCGCCGCACTCGATGCCGCCCGGATTGCTGCCTCGATTGAACGGGAGGAAGCGTGTCTTCTCTCTCTGCAGCCGAGTGCTCATGTGGACTTCGTCCGTGTCGGCCGCGAAGTGGACGAGGGCGCGCTTCTTGAATTGGAACAGCAGGGCGTTGGGGTCGCGGTCCTGCTGGTACTGGCGAATGGCGCTCTTCCACGTCTGATTGGTCATTGGATTCTTGAGCTCACAGGTCGCGACCGGGATGCCGTTGAGTGCGAACAGCAGGTCGATCGTGTGGCCCTGATTCGGATGGCAGAGCGCCTGGCGAGTGACCGAGAGTTCATTGCGCTCGAATCGGTTCAAAGCCTCGTCGTTGAGCCCGTGCGCCGGCTTGAAGTAGGCAAGATGGAAAGTCTGGCCGTGGAACCTGAATCCATGCCGCAGAACGTGCAGCGATCCCTTGTTGTCGAGCTCCTTGAGCAGGACTTCGACGATCCGCGACTCGAGATCGTCCCCGAGCAGTTGTGCGGCCCTGTTCCACTGCTCGGGCTGCGTGTCGCGCATGAAGGCGATGGCGGGTTCCGCGAACAGCGCCCGCTCGACATCCCAGTCCTCGAGCACACCCTTGATCCAGCCGACGTTCAGCAGCATCGACTCAACGGTGTCCTCGAACGCCTTTTCCTTGGTCTGGGTGCTCATGACTACCGTCTCTATTGGCACAATCGAACTGTGAACACGATACCGCTGAGCGGCTCGCTGTCTTGACGACCTGGATCGCCCGCGCGACACTTGCCGCTAAGGGATAGAGTGACCGCCATGATGAGATTCGCCTTCGACGAGCGCCGCGCTGCGCAGGCTGCGTCGATTCTGCTCGACCGCGCCGGGGGTTCCATGGACTACCTCAAGCTGGTCAAGTTGCTCTACCTTGCCGACCGCGCCTCTCTGATCGAGACGGAAGTGCCGATCACCGACGATCACTACGCCTCAATGAAGCATGGACCGACGCCCTGCCAGGTGCTTGAACTGATTTTGCAAGAGCAGCCGCGCGAAGAATCGATCTGGCATCGTTACATCAAGCGCGAGCACTTCGTCGCCCACCTCTGCGGGCCAGTCGAATGGGAGCAGCTCTCCGAGTCAAGCGTGGAGCTGCTAAACGACACGTACGAGACCTACGGCAAATTGCGCGCCTCGCAGGTGGTCAGTCAGACCCAGGCGCTGCCTGAATGGCGTGACCCGGAGAAATCCCCCATCCCGATCGACCCAGCCGACATCCTGCGCTACGCCGGCTATAGCGAGTATGCGATCGAGTTGGTGACGGATAACGCCGAGGCCATCTACCAGATGCACACCCAGCTGGTGCGCGCCGGGTGAACATTGGCGACACGTTCTTCGGCCTCGACCAGAAGGGCCATCTCTGGATCATCGTGTCCGAAGCTGGCGACGACGGCAGGGTTGCCGCCGTCAACTTCACAACCCATGACCCAGTCCGGCGATCTCATTGCGGCGCCGATTGCCTTGTCATTGGTCCGGGCGAACACCCCTATCCGACGCATGACTCGTGCATCTTCTATCAGCGAGCGGCGCTTCCCGATCTGAGCCTGATCCGTGAGCACGTGGCAAGTGGACGCTATGAGGCACACGAGCCGGTTTCCGCTCCGTTACTAGAACGAATTCAACTCGGAGCCTTGATCTCTAAGGCCCGGGAACCGGTCAAGGCCGCTATTCGGCGCGATCTGCGGTGACCGAAACCTCGTCTCGAACGTCGATCTTGCCCGTCACTGCGGCCGCGATGAGGGCAGTGCGGTACTCCTGGAGGCGATCTATTGCAGCCTTGATTCGCTCTGAAAGGTCATTGATGCGACCCACCTCGCGATCAAGGAAGTCGGCGATGGCTAGCTGCTCATCCCTGGGCGGACGCGGAAACCGATACTCCCGGAGCATGTCACCTGTCAAATGAAGAATGGTGTTGGGATTGCCGCGTGCCTCAAACACGCCATAGGAAGCAGCGAATGAGAGCGTGTAGAAGAGGTACCTCGGACACTCTTCCGCGTTGAGAGGACGCAGTCGATGCAGCGCCTTCTGAAAGCCGATTGCGCTCACCCCTGGAGGGACTATTGCTGAGCGACCTGGCTCTCCTCCCTCGCACACCAAGAGATCGCCTTCGCGAACCGTGTACCGCCCGAACTCTCTGGGCCGAAAATCCATCTCAGGGAGGTCAAGGAGGTTGATCTTGTCCCACTGCACATCAACGTTGCGCAGATAGGAAACGAGATGCTCTCCGGTGATCCTGGACTCGTCCAGCATCTTTCCCAAGGCGATGTCGTATCGCGTGCTTAGCTTGGGTGTAGACCAATGTTCCGGGACATCCCCTAACCACCCCACGCCTGAGGGCTTGAGGCGGGGCGATGGGTCGAGGCCGGCGGCGCGGGCGGCCTCTGGTGGGAGACCGCGCGTCACCGTGCGCGTGATCAGCGCCGTCCGATACTCCTGCAGCCGCTCAATCAGCAGCAGCTTCTTCGCAATCAGCGAGTCAATCCGCTCCGTCTCCCGGTCGAGGAAGGCGGCGATGTCGCGCTGCTCGTCGAGGGGTGGGACAGCAATCGGGATGTTGCCAATCTCCGACGCATTGATAGCCGGGTAGCTGACGCCGACTGAGCGAGCGACGACTTCCTCGATGAATCCGTGCCCTCTGAGCGCCCAAGCCGAGAAACTAGGATCGAGGTCTCGAGGTCGAATGACCGCGAAGCCGGTAGAAACGACCATCGTGGGCGGTGGATCGGTGATCGGCGCAATTGCTCGTAGATAAGTTCTGACGGTCGAGACGATGGTGTCGCCGTCGCGAACCAGCCTCCTGGCTCGGGACGGAGCGTCCTCAAAGACCATCTCCTCGATGTGGGTAATGCCGCGAGTTGAATCGACCGAACTGATGTCAACGTATGACATTGGCCTGAGGGGCTCTTCGCTATCGGAGAGTGCGTCGTCATTGATGGATGTGACGTACTTCAACCTACCCACATCCCAGTGCCCCGGCACTTCACCGAGCCACTCGACACCAGGATCGCAGTAGGTGGGGTACGGTTGCATCGCTACCGGCTCGAGCTGTTGTCGTAGAGGTCGATCAGCTCGGCTAGGTAACCGACGCTCCCTTGGTAGTTCACTCCCTGTTGAGAAAACCAGTTCATCCCCCCCAGCAGGTTATCGATCCTCCTCTTGTCTGACTCGTCATCAGCGCTCAATCCGCGCGTGGCTTCGGCTAGTAGTTCTGGTCGAGTCAACTGTTTGCCTTCACTCAGCAATCCAAGTTGCACCCATGTAGTTCTCCTGTTGTCGGCGAAATAGATTCCCGCCTCCGCCCACTCGAGGTCTCGCCTGTTTCTGTCGGGCTCGTCTCCTCCGTAAAGCTGGTGACGCTCGTTCATGTGATCAATGATCTCGGCACCCCGAGCCATGCCGAGAACGAACCGCTGGTAAAGATCGGGGTCGGTGATCTTTACTGCGACAAGGAGGGCAAGCACCGCCGGAAACATGGTGTGGCGCTCCTTCAATCCTTTTGCTGCTAGAGCAACCAGTCTCACGCAGTAATCCATGTCACGGAGTGAGAGCCCCATCCGTCCCAGAATCCGCGGTAGCGTCTCAGACAAGCTTCTGAAATCCTTGATATGAATGTCGTTGTTAGCAGTTTTGCTCATGTCATCGAAGAACGAGTCGAGATCATACATTCCTACGAGGAATCTGCAGAACCTTGCCGAATCAGGGTTCGGCAGGATGAAAGGCATGTCGAAGAAGCGCCGAAGGTATTCGTCAGCGTCGATCTCGCCGAAGACCGATTGCAGAGACTTCACCAGTTCGGCTCGGTTGATCCCGAAGACGAAGACGATGTTGGGAACGTCGAAGATGTGTTTGACCCGCTCCAGCAACTCAATCGCGAATGTCGGACGGCAGCGGTCCAACTCGTCGACGATGAAGATCAGTGGGTGACCGGTTTCGCTCCGCACCTCGGCGGCCAGTTGCGTCAACTGTCCCTTCACTTCCTCCTTCATCTTCCGTTGTTCGTGGTAATCGCGCAGTATGCCCTGCGGTTTCACGTCCTCCAGCTTGACTGCCTCACCGATCAACGACTTCGTAAGCAGCCCTAGGGCAACGTCGGCGATCTTCAGAGCCAACTCCTTGAACTTGCCATCGCTGAAATGCTCGGAGAGCTGGCCAATGATCGCCAGCAGCGGGTCATCACAGAAATCGTCCTCCCAGGCATTGAAGTAGATGGCCTGAAACTCATCATCTTCCAATTGCGCCCGCCAGCGCTTGAGCAGGAAGGTCTTGCCTGTCCCCCATCGCCCGTCCAGGCTGATCACGAACGGCGCTTGCTCGTCCTGGACAATGGTCGTCAGGCGCTCCGCGATTCTCTCTCGTTCGAGCTTGTCCTCGAACCAGATATCGTTCGGATCTATCTCAGGCTCAACCACCTTGAGCGCCGGCCTCGTTAGACCCTTCTCAACCTCGTCGGCTTCGTCTAACATCAGTCAGCTCCTCCCAATCTCGCCCAGCAGGCCGACGATTTCCGTCTCCAACGACTGAATGTCCTCCTCGATCTCTTCCAGCGGGCGTGGCGGCTCGTAGACGTAGAAGTGTCGGTTGAGCGGGATCTCGTAGCCGATCTTCGTCTTGCTGTGGTCGACCCAGGCGTCGGGCACGTGAGGCAGAACCTCGCGCTTCATGTAATCGTCGATCTCCTCGCCAAGTGGCACATTCTCGGTGTCGCGCAGCTCGGGATCCGGCTCGAGATTGCCGCGACGGTCGAGACAGACTTCGGCGTCGGGGTCGCGCTCTCCCAACGCCGCGAGCACCGCCTTGCGCTCCGCCGCCGAGAGGTTTGGACTTGCGCGCCTTGAGTACGTCACCCAGCGTCGAAACGAACACCTCGCGGTCGTCATAGGAGGCGCCGTCGGTATTCTCATGCAGCGCGTGGAGCAGCTCTCGAAGCTCACGCTGGCGGGCCCAGCCCGCCGCGACATCGGCGTCATGCGCTGCGCCAACTCGCTTGCGACTCTTCGCAAGATTCTGGAACGCCTTGACGTCCTCCAGCCGGGCAATGCGCTCAGCGGTCGCGGCGAAGTTCAGCCGCAACGGCCGCTCGACCGTCACCTTCTGGTAGCCGAGTTCCTCGTTCGCAAAGACCTTGCTGACCACTCGCGGCCGCAATCGGGTCTCGTGCGTGACCGGGTCTTCGTAAGGCAGGTCGCGGGTCTCGCCGTCCTCGAAGTTGCCGTGAATGCGGGTCAGGTCCGAGATCTGTTCGCGCGACAGCTCGTTACGCTTGTTGCCCAGGCTCTTGCGCATCTTGACGAAGAACTGGCGCCCGTCGATCAGTTGCACCTTGCCCCGCCGGCGTTCCTCTTTGCGGCTGGTCAGAATCCAGATGTAGGTCGAGATTCCGGTGTTGTAGAAGAGCTGGTCGGGCAGCGCGACGAACGTTTCGAGCCAGTCGTTCTCGATGATCCAGCGCCGGATGTTGCTCTCGCCGCTGCCGGCGTCACCTGTGAACAGGGGCGAGCCGTTGAACACAATCGCGATCCGGCTGCCGCCGGCGCCGTCGTCGACAGGCTGCATCTTCGAGAGCATGTGCTGCAGGAACAGCAGAGAGCCGTCATTGATGCGCGGCAGTCCGGCGCCGAAGCGGCCGTCGAAGCCGAGCGTGTCGGCCTCCTGCCTGATATCCCGCTCTTGCTGCTTCCACTCCACGCCGAAAGGCGGGTTGGCGAGCATGTAGTCGAAGGTCCATTTGGTCCCGTCAGGGTGGAACTGGTAGTGGTCGGCTCTGAAGGTGTCGCCAAGAATGATGTTCTCGGCGTTCCCGCCCTTGATCAGCATGTCGGACTTGCAGACCGCCCACGCCTCGTCGTTGTGGTCCTGTCCGAAGAGCACCGGCAACGACTCCAGGTTGTGTTCGCGCAGGAACTCCTCCGCCACGGACAGCATGCCGCCGGTGCCACAAGCTGGGTCGTAGATGCGCTTGACCACGTGGCTGCGGCCCAGGTCCGGTTCGTCCGATAAGAGCAGGCTGACCATGAGGCGGATCACTTCGCGTGGGGTGAAGTGCTCTCCCGCCTCCTCGTTCGCCTGCTCGGCGCCGACCCGGATCAGTTCCTCGAACACGTATCCCATCTGCACGTTGTCGACGCGCTCTGGAGAGAGGTCGACGTTGGCGAAGGCCTGGATGACCTGGAAGAGCAGATTCTTCTCGTCCATCCTCGCGATCTGCTCGCCAAAGCCGAAGCGTTCTATGACCGTTCGCACGTCTTCCGAGAACTCGGCGATGTAGGCGTTCAGGTTCTGCGCGATCTGATTCGGATCGTCGAGAAGTCTCTGAAAGTCGAGCCTCGATGTGTTGTAGAACCCGCGCTTCGAGGCACTCTTCAGCGCCATGTCCTGCATGGTCTGGGTCTGGTCCTTGGTTCTCTCGGCTGCCGCAAGTACATCGTCTTTGGTGTCCGCCAGGATGCAGTCGAACCGTCGGAGCACGGTGAGTGGCAGGATGACCTTGCGGTACTCATTCCGCTTGTATGGCCCCCGCAGCAGGTTGCAGATGCTCCAGATGAAGTTCGCCAGTTCGCCGTGCGTCTGGACGTTCATGCCGTTCCACTCCTGTCCTGGAGCAGGGTACGGGAGGATGTGGTCATGGCGGCCGAACTGGTCGAACAGGAACGTGGTCAGCCGGTTGTCACCGAAGACCTAGCAGGATGCTGAACCACGCATAGTTGGGGCTAGACAAGGCGATGCTCGACGGCTGGCCACAGGCTTAGCGGGAACCGCGCCTGAGTCCTGGTCGGTGACGATGGGGGCTACAGTCAGAAACCCACTGGAGCCCGTGTCGACGACTGCTTCAAGCCGTTGCGACTCGCCCGCGTGTCCTTGCAGGTCGAGAACGACGACCGCCTCGTAGTCGGCGTTCACACACGCGGTGATCAACGATCGCTCCGGATGGGACGCCCGGCGAAGTGGTGCAGCGCGCGGAAGCCGATTCGCACACCCCCACACGTCCGTGACGCCGGCGCGCTGACGGTCGAACTGTGCCCGCGCTTCCGTCGCCGTTTTGCCGAGCCCCCAGCAGCCGCTCTCGACATCGATTGCAACGATCTCGCCGCGGTGCTCGGCCTCGACCTAGGCGCGGATGTCGCGCTCGTAGATTTCGCCGCCGATGCGGGCGACTTCGTGGGCGGTCCTAGTCAATGTCATGGCTGCGTCCTCGTGGGTGAATGTGTCGTCGATGTCGGGGTACCGCTCTGAGCGTGCCGAACCCGACGCCTGCGCCGTGATCAAACGGCTCAATGGCAGGCACACTAGAACCTACGTGCGTCCGCAAGAGAGGTTCGATACGCCGTGCAGGGAGAGCCATCCGCCGATCAGACTTATGCGGTCCGCGAGTACCTGCGCACCCGCGCGTGGTGGCGAGGCGTACAGCGCACCGCAGATGAGTACGGCGTGTCACGCTCCACGTTGTGGCGGTTCCTGTGGACGGAGCACGTCAGCCCGAAGCTGCTCGCCGCCGTCACTGCCGAGGTCGGCGCGTCAACCTCGGAGTTGCGTCGCGCGGCCGAGCGCTTGCGCTCGCTGAACGGGGCGGTCGAGACGAACCGACCACGCCCAAGGCTGACGAGCGCGGACAAGCAGAGCGTGGAGCTGCTCTGCCACACGCCACTGGCCACGGTCGACGAGATGGCGGCGTTCATCAGGCTGCCGGCAAACACGCTGCGGGAACGGCTCGCGCGGCTGGCGGGCAAGGGACTCGCCGACTCGCGCCCGCTCCGCCTGCAGTTGCTGGGCGCGCGACCGCAGCGGCGGTTCTTCCCGACGCGGGAGGGCATTGTCGCCCTGGCAGGTGGCGAGGGCGCCGGGACCGAGCGACTGATGCGGCTCTACCCGATCTCGCGGCAGTGGTTCCGGGTCCTGGGGGAGCGTCTCGACGCCGTGGCGGCGCTGTACCGCGTCGCCTCCATCATCGCGGCGCTGGACGCGAGCGACGCGCCGGTCGTCGTCACCCATTGACGGACGGGCCCCTACGACCTCTTGCTGCGTCTGCCGAGCGGAGGCACCATCGGCCTCGTGCGCCAGGGACCGATGCTGACCAACGCCAGCCTGCGCTACCGCATCCGCACGATCGAGCGGATGGATGCGACCGAGCGGCCGCTGCTCACGCTGATCCTGACCGATTCGGAGCAGGACATGCGCCGCGTCCTGCGCAGGATCGCCGACCCGTCCGCGCACACGGGGACGATGGTCGCGGTCACGGGCGAAGTGATCGCCGTCGGGGTCGGGGGCGAGCCCCGGGTCTGGCAGCAGGGCGGCTACGGGTTCGCCTCGACGCCGACGCTTGCACCGGACGTCCCGTTGTCCACCATCGTCGCCCACGTGCACCGGCTCGCCGAAGGCTATCCCAGCCTCAGCCGTGCGCCGATGCGAGGACCGTCAAGCGGGTCCCGCAGCGACCTGCCCGACCCGGCCGAGCAGCTCGACCACGCCCCGTCGGCCCTGTCGCTCAGGCTCAGCCGCGCCGAGAAACGTGCGCTCGACCTCGTCGCCGGCTGGTCCTTCTACTCGCCCGCGCAGCTGGCCGGACTGATGGAGGGGGTCTCGGAGCGCCGCGCCAACCAGCTGCTCCATGCCCTCCGAGAGCACGGGCTGATCCAGCGCGAGGAGCTGGGGTACCTGTGCTCAGACGCGGGGTTGACCGCTCTCGCCCGCCGCGACCGCGCCGCCGTCGGCCCCACCCTCGACCGCTGGACGCCCCTGCGCGACGACGAGGGCTACATCGGCTCGCTGGTGCAGACCGCCGCCAACCAGCACCGGCACCAGGCCGGGGTGACCTGGTTCTGCGCCCGGCTCAGCGCTGAAGCCGCCCGCTCCCCCGAGCACGAACTACTCGACCTGCTGCCCGCCCAGCGCTCGCAGATCAGCTACGAGCACCAGTGGACCCGCTACCCGCTCTACCCCGACTCCTCATTCCAGTTCCGCGCCCATGACGACTGGCACTGGTGCCTCCTGGAGTTCGAGCGTCGCGCGCGCCTGGTGAAGTGGTGGCCCGCTTACGTCAATCACACTGTCGTCGAGATCTCATGGCGCGCCACCCGGACCGACAGTTGCTCCGGGGGCTGGTCGAGTGACAGGGCCACGTCGAACACCTGCCCGATGGCCCACCCGACCGCCGCCGCCGACCACTCCGGCATCGACACCACCATCATGCTATCGCCGGTGCCGCTCCACTTGAGCATCCGCCAGTCCGGACCCGCGTCGTACCCCGGGTCCCGTGGCACCAGTGGCCCGAACTCGAACCGTCCACTGGTGATGTCCTGGAGCACATCAACTACACGGGAGACGAGGCGATCGGTCGCCCGTGTGGATGCCAGCGAGAGCACGGCACCCATCGGTGCCCCCTCGATGACGCTGAACCAGCTCAGCGTTGAGACGAGGTGACGCCGGCCGACCTCCCGTGCTTGCCGAAGGCCAAGCCCTGACACCTGAACCGCCTGTACCTCGGTCGCGCCAAACCAGCGGAGCGAGTCGTCGAGGCACTGCACGAGTGGGGTGATCGCTAACGCAGGGTCCGTGGGCGGGCCTGCATCGTCAAGCGTGGGTACCTCAGACCAGCGCCTTCGCCTCCCCCAGGACCAGCGAGCCGGTGCGTGTGAAACCGCAAGAGCAGTAGCGGGGTTCACATCGAGTCCAACCTGGGCGAAGCCGATGCGCGTCTGGCCGAGATGGTAGGTCAGTTCCGCATCTTCCACATCCCAGAGGCGCGCTGGCCCTCCGACGTCGGTCCCCGACCACCCCATCTGAGCCGATCGGTCACGAAACACGCTCCATAGGTACCCCTCGGGTCCCTGCGGGGGAGTCGCCTCGTAGTCAGGGCCAACCCTCGATGGGATCGGCGAGAGGCGCCCGAATGCCTCAACGAACAGCGTTGTCGACATGTCGGGCGCCCCCTTACGCCTCTAGTCGTTCACGAGCGATCGACTCAGAGGGGATTGCACCAGAGGTTTCGGTGCGGGGTGGTGTACTTGTCCCACCAGTCCCATTGGCCGACCAGATCGACATCAACCACCCCACGGTAGCCGGTTGTCGACGTGGCAGGACCGCAGTAGTCCCTCGCGTTCACCCAGTTCCTCGAGAGGTTCCGCGCGCGGACGCGTTGCTTGTTGTAACTGACGGTGTGCCAGCGGCATCCCCACCAGTGGCAGGCGTGCGCCTTCAGCCACACCGTCACGTCCGCCAGCCTCGGGCAGCCGCCATTGCCATTGTCGTCGTCAGTCCACCAGCCGTGTGTCGACACATGGACGCCCGTGCTCGAGATGTGCGGGGGGTCGCCGTCGGTGGTGTAGTTGCATCCGCTCTGCCCCCGGATGCCTTGACCGTTGGTAGACCGTGCGGTGGTAGGCTCCGGATCGCCGTCTTCTGGCGGCGTGTAAGGCCTCCACGTGCCCAGAGCGTCCCCGTAGGTCATCCCTACCGATACGTCCACGGTGTCGCAATCGCCGGACTCGGTGTGCGACAAGTCAAACGCATGGTCTTCCCAAACGGGCGTCGCCGTGACCGTACATGACTTCGTCTTGTTTGCCGGGTTGTCCTCGGACGACACATCCACCAGCGTCAGCGACATCTTGCACTCGCCATCCGAGGACTGCGAAGTCTTGGTCATCGTACCGTTCTGCTTGAGCGTCACGGTGTTGACGCCCATCGTGATCCCGCCGAGACCCTCACAGACGGCCGCTGGGGTCTCCCCCGACTCCGACTCCGCTCGAGTCTCGCCCGGTGAGAGTGCCATCGCCGCCGCGATTGCCAAGGCAATCAGCGGGACGAGCGCCCCCACAATCCAATACGAACCTGTGGTCGGACCTCGACGAAGCTGCAAGGCAGCATCCCTTTACTTGCCAGCGGGACCTCCCCGCCGCCCGCGAAGGTTCGCATTACCGCCCTACCTGGTCGAGTAAGCGCGATATTGAACACTGACCGCGCATGGGCTACGGAGACCACTCCACGTACCCCTCCTGCATCGCAATCAGGGCATCAGTCGTCCCCTCGATGACCCCCGCCATGGTCGACAACCGCTGGTACAACAGCAGCATAGTCATTGCGGACTATGACGGCGACAGGGGCCGCACGCAGGGCCAGATCTCGGCTCGCAAAGCCTCGGCCAACGCGTCGATCGAGCTCGCGTTCCCGGCGGGCCTGATTGAGATCGACGACGCAGGCATTCACCCGACCAGTCTCAGCGCCGCACTGGCTCTCCCGCCGCCAAGCGAACAATCCGTGTCCAGGTCAGGCCCGGCCGCCACTCAGAACATGTTCCAATCAGGGACGCCTTGCGGCGGCGTCCGCGCGAACGCTCGATAGAACAGTCGGTTCGCGCCGCCGCTCGCGGACAGCATTCGAGCCGAGCGATCGTTCCGATCTGCGTCCGCCGCTCGTGGCATAACCGGCCTCGACGGTCCAAATGCCGCTGCGTCTCTTTCCCGCCGCGAGAAAATCTAGGCGGGTCGGTCGCCGATACTCGAGCCGTGTCTAGCGATATGTCAGCGCCGCTGGCGCTGCGGTCGGACTGTGGAGTCAGCAGTAGACCGCGCCGGTGGTCAGGATGCCTCGGGCGTGTTCATGGCCCACGCCCAGCGCCGCGAATGTCGATGGCCAGGGTCTGTTGCCCACTCATCGCCACAGTCATCAGACCAGGTGAGCGGCCGGTAGGTGGTTGAGTTTCAGTGTGCGGTTGGGGCGTCAACCACCTCCCTCTGTTCGAGCAGTGCCCAGTGGGGCGAGAGCCGTTGGCGGTAGCTCTCGCCGTCGATGACGATCCGGCAGCTGGTGTTGGCGAGCCGGTTGTGGGAGCTGCCCTTGAGGATCGGATTGTCGAAGAGACCGAGCCGCTATTCGACGTCATGGCTGGAGGTGAGCACAAAGCTGGCCGTGCCGTGGCGGGCTAAGACGAGTTCGTAAAGGTCGATCGACTGTTGGTGGTCGAGCCGATACAGGCCGTGGTGGTCGAGGATCAAGAGTCCGGGCGCGAGGAAGCTGCGGAAGGTCTTGTCGATGGAGCGGTCGGCAGGCGCGGACAGCGTCGTGGCCGAGCGACTGGGCGAGGAAGCTCTTGCCCAACCCAACCGGATCGACGAGCAGCATCTGTTCGCGGCGGTCGAGCGTGATCTGGGCGGACCGGTCGAAATCCTTCAGCCGGCAGACCTGTTCGAAACCGGCCTGTCGCAGGCGCAGTGCGAGCCGCCGGTGGTCGCGGCGGCTGACCGCGTCGGCCAGGATGTTCTACAGGAAGTCGAAGTAGCCGAGCTATTCGCGGCGGGGCAAGGCGACCCGTTCAGGCAGGGTGTCAAGGACGGCGCTCAGCTTGAGCCTCTTGAGCAGCGGCTATAGTTCGGCGGCGGTTACGGTCTTCAAGATCCTTCATGTCGGTCTGCGAAGTTGGCGGGACGAATACGTTTGGCCGTGGAGGTGGGCCAAGTCGGTGATCGCGACTCATTGCATGAGAAGCTGAGATCTCGTTGCAGGCTCTGCGAAAGAGGAAACACATGGCAAATGAAGAACGACCGATCGACCGATGGTGGCTTCCCGCCGCAGCGCTGCTCTGGCTGGCGACTGCGGCAGTGGCCGGATTTGCCGCCTGGCACTACGGGATTGCGGAGATCAACAACGCAAGCGAGCTTCAAGTGTTGCTGATAGCCATCGTCGTCGCCGCATTCTGGAAGGTGACGGCCATTCCTCTGAGTATCGCCAGGTTCTACGCGTTTGAACATGTTGGGCGCCGGCTGTTTCGGCTGCGGTCGAACCGAGCAGCGACTCGCAACTTCGCTAGACGTAGTGGCTTTGACTTCGACGGTGCCGTGAGGCCTCAGTATGAGCGCCAACTGCAGGAGCTCCAGCAATCAATCAAGGAGCTGATCCAGCTGGCGGGAAGCGCTGAAAGTGCGCGTGAAACCGTCCAGAGATGCCAGATAGACCGGATCGAGGACGCGAGATATGTCGGTGAGGAGTTCGTCAACGGCAGGATCGTGGTGTTCTTGGAATCCTATAGCGAAGAACAGTTGGATGACCTCCGAGCCAACGCAAGATCGCCTTCGGTGCGAGTCGCAGCTCAGAGGGCGTTGGATGGAGAAGAGTGGCGATAGGAGGAGCGGACTAGCTTTCGCCGCAGCGATGTAGAACTTGCCCTGGTACTCCCCTCCCTGGAACGCGCCGACGACGCTGTCCGCCGCACGATCTGGCAGGACGGCGATGAGCTGGTCGACGCGGTCGGCGAGATGCTGGAGGAGATGGGGTTCGCGGTCGAGCGGATGGACGACGCGAAGCAACCCCACGATGCGAAGCACGAAGACCTGCGGCTGCGGCTCGCGGATTACCCCGACTGGGAGGCCATCGTCGAGGTCAAGGGCTACACCAAGGGAGTCAAGGCCAACGATGCCCAACAGGTTCGGATGCACCGAGATCGCTACAGCGCGGAAATGGGACAAGAGCCGAACCTGACGATCTGGTTGGCCAACCCATGGCGTGAGATGGATCCATCAGATCGACCTGCCCCGGGCAAAGACATTGACGAGAGCGCCAGAATCGTCGGCGCCGTCTGCGTGCCTACGACGGACCTCTACCGGCTGTGGAAGTTGGTCAAGGCCGGCGATAGTGGCCAAGACGACGTTGTGGGGTTGTTGGTCGAGGCCGAGACTGCAATGTGGCCGCCGTCCTTGAACCTCTGAAGCCTCGCAGCCACCCCGCCAGCGTCGGCCTCTCGATCAGCCATCTTCACGAGTGTCCTCCTGTCTTCCAGACCGCGATCGAGACGTGTGCATTTCGTCCTTGGGCAGACCTAGATGACTGCAAGCGCGCTACGCTGGAGTTCGGGAGGGAGCCCGCGACCGGCGCGGGCCTTGAGCCCCGGCGCAATAGCGCACCGGTCCCGTGAGGGCCTTGAGCCCCGCTCCCTCCCGCAACTCACTTACCCGTCAGTGCGCGCTCGCCCGCCCCCACAGCCCAAGCGTGATCGCCCGAAGCAGCTTGTGTAGCACCCAGGTCAGCGGAATCTGCCAGCGCAGCCGCCACAGTGCCCGCCGGCGCCAGTCCAGCTCTCTGTCGCGTCGCCGCTCCCGCCAGGGCGCGTCAGCCGGGGGCGGGGTCAGCCCGAACTCCCCGACCAGCCGAAGCTCCAACTGCAGCCGCCATCGCTCTGCCCGCAGCCAGTCCAGGGTGAGACGCGCCCGCTTGCGTGCGGCCCAGGCGTCCCGCCACTCGACAACCGTCTCCGCCGCCGCCCCGTAGACCTGTTCCTCGCCCTCCTCGGCCTCCTCGGCCTCCTCGGCCTCCTCGGCCTCCTCGGTGATCAGTTCAGGGAAGACACGGCGGGGCGCCTGCACTGCACGCTGTGGCTCGTCGTTGCCTTCATCCACACCGTCCACCTCGATGTTGCCGTTCCTGACTCCTTGTCCCTGTGACACGAGACCCTCGACCGCCTCCACCCGTTCGCGTAGGGACGCCACTTCCGCCCGCAGGGCCTCGACCTCCCGTCGCACGGCCTCCCCAGGCTCCTGTAGGCCGGGACCCTCCTCCCCACCCCCGCCTCCTCCGTCGCGGCACCCTCTGGCTCTGTCGTGGTCGCCTGGTCTACCTGTTCCTCCGACCGCTCCGACTGCTCCGACTGCTGACGCACATGCTTACCCAGCGCCTCGCGCATCTTCCGGCTGACGTGACGCGACTCAAGGCAGTTGGATGCCGTGCGGTAGGTCACCCCCAGCCGGTCGGCCGACTATCTGGCTGCCGGAGGTCCTGCAAGGGGATGGTTGTCGAGTGGAGTCGGCGAATGACGGTGCCGTAGGCTCAAGGTATGGATGGCAGTGTGCGAGACCGGATCAGGATCGCCCTTGCCGATCGCTTGGACACGGAACTGTTCGAAGTTTGCGCCACCGAGCTGCTGCGCCCTAGATATGCGTCGCTGACCTGGGTACCCGGTTCGAATGACGCCGGACAGGACGGTCTCGGAGAGACCCATGAAGGAACCACGTTCCTCTTCGTCGTGACGACGGCGAAGGACTTTAGCCGCAACCTGCGCCGCAGCATCAGCAGCTATCAGGATGCAGGAGGCGATCTCCAAGCGGTCGTCCTGGCCACAAGTCGGCCAGTGTCTGGGCGCAGGCGGCTGGAGCTGCCCACGGATATCAAGGAGGAGTTCGGCGTCGAGGTGCTGGAGATTCTCGAGCAGGAATCGTTCGTCGAGCTGCTCTCGGAACATCCCGCGTGGTGCAAGCGACTGCTGAATCTGACCCACGGACCCGTCGGCGCCCTGACCCGCCGATTTCAGCGTGTCCATGCCGACCTCTCGCTCGGCCTCATAGGTCGAGATGCGGAACTCCAGGCACTGATTGGTGCGAGCGGCGACCTGATCGTCTTCGGTTGGCCGGGCGCAGGGAAGTCCTACCTGCTTGAACAGCTTTGTAGGGAACACGACTGGGGATGGCTAGTCCGCGATCACGACCAATCGATCCCCGAGCTGGCCGACGAGATCGCGGAGGAACGGCCCGTCCGGGTCATTGTCGATGACGCGCACTTCGACTCCGGCCTGCAATTGCTCACCCGTCTACTGCAACTGCGACAAGAGATCGCGCACCCGTTTGCAATCGTCGCCTGTTGCTGGGAGGACCGAACGGAAGAACTGGCGGAGCGCCTTCCCGGGGCTGGCACAGAGCAAATCCCTCTGATGGAACGAAGCGACATTGGCGCCGTCCTTCAGAAGATGGATGTCTACGGACCACCCCAGCTCGTCGCCGAGATCGTCAAGCAGGCACGCGGACGCGTGGGGCTCGCTGTCACCTTGGCGCGTGCGTCCCGGGAGGGTCGAGGCTGGGATGTCGTCACAGGCAGGATGCTGACCAGACAGGCACTGAAGTTCAATGAGCGTCTCTTCTCTGACGACTTCCTGTACGAGCTCGGTGTGATTGCGATTATGGACGAAGATGGCCTGAGTCTGGAGCAGGTTGCAGAGGCACTCGGTGCTGACAATCGGACAGTAGCCAACGCGATTCGACAGGCCGGGTCGAGCGGCAGCCTTGAGAGTCACCCATTCGATCGCCGCCGGTTGCGTGTGCAGCCGAGGAGCTTGAGATTTGGACTTGTCCGCGAGGCGTTCTTTGGCGGTCTCGGATCGCTTGATCTGGAACGAGTTCTTGAGAAGCTTGAGAATCCGGCGGCTGCCGCCATACCGCTGACTGTCGTCGCCGCAGAGGAATGTGCCCTCGATCGCCGTTTGATCACCCGCCTGATCGACTGGAATGATGCCGATTCCGTTGCCGTCTACGCGGAACTCGGCCTCGAAGAGTTTGAGCAGGCCGCTGTGAAGGCGCCGCGACACTTGCCCAGAATCGCGCGGGCCGCTATCCGCACCCACGGGCTCAGCGAGAGACTGCTCACGGCGCTTCTCGACGCAGCCGAGCCCATGAAATCCAGGCGCGAGGCCGATTCGGATCATCCTCTGGCAATCGTTCGCAGCCACCTGTCCTCGCGCGATGCTGCCTTGGCGGACCGGATGGTTGTCGTGCAGGCGGCGAGGCACTGGGCTGAGCAGGGCGGGAACCTGGAAGTCGCGGCCGCGGCGGCGATGGCGTCTGTCAGCCCCAGGGTCGACGACAGCGAACTCGACCCCGTCAACCAGGACCGGATTTCGATCTACTACGGGGTTCAACCGCTCGACTTCCTCCGTGAACTTGAATCCGTGTGGGAGCAGCTACTCCACTTTCTCAGGGAGCATCCGGCGATACCGCCCAGGCTCGTGCTCGATGCGCTCCACCCCTGGGTGGCTCCAGGCACAATGCGCGATGGAGGACCCATCCCCTTCGAGACGAGACAGACGTTGCGAGAGACCGCACGTCGAGTCGTCCCGCAACTGGCGAGCATCTACGATGCTCGACCGATCGCGATGAGACGGCTGTCCAGGATGGCGACACGGGTCGACGTAGACGTTGAGCCATCGAGCAAGCCGTTCATTGACGCGCTCTACGCATCCCGCGACCCGCAAGAGGACGACCGCATCGCCACTACCGATGAGCCCACGGAAGACGCCAAAGAGGCCATCCGACTGATCGCGAGTCAGCGCGCCCTAGCTGGTCCTTCCGACTTGGCCGACGAGATCGTCGGCGTCGAGGCGGAGACCGTCGCTGTCGGGGTCGGACTCCCACCTCTGCTCCAGATGTACGCGGCCGAAGTTGCGGCTCGCGTGGAGTCTCCGGTCGGGTTCGCGCGTGCCTTGGTCGAACGACACAGCCATCCCTGGGTCGTGGACGCCGCAACCTCGGCTCTGCCGCCAGAGCCATCATCGGACTTCCAGAACCTGATCGAACAGATGCTGTCCGACGACCGGTACTACCGAATCGGCACACGACTTGGTCTCCAGTCTGGCGCTTCTACTGCCGTCCGCATCCTCACCATCGAAGCTCTTCGGCCCGACCAAGCGGACGATGTCGTGTTCTACTTCGAGATCGGCATGATCGCCACACACGAGCTGCAGGCGATCGTGGAAGACTCCGAAGCTCGATTGGGACAGGAGGTCGCGCTGAGCGCATTGCACGGCGCGAGCGCGGCGCACAGAGATGGATTGTTCCTTCCGGATTCTCTCAGTGCGGCGTGTCGCACTCGTGTCGCCGGCTATCGCCATAGGCCATTCTCGGACTCGCATCAAGGTTGGATGCTTGAGCAAGTGCTGCGCCGCGATTCGGCACTCTGCACCGAGTGGATCGAGATCTGGATGAGCTCTGCGGTTCAAGGCGAATCCGAGTGGCTCCCTCGTGAGATCGAAGATGTCGCCGATACTCTCACGGCTGAGCAAAGGCGGTATTTGGTGGAAGCCTTGCCGCCGCAACTCTCCTCGGTTCGCGTCGGTCGGCTGGTTCGCGGACTAATCGGCGGAGACGATGAGTTGACTCGGCAGTTTCTGCAACGAAGCGACCTGAAGCGCTTACGAGGCGCGATCTTTGAGGGCGACATCGACGAGCAGTGGCTACGCCGCGCCGAACTTGCACGGCAGGCGGGATGCACCGCTGAGCAGATCGCCCAATGGACCATGTCTGGTGGATTCAGTTGGTCCGGTGACGAGAGCGCGGAATGGCAGCGAAGAATCGCGCTTCTGGAGGAGCTGCGGAGCCTCGCGTCCAACAATGCGCGCGAAACAACAGTCGATGTACTAGAGGCGTGCATCATCGCCTTCGAGAGTTACAAGTCCTTTGCCGTCAAAGAGGAGAAGAGGGAGCGAATCTTCGGTCGCGACTGATAGGACGATGAGTCCTCCGGCGCTGGTTCCTTGATCGTGGCAAGGTCGATAGAACTCGCTCGGTTGCCGAGGCGTCATTCGCTTGTCTGCCCAATTCGCTTTAGCTAGTCGGCGCTCGAACGTCGCGATCCGCCACGACCCTTCAGATACTCCACAATCCCAACGCGAGTAGTCGCAACGAACTCCGTCGCCAACGCCTCCGCCTCAGCGCCTCCAGCAACACGTCGTCGGCCGGGCCCCGCCTGCGCCCCGTGCGACACACTCAACCCCTCCCCTCCTGTTGCTGTTGCCTGGAACACATGCGGCAACTGTCCAGCGCCCCACCCCGCCCCCGGGACAAGCGGGCCAGAACTGCAATCTAAGTGCAATCTCACTGCAATCTCGGGGGAAGGAGCCCCCTCACCCAACTCGTGGCCGTTCACGTCCGATAGGAGCCACGAAGGCCAGCCCTGGACTGGAGATCCGGCCTCAGATTGCTTAAGCAATCGAGTCCGGATTCCTGTACACGCCCCCGGCTCCCAAGACTGCAATCGGGCTGCCCGGCCAATTCGAGAGTGTCGCGGGCAACATTCCCATCGGAAACGGTTCGAGCACCCGACCCGCTGATCGTACGGGGCTTCGCCGCTGACGAGCTCTCCAGATTGACTCCCTGCTGCAAGTCACCGGAGGCCCGTCGCGGCCCGGTTTCACGTGGAAAACGTTGACACTCCCTTGGCCCGTTCTGAAGGCGGTCTATGCTCTGCGGGCGGAGATGCGATGACGATCACGGCGGAACAGGTCGAGACGGCGTTGGCGCTGGCGGAACCGCAGACCAAGTACCAGCCAAGCGCCCTAGCGCTCTTGGCCGAGCGGGCCAACAACGAGCTGAGCGCCTGGGGCCACGCCGGTCATGAAGTCACCCTGGAGCGTGTAGTCCCATTCTTCGGCGACCCCCGGGTGTTGCGGTGGGCCTTCTGGTGCGAGACCTGCCACGTCTCGCAGCTGGCACTGTTCTCGCGGCCGGAGGCCGAATCAGCATTGCCGATAGGCGAACGGGAAGTCCGGTAGGGAAGAGCAGGAAGGGCATGCCTCTCGCCAAACGGGGCGAGACGAGGAACAGGCGAGCGAACGCGCTTTTCCAACATTGTTCTGCGTCGCCCGCTGTGCTCAGGGCGACGAGTGGATCGCGGCCGAATCGATGCCGGGTCGTGTTGGTTGGGCACCTAAACAGACCTTGAGCGACGCCATTGTCCTGGCAACATGCGCCCCCGAACGTCGTCGTTGAGGTCACGAACCGCAAGCCGGGATCGGGCGCAGCGGCAATGGTTCCCTGGAGAGCGGGAACGGCCGCCTCAGCCGGAGCCGCGCATAGCCGCCAGCGGTCGCGGCCCACGCTAATGGATACGAGCTTGAATCCTGACTTGTACAGCCAGCGCTGGGCAGACCTCGTCGCTGCAACGACCGCCATGCGTTGCTTCGCGAATCGCACGGCGATTACGGACGGTGCTCTACCGGTGCAGTGGCGTCCCGGAGCTGTGGTTGTCGGTCACTAGTCGCACGGGTACATCGCCGCGGCGTCGTACTCCTCCCAGAACTGCTGACCATCGGGGCCCTCCCGGCGCACAATTCTCGTCACGACCGCTCTGGGACCGCGTCGTCCTCCTTCAGTGACGAACATCTCCTGGTGCATGAACAGCAGCTGATTGCGATTGAACCACCGGTGCTCGTAGTCGTCATAGCTCTCGCCCTGGCCTTCGAAGAACGCCAAGAGATCGGCAGGCGGATCCGCTCCAGGCGCCAGTCCCGTATCGATCCGCGGTGATTCGCCTTCGTAGGCGGCCTCGGCCTCTTCCCAGCAGAACCCTTCGGCGACACGGAGCGAGGGGTACATGCGTCGCAGGATTCCAGTCGGCGAGAGCGTTCTCGCCAAGGACGGGGGCTCCACCAGCTCGACGACCATCTCCTGCGCCTCGACTTGCTCCACCACTGGCGCGGACTGTCTCGACGCCTTGCGCGACTCGGGTAGCGAATCGTCCAGACCCGCCGAACACGCCGCGCAGCACCCAGAAGCCCCAGCGAAGAACGCTATCGCGCCGATCAACCAGATCCTGCCGGGGCGCATCACTCAACTCGGTTCACCGGCCGACCCGCGGGGTTCGATAGCTGCGGGCCCTATGCGGTATGCCGCACACTGTAGTACTCGGCGACCTGGTGGCCGAATCACCGCTGCCCGCCTTGAAGTGGATGCTTCAGGACGCCGGAACGCAGTCGCTCAACGACGCGGTGCCGCTCACACACCGGAGCAGCCGATAACCATCGCCGTTGAAGGCGGCGTCGCCCTGGAGTTCCGGCTCGCTCACGCCGCTGAGCGTGAGTTCGATCACCGATGCATCATCGGCCAAGCCGTCCCAGGCCCCTCGCGGCGGCGCGAACATGACGATGCCCCACTCCTCGGTCCACCCAAGCTTGTAGGCGGCAGGCGGGTGAGTTTCATGCTCGTCCCCATCGCAGCAAGGCTGCGCCAGCGAGCCGATGCCCCCGCAACAACGCCAGCGTTCACACGTCGCTCACGGCGTCCTCTTCACGGTAGAGCTGCTCTCCATCCCGATCTGTTGGCACGACTCCCCTCGGATCGCCGTATACGTCGCTCGGTTGGTGGAGATTCACGATCAACAGGTCGGGGCCAACTTGTTCCCTGGGGCGGCCGGGTGGAGCGGAGCCCAAGCCTGCGTCGTTCACCTGCGGGTCTTGGGTGTTGCGCCGCGATTCATCCCGTCAGCACATCCTTGACGCGACTCTGTGCAACCGGTCGCTTCGCCACTGCAGCTGTCGCGACCCCGCCGCGCAGCCGAGCGAATGCCGACGATCTGTCGATTACCATTGACATATAGTCAAGTACACTTGATACTCCCCGGCACCCCCATCAAGCTTGCGGAAGGTCGCGCCCATGGACCACGCCCGAAAACAGTTCTCGAAGCGAATGACGCTCGCTTTCCTGGGCTATGCCGTACTCGTCGCCCTCTCCGTCTCCCTCACCGAGGCGTTCCCCGACAGCATCTGGCGGTACCCGCTGGCCGTCATCCCGATGGCTCCGTTCGGCTACGGCATCACCGCCTACGTCCGCTACCTGCGCGAGGTCGACGAACTCGAGCGCCGCATGGCGCTAGAAGCACTCGCGATCGCCTTCGGTGCGACCGCCGCGATCACCTTCGGCTACGGATTCCTAGAGCACGCGGGTCTGCCGCATATCAACTGGTGGTGGGTCTGGGCGGTCATGGGCGCGTCCTGGATCCTGGCCGGCCTGCACACGAAGCGCCGCTACCGATGAACAACCGGCTCAGGGTGCTGCGCGCCGAGCGCGACTGGTCGCAGGCGGCCCTGGCCAGCCGGCTCGGTGTCTCGCGCCAAACCGTCAACGCCATCGAGCGCGGCAAGTACGACCCCAGCCTGCCCCTGGCCTTCAAGCTGGCCGCCGTCTTCGGCCAGCGGATCGAGGACATCTTCACACCGGATGCCGCTCCACCGCCCAACGCCAGCTCTGAATCGTTGCGGCCAAGGGTAGGGGGCGCTCCCCGCGTCGCGGACTGAAACCGCCCAGCGAACTGCCGTCCATGACCGTCCGCAGGTCCCGCGCCGGACCCCGTCGGACAGCCGTGCCGTCGACGCCCAAGTGCTGGACGGTCTTGGTGTTGACCTGCTCGGCGGCTGCCCGCCGGAGGAATGGAATCAGTGAGTCATCATGCCCAGTTCCACCCTCGTCCCGGCGGTCGAGTGAAACGGACCCGGATGCGGCATCGTTCACCTGCGGGGCTTGAGCGTCGCGCCCCGTGTTCTCCGCAGCAGCCTCCTTCGTCTGTGTGAGCCAACCGGTCGGTTGATGGCGTGGCCGCGTAGCTGTAGTGGGGTGTCCACCCTTTCGCCCGAAGCCCCTCAGTGCCTAGCACCACCACCCCGGGTCGTGTGGCCTATTTGACAGAAGCTCCCGCGGACAGGGCGGCAGGGGTCCGGTAGGGGGCCGCCCCACCCCGCCCCGCGTGTTCCAATTGCCCCATTTCGGGCTCAAACTGCCCCATATCCCCGGAACTGGCCCTTCCACCCCGCCCCTTGAAATCGACCTTGCCTGCCACGGCGTTCGTTCAGTCCTGGACTGAAGATCGTGCCCGTCTGCCCCACTGCCACAACACCCGATTTCCTGTACACGCCCCCGACCTCGAACGAGCCCACCCGCCCTTGATCAGCAACGCCCTGTTGACGCCGACACACAACGTTGTCCAAAATCGCCGGAACCAGCACGCGCACAATCCGCCTGCCCGATCCAGCAGCCTGGACGGCGTTCGCCCTGGAAAACACTGGTCTTCATGCCTGATTGACAACTGTCCAGAGAGTCCCTTTCCCTGTACACGGGTATGGCTGCGAACCCTGGACAGTTCCTGGACAATGTCGCCCAGTTGACATCGGGCCCGGGTAGCTAGTCCGAACGCCGCGCCACGACGCCCCGGCGTGTGCCCGAGCGGCTGCACGCCTACCGACGCTACTTCCAAAGCGCCTACGCGCGGCCCGACCACGGTGGCCAGCTGCCGCTCGTGCTCTTCGTGTTCGAGACCGAGCGGGCCGAATCCACCTTCCTCGACACCGCCGAGCAGGTCAGCCCCGCGCCCTTCCTGAGCAGCAACCTC
>JAPPFB010000027.1 GCA_028875225.1 Chloroflexota bacterium | reverse complement strand
CCCCCGCCCGCCCGGGGCGGCCTGCTATATATCCCAAATTTATCCCCCTCCCCCCCGGGGGGGTTTTGGTGGCGCTACCCTATTTATGGGGCACTCCCCAGCGGTCACCACCTGGAGGGGACCCCCCTCTGCCTGCGGCATCTCCCCCCACTGCGCGGGGGGAGAGGAGAGTGCGGGCCTCGCCTGCACTTCGCTGCGGTTGACGCAGGGGTTGAGGAACCGCACCCCGAACCTGCGGGCGTCCTCCTTCAGCGTCTCAACCGGATAGAAGCCCATCGGCTGGTTGTTGATCAGGGTGACGAAGAACTCCAGCGGGTGATAGCGCTTGAGCCAGGCCGCCTGGTAGGCGGTGATCGCGAACGCGTGCGAGTGCGACTCGGGGAACATGTAGTGACCGTTGATCTTGGCGAAGATCGTCTCGGCCGTGTCGTCCGGCACACCGTTCGACCGCGCGCCCTCGAGGAACCGCTCGCGATGCATCTCGATCAGGTGCTCGTTGTTCGCCCGCGCAAACGCGCGGCGCACCTCGTCCGCCTCGGCCGCCGACATCCCGGCCACGTCCATGATCAGCTGCACGACCTGCTCCTGCCAGACGATCACGCCGTAACCGCGCTCCAATGCCCGCTCCTCCAGCGGGTGGTCGTACTCCCACTCGGCGCCGTGCCGATACCGGTCGACGAACTGGCTGACCGCGCTGCCCTGCGTCCCGACGCCGGGCCGGATTAACGCCACCTGGTAGGCCAGATCCAGCAGCCGCCGCGACCTCAGCCGCTGGCCCATCTTGAGCTGCGCCGGGGACTGCAGCAGGAAGACGCCCTTCGATTTGCCCGCGTTGATCATGTCGTAGACCCCGTCGTCCTCGGGACTGATCTGGCTCAGGTCGGGCCGCTCGCCGATGCGCTGCTCGATCAGGTCCAGCGCCTCCTCCAACTGGTCGAGCACGGGCAGCGAGAGCAGGTCGATCTTGGCGAAGTTGGCGTCGGCCACGCTGTCCTTGTTCCAGTCCATGATGAAACGACCCGCCATCGCACCGGCCCGCACCGGCACCATCTCCGGGATCGGCGAGTCCGAGAGAATCATCCCGCCCACGTGCTGACCCAGCCCGCGCGGCGCGTTCATCAACTGCGGCGCGAGCGCGATCAGGTCGCGCCAGCCGTGCGCCGCGACCTTGTCCCGAAACGCCGGCAACTGCTCCATCTCCTCGCGCAGCCGCGCCCCGTCGTGTGAGTGAATCTGCTTCGACAAGAGCCGCAGATCATCCGGCGGCAGACCCAACGCCTTGCCCAAATCCTGGATGATGCCCTTGACCGAGTAGGTCGAGATCGCGCCGGTCAACACCGCGTAGTCGCGGCCGAAGTACTCGTGCACCCGCTCGATCAGCTCGTCGCGCAGCCCGCGTGGAAAATCGAGGTCGATGTCCGGCAAGGACGTCATGTCGTCGGGCAGGAAGCGTTCCAGCGTCAGCTCCCACTTCAAGGGGTCGACGTGGCTGATCCCGATCAGATAACCGACCAGCAGCGCCACCGACGAACCGCGTCCGCGTCCAGGCGGCCGTTGTTCGATCGGGGTTTCCGGTGCAATCAGGCCGCGCTCCTCCATGATCCGCTGGGCCAGCCGCACGATCTCGCGGTAGAGCAGCAGGAACCCGGCCAGGTTGTGCCGACCGATCAGTCGGAACTCCTCCTCCAACCGCTGCTCGACCTCCGTCGTCACCGACCCGTAGCGCCGAGCCGCCGCCTCGTAGCAGAGCCGCTTGAGGTAGCTCTCCGGCGTGTAGCCATCGGGCACCAACGGCTCGGGCAGCGTGTAGCCGAGGTCGGTGCTGAGGTTGAACGCGCACTGCTCCGCCACCAGCCGCGTATTGCAGATTGCCTCGGGGAACTCCGAGAACAGCTCCGCCATCTGCGCCTCCGGCTTGAGGTGCAGGTGATGATTGGGCAGGATCTGCCGCAGCGCCTGGTCGATCGTCGCGTTGTGCTTCGCCGCGACCAGCGCATGCTGCAGCCGGTAGCGCTCGGGCGAGTGGTAATGCACGTCGTTCGACGCGACCAGCGGCGCCCCGACCTCGCGCGCCAGCCCGACCAGCTCACGGTTGCGCCCGGTGTCGCCGCGCAGGAAGTTCTGCTGCAACTCGACGTAGACCGAGTCCGCCCCGTACCAGTCGCGATAGCTGCCCAGCAGCTCGCGAGCCGCCACCGCCTCGCCGCTCAAAGCCAGCCGAGACAGCGCCCCATGCCGGCCGCCGGCCAGCAGCACCAGCCCCTCCGCATGCTCGGGCAGATGCGACGGATCGAGTCGGGGCTCCCGCCGATCGACCTCATTCGCCAGCGTGAACAGCCGCGACAGATTCGCATATCCCTCGCGCGACTTGACCAGCAGCGCTACCCGGGACTCATCCGCCAGCACAATCTCACCGCCCGTAATTGGCTGGATCTCCAAACTGTTCGCCAGCCGGGCAAACTCCAGTGCCCCGCACAGGTTCGTATCCGTCAACCCCAGCCCCGGCATCCCAAACGCCCGAGCCTGAGCCAGCAACTCATGCCCATGAGAGGCCCCAAGCCCAAACGAGTGAAAGCTCTTGCTCCGCAGTTCGACATAAGTCATGTCGATCCACTCCCCGCTTCACGCCGGGAAGAACAAGACCTCCCCCTCTGGGGGAGGTGCCCCGAAGGGGCGGAGGGGGCCCTCGGCGCGAGCGGCCCCCTCAGTCGCTTCGCGACAGCTCCCCCAAAAGGGGAGCTCTTGGAGCCCCACCTCACGCCGTCTGCCGATACCACCGCTGATCCCCTCCATCCCGATAAATCGTCAACCGCTGACCGTCCGCCTGACTCACCCGGTAGTAGCTCCGCTGCATCGGCGTCGGACGCCACCAGAGATCGAAGCTCCACCGATCCTCGATGCTCGACACCTCCTGCCACTGATTCCCGAGGCGCACCGCCCTCGGCTCCTGCGCCGGACCCTCGCGCACCTCCACCGACCTCGGCGACGTCAGCGGACGCATGCTGTCGGTCGCGGCCGGGTCGATCGAGACCTGCACCGTGCGCATCTCCGGCGCCGGATGCCACGGCGCCACCTCGACCAGGCGGTGCAGCGCATGCTTGCCCTGGAGCCGCGCCTGGAGCTGACGCTCGGTCTCCAGCAACCGCCGCTCGCGGTCGGCGCGGATGTCGGGAAACAGCGAGAGCTGCACCCCCGTCGCGCCGCTCAGGTTGCCCAGCGTGACCGTCATCGCCTCGACCGGCGCCGGTGGATGCTCGGTCTCCAGCCGGCCCCCGATGATCTCCGCCGCCCGACGCCAGTTCCCGATGCGCTGTTTGAAATGAAACTCCTTCTGCCAACTCGACGCTTCTGTCGGCGCGTCCTCCAACTCGCAGACGAGCGTCGCCGTGCCCGCGTAGCGGCCCTGCATCCGCGGCTGCGCGAAGACCCGCGTCAGCAGCGTGTCGACCGCCACCCGCAGCAACTCCAGCGAGGCCGAGCCCTCCGGCAACACCACCCGCTCCGCAATCGACTCCTCCGCCACGCGCGGACGCAGCGGACGCTCGTCGATCCCCGAGGCCAGCTCCCAGGCGCGCTGTCCTTCGTGCCCGAAACGATCGAGCAGCGCATGCATCTCCTGCCCGGCCACGTCGCCCATCCGGTGCAACCCGAGCCGGTGCAGGTCCGCCAGCAGCTCCGGTGGCACGAGCGACGCCGGCAGCAGGTCGACCGAATGCGGCGCGAGGAAGGCCGCCGCACTCCCGTCGACCCGGCTCAGGCCGGCCGAGCGCCGGGTGCGGGCCGCGATGAAGGCCGCAAACTTGTTCGGCCCAATCCCGACGCGCGGCTGGAAGCGCTCGGGCACGGCCGTCAGCAGCGCCTCCAGCATCGGCCCCTCGCCGCCATACATCGCCTCGAGCCCGTCCAGCCCGACATAGACGACGCCCAGCTCGCCATCGTGGTCCGCTCCCTCGACCCGGTCGCTAACCTCGTCCAGCCCGTCCAGCAGCCGCTCGAACTCGCGCGCATAGTGAGGCTCGTCCGACTCCAGCACCACCGCCTCGGGCTGCAGCGCCAGCGCCTGCTCCAGCGTCATCCCCACCTCCACCTCCGACGCCGCCGGCAAGCAGTCCACCACCACCGGCCGAGACCCCGACCGATCCACGATCACCCCCGCCAACCCACCCAGCTCCGCCCGCCGCCCAAGCTCCACCCGAGCCCGAAAATGGGAAATCAGCAGACAGCCAATGGTCGTCGAGTCGGCCATATCCGGTCGGCCCTCCAGGAACCGGAAGACCATCCTACAGAACACCCGTTCGCTTCACAAGCCAAAACCCCAGAGGTCGGAGAGGTCACATAACGGAACACATGATCGAACTCGATCCAAAGATCCCCGCTCCCCCTCGCAGGGCCTGTCCCCGAGCAGGCGGGGAGGGAGCTGCCGAAAGCCTGCCCCGCACTTGATGCGGGGGCTGAGGGGGTCCCACGGCCACAGCCATCCGCACAGCCTCCCGTTAGCTAATCTGGACCAAGCAGACCACCGGCAGGAGCACGACCGTGGCCCTGATTCCCCTGGTCGCCGACCGATCAGAAGAGATCGCCGAACTCTGCCGCAAACACCAGGTCCAGCGCCTCGACCTCTTCGGCTCCGCCGCCACCGGAGACTTCGACCCCGATTCCAGCGACCTCACCAGCCTCTTCGACCAACCCGTCGACCTGGTCAGCGAGACCGATCTCAAGAATCCCTACTTCCGTCAAGCGGTCGAGGAAACCAGAGCTTCAATCTATGTCGCGTAACGCAAGCCACCAAGGACGCGGTGCCGTTGTGCAAGGCGCGCTGCGCGTCAGGATGTCCCCTCTGCCCTGGGAGGCCCGCGCGCAATCCAACCAGAGTCGGCCCCGCGAAGGCGGGGCCTCGTAGTGGCTACATGGTCGCTGCGCCCCCGCCTTCGCGGAGGCGACTTCTCCATCGGGATGACCTGCAACTCTCCGCTGGGAGAGGGCTACGGTCAGGGTCTCTGCTGCCTTCGACTGCACGGAACCAATCAATCCGATTCCGGCCTCCCAATGTGAACCGATTCTCGAGCCTCGAGCGAAAGGGTGGCTGTTTGACACTCCAAATCATCAGTATCCGAGCATCGAACATGGAACACGCTGGCCCGCTACGCATATGAAGATTCCGATCCTCATTCGCGAGTACGAACTCCTGCCAGGCGAAATGCCCTAACCAGCCACCTCCAACACCCCCGACCCCACATCCCACAGCACCACACGCCCCTCCACCGCCGACGCCAACGCCTTCGACCCCTCCAGGTCTCGCCCCGCCCCCGACACCAGCACCACGAACTCCGCCGACTCCGGCACCCCCTTCCGACCTCCATCCGCCGACGTCAACACCCGCGCCGCCAGCTCCGGCGTCACCTCATCCCCAATCTTCGCTCGGGCGATCTCCGCCACGATCTCCGGTCGATGCACCGAGCGCTCATCCAGCGGCCGACCCAGCACGCCCGCCCCAATCACGGCAGCCACGACGTCGACGCACTCGGGAATGATCGGCTCATGTGCAGCGGGCGCTTTGAACGGCCGGCCTCGCGAGCCGTCGGCCTCGACCCCGACAAGGCTGGCCAGACCCGCGTCGACCGCCTGGCGCGGCCAGGACGGACTGACCGCCAGGACCCGCTCGCGGTCGCCCCGCCCCGAGCCCACCACCGCCGAGGACAAACCCCGCGATCGAATGTCGTCCAGGGCGCCGGCGCGGAAGGCGTCGTCGCGGCCGATCGCCAGCGGCATCGTCCGGCCTTCGCGCGGGATCGTCATCCTCGTCGTCGTGGTCAGGACGGTTAGGCCCTCGCCTCCACCTGCTTCCCATTCCGCCGCCAGCGCGAACAGCACCGTCGTCTTGCCGCCGCCGCCGACCGTCGCGAACACCGCCGGCCGAGTTAATCCCAACGCCTCATGCAACGAGTGCAATGGCAAATCCACGGTTCGCCTCCAGCCCGCAGCCTAAACTCAACCTATGAGCGAATCGTTCTCGGTCATCATCCTCGCCGGCGGGTTCGGCCGCCGCCTGGGCCGCGACAAGGCGACCACCGAAGCCGGCGGTCGTCCCCTGCTGCATTGGAGCGCCCTCGCTGCCGCCGAGGTCAGCGACGACATCGTCGTCGCCCGGCGGCCCGACCAGCAGTTTCCGGCGCTGGACGGCGTCGACTGGCGAGAGATCGTCGACCACCGCCACGACCGAGGCCCCCTGGCCGGTCTCGAGGCGGCGCTGCCACTGATCGAGCACGAACTCGCCGTCGCCGTCGCCTGCGACATGCCCTTCCTCCAAACCGACCTGCTTCGTGCGGTCGCGGCCGCTTGCGAGGGAGTTTCAATCGCCATGCCGCGCATTGACGGCGTCGCCCAACCGCTGCTGGCTGCCTACCGGCGCTCGATTGTGCCTCAGGCAACCAGTTTGCTGGACGAAGGCGACGGCCGACTTCGGGCGCTGCTCCCGCTCGTCGAGCACAGCATCCTCGATATCGAGGAACTTCGGGTTCACGATCCAGAACTACAGTCATTCACAAATGTCAACCGACCAGAGGATCTGCACGCAGTCGAACAGGCCCTCACATTGCGAAACACAGCCGAACTCGTCTAGCCAGAATCGAACAGAATCGACCAAATCCAAACAAGTCCGAACAGCAGAAGGGACGATCCGATGCCGATGTTCCGACGAGTCCTGACCGGCCGTGTCGCGCCGGGCAAACATGGAGAGTTCCTGCGCGCTGTCGAGGCCGCGCTCGATTACCAGTCCGCCCGCGGGATCGAGGCCCGCTTCTCGGTCTGGGATGCGATCACCGGGGCTGCATCAACGGTCGAGATCGTGGCCGAATTCGAGGATCTGCGAGAACTCGAACAGTTCGAGGAACTGGCCGCGCAGGACCAGGAGTTCGCCAGGCTGCGCCGCGCCGTGCGCGAGGCAATGGTCTTCGACTCCGCCGAAATCAACATCTATCGCAATCTCGTCTAGGAAACGGCAACCCGCCATGGTCCGTGTCGATCCCGAACGCCAATCCGAGTATCGCGAGGCATACGACGCCTGGCAGAAGCAGCTCGCGCGACTGCACGAGATCTTCCTCGACGGCGAACCGCTCGAGCCGCCCAAACTCAAGGGCCTGCTCAATCGCGAAGCCCGCGCCAAGCAGCGCTACGACGCCGCCCGCGACGCCCTGCTCGGCATCGGCGGCATTGGACGCTCTCTCGCGCCATCCATACACTCTGGATCAGCGGACGACCCTCAATAGTCCCGGGACCAGTAATGAGCGACGACTACGGCGTCGACCTCGAAGAAATCCTGCGCGTGATCGACCGCGCCGCCGTGCTGATCGTCCGCTTCGACGTGCTCGAGCCCCGACTCCTGGTTGACTTCCGCGCCGACCCGCCCGACACGCCGATCATCCAGCTGGTCGATCGTGTCAACTCCGCCGAAGAGCGCTTCCGCCACCTCAAGTCGCTCCGTCCCAAACTGCCGCTGCCCGAACGGATCATGTCCTTCCCCTGGCCTCGTGCCGTCGGCGCTTTCGAAGAGTCCGGCATCTGGGAAAAGATCGAAACCCGCCTGGTCAGTCTCGGCGCGGAGCAGGAACGCATCGACCGCATCCGACAGCAACTCCTCGACGGTGAACGAGCCGTCACGGTCGCCGCCATCACCGGCGGCGAAGGCTTCCGCACCATCTGGGAACGAGAAGGATCCGACGAGTGAGCGAACACCACCGCGAGATGCCACTGATCGACCTGCGTTCCGACACCGTCACCAGACCGACGCCCGCCATGCGGCAGGCGATGTTCGAGGCCGAGGTCGGCGACGACGTCTTCGGCGAGGACCCCACGATCACAAAGCTGGAAGAGACCGCCGCCGAGCGCACCGGCAAGGAGGCCGGCCTGTTCGTCTCCAGCGGGACGATGGCCAACCTCGTCTCGCTGCTCTCCCAGACTCGCTCCGGCGACGAGCTCCTGGTCGGCGACCGCGCCCACATCGTCCGCTCGGAAGCGGGCGGCGTCTCGCGCCTCGGCGGCGTCCTGGCGACCACGCTCCCCAATCAGTCCGACGGCGGCTTCGACCCCGAATTGATCCCCGGCGCCGTCCGACCGGACGACATGCATCAACCCCGCACCACCCTGCTCGCGCTCGAGAACACCCACAACTTCTGCGGCGGCACCGTCGTTTCGCTCGAGCGCACCGAGCAGATCGCCGGCACGGCCCGCGACCTCGGCCTACGCGTCCACCTCGACGGCGCCCGCATCTTCAACGCCGCTGCCGCCTCGGGACACAGCGTCGCCGAGCTCGCCGGTCCCGCCGACAGCGTCACCTTCTGCCTCTCCAAGGGACTCGGCGCGCCCGTCGGCTCGCTGATTTGCGGCGACGAAGCCTTCATCGCCGAGGCGCGCCGCACGCGCAAGCTGGTCGGCGGCGGCATGCGCCAGGCCGGCGTCCTCGCCGCGGCCGGACTGGTCGCGCTCGATCGGATGGTCGACCGCCTGCACGACGATCACGCCAACGCCCGGCAGCTCGCCCGCGGACTGGCCGAACTCGGCTTCAACATCAACCCCGAGAGCGTGCAGACCAACATCGTCATCGTCCAGCTCGACGCCTCCACTGACCCCGCGCCCTCGCCGACACTCCAGGCGCAACTCAAACGAATCGGCGTCCTGGTGACCACGCCCGATCGCACCAAGATCCGCCTCGTCACCCACGCCGACGTCACCAGTGAGGACTGCGCCGAGGCCCTGCGCCGCATGGCCGAAGCCGAAATCGGCCCGCGCGCCTCGTGATGCGAGCGCGCCATTCCCTTCCTGGCTCCGTCCCCGCCTCCGAGCGGGGACCCGTTCGTCTGCTCGCCCTGTTTCTCGCGGTCGGACTCACTGCGGCCCTGGCCGTCGCCTGCGGCTCCGACTCCACCTTCGACGACCCCGAGGATCCGGTCGCCCAGATCTCCTGGCCCGACTTCGAGCGGCTGCACTACGACATCCTCGACCAGACCGATGTCAGGCGCGGCACGCTGATCCTGGAGACCGTCCGCGAGGACGAGGTCTACCTGCTCTCGCTGCGCTTCCGCCTCGACACCGAATCCGGCGAGGTCGTCACCGACGACGTGACCGTCTGGGTCGACGCCGAATCGCTGCAGCCGATTCGTTATGAACGCCGCGCGGAGTCATCCGAGCAGACCGTGACCGCAGAAGCCGAGTACCGCACCAACGGCGACGGCGAGGTCTCAGCCTACGTTGTGCTCGACGAGGATGGCGAGGTGACCGAGGAGACGGTCGAAGCGGGCGTGTTCGCGTTTGACAACGACTCGTCGGCCTGGCTCTGGCGATCGCTGGCGTTCGAGCAGGACCTGGAGCTGACCTATCGCTCGGTCAACGTCGTCCAGCGGCGCAGCCAGCTGGTCCAGGTCGCCGTGCGCGGACAGGACACCCTGCGCGGACCGGAGGGCGACGTGGTCGTCTGGCAGGTCGTCGCGACGCCGGGGGTGGAGATTTCGCGGGCCTGGTATGAGATCGAGCCGCCGCACCGGTTGATCCGCTGGGATCAGCAGCCGCGCCGCTTCATTCTGACCCGGATCGAGACGGAACCCTAGCGGCTAGCCCTCTCGCAATGTCACTGGTCGTCGCTGGGACGGGCCCACGAGGGTCGCTCGACGCCGGGAGGCGGGGCGAACGTCGCTTCTTCCTCGCTCGGCTCCTCGGCCTCGGGAATCTGCGGCCGCCACGGTTCATCTGCTCCGGCTTCCGCCTGGGCCTCGACCGCGACCGGCGCCGGCTCTGGCTCCCGGTCGGCGCCGAACACGTGCCGGGCCTGGTCCTCGGTCAGTTCCGGGTGCGCGGCGATCTCGGCGGCGACCCGCTCTTCCACCGTTGGAGCGAAGTCGGCTGCGTGGGTGCGGACGGCTGAGACCTCATCCTGCACGTCGGTCGGCAGTTCAGCCGCGAAGCGCGAGCGCTCGTCGCGCACCGTGTAGCGGAACAGTTCCTGCTCTTCCGGTTCGAGCAGACGGCCGTCGCGCATCTCCTCGACCCGGGGCACGAGTTCCATCACCGTGCGGTCGTGCGTGGTCGTGATGATCGTCACGCCCTGCTCGACCACGAGATCGTGCAGCAGGCGGAAGATCGAGACCGCGGTCGTCGAGTCCAACTCACCGGTCGGCTCGTCGGCCAGGATCAGGGCCGGTGAGTTGGCCAACGCGCGGGCGATCGCGACGCGCTGTTGCTCGCCGCCGGAGAGCTCGTAGGGCCGGTGACGCGCGCGGCCGGCGAGCCCGACCGCTTCCAGCAGTTCGTCCGCCCGGCGCCGACGCTCGCGGATGCCCGCGCCGGCGATGCGCAGCGAGAGCTCGACGTTCTCGTAGGCCGACAGCAGAGGCAGCAGGCCGAACGACTGGAAGACGAACCCCACCCGGTGGCGGCGCAGCTGGGTGAGCTGGCGCTCGTTGTACTCGGTGATGTTCTCGCCGTCGATCATGACGTGACCCGATGTCGGCGAATCTAGCCCGGCAATCAGGTTGAGCAAGGTCGTCTTGCCCGAGCCGGAGCGGCCGATCAGCGCGACGAACTCGCCCTGCGCGACCTGCAATGAGACGTCACGCACCGCCCAGATCTCTTCGCCGCCAACCACGAAGCGGCGAGAAACGTTATGTACATCGACGACCAGGTCGCTCTGGCTGCGTGTCGCCATGCCATGGGCGGATGCTGGTGTAGTCATCGCTGCTCGGCCTCTTCCTCTGCCGCGTCTGCCTCGTGCGCCGGCGTGATCACGATCCGCCCGTCGCGGGAATCGACGTAGGCCCGGCGGCCCAGCGCAACCTGGTCCAGCAGCGGTTTCGGAATCTGCAGCCGGCCGGCGCCGTCGACGACGGCGAACTCTTCGTGCACGATCTCGGCGATCTCGGTGCCGGCGTTCTCGACCCGGCGCACCGTCTCGGTCGCAATCGTGCCGTCGCGAATCGCGACGACGCGGTCGACCCGGGCGGCGATCGCCGGGTCATGCGTGACGATGATGATCGTCAGGCCGAACTGGTTGGAGAGGCTGCGGAACAGATGGAAGATCTCCTCCGAGGTGTGTGTGTCCAGCTCGCCGGTCGGCTCGTCGGCCAACAGCAGCGGCGGATCGTTGGCCAGCGCGACGCCGATTGAGACGCGCTGCTGCTCGCCGCCCGAGAGTTGGTCGGGCCGCTGCTTGCGCTTGTCCATCAGCCGCACCGCCTGGAGCAGCTGCAAGGCTCGCTCGCGCGCGTGTTTGCGCGAGCGGCCGGCGAGGATCATCGGCACTTCGATGTTCTGCTGCGCGTTGAGGTAGGGAATCAGGTTGCGGCCGGTCTGCTGCCAGACGAAGCCCACTTCCTCCCGCCGGTAGTCGACCAGTTCCTGCTCGGTCAGCGCGAGCAGGTCGGCCTTGTTGACGTAGGCCTGGCCGGCGGACGGGACGTCGAGACCGGCGAGCACGTTCAGCAGGGTCGACTTGCCCGAGCCGGACGCGCCGACGATGGCCAGGACCTCGCCCTTGCCCACGGTCAGGTCGAGGCCGCGCAGCGCGACCACTTCGAGGTCGGCGATCTTGTAGATCTTGAACAGGTCGCGGCAGACCACATGCTGTTCCGCCAGCATCTCGTCGGGACGGATCGGCGGGAGCGCCGCGCTGGTCGTCATCGTTCACCCCGGGAATCTGCGTACCTCGGACACACAACACGAGCAGGATACCCCGACTCCAGGCAGAGGGGTAACAGGAATGGCGTGGCTCTAGACCGGGCCGATGCAGTCGCTGAGGTTCTCGAAGAACTCGATCGGGGAGCACTTGTCAAACCACTTGCCGGTGTGCAGCGTGTACTCGTGGAAGATCTTGAGCGCGGCGAGGAAGAGCAGCCAGCGGACGGCTTCGGGGCGGGTGAGGGGCGCGGGCGTGCCGTCGGCGGCCTGGGCCCAACCGGGTCGGAGCTTCGACGGCCAGTGCGGACGGGCGGCGACGAAGAGGAACCAGAACTCGAAGACGTGGGGGAAGAAAATCAGGACCTCGCGTCCGGCGCCGGCGGCGAAGGCGAGGAAGCCGATGAAGCGCCAGCCGAACAGACCGAGCGCCACCCGGCGCTCCCAGCCCGACCACTGCAGCGCCACGATCAGGAAGAGCCAGATGTAGACTTGGTCGACCCACTTGTCCCACTCCTGGTAGTTGGAGAGTCCGCCGAGGTCGATCGCCTGGCGCAGGAAGAGATCGGAGAGGTCGATGAAGACGGCGATCAAGCCGCCGACGAAGGCCCAGCGGAGCACCGGCAGCGAGCCGGCGACGCGGATCAGCGCGATGACGAGGCCTTCCATGGGACAAGGTTAGGTTGGCGTGAACGACCGGGTTGGCGTGCGGGGAGCCCCCTCCGCCCCTGCGGGGCACCTCCCCCGGAGGGGGAGGTCTGTGGTGAGGCTCTAGTCGCTGCCGTTGTCGAGGGCGTGGTGGCGTTCGAAGCGACCGGTGACCTGGAAGATGGTGCGTTCGCAGATGTTGAGGGCGCGATCGCCGATCCGCTCGAGGTTGTGCGAGCACCAGATCACGTGGGTGATGGCGTCGGACTCGTCGGGGTTGCCTTCGGCTCGGGCGAGGCGGTCGATCAGCCGATCGTGAATGTCGCTGTACAACTCGTCGACCTCGTCGTCGCGGTCGATGGTGGCGCGGGCCAGATGCTGGTCGCGTTCGAGGAACGAGCGAGTCGCGGACTGCAGCATCTCGCGGACGACGTCGGCCATGCGCCAGAGATCGGGCTCGGTCGCGGCGATCGGATTGTCCTCGAGGAAGACCGCGATCCGGGCGATGCCCTCCGCGTGTCCGGCGATCCGCTCGAGGTTGAGCGTGATCGCGACGATCGACATCAGCTCGCGCAGGTCGCCGGCGACGGGCTGCTGCAGGGCAATAATGCTGGTAACCGCTTCCTCGATCCCGTAGCGGACCTGCTTGGCGTCTTCATCGGCGTCGCTGACGCGGCGAGCGAGGACGAGGTCGCGGCGCAGCAGCGCCTGCATCGAGTCGACGATGGAGCGGTCGGCGCGCGCGTGTTGCAGGCGCAGCCGGTCGAGGACATCGGCGCGATCAGCGGAGTACGTCAGCCGTACGGTCGACATCTACGCCTCGCTGTCCGATTGGCAACTCTATGCACTACGCACTATGCACGATGCATCGGCTGTTAGCCATACCTGCCGGTAATGTAGTCTTCCGTTCGCTGGTCGAGCGGATTGGTGAAGATGTCCTGGGTCGGACCGAACTCGACCAGCCGCCCGACGCGCTCTTCGCCGGCGAGCAGGAACGCGGTGTAGTCGGAGACGCGGCCGGCCTGCTGCATGTTGTGAGTGACGACGACGATGGTGTACTCCTCGGCGAGTTCACGCATCAGGTCTTCGATCTTGAGCGTGGCGACCGGGTCGAGCGCGGAGGCCGGTTCGTCCATGAGGATGATCTCGGGCTGGACGGCGATCGCGCGGGCGATGCAGAGCCGCTGCTGCTGTCCGCCGGAGAGCGCCAGGCCGGACTTGTCCAGCTCGTCCCTGACCTCGTCCCAGAGAGCGGCGCGGCGCAGAGCGTCCTCGACCAGCCGATCCATGTCGCCTGAGTAGCCGTTGATCCGCGCGCCGAAGGCGACGTTCTCGTAGATCGACTTGGGGAACGGGTTGGGCTTCTGGAAGACCATCCCGATCCGGCGGCGGACTTCGACGGCGTCGATGTTGGGATCGAGCAGGTTGCGGCCTTCGAACTCGATCTCGCCGTCCATGCGCGCGCCCGGGATCAGGTCGTTCATCCGGTTGCAGCAGCGCAGCAGGGTCGACTTGCCGCAGCCGGAGGGTCCGATCAGCGCGGTAACGCGGTTCCGGGGGATCGGCATCGACATGCGGTCGATGGCCTGGAAGTCGCCGTAGAAGGCGGAGACGTCGCGCAGTTGGAGCGCCGTGTCGACCTCTTCGGTGATCTCGTGGCGGACCGCTTCGAGGCTGGCGTCGAGATGGACGCCGGTGGCCGCCTCTGCCGTCCAGTTCGGCGGCGGCGTGCCGTGTCCGGAACGGGTTGCAGCGGGAACGTCGGTCGCAGCTGGCGCGCTGGACCGCATCAGCGTGAAGAAGTTGCGTGGCATCTCGGGCTCCTGTTGCTCCCTCTGCCTGCGTTCAGAGTATCTACCAATCAGTGCGGGTTCGCTGTCGCATGATGATCGCGGCGGCGTTCATCAGCAGCAGGATGACCATCAGGACGATGATCGCGGAGGCGGCGATCTCGTGGAATCCGGCCTGCGGTCGGGCGACCCAGTTGAAGATCTGGATCGGCAGGACGGTGAAATCGTCGGTGGGAGAGTCGGCGAGGAAGGCGATGAACGTGAGCGCGCCAATCGCGATCAGCGGGGCGGTCTCGCCGATCGCCCGGGACATGGCGAGGATGTTGCCGGTCAGCATGCCGCCGAAGGCGTAAGGCAGGACATGGAAGCGGATCATCTGCCAGCGCGTCGCGCCGACGGCGTAGGCGGCCTCGCGCATCGAGGGCGGGACGGTGCGCAGGGCCTCCTGGGCGGAGACGATGATGATCGGCATGACCAGCAGCGCCATCGTGCAGGCCCCGGCGAGGACGGAGCGCTCGAACTCAAGGACGCGGACGAAGACCTGCAGCCCGAGCAGTCCGTAGATGATCGAGGGCACGCCGGCGAGGTTGGAGATGTTGACCTGGATCATGCGCGAGAACCAGTTGCGTCGGGCATATTCCTCCAGATAGAGCGCGGCGCCGACCCCGAGCGGAAAGGCGACGGCGGCCGTGATCACCATCATGTAGAGGGTGCCGGTGACGGCGGAGAAGATGCCGGCCTCGGCCGGCTTGCGCGAAGGGAAGGAGGAGAGGAACCAGGGATCCATGAACAGGTAGACGACCCAGCCGGCGATCATGATCGCGGGAATGATCAGGCTGGGCCGGCGCATCCGCTGGGCCCCGAACCAGCCGGCCGCGACGATCGCGAGAGGCACGAGGACGCCGACGACGAGCAGTCGCACAATCTGGAAGCCGGAGGCTTCGCCGAGGACCTGGAAGATGTTGCCGCTCGCGCCGTCGATCCCGACCGCCCTAGCGTACTCGACGTAGTAGGCCGACTCGAAGCGGACGTAGAGGATGTGGACGAAGATCGCGACGGGTGCAACGACGATGACGCCCATCGCACGCTCGGCGATCCGCGGGAGTCCCGGCGCGAGGGCATTGACCAGTCTCGGTCCGACGAAGGGCAGGAGGATGGCGACGGGCAGCGCCCAGGTCATCCAGCGCATGCCGGCGGGCGTGGGTAGGTCGGTCAGGATGCCGCCGCCAGCCTCACGGCCGACGCCGGCGCCGTCGGTGAACAGGCGGGCGGCGCCGTCGACGGCGATCTCGACGATCAATGCGCCCAGCATGATCATCGAAACGGCGATCGCCAGCAGCGCGGCAACCATGAACGCGACGGACACGCCGCGCCGGAACCGCACCCTGGGCGAGAAGGCGGTGAGCTGCGCGGACGGAGCGGTCATGCCCATTGGGGTCATTCGTACTCCTCGCGGAAGCGTCGCGAGACCCACTGGGCCACGATGTTCATCCCGAGCGTGAGGACGAACAGGGTCATCGCGACGGCGAACAGGACCTTGAACTCAATCGACGTGGTCGGCGTGTCGCCCAGGGAGAGCTGGACGATCATCGCGGTCATCGTCTGCACCGCTTCGAGCGGGTTGACGCCGAACTGCGGGTTGCCGCCGCCGGCGATGGTCACGGCCATGGTCTCGCCCACGGCTCGCGAGGCAGCGAGGATGATCGAGGCGACGACCCCGGAGAAGGCGGCCGGCAGGACCACGCGGAGCGAGACCTCCATGCGGGTCGAGCCGAGCGCATACGCGCCCTCGCGCAGTGAGCGCGGCACGGCCCGCATGGCGTCCTCGGAGAGCGAGGCGATGATCGGCACGATCATCAGTCCAACCACGATGCCGGCCGAGAGGGCGTTGTAGATGCCGACGTCCTCGCCGAAGATGTCGCGGATGACGGGCGAGACCGAGACAAGGGCGAAGTAGCCGAACACCACGGTTGGGACGCCGGCGAGGATCTCGAGGATCGGCTTGACGATCGCCCGCAGACGCGGCGGGGAGTATTCACTCAGGAAAATCGCCGCCATCAGGCCCAGGGGAATCGCCACGGCCAGACCGATCAGGGCGATCATGCCGGTGCCCCAGACCAGTGCCCAGACGCCAAACTGCTTCTCGGCGAAGAGGGCCGACCAGCTGGTCGAGCCGAAGAAGTCGAGCAAGGGAACCTCGCGGAAGAACTCCACCGTCTCGAAGATCAGCACGAGCACGATGCCGATCGTGACGAAGGCGGACAGGGTCGCGGTGAGGAAGAGCGCGCCGTGAATCAGGCGGCCAACAGGCGTCTCTCGTCCGCTGCCCGGGCGTGACGGTTGCAGCCGCTCGCGCCACAACTCGGCCAGCAACGAGCGGACGGTGTCCTGCTGCGGTCCGTGCGGGGCTTGTGCTGCCATATCGGAACTCTTCGAAGATGGGATCTGTCGGAGCTGGCGGAAGCTCGCGAGGAACCTCAGCGCGTTGCAGGCAACCTACGAGCGACCCCAGCGTCGGCGGTTAACAGTGAGTAAGCCGTCAGGAGCTCTGACAAGCGATGCGCAAGCGACGACCGCGTCAAGAGGGGTCGGTGCACCTATCGCGGCGCCTCGGACGTCAGCTCCGCGTGGCCAAACAGGGCGCATTCGCATCCGGCGAAGCAGCAAAAGAAACTCCGTCATACCCGCGCTCGTCGCGGGTATCTCGCCGCCAACAGGATTGACGTCAGTGCCGGTCACGGCGAGATTGCCGCGGCAAGCGCGGCAATGACCGCATTCGGGCAACATGTCTGGCCAATGTGAAGGAGCCCTAGCCGGGGCCGGCTCCGTAGATCTCGGCGAGCGTGGCGCCCTCTCGCGCGGCTGCGATGGCGGAGCCGGTGACGGCATTCTGCACACGGTCGAGGACGGCTGCGTAGATAGCCTCGGGCAGTTGCACGTAGCCGACCTCGGGCGTGTCGACCAGCCAGACGCCGTCCGTCAGGTAATACTCGACGAATGCGGTGACCTCTTCGCGCTCGAGCGACGCGACCGAGACGTAGATAAACAATGGCCGCGAGAGCGGGTTATAGGAGCCGTCATTGATCGTCACGTTGGTCGGGATAATCGCCTGGCCGGCGTCATTGATCACCGGGACGGCCTTGAGCGCGTCGGCGTTGTTGGCGTAGTAGCTGAACCCGAAGTACCCGATTCCACCTCGGTCGGAGGACACGCCCTGGACGAGCACATTGTCGTCCTCCGAGAATGTCGTATTGTCCGACCGATGAACGCCGCTGTCGCCGTTGATCGCCTCGCTGAAGTAGTCGAACGTCCCGCTGTCGGCCCCCGGCGAATAGATGGCAATCTCGATATCTGGAAAACCGTCCCGCACCTCGGCCCAGCTCACGGCGAAGCCTTCCGGGCGGAAGATCTGGCTGATCTCGTCGACGGTGAGGAAGTCGACCCAGTCGTTGTCCGGATTGATCACGACGGTTAGCCCGTCGAATGCGACCGGGACCTCGATGAACTCGATGCCGGCCTCCGAGCACAGATCGACCTCGGAGTCCTTGATCGGCCGCGAGGCGTTGGAGATATCGGTTTCGCCGGCGCAGAAGCGCTTGAATCCGCCGCCGGTGCCGGAGACGCCGACCGTCACCCGCACATTGCGGTCGGGCAGGTTGCCGAACTCTTCGGCCATCGCTTCGGTGATCGGAAAGACGGTCGAGGATCCGTCAACCTGGATCTCCCCCGTCAGCGAGATGCGGTGTTGTGGCGCCGGGGACGCCTCCGCTGCCTGCCCGGCTTCGCCGGCCTGTCGATCGGCCTGAGTCACGCTCTGTTGCTCGTCAACGGCGAGTTGCTCGTCAGCGCGAAGCGAGACCCAGACCGCAACAGCCAGCAGGAACGCGATCACGAGTGGCAAGCCCCAGGCGCTGACTTTGTCGTAGAGGAACTTCACCGGATCCCGTGTCCCCTCTTACTCACCCAGCTTTGAGGAACAAGCCGGGTGAGCGTTAACGATGCGGCTAACGGCTCGTTAACGACGCGTTATGGCTCGGCAGTTTGCAGTAGGGCCTGTTCGCATGGCCCTGCCGCCTGCCGAAAACATCGATGCGGACAGGTCCTAGCCCTGTTGAGCGAGCGGCACACTGAAGCCGAAGGTCGAACCCTGCCCCGGCGCGCTCTCAAGCGACACCGCCCCGCCATGGACTTCAGCGATGTGCCGCACCACGGCCAGGCCCAGGCCTGTCCCGCCGCCGGACTGCCGGGCGCGGTCAATCCGGTAGAAGCGCTGGAAGATCCGGCCTTGCTCCGCAGGCTCGATCCCGATGCCCGTATCGCGCACCCGGATCCAGACCATCGGCGCTGGATCGGACACGTCCCCCAGTTCCGACAGCACCTCGATTGACCCGCCCTCGTCGGTGAACTTCACCGCGTTGTGCAACAGGTTGAGCACGGCCCGTTCGACCAGCTCAGGATCGGCCATGATCATCGTCTCCGGGTCGCCATTGAGTCCCGCGTAGCGAAGCGACAACCCTTCGCGCTCCGCCTGCGGACGGATACTCTCGACGGCGTCGGCGAGCAGCGACTCCATCCCGACGACTTCCATCTGCGGCTCAGTCAGACCCGATTCCAACCTGGCCAGCGCGAGCATCTCCTCGACCAGCTGACTCATCCGCTCCGCCTCGGACTGAATGATTGAGCGGAAGCGCTCCGAGTCCGTCGGCTTGCTGACCGCTTCCAGCGTCTCGGCCGCCGCCGAGATCGAGGCCAGCGGCGTACGCAGTTCGTGCGAGGCGTTGATGAAGAAATCGCGCCGGGCAATCTCGGCCTCGTACAAGTCCGAGAGGTCGTGCATCGCCAGCACGACCGACCAGGGCCCGCTCTCAGCGATCGATGAGACCGGCGCGACCACCGTGCGGAAGCGTCGTTCCGCCCGCAGGACGACCAGCACCGCCGGCGTGCCCTCCTCGATCGCCAGGCGGACCGCGTCGTACAGGTCCGGATCCTCGACCGCTTCCAGCAGCGGCGCGCCCATCGGCTCGCGATCAGCCGAACGAAGCGTGAGTTCCGCCGCTGGATTGAGATAACTGATCCGTGCGTCGCGGTCGAGCGCGATGACCAGGTCGCCGGTCGAGGCCAGCGCCCGCTGGAGTTGGTCGCGCTCCGCTGTGCGCTCCGACAGCGTCTCCTGCAATCCCTCGACGGCCAATCCCTGCTCAACGGTCTGCTCGCGCAGCTCAGCCAGTCCGCGACGCCCCAGGTAGCCGCCCAGAGCACACAGCGCCGCGCCCGACACGAGCGCCACGACGCCGCCGGCCACCGAGACGTCGGCCGCGAACAACCCGACTCCCAGGAGAAGCGCGACCACACCGATTCCGACCGTACGCACGCTCAGCGCTCGAATCGATACCCCGCTCCCCGCACCGTGATCAGGTGGCGCGGCGGGCCGTCCGGCTGTTCAATCTTCTTGCGCAACCAGCGCACGTGGACATCGACCGTGCGCGTCCCGCCGGCAAACGAGATGTCCCACACGTCATTCAACAACTGGTCGCGAGTAAACGCCCGACCATCGCGTTGAGCCAGGTACGCCAGCAATTCGTACTCCTTGGGACGCAGCGCAATCGGCTCCCCGTCCCTGCTCAGCAGCCGACGATTCAGATCAAGTGTGAACTCACCGAACTCGAGCACTCGCTCCTCGACCGTCACCTCCTGCTTCCGGCGCAGATGCACCCGCACCCGAGCTTTCAGCTCCGCCAGCGAAAACGGCTTCGTGATGTAGTCGTCCGCGCCCAGATCCAGCCCCTTCACCCGGTCCGCCTCCGACGTCCGAGCCGTCAACAACAACACCGGCGTCTGCGACTGCTCCCGAATCCCCCGCAGCACATCGAGCCCGTCCATGCGAGGCAGCATCAGATCCAGCAACACCAGATCCGGCTGCAGCGCCCGAGCCATCGACAACCCCTCAACCCCGTCCTCCGCCGTCCGAACCCGATAGCCCTCCATCTCCAGATTGAAGCGCAGCGTCTCCGCCAACGGCCGCTCATCCTCGACAACCAACAGAGTCCGTGACACCGAGGCCTCCTCAACTCGAACCCAGTCTATCGACGCCTCCGATCAACCGATTGCGCTCCCTGACACACGACCTTCGCTAGCCTGACTCCACCACCAACACCTGAAAGAAGACCATCATGCGATTCGGATTCTGGCCCGGCGCCTCCAACCCCTGGGCCGAAGTACTCACCGTCGCCCGACACGCCGAGCGCACCGGCTGGGACCGCGTCTGGTTCGCCGACCACTTCATGCCCAACAAACCAGTCGGCGAGGACGCCTCCGACGAGATCATGCACGAGTCCTGGACCACGCTCGCCGCCTTCGCCTCGCGCATCCCGCGAATCAAGCTCGGACACATGGTCTCCGGCAACACCTACCGCCACCCGACCGTCACCGCCAAGATGGCCGCCCAGATCGACATCATCTCCGGCGGACGCTTCATCCTCGGCCTCGGCGCCGCCTGGCAAGAGAACGAGCACCACGCCTACGGCATCCACTTCGGCACCCTCAAGGAGCGCATGGACCGCTTCGAGGAAGCCTGCCAGCTGATCACCGAGATGTTCCGCTACGAGAAGACCAACTTCACCGGCGAACACTACCAGCTGATCGACGCGCCCATGGAGCCCAAGCCGATCCAGACCCCGCTGCCCCTCATGATCGGCGGCGGCGGCGAGAAACGCACCCTGCGCATCACCGCGAAGTACGCCAACGAGTGGAACGTCTGGGGCACGCCCGAGACCCTCATCCACAAGCAGTCCGTCCTCGACGCCCACTGCGCCGACGTCGGCCGCGACCCCGCCGAAATCGAGCGCTCCGCCTGCATGCTCCTGATGATGACCGACGACGAGGACGTCCTCGGCCCCATCCGAGCCAGCGGCCGCCCCGTCCTCGCCGGCTCCAACGACGAAATCAAGCAAACCGTCCAGGCCTACATCGACGCCGGAGTCGACGAACTCATCCTCCCCGACTTCACCCTCGGCTCAAACGCCTTCCAGAGAACCGAGCAAATGGACCGCTTCATCGAACAAATCGCCCCCGAGTTCCGCTAGCAACCCCAGTCCCCGCTTCACGCGGGGACACGCTCGATGCCCAGCACTGGAAGTCCCGATGCCCCGCACTGAAATTCCCGATGCCCCGCACTTGATGCGGGGCCCAGACCGCGACAGCCGCACTCCACCAATCCCCCCTCCCTCTCCGGCACCCTCTCCCTGAGGAGACCTGCGCGTAAACCGGTGGATATGCGATCATGGCCGG
>JAPPFB010000025.1:28344-114603 GCA_028875225.1 Chloroflexota bacterium | reverse complement strand
CGTCAATTCCTTTGAGTTTTAGCCTTGCGGCCGTACTCCCCAGGCGGGATGCTTATTGCGTTAGCTGCGTCACAGAGGGGGTCGATACCCCCCACGACTAGCATCCATCGTTTACGGCGTGGACTACCCGGGTATCTAATCCGGTTCGCTACCCACGCTTTCGTACCTCAGCGTCAGGATGCGCCTGGCAAGCCGCTTGCGCCACTGGTGTTCCTCCCGGTATCTACGCATTCCACCACTACTCCGGGAATTCCGCTTGCCTCTACGCCCCTCGAGCGTCGAAGTTTCCACCGACCGCTCCCGGTTGAGCCGGGAGATTTCACGGCAGACTTTCGGCGCCGCCTACGTACGCTTTACGCCCAGTAAATCCGGATAACGCTCGCCACCTACGTCTTACCGCGGCTGCTGGCACGTAGTTAGCCGTGGCTTATTCGCCGGGTACCGTCAAAGTTCTTCCCCGGCAAAAGGGATTTACAACCCGAAGGCCTTCATCACCCACGCGGCGTTGCTGCGTCAGGCTTTCGCCCATTGCGCAAGATTCCTCGCTGCTGCCTCCCGTAGGAGTCTGGGCCGTGTCTCAGTCCCAGTCTGGCTGATCATCCTCTCAGACCAGCTACCGATCGTCGCCTTGGTAGGCCGTTACCCCACCAACCAGCTAATCGGACGCAGGCTCCTCCCAAGGCGCCGGAACATTTCCCCACCGGTCCGATCCGGTGGGCGTATGGGGCATTAGCCCGCGTTTCCACGGGTTGTTCCCCTCCTCGGGACAGATCACCTACGCGTTACTCAGCCGTTTGCCACTCAGTCACCCCCACCGAAGCGGGGGGCTTCGTTCGACTTGCATGCGTAAGGCACGCCGCCAGCGTTTATCCTGAGCCAGGATCAAACTCTCCATTGGATCAGCCGATCGTGTCGGCTGCAAAGGTAGAGATTGTTCGGACATCGTCGCCATCTCTCGGCCCGAAGGCGTCGACACGGCGCGATTCCGGACTTGGGGGGGCTCCCCAAGCTCACTGGACTTCCGCTCTCCAATTGTTAAGGCCTGGCCGATGCGGGGCGCTTGAGGCTTGGCCATCTGGTGCGCCCTGCATTTGCGCAGACGTCAATAGTAGCCCGCCGAAATCTGCGATGTCAATGATCGGATGCCGCCGGTGGACACAGTGGAACAACCGAGATTGTGCCGCCGGTCACACTGAGCCGGGCGCCGCCCGGCAGTTCGACTCGGCCGTGTCCGGTGTGAATCACCTGCAAAGCGGCCGCGGTTCGCTCCGCCGACAGCACAATTCCCTGCTCGCGGAACAGCGCGCGAACCACCCGGTTCTGCAGTTGGCCGGGCAACGTCATGAACAGCCGACGCTCCAGGGCGCCGTCCTCGTCCTGCAGCTGGGCCAGCGTCTGCTGTCCGACCAGGTCAAGCAGTTCGCGGTCCGAGCCGACCGCGCGCGCCAGCTCAGCAAGTCGTTCGGAGATGTTCGGGTTGATCTCAGCCATCTGCGGCAACAGCGAGTGCCGAATCCGGTTGCGGGTGTATGCAAGGTCGTGATTGGATGGGTCGTCGACGGGCTGCCAGTCATAGGCGCGGCAGACCTGCTCGGTCTCCTGGCGACTCATGCCGAGCAGCGGTCGGACCAGTTGGACATCGTCCGTCAGGGGACGCTGTGCCGGCATCCCGCTCAGTCCATCCAGTCCCGATCCGCGCAGCATGTGCAGCAGGACCGTCTCGGCCTGGTCATCTCGCGTATGAGCCACGCAGACGACTGATGCGCCGCGTTCCCGGGCGAGCCGGGACAGCGTGTCGTAGCGGACGTGCCGCGCGGCCGCTTCGATTCCATCCGATCTGTGCGCTGCTTCGGCCCTCGCGTTCGCCTCCACGATGTCGAGCGGGGCGCCTGCCTGTTCCGCCAGCCTGGCGGAAGCCTCGCGAAACGCGGCGCGAATCTGCTCCGATTGAATGAAGTGGTCGACATGGGCGGCGCGAACACGCCACCCGTGCCGGCTCTGCGTGTCGGCCAGCAGCAGGAGCATCGCCGACGAATCGGCGCCACCGGACACCGCCGCAATCAATGGTCGACCGAAGCCGGTTCCGACATGCTCGACGAGCGCGCGGGAGATCCGGCGGCCAATATCGCGAATGCGGCGGTCGGTCGGCAGCGTCATGGCGAACCCTCGCTGCCGGAGCTACTCCAGGTCCTGAACCTCGTCCGGCAACAGGTTGGCCCACCAAGGCGAGCGAGTGATCTCGAGATCGCCACGTCCCGGCGAGTGGACGGCGAACGATTCCTCGCCCGGACGCACCATGCCGAGGTCCTCGCGGGCGATCCGTTCGATGTAGGCATCAGAATCCAGCCAGGCGACGAGCGCGGCCAGTTGTTGGGTGTCACGGCGGAGTTGCTCAATCTCGGCGCGGGTCTCGATGATTCGATCATCAAGACTATTCGCCTGGAGCAGGCCCTCAACGCCGCTGAATACGACAAATCCAACCAGCAGCAACGAACCGACGAATGCGACCCGCCGCAGCACCCACGGCAGGACTGCCGTCTGGCTCGGTCGCCTGGACTGCCGCTGCCCTTCGGGAGCGGGGATGATCGCCGTGTCGGTGACGATCTCGACTGTGCGCTCGACCGGCATGTCGGCCATGGTCTGCGGTCTGCACCGCCGCCGATGGCACTCTACAACGAATCGTGACGGTTAGAGGCCGTTGAGATGGTGGCGATCGTTTAAGCGGACCACCGCCGGCACGCCATCGGCGATCCGAAACGTCGTGATCCCGGCCAGGCCCGTATCGATTCGTCGCCACTCGCTCGGCGACATCTGCAGGGCATGGACGACCAACATCTTGACGACGAAGTTGTGCGTCACGATCAGCCCCGTGCCCTCGGACGGATCCGCGACCAACTGATCGAAGAGTGGCCGCGCGCGCTCGAGGACGTCCATCAGCGATTCCCCGCCCGGCATCGGTGCAGTGACAGACTCGTCGCCGCGCCACTGGCCCAGGAACTCGGCAAAGCGCCTGCGCACAATGGGCCATTCGAGCCCTTCGAGTTCGCCGACATCCAGCTCAATCAGGCCGTCGCTGGCGCTCGCCTCGACGCCGTGCGTCTCGCCGATGGCGTCTGCGAGCTGGCGCGCTCTGGACAAGGGGCTGGTCAAGACTCGCGTGATCGGTTCGTCCCGGAGCGCATTGACCGTCAATCGCAGTTGCTCAAGTCCCAGCTCGGTCGGCGGAGAATCCGTTCTCCCGAGACCGACTCCGGCGCGGTTCGCCTCCGACTCGACGTGGCGCAGGATGATGATCCGGTTCATGCCGTCACCGGCTCTCCGGTCAGCTCAATTGCGGTGCGATGAATCCGGGTTGGTTCCTCGGCGGCGCCAAGCGCCAACATGACCTGCTCCGGCCGTCCTGCCCCACGCTCGTCGTTCCGCAACCGCATCGACAGGGTCGCGACGCCATCGACAACGTCGAGCACACTGAGCTCCAGTATCAGCGGTCGGAGATCGTACGATTTAGTCTCCTTGCCGCGTTGATGGCTCCACGCGATCTCATCCCTGGCCAGCAGCTGATCGATCGCCGCCTGCCATTCGTCGGGACCGCGAGCATCGTGAATCTCCACGACATAACAGGCGGCGCGAAGCATTGATTGAAGCGACGCCTGCTTCAGCGGACCCTCGCGCAGTTCGAGGACTCGCAGGCCAGGCGTCAACTCGCTTGAGAGAAGACGCATCGCCTCGGCTGGGTCGACACGTTCAGTCAACAACACATCGAGCAACTCAGCCTCCGACGTCACCCCGACCGCCAGCGGCGCGGCGAGCGCGATCTTCGGACGCGGCGAGAAGCCGTGCGAGGTGGCCAACGGCAGTCCAGCTCGCTTGAAGACCCGCTCCCAAACCCGCATCAGGTCGAGATGGGAGACGTACTTGAGTGGCCCTTCGGCGGCGAAACGGATGTGAATCCGCTGGACAGCGTCAGACCGGCTCATGATCCGGCAAGCCAGGCGGCAGCGGCGGAGTGAGGATCGGACGCACGGGAGGCGACCTCGTTGGCCAGCATGGTCAGTCGCTCCTCGCCGTCTGCCGTGTGCAACTGGTTCAGCACATTGGCGCGCGCGAGCGCCGTGATCTGTTGTCGCGCCCGCTCAATCTCGGCGACTTCGAGTCGACCCGACGATTGCAGTTCTTCAAAGTGGGCGTCGCAGGCATCGACCAGTTTTTCGGTGCCTTCGCCCTGCGTGGCCACGACTCTGACGACGGGCGGATCCCAGCCGCGGTCGGGATTGAGCGAGAGCAGCGCCTTGAGCGCTGAGACCATCCGGTCGGCGCCAGGCAAGTCCGACTTGTTCACGGCGAGCACATCGGCAATCTCCATGATCCCGGCCTTCAGCGTCTGTACCTCGTCGCCCATATTGGGCGTGTTGACCAGGATCGTCGTCTGCGCCGCGCCGGCGATATCGACTTCGTCCTGCCCGGCGCCGACGGTCTCGATCAGGATCACATCCTTGCCGTAGGCGTCGAGGACGTGGACTACGTCCTGCGTGGCGGCCGAGAGGCCGCCGAGCGCGCCGCGCGAAGCAAGCGATCGAATGAACACGTCCGAATCGGAGTACAACTCCGTCATCCGCACGCGGTCGCCGAGGATGGCGCCCATCGTGTACGGCGAGGAGGGATCGATGGCGACGATGCCGACGCTCTGGCCGCGTTGTCGGAACGCCTTGGCCAACTCGTTGGTCACCGTGCTCTTGCCGGCGCCGGGCGATCCGGTCAGGCCAATCGTCCGGGCCCGCCCGCTGCGCGGGTACAACGCGCGAAGCATGTCGCGTCCGCGTTGATCGCCGCTCTCGACCCAGCTCAGGACCCGCGCCAGCGCGCGTCGATCCTTGGCCAACAGGCGTTGTTCAAGCTCAGCCAGACGGCCGGAAAGTTGTGTGTCCGAACTGGGAGCCGTCTCAGTCGTCACGAACGATCGAGCTCGGGAACGTGCGCACGGACGTACTCGGCGATGTCGCCGGTATGCGCGCCCGGGCCGAATACGGCGGAGAATCCTGTTTCCTTGAGTGTGTCTGCGTCCTCGTCGGGAATAATCCCGCCGCCGAGGAAGAGCGTGTTCTCGGGCGTGATGCCCCGTTCACGGCAGGCGTTGACCACGCGGGGGAACAGCTCGAGGTGAGCTCCCGAGAGCACCGAGAGCGCCACCACGTGTACGTCTTCCTGGAGCGCCGCCTCGGCGATCATGTCCGGGGTCTGTCGAATCCCCGTGTAGATCACTTCCATGCCGGCGTCGCGCAGGGCCCGTGCCACAATCTTCGCGCCCCGGTCATGTCCATCGAGTCCCGGCTTCGCCACCAGCACTCGAATCTGGTCCGTCACTGTGGAGGTGTCGCTCATGATCTCAGCTTTCAGTCAGCATCAATCAGTTTATGCCTCGGACAGGCGCAATCGCGCGCCATAAGTGTGTTTGGGCGAAATGAACGCGCCGGCGTTGGCATCGGTTACGGTCCAGCCCTCGCCGCGCAGGTGCGCGACCGACGCCTCGGCGTCGCGAACCGTCAGGGCGAGCATGAACATGCCCTCGCCCGAGGTGTCGAGCTTGCGCGGCAACGGTCCGCCGCTGCCCGGCAGCGGTCGGACGAGCTCGATCGCCGTCGGTCCGATATCCAGGAACTGTCCTTCCAGCCCCAACGCCTCGGCTCTGAATGGCTCGCGCCCGACCAGACCGTAGCGCTCGGTCCACGCCTCCGTGACCGGCGCCACCTCATTCACCGCGACGGTCATGTGATGCAGCGCGTGCGGGCCGGGCCCAGACGTCGGCCCGGCGTGCTGTGGCGCGTCATCGGGCGGCTGCGCGTACTCGATCAGCACCCCATGGTTCGAGCGCGGATGAATGAAGCCAATCATCCCCGTCAGCCCGACCCGCGGCTCCTCGTCGATCATCTGCATCCCGGTGTCCCTGGCCGCGATCAGGTCGCTGGCAACGTCAGTCGACTCGAAGCAGATGTGGTGAAACCCCTCGCCATTGGTTTCGAGGTACCTGGAGATTCCGGTGTCAGGACGAGTCGGCTGCAGCAGTTCGATTTCGCAATTGTCGAGCGGGAAGATGACTCCGCGCACGCCCTGCGACTCGAGTTCCGTGTCCAGCGCCGTCTCCAGACCGAAGGTGTCGCGCCAGACTTCGGCGGTCTGGTCTGCGTCGTGCACGGCGATCCCAATGTGGTGAATGCGTGTCAGTGCCATCGTGTTCCCATCTCGCTCACCATCTCGCTCAATGGTGGGTTATTCGTCTGGTGAGGTCGGACCGAACTTCGCTTCCATCTCCCGCCGGTGTTCGCGATCGTGTTCCAACGCGACTCCCAGCAGGATCCGAGCCGGGTTGCCCTGGCTGTTCAGATCGGCATCGGGGATGCGCTCCACCAGCGTAACCGTGCGGCCACGCAGATCCTGCAACGCCCGAACCAGCGCCGACAGCCGCCGGTCGCCCAGCGAGGCCACCGCCGCGGCATTGGTCGAATCGATTCGTCGCGTCGGGAAATCGAGCAGGGACGGAAAGGCGCCGCCGAGGTGTTCCTCGATCGCGGCCCGTTCTTCCGCCTCCCAGAACAGCCGATGGGCGGCTATCCCCGTCGGCGACCAGCCGCCTTCGGACAGCGGCTGGTCGGTCTGGTCCTCGGGCACTGCCGACAGCGTCTTGAGCAGCAAATCACGTTCGGCCTGCCACCAGTAGCGCAACCGTTGCGCGTCGGACCAGTCATGCTCGGACTGACCGCCCGCCGAGCCGGTTGCGTCACGGCCTCCCGCTCTTCTTCCGAATGGCACGTCTCAGTCCCTGCTCGCCCTACACGACGATCCGTTCGCGGTACTCGCCCCAGACCTGTCGCAGCGAATCGGAGATTTCCCCCAGCGTGGCCGACTGCTTGACGGCGTCAAGCATGAGCGGAACCAGGTTCTCATCTGTGGCCGCGGCTTGCTGGATCGCGTCCAGGGCGGCCGACACCGCAGTCGGATCGCGCCGATCACGCAGCCGCTCCAGCTTCTCGATCTGCCGCTGGCGCACGGTCGGGTCGACCCGCACAATCTCGACATCGGAATCCTCGTCGGTCTCGAAGCGATTTACTCCCACGATCACGCGGCCGCGCTTGCCCGCGGTCCGATCGCCTTCGCGCGCCGCTTCGGCCTCGGTTTCGACTTCTCGTTGGAATCCGGACGCGGCTTCAAGGATCTCGGCTTGCTGGTAGCCCTGCTCGATTGCCGATACCGCTCCGCCGAGCGCATCAATCTGCTCGATGTAGTTGCGCGCTTCCTCCTCCAGGGCATCGGTGGTCTGTTCGATGTAGTAGGAACCGCCGAGCGGGTCGATCACATCGGCGACGCCCGACTCGTAGCCGATCACCTGCTGTGTGCGTAGCGCGATCTCGACCGCGTGCTCGGACGGCAGACCGAGCGCTTCGTCAAGCGAGTTGGTGTGCAGCGACTGCGTCCCGCCCAGCACGGCCGCCAACGCCTGCAGCGTGGTTCTGATCACATTGTTGTCCGGCTGTTGCGCGGTCAGCGTCACGCCGCCGGTCTGCGTGTGGAAGCGCAGCATCTGGGCTCGCTGATTCTCGGAGCCGAAGCGGTCCCGGGCGATGCTCGCCCAGAGCCGACGCGCGGCGCGGAATTTGCCGATCTCCTCGAGGAAGTTGCTGTGACAGGCAAAGAAGAACGAGAGCCTCGGGCCGAAACTGTCGAAGGCCAGACCCTGCTCCAGCGCCGCCTCGACGTACGCGATCGCATTGGCCAGCGTGAACCCAATCTCCTGCGCCGCCGTGCAGCCCGCTTCGCGCATGTGATAGCCGGAAATCGAGATCGTGTTCCAGCGCGGTACCTCACGTGTGCAGTAGTCGAAGCTGTCGGTGATCAATCGCATCGACGGCTTGGGTGGATAGATGTACGTCCCGCGGGCGATGTACTCCTTGAGAATGTCGTTCTGGACCGTGCCGCCAATCTGGTCGCGGCCCACGCCCTGTTCTTCGGCCACGGCCGCGTAGAGAGAGAGCAAGATGTTGGCCGTCGAGTTAATCGTCATCGACGTCGTGACCCGGTCCAGGGGGATCTGGTCGAACAGCGTCCGCATGTCGTCAATCGAATCGATTGCCACGCCGACCTTGCCCACTTCGCCCTCAGACATCGACGCGTCCGAGTCGTAGCCGATTTGCGTCGGCAGGTCGAAGGCGACCGAGAGTCCCGTCTGTCCCTGATCGAGCAGAAATCGGTACCGGCGATTCGAGGCTTCAGCGTCTTCCTGGCCCGCGTACTGGCGCATCGTCCAGAGCCGGCCGCGATACATCGTCGGCTGGATCCCGCGCGTGTAGGGATACTCGCCCGGCATCGGGCCCGCCTCGCCGTTGTCGCCGTTCACGTAGATCGGGTCGAGCGGCTCGCCGGATGAGCGCCGAAACTCCTCGCGACGCTCGGGAAATCGGCCGGTCGCCTTGGCGTAAGGACCGTCCAACCACTCCTGGAGTTCTGAGGTCATCGGATCGCTCCCTCCACCGGACGCAGCTACTCAGAGGCTACGCAGCCACTCTCAGCAGGTCAACGCCAGGACCACGGTCTGACCCGTCGACCATGCTGCCACTGCGATACTGTGGAACGCAGCGAGTCTGCCGCAGGAGCATGGAGCATCGGCCATGAAGGAAATCACCGTCTCTGTCGATGACGAGACATACTACCGGGCATGCCTTCACGCGGCCGAGCTGAAGACGACGATCCCCGCTCTCCTGTCTGAGTATCTCCGCGAAGTCACGGAGCCGCCTGCGAAGACCCCAGAACAGGAAGCAGCGAACGAGCTTCGCATGCGTAAGCTTCGCGAGGTTAGGGACGAAATCAGGCGGAACAATCCAAACTTCCGGATGTCGGACAACGTGCCTCGCGACGAGTTGTATGACCGCAGGTTCATCTAGTCGTCATGCAGTTCGTTGATACGAACGTCCTCCTGTATGCGGCCCTCCCGGATCCAGAAGAGGCCGATAAGCAGCGGATCGCTGAGCTGCTACTCGAGCGGGACGATCTGGCTCTGTCTACACAGGTTCTGCAGGAGTTCTACCATCAGGCGACGCGACCGAATCGGCCACACCCACTCAGCGCTCAAGAGGCGCTTGCATTTCTCGCCCCCTTGACCCACCGGTTTCTTGTCCTGCCGGTCACGGTGGAACTGTTTCATCAGGCAGCGGAAATTTGTCAGCGCTTCGGTATCTCCTACTGGGACGCTGCCATTCTTGCCGCCGCGCGAACCATGGCCTGCGACGCCGTCTACTCCGAGGATCTCAGCGACCAACAGGACTACGCCGGACTGCAGGTCATCAATCCGTTCAGCGCTGTTAGCAGTTGAAGTGCATCTTGAGACTCGCGATTCGCTGATCAACCGCGTCGCGCCATTCGTCGGGGGTGATTTCGACGACGCCGTCCTGTCCGCCGAATGCGCTGCTGATGATCAGGTCGGCGGTCTGATCGCGAAGGCGCGACAGGCTTTCGACGAGAGCCCCGGCGTCGCCTTCTATCTCCGGATACACCCCGGTCGCCCAACCGCCGGAGTTTGGGACGATTGTGTCGCCTGTGAAGAGATAGGACTTTCCGTGCGGTGATTCGTAACGCAGGCAGATGCTGCCCGGCGTATGCCCGGGCGTGTGCAGCACATCGATTCCCTGGAGCTGCTGATCAGCGCAGTCGTCGCCGACAAACAGGTCTGCTGCAGCCGTGCCGCGGATGGCGTGGTCGTCGGCCTGGTGGTAGCCGAGCCGCGAGGCGAATCGATCGCGAATCTGACAGAGTGCCGGACCTGTCTCGTCGCGGTGGCTTAACACTTGCATGGCGACGCCACCCAGTTGCTCGATCGCGTCCAGATCATCCTGCTGGTCCTCGCCGAGGCTGTAGATCAACAGGTTGCCCTGCGGTCGAGTGAGGAGGTACGCGTGTGAGTGCACGCCGTCGAGGAGTTCACGCCGCGAGGTTTGCCAGAGGTCGGGTTCGAGTTGCTTCATGTCTGTTGCCTACCTTCGAGTTCAGGCTACTCCGCCAATCGCTCGCGCAGTTCCGTCTCCCTCGCTGTTTCCTCGGGCGAGATCGCGTCGCCGAAGTCCTCCAGCTCGTAGAACGGGCGAATTTCGATCTCGCTCGGTCCCGGCATGGGATTCGGCGCGCGTTTCACCCACTCGACGGCTTGCTCGAGATTCTCGACCTCCCAGATCCAGAACCCGGCCACCAGCTCGTTGGTCACACCGAATGGCCCGTCGATCACCGTCCGCGACTCACCGTCAAACGCGACGCGCTTACCCGCGGCGGTCGGCTGCAGCCCTTCGCCGGACTGCATGATCCCGGCCTCAACCAGCTGCTCGTTGAAGTCGCCCATCTCCTCAAACATCTCAGGTGTGGGCATGACGCCCGCCTCGCTGTCCTCGGTCGCCTTGACCAGCACCATCACGCGCATCGGACTGCTCCGTTCCTGTTCTGGCTCAGAATCCATCCCAGCCGGGTAGCGCGGCTGCCTGTCGGACCCATTCTGCTAACTGCTCTTCGTCGAACTCACCTTCAACGATATTGACCCAGCGCGAGTCAGGATCCTTGCCTGACCCCGGTGGCTCAGGCGACAACGCTGCGCCGTTGAGGAATGTCAGCTTCACATGATTCTTGAACACATGGGTGCTCCCGAACCAACCCTGTCCCTCGACTCCGTACCAGGGCGAGTTCCAGCGCACCGCCTTGCGCACACCTGGAACGACGCGCTCGATCAACTCGTCCAGACGTCTCCCGATATCGGACTTCCAGCCGGGCATCGCAGATATGTATGCCTGCACTGGCTCATCGCCATCGCCCTTCGCAATCTGAGGATTGCCGCCCGACAACAATCGCACCTGCTCCGCCATCGGCTGCGCTCCTCTGCGGCGGTTCAGAGCTGGTGGGCGATGGAGGACTCGAACCTCCGACCTCCCGGGTGTAAACCGGACGCTCTAGCCACCTGAGCTAATCGCCCCAGAACAATCGATCGTGCGATCTCGTCCTACTGCTGCGCTTCTATCACACCGCCGAGGTTGTCGGCGGCGATGGCGAAGATCTCGCGGAAGCTCTCGAAGAGCGCAATCGCCGTTTGCAGACCGCCCTCGTTCTCGGCCGCCAGCGCATCGCGGACCAGCGGGCCGGTCGCATTCGCCATCTGGGCCAGCGCATCGGCGACCTTTTCATGTAGATCGCCCCACTGCTGAGGCGGCGTCAGCCCCAGGAACTGTTCGTGCAGGTCCGACCAGACTCGCGTCTGCGCTTCCATGTTGCGCTGCCAGCCCGGGTCGCCGAACACGCTCGGATCATCGCGCCAGCGCTGAATCTGCTCCGCCGCGACCGCGAAGTTGGCGCGCGCCGAATCGAGGATGTTGAGCGTCGCCTCGCCGTAGTCTTCCGGCACCGCCTCCTCTTCGGAGCCCACTTCCTCGCCAATCAAGTCGCCCACCAACTCGCGCAACGTCTCAAGTGCGACGATCCCGACGCGCAACTCGTTGATGATCCCGTCCGATCCGATGAAGTAGGTCGTCGGGCGTCCCACCAACGGATACGGCCCGTCGGTCATCGACTTGGTCGGATCGAGCAGGACCAGATAGGTGACCCCGGTCACATCGTAGGCGAACTGACGCGCCGTCTCCAGGCTTTCGCCGTCGTTGACTCCGATGAAGGTCACCCGTCCGCCCGTCTCCTGGTTGACGATCTCGAACTCTGGCATCTCCTCGATACACGGCTCGCACCAGCTGGCCCAGAAGTTGAGCACGATCGGGCCGTCAATCTCGGACAGCCGATGCGGCTGACCCTCAAGGTCAAGCAAGCGGAAATCGGGCGCCAGCGCGCCCTTGTCCGAGGCGTCGCCATCTCGCTCGATGTAGCCGAGCTGCGTCTCCGCTTCCAGCTCGGCGATCCGCGCATCGAGCTCGTCCGACGCGCCTTCCTGGTCACGCTGTTCCCTCAGCTCTTCCAGTTCCGTCAATCTGCTCGCGAACGCCTCGCCGGCGCCCTCGGTCGCGTCGCCGCCGCGGCCGCCGATGAATATTGGGGCAACGATTGCCGCCGCGATCGCGGCCACGACCAACGCGCGGTTGATTGCATCCCGCGTCGAGTACGGCCGGCGCAGGAACGTGAACAGGATGAAGGACTGCTGCTTCTGACGCAGCCGGCTGAGGAAGTTGTCGGCCATCGCGCGCACCTCCTCGACCGCTGCTCGCCCGCTCGGATGAGTCGGGTCGCGCTAGTTGTTCTCCACCGACGGCCCGTCGATGGCCCTGACTCCCTGCCCGCTCGCGGCCGCGCTTGAGGCCTGGTTCCAGAGTGTGGCCGGATCGCTGGTCAGCGGATCGAATGCCCCGTCGAATTCGACGTGGTCGAGCACCAACCAACCTCCAGCCTGGATCTCGCTCTCAAGTTGCCCCGGACTCCATCCAGAGTATCCCGAGTAGATCCGCAAATCACGGACGACGCCGGCCAGGTCCCCCGGCTCTGCGCTCAGATTGACGATCCCCAGCTCCCGACCGGGTTCGTCAATCGTCAACGAGAACCACGTCTGGTCCGGTTCGAGGGGACCGTCGGGACGGGCCAGGCCGATCGCGGCCGTGCGCTCGACCGGTCCGCCGTGGAATACGACCGCTGGCTGCGCGGACAGGCCGATCCAGGCAGGAACGACCTCCTCAATCGCGATCGCCGTGGGACGGTTGAGCACCACGCCCAGCGCGCCGTCGCCATGCTCCAGGATCAACACCACCGTGCGGAAGAAGTTCGGATCGGCCAGGTGACGCGAGGCGACCAGGATCTGTCCCGAGAGCGAGGATCTGGGGTCGCTGGGTCGCCATTCAAGCGCCATGGCCGAGTCCGTCCGCGTCCGGCTGGACCAATATCTGCGTCAGAGTATGCGATCAGGGTGTGCGTCATCGCTCGGCAGCCCTGCCGACGCTTTGACGGCAACCGCATCGCTCGATAGGTTGGGATACCCTGAGCGAGCGTGGCAGCGTAGCTCAGTTGGCAGAGCAGGGGACTCATAAGCCCCGTGTCGCAGGTTCGAGTCCTGCCGCTGCTACCACTACCGACGCATCGGGCGATTAGCTCAGCTGGCTAGAGCGTTCGGTTCACATCCGAGAGGCCGCAGGTTCAAGTCCTGCATCGCCCACCATCACACCATCGACGAATACGCTGAGGGAGGTTGGCTCGCAACGGGAGAACACGGAGAAATCAACTGGAGCGCCAACTGCTCCCCAACGCTGCCGACGTGGCGAAACTGGCAGACGCGCTACGTTCAGGGCGTAGTGGGCTTAAGCCCGTGGGGGTTCGAATCCCTCCGTCGGCACCATCACTCCAACACTTCCACCCGCTACACCACCCCGGTCACATTCCACGCGCCCGTAGCTCAGCGGATTAGAGCGCTGCCCTGCGGAGGCAGAGGTCGCAGGTTCAAGTCCTGCCGGGCGCGCCACCTTCAGGTCCCGCGGCAACAAACCAGTCATACCCGCGCTTGTCGCGGGTATCTCGAAGCGTGTTGCACGGCCTCCGCTCTGATCCCCTCTCCCCGAGGGAGAGGGCTAGGGCGAGGGCCCTCCGGTACCATCGCCCGCAACCCCCGACCGTCGCTTCGCTAGGCTGAATCCGTGACCACCGAAGCGGCCCCTCCCACCCCCGAACAGACCCGAGCCCAACTCCAGGCGCAGGTCGCCGCGCTGCCCGCAAAACCGGGCGTTTACACCTTCCGCGACGCCAACGACCGCGTGATCTACATCGGCAAGGCGGCCAACCTTCGCTCGCGGGTGCGCAGTTACTTCGGCTCGCCGCGTTCGCTCGAAGGCAAGACCCGCGTGCTCGCCGGACGCATTTCGCAGCTCGAGGTCGTCACCACCCACACCGAGCAGGACGCGCTGCATCTGGAAGCGACGTTGGTCAAACGCCATCAGCCCTTCTTCAACGTCCGGCTCAAGGACGACAAGCACTATCCGTACCTCAAGATCGACGTCGATGCCCCCTGGCCGCGAGTCACCATCGCCCGTCGAGTCGCAAAGGACGGCAGCCGCTACTTCGGCCCATACGCCTCGGCCAAGTCCGTCCGAACCACCCTCGACCTGGTCAAGAAGCTCTTCCCCTGGCGTTCCTGCGACAAGGAGATCACCGGCTCAGATCCCCGCCCCTGTCTCGAGTACTACATCCGCCGCTGCATCGCGCCCTGCACCTCGTTCTGCACCCCCGACGAATACAACGAGGTGATCGACCAGACCATGCTCTTCCTCGACGGCAAGAGCGAAACGGTCGTCAAACAGCTCAAGTCGGCAATGACCGACGCCGCCGAAGAGCTTAACTTCGAGCGCGCGGCCCAGCTGCGCGACCAGATCAGCGCCGTCGAGCGGGTCACCGAAACCCAGCTCACCGCCGACACCTCGGCCGCCGAGATCGATGTCTTCGGTCTCGCCGTTGACGGCGACGAAGCAGTCGTGCAGGTGCTGTTCATTCGCGGCCAGAACATGGCCGGCTCCGACCATTTCAACGTCGCCGGCGTCAAGGACGAATCGGCCGGCTCGGTGATCGCCTCCTTCCTGCGGCAGCACTACGAGAGCGGATTGCATCCGCCCAGACTGGTCCTGATACCCGACGATGTCGACGACCTCGAGCTGCTGCAGAGCTGGCTCTCGGACAAGCGCGGCTCAAAGGTCGAGGTTCGCCATCCCAAACGCGGAGACAAGCGTCGTCTGGTCGCTATGGCGACCGAAAACGCCTCCGAGACCCTCCAAATGTCGCGCGTCCGCTGGATGGCCGACCGGGGCCGCACCGACGCCGCCCTGGAAGAACTCGAAGAAGCGCTCAGTCTGCCGGCGCCGCCGAAACGGATCGAGTGCTACGACATCTCCAACACCCAGGGCTCGAACGTCGTCGCCTCCATGGTCGTCTTCCTCGACGGCCGTCCGGCGACCAGCGAATACCGCCGCTTCCGGATCAAGACGGTCGACACCAGCGACGGTCCGAACGACTTCGCCTCGATGGCCGAAGTCATCCAGCGCCGCTTCAAGCGACTCGGTGAAGAACGCCGCGCCGAACGATCACAGGGCTTCGATGTGCCTGACGAGCCGTCCACTCCTCGGAGCGACGACGATCAGTCCGAGTCCGACTCTGAAGGCTGGGCAGCAATCCCGGACCTCGTCATCGTCGACGGCGGGAAGGGCCAGGTCTCGGCCGCACACGACGTCATGCGCAATCTCGCCGTCGACGACATCCCGCTGGCCGGCCTCGCCAAGCGCGAGGAGCTGCTCTTCCAGGTCGACTCCTCCGACCCGGTCCGCCTCGATCGACGCTCGCAGGGCCTCTACCTCGTCCAACGCATCCGCGACGAGGCCCACCGCTTCGCCATCTCCTACCACCGCCGCCTCCGTGCCCGGCAAACCTCGCAGAGCACCCTCGACCGGATTAAGGGAATCGGCCCCCGCCGCAAGAAGGCCCTCCTGCGCAAATTCGGCTCCCTCCAGGCCATCCGCGAAGCCGACGTCACCGACATCGCCGCCACCCCCGGCATGACCCAACGCCTGGCCGAACAACTCAAACTCGAACTCTGATACCACGTTCCCGTCATACCCGCGCTTGACGCGAGTATCTCGACATCAACTGAACGCCGGTCATCACACGGCAAAGCGACCGCAAACCAACAGGTTCCCGGTCGCGTGGATTAGTGCCGAAGGCTGCGAGATTCCCGCGGCAAGCGCGGGAAAGACGGCAGTGGAGGAGGCGCGAACACGACCCAGCTACACCAACCGCGACGCTTGCGGAATCGCCCCCACCCCCGCATACCGCGCCCGCTCGCCCAGCTCTTCCGCAATCCGCAGCAACCGGTTGTACTTCGCCGTCCGCTCCCCTCGAGCCGGCGCGCCCGTCTTGATCAGCCCCGCGTTCGTCGCCACCGCCAAGTCGGCGATCGTCGTGTCCTCAGTCTCACCCGAGCGATGACTGATGATCGCCGTCCAGCCCGCCTCCTGCGCCATCCGAACCGCCTCCAGCGTTTCGGACAACGTGCCAATCTGGTTCACCTTGATCAAAATGCTGTTCGCCGCCTCAAGCTCAATCGCCTGCTGCAGCCGGATTGGATTCGTCACGAGCAAGTCATCCCCGACCGTCTGCGCCAACTCCCCGATCTCCGACGTCAGCACTCGCCACCCGTCCCAGTCGTCCTCGTGCATGCCATCCTCAATCGAGACGATGGGGTACCGCTCGCACCAGTCGCGCCAGAGCGCGACCATCTCGTTGCTGCTCAGCGAACGGTCTTCGGTATGCAATTCGTAGCGGCCGTCCGACCAGAGCTCACTCGCAGCCGGATCGAGCGCGATCGCCACGTCTCGCCCCGGTGTGTAGCCCGATGTGCGAATGCCGTTGATGATCAGGTCGAGCGCAGACTCATTGGAAGGCAGCGACGGCGCGAACCCGCCCTCGTCGCCCAGACCGGTCGCCAGGCCTCGCGAACGCAGCTCCGCAGCCAGCGAGTGATAGACCTCCACGACCATCCGCAGACCTTCGGCAAACGTTTCCGCCCCAATCGGCGCGACCATGAACTCCTGGAAGTCGGCGCCATCGTCGGCATGCGCGCCGCCATTGAGAATGTTGGCCAGCGGCACCGGCAAGGTGAACGCGTCGTCGCCGCCAATCGACCGATACAGCGGCTGCTCCGCCGCTACCGCGGCGGCCTGGGCCGAAGCCAGAGAGACAGCGAGCAACGCGTTCGCGCCCAACCGAGACTTCTGCACCGTGCCGTCGAGCGCGATCAGCGCGTCGTCGATCGCTGCCTGCTCCGCCGCGTCCGCGCCGGTCAACTCCGCGTTGATCTCGCCGTTGATCGATGCGACCGCCGCCAGCACCCCGCGTCCGCGATAGCGTCCCGGATCACCATCTCGCCGCTCGACCGCCTCGTGCGAACCGGTGCTCGCGCCGGACGGCACGGCGGCGCGTCCGAACGCGCCGCCTTCGAGCAGGACATCCGCTTCGACGGTCGGGTTGCCGCGCGAGTCGAGAATCTCCCTCGCGCGAATCGATGCAATCTGGCTGGACGACACGGCCGCCTCCGATCGGGCTCGGACGCGCGCCGGTCGGTGAGGCTAGCTGGCGCGCGGATGTGCCCGATCGTAAACGTCCCGCAGATGCTCGTCCGTCAACTGCGTGTAGAGCTGGGTCGTCGAGATGTTCGCGTGGCCCATCAGCTCCTGCACGTTGCGCAGCGGCGCCGCGCCGCGCAACAGATGCGTGGCGAAGCTGTGGCGCAGCGTGTGCGGCGTCACGCCCGAGATACCGGCCGCCTCGGCGTAGTTCTTGATGATCAGCCAGACGCCCTGTCGCGTCAGGCGCTCCCCCCGACGGTTGATGAACAATGCCACCTCACGACGTCCGCGAGCCAGCTTGGGCCGCGCCTCCTGCAGGTAGTGATGCAGGGCCGCCACCGCTGCCGAGTGAATCGGAATCAACCGCTCGCGTCGACCCTTGCCCACGCATCGGACCGACGCGCGCTGGCCCTGCAGCTCGATCGAGGAAAGATCGAGCGAAACGAACTCCGACACGCGCATGCCGGTCGCGTACAACATTTCCAGCATCGCCTGGTCCCGTGCCGCCTCGGGTGTGTCCCAGCGGCCCGGCTGCTCAAGCAATGCGTCCACTTCCTGGATCGTCAGGGTTCTCGGCAAACTGCGGCCGACCCGCGGCGACGACAGTTGCTCGGCCGGATTGACCTCAATCAGACCCTCGCCGTGGAGGTAGCTGAACAGGCTCTTCACCGCCGCGACCTTGCGCGCCACGGTCGCCGCGGCGTACTGCTGCTCGCGCAGATGGACGATGTACTCCTGGAGCTGCTCGGCGTCGACCTCCTCGATCGGCGGCAGCGTCGATTCGTTGTCGCCCTGTTGCTCGACGAAGTAGGAGCGCAGCTGAGCCAGGTCGTTGCGATAGGCCGAGATCGTGTTGGCTGACGCCCCACGTTCCGCCGCCATGTAGGTCAGAAACTGCTGGATTTCGTGTTCCATGTTGCTGCGTCGTCTCCTTCGTGCTCGCCGGAATGTGCGTTGCCGCAGCGCCAACAACAGGCGTCGGCGCTGGATCCGCTCTAGCAAGCAGCGGCGAGACCACGCGTGGGGCATACGTAATCGCGGTAATCAGTTGTTCCACGTAACGCCCAGTCAACAAACCGACTGCGTTATCGGCAGACAGAAACACCTGCGATAACCTTGGCACGTGCCGCCCTCGACGTCCTCCAACTCCGATGTATCGCCGCGCCCGCTGACTCGGCACGAGCGACTGCGCAACTGGTGGAACTCAGGTTCCGGCGGCGCATTGGTCTACAACGAGCTTCGTCGAATCCCGGCGAGCGCCTGGTCCACCTCCCTTGAGGATTTCCCCGAGGACGACGGTCCGGAACCCGTGCCGCCTCCTGACCGTCCCCCCGCTCGCGTGGTCGATCTGCCGGAAGTCCTGGCCCTGCGCGCGCTGCTCATGGATCGACGAGTCGCATTCGATACCGTCGACCGCTGGATTCGCGCCCTGACCCAGGCCACGCGGATCCTGGACTACGAACGCCCTCTGGTCTGGACCGCCGATCAGGTCGCGTTCCGGCTGGTGCAGATCGTCAGCGGTGGCGAGGGCAGCACCTGGTCCACCCTGGAAGTCGTCCGCGAACTCTGGGCCTGGCATCCCGATCGCCCGTTCATCGACGCGCAAAGCGAGCGACTGTTGGTCTGGCTCGAGGCCCTGCTCGCCGGCGGCGAGCAAGGAACCGCCGGACCATGAGCTCGGATTCGCCTGATCCTCCCAGGCAACGAATCTCCCCCATCACCTTCCCCGCCGAGACGCCTGCGCTGCGCAAACCGGGCGATGACGAACCGCAACCGCGACGAGACGCGTTCCGCGAAACGACCTTCGCCCTGTCCCTCGACCTGCGCTGGCTCAACGACGCATTCACCTTGCAGCGCAAGATCGTCGAGCAGTCTTATGGTTCCTCGTTCCGCAACCGGCGTTATGCCTCCGCGCTGCTGTTCTGGTCCCGGATCTACAGCGGCGGCCTCGAAGCGCGAGCGCTCACGGCTCGTGCGGCATACTCGGCGACCTTACCGCTACTCAGAGGCACGATGGAGTGGCTGGGAGCGGAACAGGCTGTCGTCGGCGACGAGCAAGTTGAATTCGAGGACTGGCTGCGAGATTCCTGGTCGAACAATGCCGAACACCACGCGACCGAGATCGGGATGGGCCAATTCATGGCCGGTCAGACGATAGCGATGGCGCCCGAGACGGCCGACGCCTACCGCGCCGTCTCGGAACTCTCACGATCGCACTTCGGCGCCTCCGCCCTGCTCACAGCCGACGGATCGCACGACAAGCGATTCCTCGTCAACTGGGCCGACGAGGCCTTCCACCTCGGCTGGGCGCAACTGCTGTTCGGCTGGCAGATGGTGATCCAGGACCGCCAGTGTCGATTCGCCGTCGGCAGCGGCCTCTTCGGAGTTGAGTCGGAGGATCGTCAGGAGTACCAGCGCCTGCACCGCCAGAGCCAGACCATTCTCCAGGATCAGCGCCGCTGCCGAGCCGAGTGGATCATCGATCAAGGCCGGCAGCGCCTCCTGATCGACAACTACCGCCGCCAACCCTCCGGCGCACCCAAGCGAATCCTGCTGTAGAAATCCAGGCACAAAGGTGGCCGGACGAGAGTGCTCTCGCCCGGCCAATAGGGGTACCGTGCGTTCCGGTCCCCGGACAGCTTGAGTTCGGCGGTCATATTCGGCTTGCGCTTACTAACCACGTTCCCCAAGCCCACACCAATTTATCACGATCGGGCCATGCCAAACCTGGGCTAGATGATTTGAATCGCGGTGCTGAATCGCTTGCCCGTGTGGGTCCGCAATTCAACTTCCTGCGGAAGTGATCGCACTTCTCCAAAAGCAGCGGCAAGATCCTGAATCTGCCGGTCTCCCTCCAGCACGCGACGCCTCACTCCTGCAACCAGATCAGCCACCTGTATTGCCTGAGAGCTGACTGAATCCGAAAAGTAGACACTGGGATGCAAGGGCAACTCGTTCCTCGAATTGAATCTCGCGAGGTTGCGGCTGACCATCGCATCGAGTCGCTTCCCCGACCAATCGGACACGAGAAGACCAATCTCGTTGTTCAGTGCGCATTCGACGGCGAAATGCTCCGAGAGACCGCGAAGCTGCAGGAGCATCGCCGCCTCTGGTTCCATCTCATGGAACACGCGACGCTTGTCGATGCTGGCTGTGTACACCGTGCAGCTGAGTCGCTCGAGGATGCGGACAATCTCCATGGCGAAGCTCAAGCGCCTTGTTCTCCTCAGGCGATTCGATCTCAATAGGCCTCGCGTCTTGAGCTCCCAGCTACTGGCGTCTCCTCGCGCGGAGAAGTACCGAGTCTTCGCTCCAATGATGTTCCGACTCAGCCTCGGAACACGTTCTGTTCGCACCGAGAATCCTCCCACGACGACGGCTTGAGTTGGGTCGTTGAACGACGGCTTCCCAGAGTCATCCAGAAACAACACTCTGGTACCTCGGTTCTCGCCCACGTGCGACTCCTCAGCTCTGTCTCAGCCTCTCCGCGCTAAGGCGAATATAGATGCAACGTCGATTGTGTGTTCGATATAGCGAACTGATTCAGTTCTGCATCCACCAGGGTTGAGCGCATCGCCTGCCTCTGCGATCCTGCGAGTGAACTCATCCTCCCGCACACACTTTGGAGAACCTCGTGACGACGAACATCGGCATCAACGGCTTCGGCCGCATCGGGCGGCAGGTGCTGAAGGGCATGCTCGACTTCCACGGCGATGACCTCGAGGTCGTCGCGATCAACGATCTCACCGACTCCGAAACCAACGCCCACCTGTTCAAGTACGACACCAACTACGGCCGCTACCCGGGCGAAGTCGATGTCATCGATGGCGACCTCGTGATCGACGGCCAACGCATCGCCGTGATCTCGGAGCGCGACCCCGGGCAGATCCCCTGGGGCGACTACGGAGTCCAGATTGTCGTCGAATCGACGGGCATCTTCACCGACGCTGACAGGGCGCGCGGCCACCTCAACCACGGACCGTCCAAGGTCGTGATCTCCGCTCCAGCCAAGAACGAGGATTTGACCATGGTGCTCGGCGTCAACGACGACGCCTACGACCCTGCCTCGCACCACGTCGTCTCCAACGCATCGTGCACCACCAACTGCCTCGCCCCAATGGCCAAGGTGCTCGACGACACCGTCGGCATTAAGAGCGGGATCATGTCCACGATCCACGCCTACACCAACGACCAGGCGATCCTCGATACCGTACACAGCGACCTGCGCCGCGCCCGCGCCGCGGCGATGAACATCATCCCGACCACGACCGGCGCCGCCAAGGCCGTCGGACTCGTCTTGCCCCACCTCAACGGCAAGCTCAACGGCATGGCCTACCGCGTCCCGACCAGCACCGTCTCCGTCGTCGACCTGGTGATCGACGCCGAGCGCGCCACCGACGCCGAGGAGCTCAACGCCGCGTTCGAGAAGGCCGCCACCGACCTCGAATCGCCGCTGAACGGCATCCTCGACTACACCGACGAGCCGCTGGTCAGCAGCGACTTCAAGGGCTCGCCGGCCTCCTCGATCATCGACGCGCTCTCGACCATGGTCCTCGAGGGCACCCAGGTCAAAGTCGTCAGCTGGTACGACAACGAGTGGGGCTACAGCGTCCGCGTCGGCGACCTCTGCGTCCGCATGGCCGAAGCTGGGCTGTCCTAGCTAGGGTTAACCCCGATGGCGATGTTCGATGCGCTGAGCGGCAAGCTGCAGGGGGTCTTTGCGACGCTGGGCCGTCGCGGCGCGATCTCTGAGAAGGATCTCGAGGCGGCGTTGCGCGAAGTTCGGCTGGCCTTGCTCGAGGCGGACGTCAACTACAAGGTCGCGCGCGATTACATCAAGGCGGTCCGGGGACGGGCCAACACCGATGAGGTAATGAAGTCGCCGACGCCGCTCAACCGGGTCGTCGAGATCATCAACGAAGAGCTGGTCGCGCTGCTGGGCACGGAATCTCCGAGCCTGCAGCGAGCCTCGCAGGGACCGACGATCATCCTGATGGTCGGCTTACAGGGGTCGGGCAAGACGACGACGTCGGCCAAGCTCGCCTTGCGGGCTCGAAAGGCGGGCGACCGCCCGCTGCTGATTGCAGCCGATGTCTACCGGCCGGCGGCGATCGACCAGCTCCAGGCGCTGGGACGCCAACTGGAGATCGAAGTCTTTGATCTCGGCGCGGACGAGCAGCCGGCCAGGATCGTGGAACAGGGCCTCCAGCGGGCCGAACAGATCGGCGCGGGGACGGTGATCGTCGACACCGCCGGTCGCCTCCATATCGACGAAGACATGATGTCGGAGATCACGGAGCTGCGTGATCGCTTCAGTCCGACCGAGGTGTTGCTGGTCGCCGACGCTATGTCCGGTCAGGACGCCGTCAACGCGGCGTCGGCCTTTGACGACGCGGTAGGCATTTCGGGCGTGGTGCTTTCGAAAATGGACGGCGACGCGCGCGGCGGAGCGGCGCTCTCGATCCGCGCCGTGACCGGCGCGCCGATCAAGTTCCTCGGCGTGGGCGAACGTCCCGACGCGCTGGAGTCGTTTCATCCCGACCGATTGGCCAGCCGGATCCTGGGGCGCGGCGACATGTCGACGCTGGTCGAGCGGGCCTCGGAAGAGTTCGGCGAGCAGGACGCGAAGGTCTGGCGGCGTCGATTGCAGGACGGTGAGTTCGACCTGGAGGACTTCATTGAGCAGATCGGCAAGGTCCGCCAAATGGGCCCGATCTCACAGATCGTGAGCATGATTCCCGGCCTGAGCTCGATCAAGAACCAGATCAATGTCGATGAGATCGACGATGACTTCTTCTCTCACTTCGAGGCGATCGTGCTCTCGATGACGCCGGAGGAGCGGCGCAAACCCGACATGATCAACGGCTCGCGACGTCGGCGGATCGCGAAGGGCAGCGGCACCAGTCCGCAAGAGGTCAACCAACTGCTGAACCAGTTCAAGCAGGCCAAGGGAATCATGAAGGACATCGCCTCGGGCCGGGTGCCCGGGATGCCGGGCGCGACCACCCCGCTTGCCCGTCGCTAGCGGTGCGCGCGACCGGAGGTGGCTGATGCGACAGCGCGGATGCTGGGTTGGCACTACGCTGGATCCATACCGACGAGCGAAACGCAGGCAGAGCTGAACAGATGCTGAAAATTCGATTGGCCCGGCACGGGCGCAAGGGACGACCGTTTTATCGGGTGGTCGTCCAGGATTCGCGCAAGCCGCGCGACGGACGATTCGTCGAGAACCTGGGCTACTACGATCCGCTGACCGAGCCGGCGACGTTCAACATTGACGCCGAACGGGTCAAGCACTGGCTCTCTCACGGGGCCAGGCCGAGCGAGACGGTGCATCGATTCCTGGCCAAAGAGGACCTGATCGAGCCGTGGCAGCCGAAGCCGCGCAGCAAGCGCGCCGACGCCAAGCGGGCCGCGGCTCAGGCGCAAGCCAGCGCGGCTTCCGAGTAGCGAGCGGCGTCATGGAAGACTTCATCGAGTACGTGGCCAAGTGGATGGTCGATGAGCCCGACGCGGTGCGCGTCGAGCGGCTGCAGAACGGCGATCATGTCGCCGTGCATCTGTACGTGCACGAGGGTGATATGGGGCGGATCATCGGCCGCGAAGGACGACTGGCCACCGCGATGCGCACGTTGCTCTCGGTCGCGGGCCACGCTCGCGCGGTCGACACATCGCTCGACATCCGCTGATTCGGCGATGGCCTTTCGGCTCGGACGTTCACAAACCGAAGAGCGGATGCCACGCGCGGGCTATCGCGCAGTCGGACTGGTCGAGCGACCGCGCGGACTCAAAGGCGAAATCAAGGTCCTGCCGCTGACCGACTTTCCCCAGCGGTTCGATCGCGGCGCTCGCGTGTTCATCGACGGCGCTCCTCGAACCGTCGAGAGCAGCAACTGGCAAAAGGGGCGCGTGTACCTGTTCATCGACGGCGTGGCCGACCTTGAGTCGGCCGAATCGCTGCGCGGCGAGCTGATCGAGATTCCCGAGGAGGAACGACCAAGCGAGGGTGAATCGTTCTGGTACCTGGACGAGATCGAGGGTCTGCGCGTGGTCGGCGGGGACGGGGCGGAACTGGGAACAATCCGCGAGGTGTTGCAGACGGGCGCCAATGACGTCTACATCGTCGACCGGGGCGAGCGGCGGGACCTGCTGGTGCCTGCGCTGCGCGACGTGGTGGTCGACGTCGACCTCGGGGCGGGCACGATGACCGTCGACCTGCCAGACGGACTGCTGCCGGCAGATGAAGCCGTTGATTGAACCGCGAACGACGGCGGTTGTACGCTGATCTCGTCCGGCATCTGCGTGGGGATATAGCTCAGCTGGGAGAGCGCGTCGTTCGCAACGACGAGGCCGGGGGTTCGAGTCCCCCTATCTCCACCACCGCCACTGCGCCGCTTCCCGACGAATTCCTGACGCACCAAACCCTACATTCAGCGTGCTTGTTCGCCGTTGAGTGCCGGTGCTAGGCTTCGGGCAGCAAACTTCGTCCAGGTGCCCGTCCCGGGAGAATAGGGAAGTCGGTGAAACTCCGACGCGGTAGCGCCACTGTAAGCGGGGCCCGCGCCGCCAGGTTGGGCGGTATGGGCAGAACGGAGAGCTGACACCCACTGTCGACTGACGTGACGTCGATGGGAAGGGTCCAGCGCAGCATCCACCCGCGAGCCAGGAGACCTGCCTGGGCGAGAGGTGACAACTCTCCGCTTCAGAGAGGTCCCTCGATCTCCGGGCGCACGTTCCGAGCAGGTCGAATACCAATCCTCCAGCGGAGCCGCTGGAGGCGTTTCCTTGCTCTCGGGCATCCAATCATTGCGCGGCTACCGACAGATGGGCGTGACCACGCGGCTGGCGCTTGGTCTGTCGCTCCTGCTGTTGCTCGTCCTGGTCATCGGTCTGATCTCGCTGAGCCTGGGACCGGTTGACGTTCCGGTCAGTCACGTTGCCTGGATCGCGCTGTCGGCGATCGGATTCGACGTGCCCGAGTTCAGCCGCACCGAGCAGCTCGTGATTGACCAGATCCGCCTGCCCAGAATCGTCGTCGCAACCGCAGTGGGCATGGCCCTCGGCGTCGCCGGAGCGGCAATGCAGGGCCTGTTCCGCAATCCGATGGCCGACCCGGGCATCATTGGCGTCTCGGCCGGAGGAGCGCTGGGCGCCGTCGTCGCAATCGCCGCCGGGCTGACGGGGCTCTTCTTTCTGGCATTGCCCGTGTTCGCCTTTGTCGGCGCGATGGGCGCAGCGCTCCTGGTCTACGGAGTGGCCGTGGTGGGGGGACACTTCTCAATGGCGACGCTGCTGCTGGCGGGCGTCGCGGTCAATGCGTTCCTGGGCGCGATCGTCTCGGCGATCATCATCGTCCTGCCGGACAATGCGGCGCTGCGCGAGATCCTGTTCTGGCTGGTCGGCGGGTTGGACGCTCGATCATGGGAGCACGTGCGGATTGCCGGTCCGCTGATCCTGGGCAGCACGGCGGTGTTGCTGTTGCTGGCCCGTGATCTGAACCTGCTGATGCTGGGTGACGATGAAGCCCGTTCGATGGGCGTGCGGGTCGGCGCGACTCGTCTGACGATGCTGCTCGCCGCTGCCCTGGCCACCGGGGCGGCGGTGGCAGTCAGCGGAACCATCGCATTTGTGGGACTGGTAGTGCCGCACACCCTGCGCCTGATCCTGGGACCGGACAATCGTGTCCTGATCCCGATGAGCGCGCTCGGCGGCGCTGCCTTCGTGATCCTGGCCGACACGGTGGCGCGGACCGTGATCCAGCCGGCCGAGTTCCGTGTGGGCATTCTGACGGCGTTCGTCGGCGCGCCGTTCTTCATCTTCCTGTTGATCAAGAACAAGCGACAGGTCTACTCGCTGTGAGCGGGCGATTGCGAGGAGTTGTCAATGAGTGAGCGCAATGGCCGGATCCCAGCGGTCGAGGCCCGGTCGCTGAGCTTCAGCGTCGAAGCGGCGACACTGCTGGACCAAGTCGATGTCAGCGCGGACCCGGGCCAGTTTGTCGGGCTGATCGGTCCGAACGGCGCGGGAAAGTCGACGTTGCTGCGAGCAGTCTCGAACGTGCTGAGCTGTCAGGAAGGCTCGGTTTCGCTTCACGGCGCGGATCTGAAATCTTTGCCAACGAGGGATGTCGCCGAGCTCCTGGCATTGGTGCCGCAGATTGCGCCGTACACGCAGGGCTTCACCGCCTTCGAACTCGTGCTCATGGGCCGCTATCCCCATCTGGGCCGCTTCCAGGTCGAGGGTTCGGCCGACGATCGAATTGCTCGGCAGGCGATGCGCCTGACAGAAACCGACCAGTTCGAAACCCGCACGATCGAGACATTGTCGGGGGGAGAGCGCCAACGCGTCTTTCTCGCCCGCGCCGTGGCGCAACAGCCGCAGATCCTGCTGCTCGACGAACCGACCTCGAACCTCGACATCCTCCACCAATTGAAGATCCTGACATTGGTCCGCCAGCTGGTCGACGACGGCTTGACGGCCATTGCGGCGATTCACGATCTCAACCTGGCGGCTCGGTTCTGCGATCGGTTGGTCCTGCTCGCAGAGGGACGTGTCATGGCGGATGGTCTCCCTGAGGACGTGCTGACGCCAGAGATGATCGAATTGGCGTTCGGCGTCGAGTCGGCGATCTATCGAGAACCGGTGACCGGCGCGCTGGCGGTGAGCTTGATTGCGCCAGCGGGAAATCCTGCGACAGAGCCTGGAATCGCTCAGGAATCGGTTTCAGCCCTGTCCACAGCATCGACGCCGGTCGGAGCGAGTGAGGCGACCAGTGCCGCCCGCTAACGACCCGAGCGATCGCCCGACGACGCCCGCAACTGTCGGTCCTCGACGCCGACAGGGACTGGTGATCGTCAATACGGGCGATGGCAAGGGCAAGACCACGGCGGCGCTCGGAGTGCTCTTCCGCGCCTGGGGACGCGACTTCAATGTGCGCATGTTCCAGTTCATCAAGCACTCGACCGCGAGGTTCGGCGAGCATCGGGCCGCGCAGAAGATTGGCCTGGAGATCGAGTCGCTCGGCGACGGCTTCACCTGGCTGTCCAAAGACATGGACGAAACCACAGCGCTGGCGATTGAGCAGTGGAAGCGATGCCGGGAGGCGATCCTGCACGGCGACGAGGACATCATCGTGCTGGACGAGTTCACCTATGCGATGCACTACGGGTGGATTGCGGTTGAGGACGTGATCGACACACTGCGGCGTCGGCCTGAGTCCATGCACGTGATTATCACCGGTCGCTACGCGCCGCAGGAGCTGATCGATTTTGCGGACCTGGTCACGGAGATGAAGCTGATCAAACATCCATACGAAGAGCAGGGAATCAAGGCGCAGCCAGGGATCGAGTTCTAGAGAGCGCGGGCCGTTCAGATGATCATGCTCGACGACATTCTGCGGATCATCGAACCGCTTGATCGCGAAGCGATGGCTGCGGCGGAGCGGCGCCAGCGGCAACTGACGAAGCCGCCCGGCAGCCTGGGACGGCTGGAAGAGCTCTCGATCCTGCTGGCCGGGATGCAGGGCGACGAGCGGCCGCGCGCCTACCGCAAGCAGCTCATCCTCGCGGCCGGCGACCACGGTGTCGCGTCGAGCGGCGTGAGCAGCTATCCGCAGGAGGTCACGGCGCAGATGGTGCAGAACTTCCTCGAAGGCGGGGCGGCGGTCAATGTGTTTGCACAGCGCGCAGGGGTCGAGCTGACCATCGTTGACGCGGGCGTCGCCGTGCCGGTGGGACCGTCCGACTCGTTGGTCTCGGTGCGTCTCGGATTCGGAACGGAGAACATTGCCGAAGGGCCGGCGATGAGCCTGGAACAGGCAGAGGCGGCGCTTGACGCGGGGGCCAAGATTGCACGCGCCGCCGCGGCGTATGACGACGTCATCGGCATTGGAGAGATGGGGATCGGCAACACGACCTCTGCCGCCGCGATTGTGTCGGTGCTCTGTGGCCGTCCGCCGGAAGCGGTGACGGGTCGAGGCGCGTCTCGCAGCGACGAGCAGCTCGCGAGCAAGATTGCCGTGGTGACGCGGGCCATCGATGTCAACCAGCCCGACCCGACCGATGGTGTGGACGTGCTGCGCACACTGGGCGGGTTCGAGATAGGGGTCCTGGCAGGCGTCGTGCTGGGCGCGGCCTCTCGACGGACGCCGGTTGTCCTGGACGGGTTCATCACGGCTGCGGCGGCGTTGATCGCGCAGGCGATCGTGCCGCTGAGCCGGGACTATCTGATCGCCGGTCACCGTTCTGCGGAACGCGGCCACGGCGTCGCGCTGGAACATCTGGGACTCAAACCGCTGCTCGAGCTCGACATGCGGCTCGGGGAAGGCACGGGGGCGGTGTTGGCGATGGGCATCGTCGATGCGGCGGCGGCCAGTCTGAATGAGATGGCCACGTTCGCGGAGGCCGGCGTCTCGGACTCCGAGTCGAGCCACAATGGCGGCCAGGTCCAGTGAGGAGTCTGCGGCACGCGTTCGGGTTCCTCACCATCCTTCCGGTCACATCGCCGGGCGAGACGCCCACAAGCACAACGCGGGCATGGTTTCCGCTGGTTGGCCTCGCCCTGGGCGCGGCGCTGGTCGGGCTGGACGCGGCGGCGCGCGAGGGGTTGCCGGCAATCGTCGTCGGAGCACTCCTTGTCGCGGCGCTGCTGATCCTGACCCGCGCGTTGCACACCGAGGGATTCCTCGACTGCTGCGACGGTCTGTTCGGCGGATACACGGCTGAGGATCGGTTGCGCATCTTGCGCGATACGCATGTCGGCGCGTTCGCGGTGATTGGCGGGGCGGCGTTGATTGTGACCAAGTGGAGCCTGCTGGCGAGCACACCGGATGCCGCGAGGATCGGGCTGTTGCTGGTGTTTCCCTGCCTGTCGAGGTTTGGCATGCTGGCGACGATGGCGGTTTTCCCGTATGTCCGGCAGCAGGGGCTGGGTTCCTCGTTCCAGGAAGGCGGGCGATGGTGGCAGATTGGCGTTGGACTTTTGACTGCAGCACTGGCGGCAGGGATGTTTCTCGGTCCGGGCGGACTGGTGCTGTTCGGCGGCGTGACAATAGTTGCGCTCGGAGTTGGACGTTGGATGGCCTCCAGGCTGGGCGGCATGACCGGCGACACGTATGGAGCGGTCAATGAGCTGGGTGAAGTGTCGGCGTTGATTCTCGGCGTTGCGCTGGCGCCGGCGTTGCCCGGGCTGTTCGATTCGGCGTTGTGGTAGGAGCGCCGATGAGTCAGCGACAGGTCTCTGTTCGCCGGGATGAGGGCTGTACCTGGTACCTGGTGCGTCACGGCGAGACGGAGTGGAACCGGACGGGCCGGATTCAGGGGCAGGTCGACATTCCCCTGAATGAGCACGGACGGGCTCAGGCTGCGGCACTCGGCAACCGGCTCAGCGACGCGCCGTTCACTGCGGCGTATGCCAGCGACCTCTCGCGCACAATGCAGACCGCCGAACTCATCACCTCCGGGTCCGGCTGTGAGATCGAGCCGACGCCGGAACTGCGCGAGTTTGCCTACGGCGAGTGGGAGGGCTTGACGATTGCCGAGATTGAGGCGCAGGCTCCCGAGCGACTGGAGCGCCGCTTGCAGGGCCGGAATGAGGATTTCGCCGGACCGGGCGGAGAGAATGCCTACGACGTGATTGAACGGGTCCGCCGATTCCATGAGCGGGCGCTGCTGCGTCACGGCGAGGGGGACAATCTGTTGGTCGTCGCCCACGGTGGGAGCCTTCGCGCGTTGCTCGTCTGCTTGTTGGATCTGCCCGCCGAGTACTTCTGGCGGGTACATGTGAACACCGCCAGCCTCTCAATTGTGCGCGGATTCGATGGCTCGGGAGTGCTTCACCTGTGGAACGACACGAGCCACCTGGAGTCGATGGAGGAGTAGCGCATGGGCAAGTCGCTGAGCCTAATCCTGGGCGGCCGGCGGGCGGGCAAGAGCACGTATGCGCAGCGGTTGGCGCAGAACCGCGGGCGGGATGGGCGGGTGCTGTTCGTCGCGACGGCGGAGGCGGGGGATGGCGATATGGCGGCTCGGATTCGCCGCCACCAGGCCGACCGGCCGGCGGAGTGGGACACGCTGGAAGAGCCGCTGGATCTGGTCGGGGCGCTGCGGCCGGTCGTGTCGGAGTACGACATCGTGTTGCTTGATTGCCTGACGCTTTGGGTGAGCAACATGATGCACGCGGAGGACGCGCGGGATGTGCTGCCTGAGGTGAGCTGGTTGCTCGATCTGTTCGGCGAACAGGAGGCGTCTTGGATCGTGGTGAGCAACGAGGTCGGGCTGGGGATTGTGCCGATGACGCAGCTGGGCCGCGACTATGCCGACCTGCTGGGTCGGGCGAACCAGCTGCTGGCCTCGGCGGCGGACGAGGTCTGGTTCGTGGCGGCGGGGCTGCCGCTGAATCTGAAGGCGCTGAGCCGGGATTCGGGCGCGTAGCGTTAGGCTGAGATTTCCGGGGCCGTAGCTCAGTTGGGAGAGCGCTGCCCTTGCACGGCAGAGGTCAGGGGTTCGAATCCCCTCGGCTCCACCACCCCGGATTTTCAGCAGTTGGGACGACCGATGAGCGACGACGCACCCGATCAGCGGCCCGGGCGAATCGGCTGGCAGGACCTGACGGTCGGCAATGCGGAGGAGGTCCGCGACTTCTATTCGGCGGTGGCCGGCTGGCAGTCGCAGCCGCTGAGTATGGGCGAGTACGACGACTACGTGATGATGAGCCCGGACGGCGAGTCGGCGGTCGGCGGCGTCTGCCACGCGCGGGGCGTGAACGCCAACATCCCGCCGGTGTGGATGGTCTACATCAATGTCGAGGACCTCGATTCCAGCGTGGCGCGGGTGACCGAGCTGGGCGGCGAGATCGTGGACGGGCCGAGGGAGCTGGGCGAGGGCAAGTTCGCGGTGATTCGCGATCCGGCGGGAGCGATCTGCGGGTTGATCGAGCCGTAGGGCTGTTTCGGGGCGAGATTACGGGCGGTTGGGCAGTTTTCGCTGGTTTTGACTGGGTTTTGCGGCCTTTTGCGTGCCGCTCTATCCAGGTCAGTCCAGATTTGTCCAGATTCGTCCGGATGAGAGCGGGTTTGGCCATGGTGGATCCGGGTGATTCCTGGGGAATCCAGGTGGTTGCGGATTGGGTGATTGGGTGGGGTGCGGGCATGTTGGGGTCTCCGGTTTCGGGTCGTTGGGTGATTCTATGCGGACGGATGTTCTTTTGGTGAGGAAAGTGTCGGGGGTGACGGTTGGGGCTGGGGAAAAGACAGCGAAGAAACGTGCGGACCGAACTGACCGAACAGACCCCCGCCCCCACCTGCCGACACTGCTCGTTGAGCGGAGCCATCTGGCGAGATGTCCAACATGGATTTCGGCGCGAGGCGAACCGCATGAGTGCCCCCCCCCCACACATATGTTTGTGTATGAATGTCGAGCCCATTGCTGAGCGTCTTGACATCTTTATTGATGTCTCGTAACTTATGCTGCATCGATAAGGAGGCGACGATGTCGTTACCAGTTCGGACCAATCTCGAAGACATTGATTCAGTGTGCGGGTATCTGACAAGGAAGCCAACTGGGGCAACGCTCGCTGAAGCACGCGCTGTGTTGGACAAGAAGCGCCTCGACGGCCGGAAGCTAGCGGGACTGAAGGCATGGGGACTCATCGAAGACACTGCTGGCAAGCTCAAGATCACCGAGCGCGGGCGACTGGCGGAGCGAGAATCTGGGGCATACCGGAGCAATGCGTTACGCGAGGCGGTGAGGGATGTCGCGCCATATGCGGCCGTGGTCGAGCGGGTAGTCAATCGCAGAGAAGACTACCTCTCGGCACCAGAGGTTGCTGCCCATTGGCACGAGAACTTCGGCGAAGAGGTGGCAGATTCCGAGACAACACTGAATCTCCAAGTCCTGTGCTTCTTTCAGCTTGCTCAAGGTGCCGATCTTGGAGAGGTGGTGCTCGGCCGCCGCGGAAACGCGACTCGATTTCGGTTTTCGTTGGAAGAGGCAGATGAGTTCTTAGAAGGCACATTGACTCATCAGTCGTCAGAGGCATCACCTGGTGCGGCAGAGGCACATAGCTATGCACCCGCCGAGGAAGAGGCACCCAGCGCCAAGAAGATCGGCAATGAATCTGGACAGACACCGACGTCGGTCGACTCACATGGTGGCTCTAGCGAAGGGGCACGAATCTTCATCTTCCACAGTGGAGACGCAAGGCAGATTGAAGAACTGAGAGGCATCCTTGACCAGTGGCATGTCTCGTACGTCATAGGAAGCGACATGCGGGGGGCCGGATCACCTGTTCCAGAGGCGATTGCTGAGCAAATCCGTCAATGTTCTGGTGCGATCTTCGTCGTCTCGGCCGGCGAGGATCCCGCCGCAGGGGGGGGCGAGCGCGAGTCTGTGAATCGGAAGTCAGAGCTCGACTACCTATTGGGAGCGGCTTCGCTTCAGTATGGTCGCAAGATAGTGATCTTGGAAGACACGGGAGCCCCTCTTCTAGGACATCTCGAGGAGCTTGAGTTGATCAGGTTCGAAAACGAGATCAAGCCGGTCAGATTGGCTCTCCTGAACAGCATGCTCTCGGCTCAGTTGGTGGCTCTGACCGGGTGAGGAATCTGAGCGGATAGGCAGAACTGCATGTCTGGCCTCCAACACGGTCGCAAACCGGGCTGTCTACGAAGATGGCACCGAGTCAGCAGGACAGTTGCGCCGGACTTGATCGGTGTTCTGGCGGTCGCTGCTGTGGTCCTCACGGGGCTTGGCGTGCTTGACCTTGAGGGTCCGTTAGAGCTCGGCGCGCCCTTCACCTTGGCGGCGTTCCTCTACAGACTCAGAGAGGGATAGGGAATATGGACGCAGTGAAGCGGAGACCCATCGCAATCAGGTCACGGCTTCAGTGATCGGCCACGAATTGACGGGCTTGTTCTGCGATACCGCTCTGACGTACGGCTTCGATGAGTTGGTCTTCGTTGCGCGGCGGGTGCATCCTTCCTCTTCTCGGACACGAAGGTGAAACACTAAGGCGCCGACAATGCTGGAGAGTAACCCTCGGCGGGGAATAGGCCTTCAGCAGCTCGCTCCTCTCGCTCTTCCGCCCTACCGCCTACAGAGGCGGATTCGGTTTCGGGGGGAGCACGTCCGGGGAACCCCCTCTGCCTTCGGCATCTCCCGCCCGCTCTGCGGGGGGAGAGCAGATGGGGCCATATGTTTGTCGCGGTGCGCGTGGTCGTTTAGCCCCCGGCTCTGGCGAGGAGGGTTCTCATGTCGTTGGGGGTGAGGATGGTGGGTTCGATGAGGAGTTGGGCTCCGTTAAAGATGATGTCGGGGACGAGGAAGGTGGTGTCGGCGAGGGCGGCGAGGGCGACGGCGAGGTAGCCCTGCAGGGTGGCGTGGTCCCAGACGGCGAAGGCGACGCGGCCGGAGAGCATCTGCAGGACGAGCTGGGTGTCGAAGCCGATCACGGCCAGGGTGGGGGCGTGGCCGGAGGCTTGAATCAGATTCGCCACGGCTGCGACGTCGGCCGCGTTCAAGAGGACGACTGCGCCGACGTCGCCGGCGGCGAGACGCTCGCTCAGGGGTCCGAGGCCGTCGGCCAGCGAGATCTTCTCGACCTCGCCAAAGGTGTCGTCGAGCCCCTGACAGCGGTCTTCGAGGCCAACGTTTACCGGCTCATGCAGGAGGCAGAGCGCGGGTCCCTCGACGCCGTCGGCGGTCAGCCGGGTTCCAACGATCTCGCCGGCCTTGCGGTCGTTGAGACCGAGATGGATCATCGAGCCGACTTCGCGGGCGGTGTCGGCGCCGGAGTTGTAGGTCACGACCGGGATGCCGGCGGCGCGGGCCTCGCGAAGGGCGTCGGCGACGTGTTCGGTCTCGGCCAGGGTGACGGCGATGGCGTCGACGTCGTCGGCGATGCATTCCCGGATCCGGGCGGCGCGTTCTTCGGCGCTGGTCAGGCCGACGTGGTCGAGATTCACGCCGTAGTGGTTGGCGCCGGCGACGGCGGCGTCGAAGGCGAGGCCCCAGAACGAGTTTTCGCCGTGGCCGATGACGCAGTAGTTGGCGCCGGCGGGCGGCTCGGGATCGATGGTGTCGAGGGGGAAGGCGACCGGGACGGGGCTGCCGCCCGGGAAGCGGGCGAAGGCGCCCAACAGGCCGAAGAGTTCTTCGACCTTGCCGGCGGCCAGCAAGTGAGGCACGTCGCCGCCGGCGATCCGGCCGACGACCTGTCCGACGCCGGTCCTGAGGTCGGTGTAGGGGAACGTCTCGACTGCTTCCTCGCCCAGCCCGTCTGTGAATCCCTGGCAGTAGGCGCGGCCGGCGTCGTTGTCCTCGGCGTCATGCACCAGACACCAGATTTTCGGATCGTGCGGTGTGAGCACGGTCGGTTGCGCGATGTGGCGGGCGTGGTCGTAGTAGGCGTCGGCGAGGGTGTACACGTCGGTCTCGGACGAGACGGTCAGCGGCGAGCTGTGGAGCCGGCGATTGGGCTCGGCGTCGGCGGGCAAGATGTTGAACTCGGGGTACTGGACGTCGGCCCAGGCGCCATCGGGTTCCTGCTGCTGCAGGCCCAACTTGATCGAGCCGTCGGAACGCGGCGTGGCGGTAATGCGAACCTCGGTCTCAGCGGACGCGGTGTTTGCGGCCTCGGTGTCGGTGAAGAGGGCCGACTGCATTAGGCGGTCGATGGCGGCGCCGGCGATAAGGAGAGCGGCGACGATCAGGGACAGTGAGAGTGGATTCAGGAATCGTTGTTTCCATGCTTTGTTCATGAGTTATGCCCTTCATACATACATTCAACACATAAGATAGTGACTTGATCAGCATTGGACAGACTTGATTGGTGTGGCTGACGTGTGCTGATCCTCACCATGCACGTTGGATGAACGGGATGTGAAGAGAGCGGCGGAGGCCGAACGGGTCCCCGCATGAGGCGGGGACCAGGAGGTTGATTCGGGGAGGGGTTACTCGGTGAGTGGGGTGAGGAAGGTGAGGAGGGTTTCGATCTGGTTGATGCTGGCCGTGATCGCTTCGGCGTCGAGGAGTTCTTTCCGCTGGTAGTAGCTGCCATGCAGGTCGTTCGCCATGGCGCGGAGCGTCCAGAGTTGGTCGTTTCCGGAAGCGTTGCGGGCGTTGTTCATGACGTGGCTGAAATCGGCGTGGTTCTCGTAGCGCCAGCCGTTGGCGATGGCAACGGCCTTGGCCATGTGGGCAGCGGCGCCCCAGGTTTTCTCCGAGGCCTGGTGAAGGTCGCCATCGGCGAGATACCGCCGCTACTTGGCAAGAAACGCTTGCGATTGCCGGATGTATCCATCGACTTCGTCGCGATTGATGGTGGTCATCGTCGGCTGCGCTCCCTGGTGGTGTGGTCAACGTAGCACGGTCGTTGGGGAATCTCGTGGTACGATCTTCGGTGAGCTGGTGATTGTTGCGCGGTGGGACCACCCGTTCCCATCCCGAACACGGAAGTGAAACGCCGCAGCGCCGACGATACTGGGGGGGCGACCCCTTGCGGAAAATAGGTCGTCGCCAGCTCGCTCTCGACAATCTGCCGCCCGACTTCCTGTAGAGGGGTCGGGCGGTTTTGGTTTCGCGCGGGGCAGGGCCCTCACCCCATCCCTCTCCTTCGGGGAGAGGGGGCTGGAGGGGAGAGGGGACCGGGGAGCGGGAGCCGAGCGGGTCCCCGCGTGAAGCGGGGACTGGGAGCCCCCTCCGCCCCTTCGGGGCACCTCCCCCGGAGGGGGAGGCCTTTAGGGTGCTGTGGTAGGATTCGGCTTATCCCCAGAAAGGAGCCGGGGCGGGTTCTTGCGTGCTCCGTGAGAGCTGTCCGTCCCAACTCACCACCCCTTGACCACACCCAGTACTGACATCGATCCGAACGTCTCCGCGCCCCCGATTGCAACCGACGAGGGGGCATCCGAACCCACCACCATGGACGAACTCCTGGCCGAACCCGGTCGGGAGCCGCTGAACCCCAGACGCGGCGACATTGTCGAGGGCATTGTCGTGCACTGGTCCGGCTCGGCGTTGATCGTCGACGTGGGGGCGAAGTCGGAGGGCGTTGTCCACTACGAGGAGATGCGCTCGCTGACGGATACCGAGCGCGAGGCGCTGAAGACCGGGGACGCGGTGCACGTGTTCGTGACCGACTCGGAGTCGGAGGGCGGCTCTCTGGAGCTGTCGATCGACAGGGCGCGGGGCGAGCAGGGCTGGCACGAGTTGCAGCGCCGCTTCGACGAGAACGAGGTCTTCGACGCGCGCGTGACCGGCTCGAACAAGGGCGGTCTGCTGGTCAACGTCGAGGGCGTGAACGCGTTCGTGCCGCTGTCGCAGATCGTGGAGATCACTGGCGACCGCGAGCAAGCGATTGCGCAGCTCTCGGAGTACGAAGGCCGGACGCTGCGGTTCAAGGTGATTGAGATTAACCGTCGCCGCAACCGGGTGATCCTGTCGGAGCGCGCCGCCGTCCAGGAATGGCGGGCGGAGCAGAAGGATCGGTTGCTGGAGGAGCTGCAGGAGGGCGAGATTCGTTCGGGTCGGATTACGAGTATTCGCTCGTTCGGCGTGTTCGTCGACCTGGGCGGGGCCGACGGCCTGGCGCATCTGTCCGAGTTGAGCTGGGAGCGGGACGTCGACCCGGAATCGATGTTCAGCATCGGCCAGACGATCGACGTCTACATCACCAAGATCGACAAGGAATCGAAGAAGATCGGTCTCTCGGTCCGGCGCGCGTCGCCGGAGCAATGGGACGAGGTCGTGGCGAAGTTCGAGGTCGGCGACATCGTGCCGTCGGTGGTGACCAAGTTGGTCACGTTCGGCGCGTTCGCGCGGCTGGAGGGTCCGGTCGAGGGCCTGGTGCATGTATCCGAGCTGGCCGACCGGCGGATTACGCATCCGCGCGAGGTCGTCCTGGAGAACGACATCATTCCGGCGAAGATCGTGCGGATTGAGCGGGACCGTCACCGGCTGGGTCTGTCGTTGCGGCAGGCGCGTTCGGACGCCGAGCGTCTGGGCTGGCGCTTCAACCAGGACGGCGGGATTGTCCGGATGCCGGATGACGTGGCCGAGCGCTTCGGCGTCGAGCAGGAGTCCATGCCAGAGCCTCCGCCGCAACCTGAGGCGTCGGACGAGCCATCGCGGCCGGCCGAGGAGTCGCAGCCCGAGGCTGCGCCGGAGCCGGTGCGGGCGGTATCGGCGATGCAGGAGGCCTTGGAGCGCGCGGGCGTCACGGAGCAGGACTTCGGCGACGAGCGTTAAGGGCCTGCGGGTTAGACAAGCGTCCTCTTCTCCCACACCAAGGCATCTCACCATGCGCCGTTCGGGCATCCTCTGCTGAGTGCTTGTTGGCGCAAGCTGGAGGCTGACGGGCCCCCTCAGTCGCGTTGCGACAGCTCCCCCGGAGGGGGAGCTTTGAGAGCGCAGGGTTCTGTACAGCAGACGGTGAAGTTCGGTGGGTACAACCGTCAATCGCCGACCAATGCTCTGATAGGCTGGCCGTATCCCGCGAGCGGCTGCGTCGCGGTCGCTTCGTGTACGGGGTGTACTGGAGACTGCTATGGCAGATCGATTTGACAAGTTCACTGAACGCGCCCGGCGCGTCCTGACTCTGGCGCAGGAAGAAGCCCAGCGCTTCAACCACAACTACATCGGCACCGAGCATCTGCTGCTCGGTCTGGTGCGCGAGGGCGACGGGGTGGCGGCGAAGGTGCTGTCAAACCTGGGCGTGGAGCTGGGAAAGGTTCGATCGGCTGTTGAATTCATCATTGGCCGCGGCGACCGCGCCGTGCTGGGTGAGATAGGTCTGACTCCGCGAGCGAAGAAAGTGATTGAGTTGGCCGTCGACGAGGCGCGGCGGCTGAATCACCACTACATCGGAACCGAGCACTTGCTGCTGGGCCTCGTCCGCGAGGGCGAGGGCATTGCGGCGGGCGTGTTGGAGTCGCTGGGCGTCAATCTGGAGCGGGTTCGGGCGGAGACGACGCGGATCCTCTCGCAGAGCGGTCCCGCGACGGCGGGCGCCGGGGCGGGCGCGAGCAGCGGCTCGGGGTCTCGCTCGGCGACTCGGACTCCGACGATCGACCAGCTGGGCTTCGACCTGACCGCGGCAGCGCGGGCGGGGACGCTGGACCCGGTGATTGGGCGGTCGAAGGAGATTCAGCGGGTCGTTCAGATTCTCTCGAGACGGACGAAGAACAATCCGGTGCTGATTGGCGAACCGGGCGTTGGCAAGACGGCGGTGGTCGAGGGATTGGCGCAGCACATCGCCTCGGGCGACGTGCCGGAGACGCTGCAAGGCAAGCGGCTGCTGACGCTGGACATCGGCTCGCTGGTCGCGGGGACGAAGTACCGCGGCGAGTTCGAGGAACGGCTGAAGAAGGTTGTCGAGGAGATCAAGGGCGCGGGCAATTGCGTGCTGTTCATCGACGAGTTGCACATGCTGGTCGGCGCCGGAGCGGCGGAAGGCGCGGTCGACGCGGCGAACATCCTCAAGCCGTCGCTGGCTCGGGGCGAGTTGCAGACGATCGGCGCGACGACGCTGGACGACTACCGCAAGCACATCGAGCGCGACGCGGCGCTCGAGCGACGCTTCCAACCGATCGTGGTGGAAGAGCCGTCGATTGAAGAGACGATCGAGATCCTTCGCGGGATCAAGGATCGTTACGAAGAGCATCACAAGCTGGAGATCACGGACGAGGCGCTGGTCGCCGCGGCCGAGATGTCGGCTCGCTACATCTCCGACCGGGCGCTGCCGGACAAGGCGATTGACCTGATTGACGAGTCGGCGTCGCGGGTGCGGATTCGGCGCTCGTACACGCCGCCGTCACTGAAAGAGGCGACGGTCGGGCTTGAGGGCATCCGCAAGGAGAAAGAGCAGGCGATCAACCAGCAGCAATACGAGTACGCGGCCGACCTGCGCGATCGCGAGCTGAAGCTGACGCAACGAATCTCTGAGCTGGAGGAAGACCTCGACCAGCAGCGGGAGCGTGACTCCACCGACGTGCTCGCCGAGGACATCGCCGAGGTCGTCTCGATGTGGACCGGCATCCCGCTGGTGCAGATTGCGACCGAGGAGTCCGAGCGGCTGTTGCGGATGGAAGAGGATCTGCACGAGCGGATCGTGGGACAGGAAGAGCCGATCGTCGCGCTGGCCAAGGCCGTGCGGCGGGCGCGGGCGGGACTCAAGGACCCGCGTCGGCCGATCGGCGTGTTCATGTTCCTTGGACCGACCGGCGTCGGCAAGACGGAGCTGGCTCGGGCGCTGGCCGACTTCATGTTCGGCTCGGACGACAACATGGTCCGGCTGGATATGTCGGAGTTCATGGAGCGGCACACGGTCGCGCGTCTGGTCGGGGCGCCTCCGGGATACGTGGGCTACGACGATGGCGGACAGCTGACCGACACCGTGCGGCGCAAGTCGTACTGCCTGATCCTGCTGGATGAGATCGAGAAGGCGCATCCTGAGGTCTTCAACATGTTGCTGCAGGTCTTCGACGACGGTCACCTGACCGACGCCAAGGGCCGGCGGGTGGACTTCCGCAACACAATCATCATCATGACCTCGAACGTGGGATCGGACCTGATCCGGCGCGAGTCAGCGATCGGCTTCTCGACGATCAACGACGAGGACCAGTCGGAGAAGCAGCGCTACGAGAAGATGAAGGACAAGGTTCTTCAGGAGATGAAGCGCGTCTTCCGGCCTGAGTTCCTGAACCGCGTGGACACCACCCTGGTCTTCCACCCGCTGAGCCGTGCGCACATCCGCAGCATCGTGGACATGATGCTGAAGGAGGTCGATTCGCGGATCCAGGAGAAACAGGTCGAACTGGACGTGACGGAGGCGGCCCGCGACTGGCTCGGAGAGAAGGGCTACGACCCGATCTTCGGCGCTCGACCGTTACGCCGCGTGATCCAGGAACGGCTCGAGGATTCGCTCTCGGAGGCGCTGCTGCGCGGCGACTTCGAAGCCGGCGACACGATTCGCGTCGACCTCTCCAAGGAGTTGAACGAGAACGGCGTCGAAGAAGACATGCTGCACTACGAGCGCATCGAAGGTCTCTCACGCGCCGAAGAACTCGCTGCCGAGGTTGAAGCGGCCAAGGACGACTCTGAGTCAGAGGAGGAAGAGGAAGAAGGCGAAGCGGTCGCCACTTCCTGATTGCAGTTTCGCTGGGAGAGCGCCAAGAGAGTTCTCGTCATTCCCGCGCTTGCCGCAGGAATCTCGCTGAGTCCGACGCGATCGTCGATGCAGTTGTGAGTCTCCGCTGTGATTGCGGATCGTGGTGCCGAGGCGTCCTGTGAACCGCTGCGAGATACCCGCGGCGAGCGCGGGTATGACGGTTGTGTTGGGTGCGATTACTCGGTGGTTGGCCGCTGGACCAGAACCCAGCCGTTGCCGTCGGGGTCGTGGAAGAGGGCCTGGGTTCCCCAGAACTGCTCGGTGGGTGGTTCGCTGAACTCGACACCTCTGGCGGACCAGTCCTCATAGGTGGCCTGGATGTCGTCGGTCCAGAGGACATAGCCGCTGGTTGAGCCGGGTTGCGCGCCGTCGGGATCGAAGGCTCCGAAGTTGGCGAGCACGAACTGCACGTCGTCCTCGGGAAGCTTGACCGTGATCCAGCGGAGCTCCGGCCCCATTGGATCGTCCATGACCTTCTCCATGCCCAGGTTCTCGGCGTACCACTCGATGGCCGCCTGCTGGTCGGAGACCTGGATGGGAACGATCGAGAGTCGGACTGACATGGTTGGGTTCCTGTAGTTGTGTGTGTGGAGTGGTCAGAATGCGGGGCCGCGGCGGGCGTCGTCCTGCCAGGCGAGGACGCTCTGCAGCAGTCCCAGGCCGATGAAGAATACCAACAGGGACGAGTTGCCGGTGCTAATGAACGGCAGCGGGATCCCGGTCACCGGGATCAGGCGGATATTGATGGCCACGTTGATGAAGACCTGGACCGCGATGATCGTGATCAGCCCGACCGCGAGCAGCTGGCCGAGCGGCTCGCCGGCACGGGTCGCGACGCGCAGCATACGGGTCAGCAAGAGGAGGAAGAGAATGAACAAGGCCATCGCGCCGACGAATCCGAGTTCCTCGCTGAGCACACTGAAGATGAAATCGGTGGTCTGGATGCGGACGAAGTCGAGCTGGGTCTGCGTTCCATCGGTCAGTCCCTGTCCCCAGAGGCCGCCGGAACCGACCGAGGTTTCGGCCTGGATGACGTTGAACCCTGCGCCCTGAGGGTCGGACTCGGGGTCGATGAAGGCGCGGATGCGGTCGCGCTGATAGTCCTGGACCCCGGCGGCGAGCCCGACCGGGACCAGGCAGAGTCCGATCGCGGCGAGCATTACGTAGTGGCGCAGGCGCGCGCCGGCGAAGAGGGTCATCACGAGCCAGAGCGCCATGAAGACCACGGCCGAACCGGCGTCGGGCTCGATGAACACGAGCGCGGCGGGCAGCGCGGCAATGCCGAGGGAGAGCAGAAAGATGCGGAACTCCTGCAGGCGATCCCGGAAGTCGGTGAGGAACTTGGCCAGGCCGATGATCGTCATCAGCTTGCCAATCTCGGACGCCTGGACGACGGTGAATCCAAGGTCGAACCAGCGGCGCGAGCCGAACTCGTCGCTGCCGAGGAAGAGCACGGCGACCAGCACAATGATGCCGAAGCCGTAGGCGAGCCAGCCGAGAGCGTCGATCAGGCGGTAGTCGAGACGGGTCAGGGCGATCATCAGCACGGCCCCGACGAGGGCGAAAATGATGTGCCGCTGCACGGCGCTGGAGAGCACGACTCCCTCTGCCCCGCGAGGCAGCGAGGCGGAGTAGATCACCAGTGCGCCGTAGCCGGCCAGCGCGAGGGCCGCGATCAGGATGAGCGGATCGAAATGTCGCCAGGAGTGGCCGGCCATCAGCGTGACCTCTCCCTGACGGCCTGTTCGAGGCGCTCATTTTCCTCGTCCGTGATCGCGATTCTCGCGTGCGGCGGCGGGATGGCAGTGGACAGCGCGCCGGAGGTCTCGGCCCAGGCGCGGAGGATCTCGCCGCCCGCAGCCGAGGCCAGGTAGCCGGCGGAGAACTCGAAAAAGACGGCAATGGCGATTTCCGGATCGTCGAACGGGGCGAAGGCGATGAACCAGCCGTGGGTCGGGCCTTCCTCTGCCCCGGATACGGCGGTGCCCGTCTGGTTGAATTCCGCGGTTCCGGTCTTGCCGCCGATCAGCATCTCCGGCAACTCAACGAGCGCGTCGTGACAGGTGCCCATGAGGGTGCAGAGCGCCATGCCCTCGCGGACGATGCGGAGGATTTCGGGGTCGACGTCGATCTGGTTGCGCACCGCGGATTGCCACGGCTGCACGACTTTGCCGTTGGTATCGATCAGTTCGCGGACGACGCGAGGCTCGAACACCGTTCCGCCGTTGGCGATCGCCGCAGTGGCTACCGCCATCTGCAACGGCGTGACCGTCGTGAAGCCCTGGCCGATGGCCATGTTGTAGGTGTCGCCGTCGCGCCACTCTTCGCCGAAAGCCTCGAGCTTTTGCTGGGCTGATGTGATCAGGCCGGCGGCTTCGCCGACCAGGTCGACGCCCGTCGGCGCGTCGAAGCCCATCTCGCGGGCCCACCTGGCGAGCGCCTCATTGCCCGCGCCGACGAACCGGACGTCTCCGGCGACGATGCCGTCGTCGGCCAGATCGTCGAGCCGTTCCTGCTCCGACGGATGGCGGGGTGGATTGTCGGGATTGCGGTAGGGATCTCCTCCGGCGACGTAGTAGAAGAAGACGTTCGATGACTCGGCCAGCGCGGTGCGGATATTGAAGACGCCCTGCGTCGTGTCGCCGAAGCGGTAGATGATGCCGGGCGAGAGTTCGTTGTGGACTTCGAGGACGCCGGGCGAGTAGATCCGGGTTTCGGGCGTGATCGCGCCCTCAGCCAGACCGGCGACGGCGGTGACGATCTTGAAGATCGATCCGGGCGGGAACTGATCCTGGATGGCGTGGTTGATCAGTGGCTGGCCCGGATCTTCCAGCAGTTGCTGGTATTCGTCGGTCGTTACTTCCTCGTAGATGTTGACGTCGTAGTTGGGCACCGAGACCATTGCCAGGACTTCGCCATTCTGGACGTTGAGGACGACGGCGGAGGCAAACAGCGACGCGCCCAGATGGTCGAGCAGGATGTCTTCGATGCGCTGCTGCAACTCGAGGTCGATGGTGAGGACAATGCTTAGACCAGGTTCAGAGGAGCGATCGTTCAAGGTTCTCAGGACATTGCCAACGGCATCGACTTCGACGAGCTGGCGTCCGGCTGTGCCGCGCAACTGGCGTTCGTACGACGCTTCGACGCCGGTCCGTCCGATTCGGTCGCTGTAGAGGTAGCGGGCGCCCGACAGCTCTTCGTACTCCTCCTCGGCGATCGCGCCGACGTAGCCGAGGATGTGACCGAGCAGGCGTCCATGTTCATAGCGCCGAATCGAGATGGTCTCGACCCGCACCCCGGGCAGAAGCGAGCGTCTCGAGGTCACGTCGATGACCTGAGCGGGCGTCGGTTCTTCGGCGATCAGGAGCGGCAGGAAGGGATCATTGGAGTACTTGCGGTCCCAGATCCGTTCTTCGATTTCCCAGGCCTGCGCGTCGAACATCTCCGCCAGTTCCTCGGCCACTTGCGCGACGAGTCGATCCGGCACTTCGGCGGAGACCAGCATGATTCGGTAGGCCGGCGCGTTCTCGACGAGCAGGTTGCCTTCGCGGTCGTAGATCAGGCCGCGCGCCGGCGGGATGTCGATCGTTCTGACCCGATTGCTGGCAGCGCGGGCGACATACTCGTCGTGGTTGAGGATTTGCAGCCGGACCAGTTGCACGGTCAGGATGCCGAACAGCAGCAGAATGAATCCGCCCAGCAGCCAGACCCTGGCGCGAACGGGAAACCCCTCACGATGTTCGAGATGTTGCGCGTACTCACGCGCGACACCCTCGGATCGATTCCCTCGCGGTCGCCGCTGCATCTAGAAGCCGGCCGTTCCTGGAGTCGTTGACATGGATACCGCGCCTGAAGTGGGAATGCGGACGAACCAGTAGACGATGGCGCCGAGCAGAATGTTCCCGAGGAATCCGCCGAGCATCACGGTGCGCAGCGCGGCAAGCCAGTTGACGCCGTTGGTGGAGATTTCGACGGCGATCGCGTGGGCGGTGAAATGCAGGATCGATGCTGCGCCGACCAGCACGATCGTGGCTGCCCACTCCAGCGCCAGCGGCGTGTGGGCGCGTGACTCCTTCCAGGCGCGCCAACTCAACGCCGCCAGCCCGATGGGGGCGAGCGCGGCGACGGACTCGGCCATTCCCTGGAAGGCGAGCAGACCCAGTCCGACGCCGGCCAGGGGGATGAGCACGAGGGTCTCGACCGGCGGTCTGACCATGGCCCAACAGCAGAGCACGATCAGCACGACATGGGGGCCGACTCCGAAGATCGGGAACGATGGGCTGGCGGCCGTCTGGAAGATGACGAGGACGAAGAGCAGGCCGAGTAGCAGGGTCCAGCGAATCGCGCTCATCGTTCAGCCTCCGTCGCCCTCGGCCGCGTCAGGGTCGAGGATCGAGAGGTCGGGCGGCGGGATCGTGAGTTGGACGAGGACCTGCTCAAGCTGATCGAGGGGAGCGATTGGATCAAGCACGACATGGCGGAATGCGTCCTGCACCGTGCCTTCGGCGGCCGAGACTCGCCCAACCGGCAGACCCTGAGGCAGTTCGCCGTCCAGGCCCGAGGTAACGAAGATGTGCCCCAGTTCGACTTCCGAGGTCCAGGGGATGCGGACTTCGAGGTTGCCCAGCGTGTCGCCGGTTGCGACGACTTCGCTGCGCGACTGTTGGTGCAGGAGTCTGACGGCGCTGTCGGGGTCGGTGATCAGGCGGACGAACGACGTGTGCGGACGCACATCGTAGATCTGCCCGATCAGTGTTCCGCCGGCGGCCAACACGGGCAGTCCGGCTCGGAGCCCGTCGTTGGAGCCGCGGTCGATGCCGATAATGGTGCGCAGACCGGTCAGGTCGCGGGTGGTGACATTGGCGGTGATCGTGACGGCGTCGGTTTCGGCCTGGACCTCGAGCAACGCCTGCCTGGCCCGGACCTGGATTTGCAGTTCGCGCAGTCGTGCGTTGTCGGCTTCGAGCTGTTCGATTCGCGAGCGCAGTCCCCGGTTCTCGGAGTGCAAGCGGCCGAAATCGTCCAAATCGCGGAGCAGATTGGAGATCGGCTCGCCGGCCTGGCGAAAGGCCCGCTGAACCGGATTGAGCGCGGTCGCGGCGCGATCCTCGATCGTGGCGGCCCAGCCGATCAGGCCCAGGAGCGTGAGGCCGCCCACGATCAGCGCGATCAGCAGCACCCAACGGGTGCGGGCGCCCAGGAGTCGAAGCAGTGCGCCGAGCAGTGGCACGGTACCCGCCTCTCGCCTGTACCCGCCCTAGCGCCGCCCGGCGAGCACTTGACCGTCGGCGGCGGCGAGCGCTCGAGTCTCGTTCAGCGCTTCAGCGCAACCGCGCACGACGCAGGTCAAGGGGGAGTCGGCCTTGTAGACCGGGAACTTCGTTTCCTGGGACATCCGCCGATCCAGACCGGGCAGATAGGCGCCGCCGCCGGCGAGGGCGATGCCCTGTTGCATGATGTCGGGTATCAGCTCCGCCGGTGTGATCTCCATGGTGCGGAGCACAGCATCCATGATGGAAGACACCGCCGACGAAATGGCGTCCCGCAGCTCGACGGTCGTTACGGTGACGATTTTCGGCATTGAGGTTGAGAGATCGCGACCGCTCAGGGTGACATCGCGCTCCTCTTCCAACGGAAATGCGGAGGCGCCGGCGATTTTGATCTTCTCGGCCGACGCCTCACCAATCTGGATGTTGTGGACCTGACGCGCGTAGGTGATGATCGCCTGGTCGATTTCGTCACCGGCGACCCGGGTCGAGGTGCTCACGACCATGCCGCCCATCGAACAGACTGCGACCTCCGTGGTGCCGCCGCCGATGTCGACGACGATGCTGCCGGTCGATTCGAAGATCGGCAGCCCGGCGCCGATCGCCGCGGCCATCGGCTCTTCGATCAGGTGGACCTCGCGAGAGCCGGCCGAGCGGGTCGCCTCAAAGATGGCGCGCTTTTCGACCTCGGTCGCGCCGCCGGGAATGCCGACCATGACTCGCGGCCGGCCAATGCCGATCCCGCTGCGCTGCAGCGCTTCGTGAATGAAGTGATTGAGCATCCGCGCGGTCACGTCGAAATCGGAGATTACGCCGTCGCGCAGCGGTCTGGTGGCGACGATGTGGGCGGGCGTCCGGCCGACCATGGTTTTCGCCTGTTTGCCAATGGCCAGCACGGAGTTGTCGATCCGGTTAATCGCCACGACTGACGGTTCGTTGACCACGATGCCGCGGCCGCGGACCGAAACCAGGGTGTTCGCGGTGCCCAGGTCGATGCCCACATCCGGCGAGAACCGCCGGGACAACCAGTCAAATGGAGACCAGACCATCAGGACTCCTCAGATTCCGGCCCGTTCGAGCACCGCGATCATGGGGGCGCTCACTCACAATAGGCAGAGGACGACAGGCCAAATCGGCTGAGACCAGCGTACCCGTTAACCGCTCGATATCTGTACCAGTTGAACGTCAAATGGCGCCCGCTGGTTCCTCTTCCGTCAACCGCTCCAGGAATGCGGCAGGGTCCTGCAGGGCTTCCTGGAGCCGGTCTTCATCGAAGATCCGGATGCCCAGAGATTCGGCCTTGGCGCGCTTCGATCCTGCGGCCTCGCCGGCGAAGAGCGCCGTCGTGTTCTTGCTGACCGAGGAACCGACGGCCGCGCCCAGGGACTTGAGTTGCGCCTCGGCCTGGGGACGGGTCATGTCGGCGAACCGGCCGGTCAGGACGAAGCGTCTACCGTCGTAAGGCTTTTCTTGAGGCTCAATCTCGGTTCTCTGGATTGTGTGCTCTACTTCAGCTTCTTTGAGGCGTTTGACGAGATCTCTGTTCTCTTCTGACGATGCCCAATCTCTAATGCTTGCCGCAATGATTGGACCAACGCCTTCAACCGCCGCAAGGGCATCCTGCTCAGCGCCAAGGATCGCGTCCAGCGATCCAAAGTGGTCAGCGAGGAGAGTAGCGTTCTCTCCGCCGACATGGCGAATTCCGAGTCCAATGAGAAGATTCGCCAGTCCACGCGATTTGGATCGTTCTATCGCTGCGGCGAGATTTCGCAGACGGTCACCGACCTCGTAGATCTCCTCGCCCTTGCGCCTCTTGACTTGCCCAAGGCCGCGAATCCTTGCTAGTTTTTCGCGCTTCTCAGGGTCCTGCAGCCGATCGGCAACGGAGTAAATCTCGGCGACATCGTGAATCACGTCCTCCCGCAACAGCAATCGAATCATCTTCTCGCCCAGGCCGCGGATATCCATGGCTCCGCGCGAGGCGAAATGCTCGATGGCCCGCTGAACGATGGCTGGACAGTGAGGGTTGTCGCAGTAGAAATCAGCGTCGTCGCCCTGGCGCGAGACCGTGCCGCCGCACCAGGTTCCTTCGCAAATGTCGATGATCCCGCGATCGCCGCCGCAATGCTCATTCGTGCAGCCGAGCTCTCCGCAGGTCGTGCCGGGACAACCTGTGGGCATCTGCCATTCGCTGGAATCATCCGGCCGGCGTTCGAGCACGGGCCGAACCACCTGCGGAATGACCTCTCCGGCGCGGCGAATGACGACGGTATCGCCTTCGCGGATGTCTTTGCGGCGAATATCGTCGAGGTTGTGCAGGGTGGCGTTGGTCACCTGGACGCCGCCGACGCGGACGGGACGCAGTCGGGCATAAGGATTGATGCTGCCGGTGCGCCCGACGTTGACGAGGATCTGTTCGACGACGGTCGAGGCCTCCTGGGGCGGGAACTTCCATGCGATGGCCCAGCGAGGTTCGCGTCCGACGATGCCGAGGTCGGCCTGCAATCCGAGGTCGTCGACCTTGACGACCACGCCATCCATCTCGAAGGCCTGGGAGTCGCGGCGCTGGGTCCAGTGTTCGCAGGCGGCGAGGGCGTCTTCGATGCCGTCGTGGTGCGCCGCCTCGGGCGTGGTCGGGAAGCCGAACTCAGCAAGCCAGCCGAGCGTCTCCCAGTGGGAGTCGGGCGTGACCGCGTCGTCGCACCAACCAAGCTGGTAGACGCCGATGCTGAGCGGCCGTGTGGCGGTCACCGAGGCGTCCTTCTGGCGGACCGAACCGGCGGCGGCGTTGCGCGGGTTCGCGTACAGGGTCAGACCGGCCCGGCCTTCCTCGCGGCGGCGCTCGTTTTCGGCCGCGATTTCGGCGTTCATCGCGTCGAATCCGGCCTTGGGCATGTAGATCTCGCCGCGGACCTCGAACAGCGGAGGAGGATTGCCGCTCAGTTCATTGGGTACGGCGTCGATCGCCCGCAGATTGGCGGTCACATCTTCGCCCGCGCGGCCATCGCCGCGGGTCGCCGCCTGGACCAGCCGGCCTCGCTCGTAGACCAGGGCAATGGCGAGGCCGTCGATCTTCGGTTCGGACACGTAGGTCCACTCCTCGCGGTCGAGCAGGTCGGCGGCTCTCTGTCTCCAGGCCAGTAGCTCGTCGGCGTTGAACGCGTTGCCCAGCGAGAGCATGCGCAGCCGGTGTTCGACGACGGCAAACGTGCGTCCCGGCGGCGCGCCGACCGTCTGTGTGGGACTGTCGTCGGACGCGAGTTCGGGGTAGGTGGTCTCCAGGCGCTTGAGTTCGGCGAAAAGCTCGTCGTAGTCGGCGTCGGAAATCTCGGGCTGGTCCAGTGCGTGATAGAGATGATTGTGGCGCAGAATCTCGGCGCGTAACGTCTCGACGCGGTCTCGCGCGACGATGATCTCGCTGTCGCTGACTGATGATTGGGTTGACATCGAGTTCACTATAGGAACGAAGCGGGGGCTATTCCTACTGATACGCTCGGCCTGTGAGCGATCCGCGTCTGGCCGATCTTGACGTCATCATCCTCGACTACGGAGCAGGCAATCTGCGCTCCGTGGTCCGTGCGGTCGAGCGTGTCGGCGCGAGGCCGGACGTCGCCTCGGTGCCGGCGGCGCTTGATGAGGCCGATGTGGTGATCCTGCCCGGCGTCGGCGCGGCAGCCGACACGATGCACAACCTGCACCAGCGGCAGCTGGTCGAACCGATCCGCGAGTACATCGCCGCGGACCGCCCCTTTCTTGGCGTCTGCATGGGCTTGCAAGCGTTGATGACCGTCTCGCTGGAAGGCGGCGAGCACCCCTGTCTGGACGTGCTCCCGGGCCGCGTCGTGCGGCTGCCGGAAGGACGCAAGATTCCGCACATGGGCTGGAACCGGGTGGAACAGCGTCGTTCGACGACGCTGTTCGACGGCATCCCCGACGGCGCGCACTTCTATTTCGTCCACTCCTACTACTGCGACATGGCCGCGTCCGAGGACGTGGTGGCGGTCGCCGACTACGGCGCCGACGTGACGGCCGTGGTTGAGCGTGGTCGACTCGCGGCGACCCAGTTTCACCCGGAGAAGAGCGGCGCCTACGGACTGCGGATCTATCGCAACTTCCTGCTCGAGCACTCGGGCAATGGAGCGTCGCGATGAGTCCGGGATCGACACCCAACATGATCGACGTGTTACCCGCGATCGACATTCGCGGCGGACGCTGCGTGCGCCTGGTCCAGGGCGACTATGACCGCGAGACCGTGTTCGACGACGATCCGATCGCACCGGCGCGACGGTGGATCGACGAAAGCGCGGAGATGTTGCACGTGATCGATCTCGACGGCGCACGCGAAGGACGCGCCGCCAATGCGGAGTTTGTCGAACGGATCGCCGCGCTGGGCAAACCGGTCCAGGTCGGCGGCGGGATTCGCAATCTCGACACGGTACGCCGCTATCTCGATGCAGGCGTGAAGCGGATCATCGTAGGGACGGCAGCCGTCACCGATCGCGACTTCCTCTCAAAGGCGGTGCAATTGTGCAGCGAGGCGTTGACGGTCTCCGTCGACGCCAAGGGCGGCCGCGTGGCGCTGAACGGCTGGACCGAGGAGTCCGAGCTGCCGGCGGTGGCGCTGATTCCTCAGCTTGAAGACCTGGGCGTGCGTCGGTTCATCTACACCGACATCGCCTCCGACGGCATGCTGGGCGGTCACGACGAGGCCGAGTTCGCCCGCGTGGCCGGTGTCGCACGCTCGCCGGTGATCGCGGCCGGCGGGATCGCCCATCCCATGCAGATTCGCCGGCTCGCCGCCAACGGGGCGGCAGGGGTCGTACTGGGACGTGCGTTGTACGACGGTCGGCTGCGGCTGTCGGACGCGTTCGAGGCGGCCGAGGCCGGCATGCGCGAGCGAACGTGCTGACGAGATGTTGAGCCGATCATGCTGACCAAGCGAATCATCGGCTGCTTCGATGTTGACGCCGGCCGGGTGGTCAAGGGGATCTCGTTCGTCGAACTCCGTGACGCCGGCGACCCGGTCGAACTGGCCACGCTCTACGACCACGAGGGCATTGACGAGCTCGTATTCCTCGATATCACGGCCTCGCACGAGGACCGCAATACGGTTGTCGACATGGTGCGGCGCACGGCCGACCGCGTGTTCATCCCGTTCACGGTCGGCGGCGGGCTGCGCTCGGACGACGACATGCGGCTGATGCTGGAGTCGGGCGCGGACAAAATCACGATCAACACGGCGGCGGTTGAACGTCCCGAGCTGATCTCCGAAGGCGCCCACCGGTTTGGCTCCCAGTGCATCGTGGTCGCGATCGACGCGCGCACTGAATCGGACGGTTCGATGCAGGTCTACACGCACGGCGGCCGCAGACCGACTGGCATCGACGCGATCGCGTGGGCCACCGAAGTCGTCGAGCGGGGAGCGGGCGAAATCATGTTGACCTCGATGAACACGGACGGCCACCAGGATGGCTATGACATTCCATTGACCCGCGCCGTCTCGGACGCCGTCAGCGTCCCGGTGATTGCCTCGGGCGGGGCCGGCAACGCGCAGCACATGATCGACGCCATCACCGAAGGCAGGGCCGACGCCGTCCTCGCCGCATCGATCTTTCACTTCGGCACCCATCCGATCATGGATGTCAAGCGCCAGATGCAGGCGGCCGGCATCCCCATGCGAATGGAGCACGCGGACTATGACGACGTCCTCTGACCTGGCTGAATTCAGCGTGCCGGAGTTGAAGTACGACGCCAACGGGCTGATCCCGGCGATCGTCCAGGACGACGCCACGAACGAGATCCTGATGCTCGGCTACATGAACGAGCAGTCGCTGCGGATGACGCTGGAGAAGCGGCTGGTCACCTTCTGGAGCCGCAGCCGACAGGAGTTCTGGACCAAGGGCGAGACCAGCGGCAACGTGCTGGAGCTGGTCACAATCCGCAAGGACTGCGACGTCGACGCCCTCCTCGTCCGCGCCGTCCCGCACGGCCCCACCTGTCACACCGGCAATCGGAGCTGCTTCTATCGCGACCTCGGCGACGACTGATCGAGTTGACGGGGGTTTGATTCACGCAACGCGATTCGTCATACCCGCGCTTGCCGCGGGTATCTCGCATTGGTTCGTACGGCGCATCTGAGCGCATGATCGAGTAGCGCGGGCTTCGACTGCGCCGATTGCGGCGGTCGTGCAGAGGAAGGCGAGATTCTCGCGGCAAGCGCGGGAATGACGAGATGTCGTTGGACCTACTCCTCGTCTTCGGCGATGCCGTAGCGGCGGCGGAAGCGTTCGACCCGGCCGGCAGTGTCGACGATTCGCTGCTCGCCGGTGAAGAAGGGGTGGCAGGTCGAGCAGATCTCGATGCGGATGTCGGACTTGGTCGCGCGGGTCTGCCAGCTGTGACCGCAGCCGCAGGTGATCGTGGCGTCGACGTACTCGGGGTGAATCTCAGCCTTCACGCGCCCACCTCTTCAAGCTCGGCTGGTATGACGGAGACTTTCTTGCGCCGGTTGTGCGCGTACGGCGAGAACTTGACGGTGCCGTCGGCAAGGGCAAAGAGGGTGTGGTCGCGGCCGACGCCGACGTTGTCACCCGCGTGGATCCGGGTGCCGCGCTGACGCACGATGATCCCGCCGGTGCGCACGATCTCGCCGTCGAACAGCTTGACGCCCAGTCGCTTGGAGTTGCTGTCGCGCCCGTTGCGGGACGAGCCGACGCCCTTCTTGTGTGCCATGGCGCTCCCCTATTCTTCGGTCTCGTCGCCGCTCTCGGCGGCTTCGTCATTCTCGGCGTTAGCCGGATCTTCTTCGTGCTCCTCGGAAACCTCAGCGACGGTCTCGGCTTCAGCTTCCTCAATCGCATCGGCGGGCTGCTCGATCTCTTCCGCCTCGGGTTCGGCAACATCTTCGCCGACCTCTTGAGAGGCCGGGGCCGACCAGACCTGGTCGCCCAACGCCACCTCATTGACGAGCACGGAGGTGTGCAATTGTCGGTGTCCGCGCAGCCGGCGGTAGCGGGTCTTGCTCTTGTACTTGAAGACGTTGATCTTGCGTCCCCGGCCCTGTTCGACGATCTCACCGCTGACGCTGGCCGCCGCAACGGTTGGCGTGCCGACGGCGACCTCGCCGCCGCCGTTGACGAGCAGCACGTCGTCGAAGCTGATCGCGTCCCCGGCCTCGCCGTCGAGCCGTTCCAGCGTGATCCGCTGGCCCGGAGAGACGCGGTACTGTTTGCCGCCGCTGCGAATCACGGCGTACACGTCTGACGGATCAGTGCTCATATTGGTCTCGCATCGATCTCGAGTTGACTTCGTTGTCGGTCCTGAAGTACCCAGCGTAGCCAGCGCAGGTCAGCCGTCAAGCGACCAACCAACACAGCACTCTACACCCGGGTGGTTGAACACCGTCGAATGCTCAGTCCAGCGAGCTGCTGTTCTGGTTGCCGCCCCAGGCGAGGCCGGGCTTGGGCGGCATCAGCGGTTCCCGCTCCTCCTCCGGCGCGTCGTCGCCCGACGCGCTCGGCGGCGGGGTCGGATCGGGCGGTGGCGGCGGCGGAGTCGGCTGCGGAACGGCGTCGCCCGGCTGCCAGGCGAGGATCGCGCGAAGGTCGTCGCCCTCGAGCGTCTCGACCTCCATCAGCCGCGTCGCCAACAGATCGAGCTGCTCGCGGTTACGGCGCAGGATGGTCCGAGCGCGGTCTCGCGCCCGGTCGATAATCTCACGCAGTTCTTCGTCGATCTGTTCGGCCACCATTTCGGAGTAGTCGCGCTGCTCGGAGATATCGCGGCCGAGGAAGACCATCGATTCCTTCTTGCCGAAGGTGCGCGCGCCGAGCCGTTCCGACATGCCCCACTGGGTGATCATCGCGCGGGCGATCTGCGTGACCTTGCTCAGGTCGTCGTGCGCGCCGGTCGTCATCTCGCCGAACACGACCTCTTCGGCGGCGTGCCCGCCCAGCGCGGAGGCCATGAAGCCCTCGTAGTAGGTCTTGCCGGCCAGCCGATGCTCGGACTCCGGCAGGTAGCGGGTGTAGCCGCCGGCCATGCCGCGCGGGACGATGGTGACTTTGTGGACCGGATCGTGGCCGGGAATGTGCGAGGCGACCAGCGCGTGACCGCCCTCGTGGTATGCCACGATCTCCTTTTCGCGTCCCACCAGCAGACGAGATTTGCGCTCGGGACCGGCCATGACGCGGTCAACCGCTTCCTCGACCTCGGCCTGGGTGATGTGCTTCTTCTGGCGGCGAGCGGCGAGGATCGCCGCCTCGTTGAGCAGGTTGGCCAGTTCGGCGCCGGAGAATCCGGGCGTCTCCTTGGCGATGGTGTTGAGATCGACTTCCTCGGCCAGCGGCTTGCCGCGGACGTGCACGTCGAGGATCGCGACGCGGCCCTTGACGTCGGGCGCGTCAAGCACGACGCGGCGATCGAAGCGGCCCGGGCGCAGCAGCGCCGGGTCAAGGATGTCGGGGCGGTTGGTGGCGGCCACGACGATCACGTTGGTGTTGGTGTCGAAGCCGTCCATCTCGACCAGGATCTGGTTGAGCGTCTGCTCGCGCTCGTCGTGCGAGCCGCCGACGCCGGCGCCGCGCTGGCGGCCGACCGCGTCGATCTCGTCGACGAAGACGATGCAGGGCGCGTTGCGCTTGGCCTGCTCGAACAGGTCGCGGACGCGGCTCGCGCCGACGCCGACGAACATCTCGACGAACTCGGAGCCGGAGATTGAGAAGAACGGCACGCCGGCCTCGCCGGCCACCGCGCGGGCGATCAACGTTTTGCCGGTGCCCGGCGGACCGACCAGCAGACAACCTCGCGGGATGCGTGCGCCGAGCGAGGCGAAGCGCTCGGGGAACTTGAGGAACTCGACGACTTCCTGCAGCTCTTCCTTGGCCTCGTCACAGCCGGCGACATCGTTGAAGGTGACGGTCGGTCGGTTCGCGGTGACCAGACGCGCCTTGCTCTTGCCGAATGACATCGCCTGCGAACCCTGGCCCTGGGCCTGGCGCAGGAAGAAGAAGATCAGACCGATGATCAACAGGAAGGGCAGCAGGTTGATGAACAGTCCGGCGATCGTGGAGCCGAAACCGCCGCCTCCGCCGACTTCGATGTCGGGGAATCCCTGCGAGCCGACGTCGATGCCCTCGCGCGAGAGGAATTCGAAGAAGTCGAATGCCGTCTCGGGGACGTTCGTCTCGTAGGACTCCGCGCCGTCGCGGTAGTCCAGCGTGACCTTGTCCGATCCGACCTGGATCGCCTCGATCAGACCGGCATCGTTCTTGATCCGTTCGAGCAGCGATTCGGTGCCGCCGGCCAGCGGGATCTCGTTCGATCCGCCGCCACGCGGGAACACCGAGAAGATGACGATGATCAGCACGACGCCGATCAGCAGGTAGACCAGGAAGCTGCGTTTGAAGCGTGAGCCGCCCATCGTCGCCAATCCTCAGCCTGGGCGCGCACCGGTCGTCTACGGACGCGCCGGGTGCGTCGCCTGTCTGATTCGAGCATATCGCAACCCCGGCCGGCGACGGTACGCATTGCGTCAACTTGCGTAAGCGGAGCGTTTCCAACCCGGCAACGCGACGCGCATGGCTTGCGGGTCGGGCACCGGCAACAAATTGCGCAGCTCAGACGCGCGTCTCAGGTGGTTCACGGACATAACGACAAGCACTAGCATCAGCATGTGCAACGACCGACGCGACGGCGGGAACTGCGGCTCTGGCGCAGGGGCGCGCGCTCGATCGTCGGTCTTGACGAAGTTGGACGAGGCCCGTTGGCCGGACCGCTCGTCACGGCGGCGGTGTCGCTCCCGATGGACAGCCGGAAGGCCTGGATGTCGGAGCTGCGGGACAGCAAACAGCTCAGCCCCCGCCGGCGTGAGCGCCTGACGCCGGCGATCGAGGCCGGGGCATTGCAGTGGTCGATCGGCTGGGTGGAAGCGCGTGAGCTTGATCAGCTGGGCATGACCTCGGCGCTCAAACTGGCAGCGCGCCGTGCGATTGATCAGTTGCCGACGCCGCCCGAGGTCGTCCTGGCCGACGGGCGCGACGACCTGGGCTTGCCCGTCGCCACTGAAATGATCGTCAAGGGCGACCGTTCAGTGGCCTCGATCGCCGCCGCTTCGATCATCGCCAAGACGGCTCGCGACACGTGGATGAACGAACTGGACCAGCGATATCCGGGCTACGGATTCGCTCGCCACAAGGGCTACGGCACTGCTGAACATCTGCGCGCGCTGCAGACGCTCGGGCCCTGTCCCGAACACCGCCGAACCTTTGCTCCGGTCGCCGCGCTGGATCAGCCTCGATTCGACCTCGATGCCGCCGCGTCCTGAGCGCCAGCCAGACCACAAGCAGTCGCTGGGCGCCGCCGGTGAAGATCTGGCCGCCGCCTACCTGGAGGCTCGCGGCTATCGGATCGTGGAGCGCAACTACCGCCGACGTTGGGGCGAGGCCGACATCATCGCGCTCGATTCTGACGGAACCCACGTGATCGTCGAGGTTCGCAGCCGCAGCGATCGCCGCTATGCCGTGGAGGCGGCCCAATCAATTGGACCTCGGAAACAACGCCAACTGCGCCGCCTCGCTCACGGACTGCTCTCCGAGCAGGAGGTCGAGTTCGACATCCGGGTCGACGTCATGATCATTGCGCCCGACGACCGCGGCCGGCTGACGGTGGTGGCTCACATCGCGGACGCGATCGAAGACGGACCGTTCGACGACTAAGCTGGAACCAGAGCCGGAGCCAGGCCGTCGACATGCCGATCTACGAGTACTACTGCCCCGATTGCGCCCGCAACGTTGAAGTGTTTCAGCGCCGCGTGCGCACGGAGTCAGATCCCTTGCCGGCCTGTCCCGATTGCCGCGGCAGCGAGTTGCAGACCCGATTTTCGCGTTTCCGCTCGAAGACCGAACTGTCGTTCCCGGGCTTCGACACGCTTGATGACGTCGACGCCGACGACCCGGAATCGGTGGCCGCTTGGCGCGAATCGGCCGGGACGGCTCCCGAACTGCCGGCCGATCTCACCTGATCACTGCCTGTACGCGCCGAAGGAGGCCGACTGTGCCGATCTACGAATACCGATGCCAGCAGTGCGGCCATGTACAGGAACAGTTTCATCGCTCCCTGGAGCGAGCCACGGTCCCGACCTGCGAGTCCTGCCCGTCGGAGGAGATGGAACGGGTCATCTCCCGCTTCGCCACACCCAAGACCGAGGCGCAGGTGCTCGAACAGTACGGATCGCCGGGTCCCGGCGCCGGCCCGGACGCCTATCGTGACCCGCGCCAGATTGGGCGTTGGGCCGAAGAGCGCTTCGACCAGATGGGCGTCGAGATGCCGGCAGAGGCAAAGCAGATGATCGACGCCGCCCGCGACGGCGACCTGCCGGCGCCGGTCAAGGATCTGTAGCAATTCTCTTCGTCATTGCCGCGCTTGTCGCGGCAATCTCGCTATGTGGTGCACCGATGTCTGCGCTCAACGCGGCAAGATACCCGCGGCGGGCGCGGGAATGACAGAATCTCGGTCGAAGCAGCCCTGTAAATCACTGAATTGCCGCGCTATGGCCTGCGCGGTAGCCTGCCGTCTGGCGGCAGCGGTCGGCGCCGCCGCCTACCGGATCCGCACGGGATTGATCTGTTCGTGAGGGGACCTGCATGGAAATTCTGATCTTCGCCATTATCGCGGCGGTCCTGGCGCTGCTATTCGCGGCCGTGCGCGTACGCGACGTGCTGGCCGAGGACGAAGGCAACGACCTGATGAAGACGATCGCCCGGGCGATCCAGGCCGGCGCCGCGACCTTCCTCAGGCGCGAATACACATTCCTGGCCGGATTCGTCGCGGTCGTGTTCGTGATCCTGCTGATCTTCATCGACCTCGATGTGCTCGACAAGTTCGACGGCACGGCTCATCGCTGGACTTCGATCTCATACATCATCGGTGCGATCCTCTCCGCCTCGGCTGGATACGCTGGCATGCTGATCGCCGTGCGCGCCAACGTCCGCACCGCCGCCAAGGCCCGCGAGGGCCTCAACCCCGCGCTGCGCGTCGCCTTCGGCTCGGGCACGGTGATGGGCATGACCGTCGTCGGACTCGGTCTGCTCGGTCTCGTGATCATGTACCTGATCTGGCAAGATGTCGCTCCGCTGGCTGGATTCGCCTTCGGCGCATCATCGATCGCCCTGTTCGCCCGCGTCGGCGGCGGCATCTACACCAAGGCCGCCGACGTCGGGGCCGACCTCGTCGGCAAGGTGGAAGCGGGCATCCCTGAAGACGATCCGCGCAACCCCGCCACCATTGCCGACAACGTGGGCGACAACGTCGGCGACGTCGCCGGCATGGGCGCCGACCTGTTCGAGTCCTACGTCGGCTCGATGGTCGCCACGATGGCGCTGGCCGCCACGGTGTTGGCCGCCAACATCAGCCTCGAATGGGACGACGGACTTGTCGTTCTGCCGATGCTGATTGCGGGTATCGGCATCCTCGCCGCCGTGATCGGAACGTTTTTCGTCCGCACCGGCGAACAGGCCGATCAGGGACGGCTCCTGTGGGCGTTGCGAGCAGGGGTATTCGGCGCTTCCGCCCTCGTACTCATCGGCGGCATTGTCGCAATCGCATTGCTCGACCTCGACTCGCTTGAGGGCAGCAAGTGGAACCTCTTCTTCGCCATCCTGGTCGGCCTGATTGCCGGACAGATCATCGGCACCGTGACCGAGGGGTACACGTCGTCGGAAGGCTTCGCCCTTGGCGGCCGGCGCTACTCACCGACCGTCAATCTCAGCCAGCAAGCCGAATCCGGCACCGGACCGATCATCATCGGCGGTCTCAGCCTGGGCATGATGTCAACGCTGATCCCGCTGGTGACCATCGTCGTGGCGATCGTGATCGCCTACGAACTCGGCGAGTTCTACGCCATCGCGCTCGCGGCGGTCGGCATGCTCGCGCCGCTCGGCGTGACGCTTGCCACCGACGCCTACGGCCCGGTCGCGGACAACGCCGGCGGCATCGCCGAGCAGGCCGGTCTCGACCCTGAGGTGCGCGAGCGCACCGACGCGCTCGACCAGCTCGGCAACACCACCGCCGCGACCGGCAAGGGCTTCGCAATCGGCTCCGCTGCGCTGACCGCGCTCGCCCTGCTCGCGACGTACGCCATCACCGTGTGGGGCGACATCGGCAACGCCGTCTTCAACCTGCTCGACTACAAGGTGTTGATCGGCCTGCTCATCGGCGCGCTGATGCCGTTCGTCTTCTCCGCCCTCTCAATGGGAGCAGTGGGACGCGCGGCGGAGTCGATGGTCCAGGAAGTGCGACGCCAATTCCGAGAGATGCCCGGCATCATGGACGGCACGCAAGACCCGGACTACGAGCGCGCGATCTCCATCTCGACAGACGGCGCGCTGCGCGAAATGATCATCCCCGGTCTGATCGCGGTGATCGTGCCGATCTTCGTTGGCGCGGTGATCTCGGCTGAGGCGCTCGGCGGACTGCTGATCGGCTCGATCGCGGCTGGCGCGATGCTCGCGCTGATGATGGCCAACGCCGGCGGCGCCTGGGACAACGCCAAAAAGTACATCGAAGAGGGCAACTTCGGCGGCAAGGGCTCCGATGCTCACTCCGCCGCCGTAGTCGGCGACACGGTCGGAGACCCGTTCAAGGACACCTCCGGCCCGTCGCTCAACATCCTGCTCAAGCTGATGTCGATCGTCGCCGTCGTGTTCGGTCCGCTGTTCCTCTAAGCGAGGTCCCTTCTCCCCCCGCGCAGCGGGGGGAGAAAGGAAAGCCTGCCCCGCACTTGATGCGGGGGCAGAGGGGGGCTCAGCCTACCTCGGAGGGACCCCCTCCGCCTTCGGCACCTCCCCCTGCAAGGGGGAGGAGAGAACCTCTCTTTGGCGTCAGTCGTTCTTCGAAATGTCTGTTGACCGGCCCGCCCGTTCTCGCTCCGTTTGTTCCCGGATCTGTTCCTGCAGCGCCCGCCCGGCGTTGCCGGTCGCGAGGACTGTTAACACCGCGCCAATCAGCAACCCCAACGTCAAACCGATCAGGAACCGCATAAGGCACCTCCCCCATACGCTGACATCAGCTTTGAATCCCACGATACGACCGCCGATAGCCCCTCCAGAAAGGCGATGTGCATGACCACCGCGACCGAAGTATCTCTGGACACTCTCGTCTCGCTCTGCAAACAGCGCGGGTTTGTGTTTCCCGCCTCCGAGATCTACGGCGGCTTCGGATCGACCTACGACTACGGACCGCTCGGCGTTGAACTCAAGCGCAACGTCAAGGAACTCTGGTGGCGGTCGGTCGTGCGCGAGCGCTCCGACGTGGTCGGGCTCGACTCGGCCATCATCCAGTCGCCGCGCGTCTGGGAGGCGTCCGGACACGTGCAGAACTTCCACGACCCGATGGTCGACTGTCTCGAATGCAAGGGTCGTTTCCGCGAGGATCATCTCGAAGGCCCCGAATGCCCAACGTGCGGCGTCGTCGGCAAGTTCACAGAGGCGCGCGAATTCAACCTGATGTTTCGCACCCAGGTCGGTCCGGTTGCCGATGAGGGTTCCCAGGCCTATCTGCGGCCCGAGACGGCGCAGGGCATCTTCATCAACTTCGAGAACGTGCTCACTTCGACTCGACGCCGTCTGCCGTTCGGCATTGCGCAGCAGGGCAAGTCCTTCCGCAACGAGATCACCCTGGGCAACTTCATTTTCCGCACTCGCGAGTTCGAGCAGATGGAGATGGAGTACTTCGTTGCGCCCGACGAGTCGGACGAGTGGTACCACCGCTGGATCGACCTGCGCGAGCAGTGGTACGTCGACCTCGGCATTGATCCCGCCAACCTCCGCCGCGACGTCCATCCGACCGAAAAGCTCTCCCACTACTCGGCCGGCACGACCGACCTGCAATACCGCTATCCGTGGGGCTGGGACGAGCTGGAAGGCATCGCCAACCGGACCAACTTCGACCTCACTCAGCACGGCGAGTCGTCAGGCAAGCGGCTCGAATACTTCGATCCGCAGACCAACGAGCACATCGTGCCGCACGTGATCGAGCCCGCCGCCGGCGTCGACCGGATCATGCTCGCCCTGCTCTGCGACGCCTACACCGTCACACCGGACGAAAAGGGCGACGATCGCACGGTGCTCGCCTTCAGCCCGCGAGTCGCGCCGATCACCGTCGCGGTGCTGCCGCTGTCACGCAAGGAGCCGGTCGCCAATCTCGCCCGCGAGGTCTGGGGCCGGATCCGTCCGCACTGGACAACGCAGTACGATGACACCCAGTCCATCGGTCGGCGCTACCGCCGCCAGGACGAGATTGGCACGCCGCTTTGCATTACCGTCGACTTCGAGTCGCTCGAAGACGACGCTGTGACGATCCGAGACCGCGACACGCAGGAACAGGTGCGCGTCAGGAGCGACGAGCTGGTGGACGCGCTCAGGGACCGTCTGGGCTTCTGAAGACGTCCGGTGCTGGAGAGTTGCGCATAACCCCTTGGTGAAGTCGCCCGAGGGCAGGCGGGGGCGCTGTGAACAGATAGGCGGCGAAGGCCCCGCCTGCGCGGGGCCGACTCTGATTAGTTTGGGTGCAACTCTCCGGCGGGAGATGGAGTTTGTCCCGGTGGGATCACGCAGACCCATGGGGACAACGCGAGATCCCGCGGCAGGCTAGTGAGTGACGAGTCTCACAGGAATCCGCTTGTCTTGGGTGTGACACGCGGACACGAAAGCGCTGCCGCATATTGATGGCTTGCCAATGAAGTGGCGTCCGATCAGAGCGGCAGCGCTCTTGAGTGAGACTCGATAAATCGCCCGAGCTAAGGGGCGAGTTCGGCAACCTTGCCTCGGGCCGAATCCTTGTCCTCGAACCACTCGGCGTTGATTTCGGTGAAGGCCTGCCACTCGTCCGGCACGTCGTCCTCGGAGAAAATGGCGGTCACCGGACAGGCCGGTTCGCAGGCGCCGCAGTCGATGCACTCATCTGGTGAGATGTAGAGCATGCGGTCGTCGTCGTCGGCGTGGATGCAGTCCACCGGGCAGACCTCAACGCAGGATTGGTCCTTGACGTCGATGCATGGTTCCGCGATCACATAGGTCATCGATCCATCCTCTCAAGCGCTCGTCTTGCGCTACGCCGCCACCGACGTTTTCGCGACTACCACACTTATAGGACGGCATCCCCTGTTTCGCAATAGCGAATTGAGTTTGCTGCAAACACTGACATTTAACCCTCGATCGGGTTGGGGAGGCGGTGCAAATTTCTACGATGCCGCGACAGCTTCGGCGGGCGCCCGCCAGCCGTGTTGCGCCAGGACATCGCGCAGAAACTGACCGGTGTACGAGCCGTCGGCGAGCGCCACGTCCTCCGGCGTCCCCTCCGCCACCACCTGTCCGCCGCGATCTCCGCCCAGTGGCCCCAGGTCGATAATCCAGTCCGCGTTCTTGATCACGTCCAGGTGATGCTCAATCACCACGACCGTGTTGCCGCCGTCGACGAGTTGTTGCAGCACCTGCAACAGCGCCTCGACATCCGAGAACGACAGGCCGGTTGTCGGCTCGTCGAGCAGATACAGCGTGCGCCCGGTCGAGCGTTTGGACAGCTCCGTCGAGAGCTTCACTCGCTGTGCCTCGCCGCCCGACAGCGTCGTCGCCGGCTGTCCCAGCTTGATGTAGCCAAGACCCACGGCCTGCAGCGTACGCAGCTTGCGCCCAACCGTCGGGTTCGCGTCGAACAGGACGGCCGCCTCGTCAACGGTCATGTTGAGCACGTCGGCAATCGTCTGATTCTTGTACAGGATCTCCAGCGCTTCGCGGTTGTAACGGTCGCCGTGACAGACCTCGCAGGGCACGGTCACGTCGGGCAGGAACTGCATCTCGATCGTGTTGTAGCCGTCGCCCTTGCAGGCTTCGCAGCGGCCGCCCTTGACGTTGAAGGAAAATCTGCCCGGCTTGTAGCCGCGCATCCGCGACTCCGGCACCGACGCGAACAGCTCGCGCACCGGCGTGAACAGGCCGGTGTACGTCGCCGGGTTCGACCGTGGCGTCCGGCCGATCGGCGACTGGTCAATGTCGATCACCTTGTCGATCGCGTCCAGCCCCTTGAGCCCGCGCATCGCTCCGGGACGGCGCCTTGCGCCGTGCAGCTGTTGCGCCGCCGAAGCGTGCAACAGGTCGTTGACCAGCGTGCTCTTGCCCGAACCCGAGACACCAGTCACGCAAATGAACGTGCCCAGGGGGAAGGTGGCGTCGATCTCGCGCAGGTTGTGTTCAGACGCGCCGACGACGGTCAGCTCGTCGCCGTTGCCGGGACGCCGCTGGGGAGGCATGGGGATGCTGCGCCGGCCGCTAAGATAGGCGCCGGTCATCGAATCGGAACTGTCCATGATCGCCGAGGGCGGTCCGGCGGCGACGATTTTCCCGCCCGCCTCGCCGGCGCCCGGTCCCATGTCGACGATGTAGTCCGCCGCGCGCATCGTTGCCTCGTCGTGCTCGACGATCAGCACCGTGTTTCCCAGGTCGCGTAGCCGCTTCAGCGTGCGGATTAGACGCTCGTCGTCCAGCGGGTGCAGACCGATCGACGGCTCGTCGCAGACGTAGAGCACGCCCATCAGCGACGAGCCAATCTGCGTTGCCAGCCGGATCCGCTGTGCTTCGCCTCCCGACAGCGTCGCCGCCGCCCGGTCGAGCGTGAGGTAGTCCAGTCCGACATCGACGAGGAACGTCAGCCGTTCTCGGATCTCCTTGAGGATCTGCGTGGCGATCGCCATCTCGCGCGCCGTCAGCGGCGTATGGTCGCTGCTCAGCCGATTCGCCCAGAGCGATGCTTCCGAGACCGACATCCGCGTCACATCGACCACGGAGCGGTCGTCTACCAGAACCGCGAGCGACTCTGCCTTCAAACGCGCCCCGCCGCAGGAGGAACAGGGCACGGCGGTCATGTATCGCTCAATTTCGGTGCGCGACCAGTCCGAGTCAGTTTCTCGATGTCGCCGATCGAGATTGTGAACCACACCTTCGAACTGTGTCTCATAGCGTCGGTGCCGCCCGCGATGGTTGACGAAATCGACGACAATCGGCTCGGGCAGGCCGTACAGGATGGCGTCGATCAGTTCCGCCGGCAGGTCATCGAAGGGCACGTCGGTCTCGGCCTCGAACTGCTCGAAGACTGCTTCCAGCATCCGCCGATGCCAGCCCGTGTGCGTGGTCGAACGTGACCAGGGGGCAATCGCGCCCTCATCGAGCGACTTTGATCGATCCGGAATGACCACCAGCGGATCGACCTGCATCGTCACGCCGAGTCCGGTGCAGTCGGCGCAGGCGCCGTGCGGTGAGTTGAACGAGAACGAGCGGGGCTCGATCTCGCCCAGCGCGAACATGTCGCGCGGACAGGCCAGTTGCTCGGAGAAAATCAGGTCGTCGTCGCTGTCAAGCGGCCTAACCCGCACGATCCCGTCGCCCAGACCCAGCGCCTGCTCGATCGAATCGGCCAGCCGGTTCGCCAGGGTGTTGCGGTCCTCGTCTTCGATCTCACCGCCGGGCAAGGCAACACGGTCGATCACGATGTCGATCGTGTGGTTCTTGTTCTTCTCCAGCTCGATTTCGTCATCGAGCGACAGCACCTCGCCATCGACACGAACACGGACGAATCCCCGTCCGCGGGCGTCTTCGAACACGCCCTTGTGTTCCCCCTTGCGGTCGCGGATCACCGGCGCCATGATCATCAATCGACGCCGCTCGCCCAGCGACATCACCGCATCCACCATCTGCTGGACCGTCTGTTGAGCAATCGGATCGCCGCAAAGCGGACAGTGCGGCCGGCCGGCTCTGGCGAAGAGCAGGCGCAGATAGTCGTAGATCTCGGTCACCGTGCCGACAGTCGAGCGTGGGTTGCGCGATCCGGTCTTCTGATCGATCGAGATCGCAGGAGACAGGCCCTCGATGTAGTCGACGTCCGGCTTCTCCATCCGTCCCAGGAACTGCCGCGCATACGCCGACAGCGACTCGACGTATCGGCGCTGGCCCTCGGCGTAGATCGTGTCGAAGGCCAGCGACGATTTGCCCGAGCCGGACAGGCCGGTAATCACGACCAGCTTGTCGCGCGGTAACTCGACGTCGATGTCTTTGAGATTGTGTTCCCGCGCGCCGCGGACCAGGATCCGATCAGACGGCACCTGTTGCACTCCCAAATGCGCGGGACCTCCGCGCGGCTTCAGCCTGTTCAGCGTAGCCCAACCGATGATCGGGCCTGGCCCGACCTGACGCTACCTATACTCGATTCATGTCAACCACCACCTCCGAATCCGAACAACAATCCCGGATGACCGCGCTCTCCGACGCCGACGGCGAGGCCGTGCCGGAGCGCAAAAGAATCGTCATCTTCGACGCCTACGCCCTGATTTTCCGCGCCTACTTCGCCATGCAGCGAGCCAATCTGCGCACCACCGCAGGCGAGCCGACCGGTGCGGTGAGAGGCTTCACCTCGACCTTGCTGCACATCTTCCGCACGCTCGAGCCGACGCACGCGGCCTTCGCCTTCGACGTTGACGACGCCACCGTGTTCCGCCGCGACATCGACCCCAACTACAAGGCCCATCGCGAACCGATGCCCGAAGACCTGCCGCCGCAGATCGAACGCTGCCGCCAGATCGCCGAGGCCTTTTCCGTTCCGATCTACCAGGAGCCGGGATTCGAAGCCGACGACGTCCTTGGCACCCTCGCCGACCAGGCTGTCGCCGAGGGTTTCGACACCTGGATCTGTACGCTGGACAGCGACATCCTGCAGCTCGTCACCGACGACATCTCCGTCTACCTCTACAACCCCTACAAGAGCGAGTACACCGCCTACGACGGACCGGCCGCAGTCCGTGCGAGGTACGACATCGACCCGATCCAGATCATTGATTTCAAGGCCCTCGTCGGCGACAAGTCCGACAACATCCCCGGCGTCAAGGGCGTCGGCAAAGTCGGCGCGGTCAAGCTGCTCAACCAGTACGGCACCGTCGAGCAGATCTACGAACACATCGATGAAGTCAAACCGGCCGGCACGCAGAAGAAGCTGATCGACGACCGCGACAACGCCTTCATGAGCAAGGACCTGGCCACCATTCGACACAACGCCCCGGTCGCGCTGGACATCGCAGCCGCCGATGTCACCGCCTTCGACCGCGACGCCGTCGTCGCCAAGTTCCAGGAGCTCGAGTTCCGCACCTTGATGGACCAGATCCCCGGCCTCGACGACGAAGACGAACCCGTCATCCAGCAGCCCTCGGTCGAGCACTACGACCTCGTCACCGACGAAGCCAAGCTGCAGGAATGGGTCGTGCGAGCGGCAAACGCGCCGCTGCTCGCCGTCGATCTCGAGACCTCCTCCACCGACACGATCGATTGCGAGATCGCCGGCTACGCCCTCTCCGACGAGGAAGGCCAGGGCTGCTACATCCCGGTCGGCCATCGCAGCGACGAACCGCAACTCGATCACGAGTTGGTCAAATCCGCCCTGCGCCCCGTGCTGGAAAACTCGCTCATCCCCAAGCTGCTGCACAACGCCAAGTTCGACATGAAAGTGCTGCGCCGCCACGGGATCAACCTGCGCGGCCTGCACGACGACACGATGGTCGTCGCGTTCGTCCTCAACAAGTCGCACATCGGTCTCAAGTCGCTGGCGCTGAGCGAGCTTGGCATCCAGATGACGCCGATCGAGGACCTGATCGGCAAGGGCCGCAACCAGCTCTCGATGGTCGACGTCTCCTCCGCTGAAGCTGGAAAGTACGCCGCAGCCGACGCCGACATCACCCTCCGGCTCGCCAACCTCCTGCTCCCGGAGTTGGCCAAGAACGACGCGCTCGAGAAACTCTACCGCGAACTGGAATTGCCGCTGATCCCGATCCTCGTCGACATGGAACTGGCCGGCGTCACCCTCGACACCGACATCCTCGACGACCTCGACGAGCAGCTCAACGGCGAAATCGCGACGGTCACCACGCAGATCTACGAGGACGCCGGTCACGAGTTCAACATCGGCTCGCCCAAACAGCTGAGCGGCGTGCTCTTCGACCAGCTCGAGCTGCCCAAGACCCGCAAGACCTCTCAGGGTTTCTCCACCGACGCCCAGCAGATGGAACGCCTCGTTGACGCGCACCCGATCGTCAACCGCGTCCTCCAGTGGCGCGAGCTGACCAAGCTGCGCAGCACCTACGTGGAGTCGCTGCCCAACGAGGTACACGAGTCAACCGGGCGCGTCCACACCGACTACAACCAGACCGTCGCCGCCACGGGACGGCTCTCCTCCGAATCCCCCAATCTGCAGAACATCCCGGTCCGCACCGAGCAGGGCCGCCAGATTCGCGCGGCGTTTGTGGCGAAGCCGTGGGACGAACTCGCACCCGATGCTGACGTCAGCTTCGTCTCGGCCGACTACTCACAGATCGAACTGCGTGTTCTGGCCCACCTCTCCGAAGACCACGGGCTGATCACCGCCTTCCGCAACGGCGAGGACATCCACGCCGCCACCGCCTCTGGCGCATATGGAGTCTCGATCGACGATGTGCAGCCGGAAATGCGCCGCGTCGCCAAGATGATGAACTTCGGCGTGATCTACGGACTCTCGGCGCACGGCCTGTCGCAACGCAGCGGCATGGAGCGCCGCGACGCGCAGGCCTTCATCGACGCCTACTTCGGCCGCTTCGAGCGCGTGGCGCAATGGATCGAGGAGACCAAGGAATCGACCAAGGAGCAGGGCTACGCCGAAACCCTGATGGGCCGCCGGCGCTACCTGCCCGAGATCAACTCGCGCAACTTCCAGCGCCGTAACGCCGCCGAGCGCATGGCCGTCAATATGCCCGTCCAGGGCACCGCGGCGGACGTGATGAAGCGAGCCATGATCGACATCGACTCGGCCCTGCGTAAGCAAGAGTTGAAGTCGCGGATGTTGCTCCAGGTCCATGATGAGTTGATCTTCGAAGTCCCGGACGAGGAAGTCGACCAACTGGCGGCTCTACTGAATGAGCTCATGCCCGCGTCGCTCAACCTCGTCGTCCCGCTGCAAATCGAAGTCAAGAGCGCCTCCAACTGGCGCGACCTGGAGCCATTAGAAGTCAACTGAGGAGGGCCACAGTCCCAATTCCCGCTTCAGGCGGGAACCCGCTCCTTCCCCAACACGGGAGCGTCGCAGCAGGCGGGTTCCCGCGTGAAGCGGGAGCTGAATGGGAGAACGAAAGGACCTGTCCATGTTCCGCACGATCGGCAACACCTGGCAGATCACCAAACTCTCGTGGAAGGTGCTCCAGCTGGATCGGGAACTGATTTTCTTCCCGATCATGGGCACGATCGGCGCGATCATCGTCGGCGTGATCGCCGCCGGCGTCTTCGCTGGCGCGGGCACATTCGACCGTCTCGGAAGCGGAACCGACGCCGAGTTCAATGTCGTCGACCTGATCATCACCCTGGTCGCCTACTTCGGCGGTCTGTACATGGTCATCTTCTTCAACGCCGCACTCGTCGCGGCAGCCCGCGAGCGACTCGAAGGCGGGGACCCCAACGTGATGTCCGGCATCCGCGCGGTTCGCGGCATGTGGCTCGCAATCCTCGGCTGGACGATTATCACCGGCACAGTGGGCCTCATTCTCCAGGCGCTGCAGAGCATGGCCCGCGAGAACAGCCAGGGAGTCATGCGAATCGTCGCCATGATCCTCGTGGCCTTGTTGCAGACCGCCTGGGCCTACATCACGTTCTTCGTGATCCCAGTGCTCGCGGTCGAACGCGTCGGTCCGATCAGCGCAATTCGGCGCTCCGGCAGCTTGCTCCGGCGATCCTGGGGCGAGCAGCTGACCGCAAGTTTCTCCTTCTTCCTGATTTATCTGCTCGCCATCCTGATCGTCGCAATCCCTGTTGTCGTCCTGATCTTCATCGCCCCGGTCGCGGCGATCATCGTTGGCGTCATCCTCGGCGGCATCGCGCTGGCCTCGGTCGCCGCGATGGAGGGAATCTTCAAGGCCGCGCTCTACGAGTGGGTGTCCGAAGGCAAGGGCAACGAATGGTTCGACCGCCAACTGCTTGCCGACGCCTACACCCACCGGGAATAATCCTCACTCGTGCCGGAACTGCCCGAGGTCGAGACCGTCCGTCGGCAGTTGCAGCCGTTGGTCGGGGGACGACGCATTCTCGGCTTCCGCGTCATGCCAGGCGCCGAACGGCTGCTGCGAGGCCGCCCTGCTGCAGAAATCGACGCGCTGCTGACCGGTCGGGCCTTCGCGACGGTCAACCGGCGAGGAAAGTACCTCGGACTCCACCTCGATGACGGCCAGGTTGTCGTGGTCCACCTGCGCATGACCGGTTCATTGCGATTCCGTCAGCGCGGATTCGAAGACGAACCCTTCACACGCGCGGTCTTCGACCTTGACCACGGCGACCAATTGCGATTCGTCGACGTGCGCAAGTTCGGCACCATCGATCTCGTCGAACGCATGGAAGAGGCCCTGCCCAAATTGGGTCCGGAGCCGCTATCCGATGAGTTCACGCTGGATGCCATTTGGCACGCATTCCGGGGACGCCACCAACCAATCAAAGCCGCACTCCTCGACCAGCGCAACATCGCTGGCATCGGCAATATCTACGCCGACGAAGCGCTCTTCCTCTCCCGCCTCAACCCCGAAGCCCCGGCCGGCTCACTGCGGCCCTCCGAACGTCGCACCCTTCACGCCGCGATCCAACGAACACTGCAGGACGGTGTCGCCCACGGCGGAGCATCCTTCCGCGACTACACCGACGTCGACGGCGCCGAAGGCGAGCAACAGTACTTTGTACGCGTTTTCCGCCGGACCGGCGAACCGTGCGACGACTGCGGAGCGACGATCCGCCGCATCGTCGTTGGAGGACGAGCCACCCACTTCTGCCCAAAGTGCCAACCGGTCCGCCAACGCACGAGAAAGGTGACATCCAATCGCCCGAAACGGTAGACTCGTATCGGAAGGTTGAGGCGCATGGTCGCAGAGACCCAAGATGAATCACCGGTTCCCGAGTCCGCCTACGCAGACTACGAGCAAGACCTGCTGGACGAGGACATCTCTCCGGCTCAAGCACGAGCATCGCGGAGCGCTCTGGAACGAATCGTTGATCGGCTCTCGCTTACGCTGGCCAGCAAAGCCGACCTGCGTGATCTGCGAAGCGAGCTTCGCAATGAGATGTTCGAGATCCGGAAGGAGTTGCGCCAGGAGATTGCAAGAAACACGGAGCTAATCACGCAGCTCCATCAAGAAGTAGCGGTGCTCAAGGCCGAAATGAAACTCTTGAAGTGGATGTTCGCGCTCGGCGGTTCTGCGGCAATCGGCCTGATGAGCGCCATGTTGGTTGTGCTCTTGACCCGACTCTGAGCTGGACGACGTCTCAACACGCAAGTTGCGGCGCGATACCCTCAAGCCGAGATGAGCCGGCAGCAACCCTCTGAGCCGTATCCGCGTCAGCCCTACCAGGCCGACTCCGACCGACCCCATGACGTCGCCATCGCCAACTGCGAGGACTGCGGCGACGAGTTCGACCTGGCCCAGTCCGATCCGCGCACCAGGGTCTGCGCGCCCTGTTGGGATCGATCGCTTGAAGCGATCGAGATGGCCTTTCTCGACAACTACGCCAAGTTCGGAGCCAAGGCCCACCGCACGGTCGCCGAAGCGCTGTTCCGCGCCCAGGCCCTCGCCGATCCCGACGACCGCAAGGTCATCGGCATGCGCATCGTCGAGGAATACCTCAACGCCGCCCAGGACCTCATGGCACTCTACGTCGCCCTGCGCCGCCGACACGAGCAGCCGCTCCTGACGACGTTCACCAACTTCGAACTCAACGCTCCTTCCGTGGCCGCCTTCCGCATCCTGACGGCCAGCCGCACAGCCGACGATCTCCTCCGCGACCTGCAACTACCCACCCTGGCCGACGTCGATGCTGCCCGTGGGGATATTCCGCGAAAGGAATGGAGGCAGTTTGCCGCGGCCGTCTTGACGATCTCCAATGGCATCGAGCGCGTTCAGAAGGTCGACCAGGGCGTCCTGCTCGAACTGGCCGATGGACTCAAGCAGTCAACCGCGTTGACTCACAAAATGGACTGGTTGCCCGAGCGTGCGATGAACCCCGACCAGGTCGCGCTCGTGGTGCTCAATCAGCGCCGGCGGGTCCTGCTCACACACTCGTTGGCTGTCCACGAGCCGCAACTCGAAGTCTTCATCGACGCCATCGACAAGATCACTGCCGCCGCGCGTGACCTGATCTGGTTGTATCTTCACGTCCGCGACACCGTCGCGCTTGAAGATCCCCAACCAGGTCAGAGGTCAGGACAGAGGTAAGGCGGCGAACATGTCCCAGTCCCCGTTCAATCTCGATGGTCAGGTCGTCCTCGTCTCCGGCGCAGGACGCGGAATCGGCCGCGCCGCCGCCGAACTGATTGCGCAGATGGGTGCCAGGGTCGCAATCACCTCCCGAACCGTGGCCCAGGTCGAGGAGGTCGCCCAGGCAATCCGCGACGACGGTGGCCAGGCCTGGGCCTTCCGCGCCGACGTCGCCGCGATCGAGGACCACGACTCGCTGCTCGACGACGTGGAAGACACGATCGGTCCGCTGACCGGCCTCGTCAACGTGGCCGGCATCTCGCCGATCCTCCAGCGTGGCGAGCGAATCACGGCCGAGGACTACGACCACATCCAGAACATTAACCAGCGCGGCACGTTCTTCCTGACGCGCAACTTCGCCGCCCGGCTGATCGACGCCGAGCGCGGAGGATCAATCGTTACGATTTCGAGCGTCGGCGCCGAGTTCGGCCTGCCGAGACAGGCCGCCTACTCGATGACCCGCGCTGCGGTCGAGGCGATGACCAAGACCCTCGCCGCCGAATGGTCGCATTCGCTCACGGCTCCGATCCGCGCCAACTGCGTCGCCCCCGCGTTCATTGACACGCCCCTGACCGAGCCCATGCCCGCCTGGTACCGCGAGCGCGTCGAATCGCACACCGCCATGCGCCGTCTCGGCGCAGACGATGAGGTCGCGGGCGCTGTCGCGTTCCTCCTCTCTGACGCCGCCAGCTACATCACCGGAACCGTCGTCCCCGTTACCGGCGGCTACGGCCTCTGGTCGCTCGATCCCCGCTGACACGTCGTTGAAACAGAGCTACGCATGACCTATCTCGCCGCCGCCGTCCAACGCGCACCAGGACTCACGCTCGAACATGGCATCGACAGGGCCGTCGCCGCCATTGAGGAAGCCGCTCGCGAGGGCGCCAGCCTGATCGTCTTCCCCGAGACCTGGATCCCGTCCTACCCCTACTACCACGGGCAGTCGACCAATCGCCAGGCCTTCTCCGCTCTCTACCAGCGCACGTTCGAGAACAGCATCGCCATCCCCGGACCTGATTGGGATCGCATTGCGCAGGCGGCCGCAGAGGCGAATGCGAACGTCGTCATCGGAGTCAACGAGCGCGAACCGCACGCCGGCACGATCTACAACACGCTCGCCTACATCGGCCCCGACGGCTCGCTCCTCGGCAAGCACCGCAAACTCGTGCCGACCCTGACTGAACGGCTGATCTGGGGCTACGGCGACGGCTCCGACCTCGATGTCTACGACACCGAAGTCGGCCGCCTCGGCGGCCTGATCTGCTACGAGCACCAGATGGCGCCCGCACGCTACGCGCTCTCGACCCTCGGCATCCAGGTCCACGCCTCGGTCTGGCCCGGCTGGGAACAACTACACCCGGTCATTGACGCCGCCACCCGCCATCTCGCCTACGAGAACGCCTGCTACGTCATCGTCGCCCGCGAGACGATGTCGCCCGATCTGCTGCCCGCCGGCACCCCGCTAGGCGAGGAACCCTTCTGGCACGCATCAGGCGGATCAGCGATCATCGCGCCCGGCGGCAAGTATCTCGTCGAGCCCGTCACCGACCAGGAAACGATCATCTACGCCGAAATCGACCTCGAGAACACCATCGAATCCAAGCGCTGGGTCGACTCCGCCGGACACTATGCCCGACCCGATGTCTTCCAGCTCCACTGGGACAAACGGCCCAAACCCCCACTGGTTGTCGATGACTGAGCCCGGACCCTACGACGCCATCACCGACGTCCCCGGCATCGAGGCCGGCCATTACACCGACCTCGACAACGCCACCGGCTGCACCGTTGTCCTCGCCCGCGCCGGCGCAACGCCCGGCGTCTTCCAACCGGGCGGAGCCCCGGGCACCCTCGACACCGACCTCGCCGTCGCCGAGAACTCAATCCAGGAGATCCACGCCGTGCTCCTGACCGGAGGCAGCACCATCGGCCTCGACGCCGCCGAAGGAGTCCGCCGCTACCTCAAGGAGTCCGGAGTCGGCCTGCCGCTCATGCCCGATCTGGATCCGCTACCCCTGGCCATGGGCGCCGTCGTCTTCGACCTCATGATCGGCAACGCCGTGCATCCCAACGGAGACAGCGGATACGTCGCCGCCTCCACCGCGTCCACCGGACCCCTCGAGCAAGGCTCCGTCGGCGTCGGCACCGGCTGCACCGTCGCCAAGTCCGGACGTCCGGATACTCTGCTCAAGGGAGGCGTCGGTACGGCCTCGCTGGTCCACGACTCCGGCCTCATCGTCGGCGCCCTGGTCGCGACCAACTCCGTCGGCGACATCGTCGACCCCGCAACCGGCCAACTTGCCGCCGGATCACGAGGCGAGCAGCCAGGCGCAATGTCTCGCTCAAGCCATTCGCTGCTCAACCGTTCACTCGCAGAATTCGAACGGCTCCAGCAATCACGCCCCAACTTCAGCAGCGATTCGGCTGGCGCCAACACCACGCTCGCCGTCATCGCCACCAACGCCAGACTGCACAAAGGAACCGCAAAACGTGTCTCGATCATGGGCGCCGCCGGCCTCGCCCGCACCATCGACCCCGTCTTCACCCCCGGCGACGGCGACACCATCTTCACCCTCGCCACTGGCGAGATCGACGTCACCAGCATCCCCGCCATGCTCACCCTCACCGGAACCATGGCCGCCGAAACCGTCGCCGCCGCCACCCTGCGCAGCGTCCGCGAGGCAACCTCCCTGGCCGGTATCCCATCAGCCGCCGACTGGCAATCATCCGCCCGTCCGGACGGCTGATACGATCCCGCCATGACCGAACGGCCCCTCGTCCTCGCCACCAACGACGACGGCATCGAAGCCCCCGGTCTCTGGCATCTCGCCGGGGCCGTCCTCGACTTCGCCGACGTCCTGGTCGTCGCGCCCGCATTCAACCAGTCCGGCATGTCCGCCGCTTTCACGATCCGGCAGGACCTCGAGGCCGAGCGCGCCCATTCCCAGCTCAACGGTGTCGACGCCTTCCAGGTCAACGGCACTCCAACCGACGCCGTCCTTCACGGCATCCGACATCTCGCCCCGCGGCACATCGACATGATCGTCTCCGGCGTCAATCCCGGACCCAACGTCGGCCGCGACATCCTCCATTCCGGCACCGTCATGGCCGCGATGCAGGGCTACCTGAGAAACCTGCCCAGCGTCGCCGCGTCGTTGTGGTCATTCGACGACGACCATCTCCCCGACGCCGCGATCGTCGCCGCCCGCATCGCCCGCCGACTGCTCGAGAGCGGGCAGATCCAGTTCCTCAACGTCAACGCGCCCAATCTGCCGCTCTCCGAGTTCAATGGCGTCCGCGTCACCCCCGTCGCCAACGTCTCCCCATCGAGAGTCGTCGACCGCATCGACGAGCAAGGCACAACCCACCGACAGCTCGTCCTGCGCCCAGACGCGGATGTCGCGCCCGACACCGATGTCGCCGCCATTATCGAGGGCGCGGTCACCGTCACGCCGCTGCACAACGACCTGACATTCCACGAGAAACTGGCCGACGCCGCTTCCGTCATCGGCGACGTCGACGCGCTCCTCAACGGCGCGATAGACTGAGCGTCCCGAACTCAACTAGGTGATCGCACAGGAGTTCGATCATGGCCGGTCATTCCAAATGGGCCCAGATCAAGCGCAAGAAAGGCGTCACCGACGCCAAGCGCGGACAGCTCTTCACCAAACTCGGACGTGAGATCGCCGTCGCCGTTCGCTCCGGTGGACCCAAGCCCGAGGAAAACTCCGCCCTCCGCCTCGCCGTCGAGCGCGCCCGCGCCTCCAACATGCCCAACGCCAACATCCAGCGCGCCATCGACCGAGCCTCCGGCGGCGCCGACGGCTCCCAGCTCGAGGAAATCCGCTACGAGGCCTACGGACCCGGCGGCGCGGCGCTCCTGATCGATTCCCTCACCGACAACCGCAACCGCACCGTCTCCGAGGTCCGCGCCGCGCTCACCCGCGCCGGCACCAGCATCGCCGAGTCCGGCGCCGTCGCCTGGCTCTTCGAGCAGAAGGGCGTCATCGCCGTCGACGTGGACGAACAGCTCGACCCCGACGACATCATGCTCGCCGCAATCGACGGAGGCGCGGAGGATGTCGACGTGGAGGAAGGCCTGGTCGAAGTCATCACCGCGCCCGCCGACCTGGAATCCGCCCGCTCAGCCGTCGAAGAGGCCGGCGCGCCCATCGCCTCGGCCGAGGTCGTCATGCGCGCCACCAACACCGTCCCCGTCGACACCGACCAGGCCGGCAAGCTCATGCGCCTGATCGACTCCCTCGAAGACCTCGACGACGTCCAGCGAGTCTTCACCAACGCCGACTTCCCCGACGCCGCCCTCGTCGAGGCCTAGAACCTCCTTCCCCTCTCCCCCCGCAAAGCGGGGGGAGATGCCGAAGGCAGTGGGGGGCAGCCCAAGCACTTCCACGAGCGCACAGACGAGCACCAAGGCTTGCCCGTCAACAACCCCTAAACTCGATCCATGACCCGCATCCTCGGCATCGACCCCGGCCTCAACGCCACCGGCTGGGGACTGCTGGAGATCGCCCCCGACGGCGCAGCCGGCCTGCGCTGGGGCGCCATCCGACCTCCTGACGGTCCGCTGTCCGAACGACTCCACAACATCAACTGGCGCGTCAAGGAACTGATCGAGCGCCACCGCCCCGACGCCGTCGCCATCGAGCGTCCCTTCAACCACAAGAATGTCAAGACCGCAGTCTTGCTGGGACAGGCTCAGGCCGCCGCCATGATCGCCGCCGCCGCCACAGGCGTCGCCGTCCACGAGTATCCCCCCAGACAGGTCAAGGAAGCCGTCGCCGGCCTCGGCTCCGCCGACAAGCCGGCCGTCAAGCAGGCCCTGATCGCGCGGCTCGGTCTCACCGAGCTCGACGCACCCGCCGACGCCGCCGACGCGCTCGCCATCGCCTTCTGCCACCACTTGATGACGCCGATCGAAGAGAAGCTGGAGATCCTGTGATCTCGCGGATCCGCGGCCGTGCCGTCGACTGGCACGAAGAAACCCAGAGCGTCGAGGTCGACACCGGCTCCGAGGCCGGCGGGCTCGTCTACGAGGTCCGGCTGCCAACTGCCGTCTGGCTCGCACTGGAGGACAACCGCCCCGACGTCCTCGACCTCTTCACTCACTACCACGTCCCCGACCGCGCGCCGGTGCCGGTCCTGATCGGTTTTCTCAGACAAACCGAGCGCGATTTCTTTCGCAAACTGATCGGCGTGCCCCAGATGGGCGTCGCCAAGGCCCAGCAGGCCCTGGCCGCCTCCGTCTCCACCATCGCCCAGGCCATCGAGGCCGAAGATCGCCGCACCTTAACCCAGCTCCCCGGCATCGGCGCCCGCCAGGCCGACCGCATCATTGCCGACCTCAAGGGCAAGGTCGTCGAGGAAGCCATGCTGGTCGACGAAGGCTTCGACACAAAAGCGAGACGCCCGGTCAGGCCCACCGACGCCATCGCCGCCGACGCCACCGAAGCCCTCCTCACCCTCGGCTACACCCGCCGAGACGCCGACCGCTGGATCGCCGCCGTCCTCAGCGCCCCCGACCTCCCCCCACCCACCACCACCGAAGACCTCCTCCGCTCCGTCCTCGAACACATCGGTACTGCGCCCTAGCAGGCACTGCCGAAGTTACCCATAACCCACCCAAAACACCGTCATACCCGCGCTTGCCGCGGGTATCTCGCTGAGCGCGGCACGGACGGCGTTGTGCATAGGAGCAAGCATGATGAAGAACGCGCGGTACGGAGGATCGCAGATCGACGCCATACCCTCACCAGCCGCAGAAGTGCGGCCGATCTTCACACGGATCAGCCCCAGAGCAGACACACACACCATCCCCCATCCCCTTTCTCCCCTCGCGTAAGCGGGGGGAGATGCCGAAGGCAGAGGGGGGTCCGCCGTTCTCCTCTCGCCCAGCGATCCCTACCTGCTCCGAGCGGCAGAAGCTGTATTCCTGATCGCGGAGACGAGGGTGCTACAGAACACATGTCCATGTAAGATGGTCGGACGCACTGCCACCCGACCCCGAAACACGACGACCATGGACGCCGAACACCACCGAAACACCCCCGCACCCGACCGTCCAAGCCCGTCCATCCCCGCACACAGCCGTCCAAATCCGTCCAACATCGAACAAATCCGAACAAACTCGAACACCAAAACCATGTCTTCGACTGACAAAACCCGCGCAGAATTGATCGAAACTGAGCACCCCTCCGCCACGATCTCTTGGAAAACACTGGAGATCGTCCCTGAAATGAGTCCCAGAAAAAGTTTCCGCCCGAATCCCCTTAGCCGACACAATTGGAACCAACCCGCCCCGTCAACCCAACCAACCTCGCTAAGCTCTCTGTCATGACCACCGTCTCCGCCCCCGTCCGCAACTCCAGACCGTTCGAACTCAGCGCCGACTACCAGCCCACCGGCGACCAGCCCTACGCGATCGAGCGCCTGGTCGAGGGACTCGATGCCGGGCACCGCGCCCAGACCCTGCTCGGCGTCACTGGCTCCGGCAAGACGTTCACGATGGCCAACGTGGTCGCCCAACTCAACCGACCAACGCTGGTGCTGGCCCACAACAAGACCCTCGCCGCACAGCTCTGCACCGAATTCCGCGACTTCTTTCCCAACAACGCCGTCGAGTACTTCGTCTCCTACTACGACTACTACCAGCCCGAGGCCTACATTCCTCGCTCCGACACGTACATCGCCAAGGAATCGGACATCAACGACGAGATCGACAAGCTCCGACACGCCGCAACCCGAGCGCTCTTCGAGCGCCGCGACGTGCTGATCGTCGCCTCCGTCTCCTGCATCTACGGTCTCGGCGAGCCCGAGGACTACCAGGGCATGGTTCTCAGTCTCGAACAGGGCAAGTCCTATTCCCGAAACCTGATCCTGCGCCGGCTGGTCGACCAGCAGTACGAACGCGACGAACTCACCCTCTCCCGCGGCAAGTTCCGCATCCGCGGCGACACCCTGACCATTCACCCCTCCTACGAAGACCTCGCCGTGCGCGTCCAGTTCTGGGATGACGAGGTCGAGCGCATCGTCGAGCTCGATCCCTTGACCGGCGAAATCCTCGCCGAGCGCGACCGCGTCGACATCTATCCGGCCAAGCACTTCGTCACGACAGACGACCGCATGGCCGCCGCAGTCGAAGACATCCAGGCCGAGCTGGCCCAGCGCCTGGAAGAACTCCGGCGCGACGACCGCATTCTCGAAGCCGCCCGGCTCGAGGAACGCACCCGCTACGACCTCGAGACCCTGCGCGAGACCGGCTACTGCCCCGGCATCGAAAACTATTCTCGTCACCTCGCCCGTCGCGCCGCCGGCTCCACCCCCTGGACCCTGCTCGACTACTTCCCCGAGGACTGGCTGCTCTTCATCGACGAGTCGCACATGACCATTCCCCAGGTGCGCGGCATGTACGGCGGCGACACCTCGCGCAAGCAGACCCTGGTCGACTTCGGTTTCCGCCTACCTTCCGCGATTGACAACCGACCGCTCAACATCGACGAGTTCGAGCGCCACATCAACCAGGTCGTCTTCGTCTCAGCCACCCCCGCCGCCTACGAGCGCAACCACTCCGCCGAGATCGTCGAACAGCTCATCCGCCCTACCGGACTGCTCGATCCCGACGTCGAGGTGCGTGGCACCGACGGTCAGATTGACGACCTCGTCAGCGAGATCAAGACTCGCGCCGAGCGCGGCGAGCGCACGCTCGTCACCACGCTGACCAAGAAGATGGCCGAAGACCTGGCCGACTACCTGCGCGAGGTCGGGATCCGCACCTACTACCTCCACTCCGAGCAGGACGCGTTCCAGCGGGTCGAGGTGTTGCGCGATCTTCGACTCGGCGTCTTCGACTGCCTGGTCGGCATCAACCTCCTCCGCGAAGGACTCGACCTGCCCGAAGTCTCCCTCGTCGCCGTTCTCGACGCCGACAAGGAAGGCTTCCTGCGCAATGAGAGCACGATGGTCCAGACCATCGGGCGAGCGGCCCGGCACGTCAACTCCCACGCCATCCTCTACGCCGACCGGATCACCGATTCGATGCGGCACGCGATCGATGAAACTCATCGCCGTCGGCAGGCCCAGCACGAATACAACGTCGAACACAACATCACTCCGGTCGGGATCGTCAAGGAGATCCGCGATATCGCCGCCGACGTCGCCAACCAGGTCCGCGACGAGTTCGAGCAGCGCATGGTCGCTGAGGACGGTCCCGAATACGACTCCGGCCTCGGCGCCACCATTCCCGAGGACATGACCCCCGATCAGATCGCGCGCATGATTAGCGAGCTGGAGTCGCGCATGAAGCAGGCCGCGCGCGACCTCGAGTTCGAAAAGGCCGCCGCCCTGCGCGACCAGATCGTCGAGCTGCGCCGCGACCAGGCAGCGCTGGGCGAGGATCTCCAGCAATGGAGCGACCAGGCCTACGGACGCCGTCGCCGGCCGCTGCGTCGCAAGGAGCCAGTGTCACGCCAGCGTTAACTCATCTATCTGGTCGGCGGCCCATTCTGTCACCCCGCCTCGAGCTTGATACCGTCGGATCGACGCGCACTCGTCCGCGCTGTTATCATCTGGCGCGCCTGCCGTGGCGAGCGCGATGAGAGCAACATCCGGTGGCTGACGAACCCGAACACGAACGCTGGCGACGCGCCAATGTCGACGCGCCGCCGTCATGGCTGGGCGGAGGAGCCGAGCAGGAGGAAGCGCGCGCCTGCGCCTTCTGCGGAGAGGTGCCCCCACCCGCGTCCTCCTTCTGCCCCAACTGCGGCCGCGCCGTCACGGCCTCGCTCCTGCCCCAGCAGGGCAAGGCCGCAACCGTCCTCTTCACCGACATCGAAGACTCCACGCACCTGACCGAGCGCCTCGGCGACCTGCAGTGGGAAAGCATCATCGACGATCACAACGACATCGTCCGCGGAGAACTGCACCAACACGCGGGATTCGAGGTCAAGCTCACCGGCGACGGCTTCCTGATCGTCTTCGCCGACGGCATGCAGGCGCTGCGCTGTGCCGCCCACGTGCAACAGCAGGTGACGGAGGTCGCCGATCAACGAGGCGCCGCCTGGCCGGTCAGACTGAGAATGGGCATCCACCGCGGCGACGTCATCCTCCGACCGGGCGGCGACATCCTCGGACGTACCGTCAATATGGCCGCCAGGATTATGGCCAAGGGTCGCGGCGGATCGATCGTCGTATCCCAAGCGCTGCGCGACGATGTCAGGCGCCACGTCCGACCTGAGTTCTGGGAGGACATGGGCGCTCGACGGGTGCGCGGTCTCGACCGGCGAGAGCGCATGTTCTTGTTCAAGTGGCCCGAGTACTTGCGCCACGAGGCAGCCCGAGGCCAGCCCGGTCCCGATCCGTTCGCGTCGCTGCCGGACGGTCTGGACGACCCGTTCGATCCGTCGCTGATCGAGCCCGAAACCGCCGCAGTCGAAAGCTGACCGCTGGGATCAGTCCGCCCTGGCGAGCACCCGCCTCGACCGCCCGCCGTCCGCTCCTTCGATCACGCCGCTCTGCTCCAGCTGATCGATCAGCCGTTCCGCCCGCGGCCGACCCACCCGCATTCGTCGCTGCAACAGCGACGCCGACACCCGCTCGTACTCCCGCGCCAACTCCGTCGCCTCGCCCAGCCGGGTGTCCAGTTCCGCAGAAGGAATCGGCCCAGGCTCAACCACGATGTCCGCTTGTTCGTCCGACCCGTCCGCCTCCAACGCCGATTCCAGTGTCGAGGTCAGCGTCCGCAGATCCGACTGAGCGGCGCGCGCGGCGACCTCGCTCACTGCCTCCTGCGACTGCTCGGAGATCTCTTCCAACACCTCGTCCAGCGTCTGCTGCTCGGTCCCGGCCTGGTGCGGCGCCGCCCACGACTCGATCAAACGCTCGATCTCCCCATCCGACACGAATGCGCCCTGCACCCGTCTCGGCTTGATCGAGTCGGAGGACATGTACAACATGTCGCCCCGGCCCATCAACTTCTCCGCCCCCGCCCGATCCATGATCACGCGCGCGTCGGTCTGCGACGTGGTCGCGAACGCGATCCGGGTGGGGAAGTTCGCCTTGATCAGTCCGGTGACGACGTCGACCGACGGCCGCTGCGTCGCGATCACGAGGTGAATCCCCACCGCTCGCGCCAGCTGGGCGAGCCGGACGATCTGTCCCTCGACCTCCGCCGCGGCGGCCATCATCATGTCGGCCAACTCGTCCAGTACCACGACCCAGTACGGCATCCGCTTGTCGATCGTCGGCAACGCGTTGTAGGCGATGATGTTGCGCGCCCTCGACTCTTCCAGTCGTCGATAGCGCCGCTCCATCTCCGCAACGACCACGCCCAACACCGAGACCACCTCATCCGGCTCCGTCACCACGTGTGAGAACGCCAGGTGCGGCGCCGAGCCGTAGTTGGTCAGCTCAACCCGCTTCGGGTCGACGAGAATCAGACGCACTTCCTCGGGCGACTTCTGCATCAACAGCGAGGAGATGATCGTGTTGATGCAGACCGACTTTCCAGATCCTGTCGCGCCGGCGATCAGGACGTGCGGCATGTGGGTCAGGTCGGTGATCACCGGATTGCCGGTCACGTCCCGTCCCAGCGCGATTGGCAGGCCGCCCTGAGACGCCATCTGTTGGAATTCTGGCGATTCGATCAGGCCGCGCAGCGCCACGATCCGCGTGTCGGGATTCGGCACTTCGACGCCCACGATCGGCTGTCCGGGCACGGGCGCCTCGATCCGAATCGACGGCGCGGCCAACGCCAGCGCCAGGTCGTCGGCCAGACGCGTGATCCGGTTGACCCGCACCCTGGTCCGCGAGATCTCTTCGGTCTGCATGACCTGCTGACCGTGCTCGTCCAGCAGGGGAGCGCCCGACTCATCCCTGGCTGGCGTCAGACGGGTCTTGACCTCCCAGCCCGGCTCGACCCCGAACTGCGTAATCGCTGGACCCTCGTTGATCTGCGTCACGCTCGCATCGACGCCGAACGAGGCCAGGGTGCGCTCGATGATCTGCGCCTGTTCTCCGGCCCCCGTTCGCATCGTGGCCGCCGGATCTTCATCCAGCAAGTCGATCGGCGGCAGCCGCCAGCCGTCGGCCGCCGTGCGGTCGAGCGTTCTCAAGGTCGAGGGAACCGCCGGCGCAGTGGCCGGCTTGCGCCTGGACCGACTCGGCGGTTCCGGCGCCGGTTCCGCCGGCTCGCGTTCTTCGGCGCTCGTCATCGGAGGCCAGGCGGCTTCCGCCTGCTGCACACGAGCGGACGGCGCGGGGGCGGGCGCTGGTTTCGATGGAGCCGGTGGCGTTCCGCCTCGTGATTCTCGCCACTGCTCGCGAATGGTGCGCACGGACAGCCGAAGCTCGCGGCCGGCCCAGAGGAGACCGGCCCAGATCGAGAGGAGCAGGGCGAGCGCGCCGCGGCCAGCTCCACGCGCCATGGCACCGAACGCTCCTGGTCCTCGCTGCTTGATCTCCCGGCCAGACCAACGCAATGCCCGATCGAGCGCTCGGCCGGCGGTGTTCGACGTCGCACGCGCGGCGGTCGGCGCGATCAGGGCGAACGCCCCGACGAGTCCAATCAGGATCAGACCCCAGCCGACCGGCGAGTCGAGCCAGCCGCCGACCTGTCCGCCGGCGCCGTAGCGCGAGAGTGAGACGCCGCCGAGCGATGCGTCGGGCGTGATTGCGCCGGCGACACCCCAGAGCGCCAGCGCGGCCAGTCCGATCCCGCCGCTCTGCCGTGTCACCCGTCGGTCGCGGCGGACGGTCGTCCGGACCCGCTGAACGCCGACCAGGACGCCGATCACAGCGACCACCGCCGCGAGGAGGTATGCGCCGCCGCCGAGCCAGTGCACGACGACTTCTCGCTGGTCGGCGAATGGCAGCGAGGCCATTGTGACCCAGGCGGAGAACGCGGCGGCGGCGACCACCAGGAGCGCCCCGGCGATGAGGCGGCGGTGTTCGGAGATCCATAGTGAGATTCGGTCGGGCAGCGCCCGCCTGGGCCGCCTGGAAGCCGTGCTACTTGTCATGCATCAATTGAGCCGCGCATGGACAGGGCCGATGCTGCCAATCAGACCTGTACCGCCACCACTACCACCATAGGACGTTGCCGGGTCTCGCGTCGCAGGTAGGCCGAAACTTCCTGCTGAACCTGACGTTCCCGCTTGTCCCAGGGCACCGGCTTGTTCGAGTTCGCTCGTGACTTCAGCACATCTCGCGCCACCTGCGACGCTCCGGCCTTGAGGTTGTTCGTGGCGTGCATCTCGGCGAATCCGCGCGCCGCGACTTCAATCTCACCCGACAACTCACCGCTCTCCTCGTCGACCGGCACGGCGACCAGCAGGAACCCGTCGCCGGCCAGCTTCTGCCGGTCGCGAATGATCGATCGGTCGACGCCGCCGACGTTCATGCCATCGACGTAGACGTATCCGGCCTCGACCTGATCGACCACTTCGGAACGTTCCGGCGTCAACTCCAGCACGTCGCCGTCGAGCAGGATGTGTCGTTCTCCCTCGGCCATCTCCATCGACTCGGCCAGCTTGGAATGCAGCACCAGGTGACGGTACTCGCCGTGGATCGGGACGAAGGCCTGCGGTTCGGTCAGCGCGAGCACTGTCTTCAGCTCTTCCTGAGCGGCGTGGCCGCGCACGTGCACGTGTTCGTGGCCGGAACCGACCGAGAAGACGTCGACGCCGCGGCGATAGAGATTGTTGATCGTGTTGTTGACCGCAGATTCGTTGCCGGGGATCGGAGAGGACGAGAGCACGACGGTGTCGCCCGGTTTCAGGTTGACGTCGCGGTGCGAGCCGGTCGCCATGCGCGAGAGCGCCGCCATCGGCTCGCCCTGAGCGCCGGTGCAGATGATCACGGTGTTCTCGTCGTGGGCCGAACCCAGGTCGGTGATCGGCCGCAAGCGGCGGTCGTCCGTCCGCACGTAGCCGAGATCGCGCGACATGTCGATGTTCTTCTCCATCGATCGGCCGGTGGCGAACACGACCCGTCCCGATTCCTCGGCGGCGTCGATGATCTGTTGGATCCGGGCAATCTGAGAGGCGAAGGTGGCGATGATCACGCGACCTGGCGCGGTCAGCAGAATCTGCTCGAGCGCGTCGCCGACGACCGTCTCCGACGGCGTGACTCCCGACTTGTCCGCGTAGGTCGAGTCGGAGCAGAGCAGCCGCACGCCTTCCTGCCCGTAGGCCGCCAACCGTTGCAGATCGGTCGGCTCCGACATCACCGGCGTGTGGTCGATTTTGAAGTCGCCGGTATGCACGACCAGACCGGCCGGGGTGCGCAGGGCGATGCCGAAGGCGTCTGGAATCGAATGCGCGACGGGGAAGAACTCGGCGGTAATGCTGCCGAAGTCGAAGACGGAGCCGCTGCCCGCTTCGATCATCCTGGCATCGAGTATTCCCGTCTCTTCAAGCCGCCACTGGATGAGTCCGAGCGCGAGCGGCGCGGCGTAGATCGGCGCCTGGAGCTGGGGAATCAGGAATCGGAGGGCGCCGATGTGGTCCTCGTGCCCGTGCGTAATCAGGTAGCCGCGCAGCTTGTCGCGACGCTCCAATACGTACGTGGCGTCGGGAATGATGTAGTCGACGCCGTGCATGTCGTCGGAGGGAAAGAGCAAACCGGCGTCAACGATGACCATGTCGTCGGCGGTCTCGTAGACCATCATGTTGCGGCCGATTTCGCCCAGGCCGCCCAGCGGCACGACTCTCAGGGCGTCCTCTGCGATATCGGACACGTCGGTCACGGGTTCCTCATTCTGACGTCAGGTTGCTAGAGCAATGATCGCTGCGAGTCATCATCCTCGCCCGCATGCGCGTGTTGGTGGCCAATCTGGACCTGTTGCACTTCCGGGCGCTCAGATTGTGCGAGCAGCGGCGGAATGATGGCGAAGTCCTCCCGCATCGTCGACAGCAGGTTCGAGTTCCGCAGCGCAGCGGCCGGGTGGTAGACGGGCAATATGAGCCAGGGGCCGGCCTGATGCGGCTGGCCGCGCGTCTCGCCCATCTTTGCGTCGGGCAGGAAGTACTGGGTGGCGAAGCGGCCCAGCAGGACGATCAGCTTGGGCCGGATGCCCTCGATCTGCTCGCGCAGGTAGACCTCACAGCAGCCGATCTCGTCGGGCTGCGGATCGCGGTTGCCGGGTGGCCGGCACTTGAGGACGTTGGCGACGAACACGTCCGAGCGGGTGAATCCGATCTCACCGAGCAACTCGTCCAACAATTGACCGGCGCGCCCGACGAAGGGCAAGCCTTGCTGGTCTTCGTTCTGTCCGGGCGCCTCGCCGATGAACATCAGCTCGGCGTTGGGGTCGCCATTGCCGGGAACGGTCTGCGTCCGGCCCTCATGCAGGCGGCAGGCGGTGCAGCCGGCGATTTTCGCGTTGAGCAGTTCGAGTCGCTGAGGGTCCACGGCGTCAGTCTACGACCACGAACCAGCCGCTCCTGTCGAGAGAATGACTCGCCGTGTTCGGCGTTCTCGATGAAGAACCCTGAGTGTTTCCTCGTTCGGCGCGTTCGGCGCGTTCGGGCGTGTTCGGTTCCGTTCGGTGGCGTTCGGTGGCGTTCGGGCGGCATGAGGCCTGAAACGGGCGTTGTCGACGACCAATCGAGCAGAACGGGAGAATTTTTTCTCCAGACGGCTCACAAACGCGGAAGTCCAGTGTTTTGCGGGGAATCGTGAAATCGGAGGGTTCAATTTTGCGCAATGTCGTGCTGGTTTTGATCGGCTTAAGGACGAAAAGCGCAAAGCGTGGACAGCCAGGCGTGAATGGTGTTGCGGGCGAATTTTTCCTGGGCGAGGGGACCTTGGCGGAAGTCCAGTGTTTTGCAGGGGATCGCGAGCCTGGGGTGGTCAGTTTTGTCAGGTTTCGTGCTGGTGTTGTCGCTCCTGGGCAAAGGAGTCGGGGTCTGTGCCAGGCGACGGAGTTGCGCGGGCCGGGGACCGGTCGGAGCAGTATGCGTCTCGGTTTGCTTTGAAGGCCCATTGGGAACAAACGTACTGTCGGAGCTGCGGTTGGTCAACCGAATGGCTGTGCCGCATTCCGCAGACGGCGACCTGCGCGTAAACCACCTTCCGGTCCCCTCTCCCGGCGGGAGAGGGTTAGGGTGAGGGCCCCGAAGCGGCCGAGGGGGTGGAACAGCGGACCCTCACCCCAGCCCTCTCCCACGGGGTGAGGGAGTCGATCCTCGTGAAACGACGCGCAGGTGTGCGAGGGGAGAGGAACCGCTTGCAGCATCTTCGCTCAGTTGGCTGAGGGGGAGGGGGGGGGGGGGGGCCGGCGCGCCGGCCCCCCCGCCCCCCCCCGGGGGGGCGCCGGGGGGGGGGGCGGGGGGGGGGGGGGTGGGGGGTTGGGGCGGGGGGGGGGGGG
>JAPPFB010000025.1:0-28334 GCA_028875225.1 Chloroflexota bacterium | reverse complement strand
AACCGCGGCGCTGGGGGGGGTGGGGATTGCAACCGCTTCCCCCTTGTTGCCTCTGTGGGGGGGGGGGGCGGCCCCCCCCCAGCCCCTCCTCGGCAGCTCCCCCTGCAAAGGGGGAGCGGGACTGCGCGCACGTTTCCGGCAAGGGCAGGTATGTCACTCACGCCGTGTGGACGAGGATGTCTTATGCCGGCTGCGGTGCGGGACCGTCGTGGTCATCGTCGTCGTCTTCGTCGTCGAGGTCTGATTCGATCACCGGGATGACGGTGCGGTTCTCGACGAGGCGGACGAGGGCGACGCCGAGGACGAAGAGGCCCATGGTGGGGACGGCGACGAAGGTCTGGGTGACGGGGTCGATTGAGGGGGTGACCAGCGCGGCGAGGAGGAACGAGCCAATGATCGCCCAGCGCCACATGCCCAGCAGCTTCTTTGAGGTGACCAGGCCGATCGCACCCAGGCCCATGAGGAAGAGCGGCAGCTCGAAGATGATGCCCGTCCAGATGACGAAGCGGGTGAGCATGTCGATGTAGTTGTTGATCCGTACCTGCGGATCGGCGATCTCCTGGCCGAAGTTGAGGAGGAAGGTGAGCGCCGGCGGCCAGCCGATGAAGAAGGCAAAGGCGCCGCCGCAGGCGAAGGCGACCGTGGCCAGGCCGACGATCGGCATGATCCACTTGCGCTCGGCGCGGGTCAGGCCGGGATGGATGAACGCGTAGATCTGATAGACGATCACCGGCATTGCGCCGGCCAGACCGAGCATCAGCGAGATCTTGATGTAGGCCCCGATGAAGCCGAGCAGTTCGGTGTAGATCGGCCGGAACTCCGGCAGCGCCTGACGGCCGGGCTCCAGGAGGTAGTCGAGGATGGTCGAGGCGAAGACGAGCGTGACGACGGTCGTCAGTACGAGCGTCAGCACAGCGACGGTCAGGCGCTGGCGGATCTCGTTGAGGTGTTCGCCCAGCGTGAGTTCCGCGCCCTCGGGATCATCGGGCGGCGACCCCGTCGGATCGTCGGGCGGCATCCCCGGCGGCAGATCGTCAGACCCGTCGAGGACGACGTCGAGCTCGGAGATCTCAGGCGGCTCGGGCAGCTCCGATGGCGTGGGAACAGGTCGAGTCGCCATCAGCGGTCAGCCAATCCCATCGAACCTAGCAACATGACGGCACGGCTACTGGGCGTCGCGTTCGAGATCGCGGCGTCGCCGATTCAACGAGATCACGTTCGACGGCCGCGCCGGTTCCACCGCCTCAGCCTCATCGCCGTCGCTGCCCGCTGCAGCGGCGGCCGCGACGCGGCGCGGTCTGACCACCGGCCGGCGGCGACGCACGCGGCGCACCTGTCTCGATTCTTGCTGCTGTTCGTCGGCCTGATCGGCTGTGGCTGTGGCCGTTGATCCGTCGCGGGGCTCGGCCGGACCGCCGTCGCGGGCCGCTTCGATCGCCTCTTCGGTCATCACTTCGGCGTCGCGCACGGCGCTGCGGACGTCCTGTTCGGCCTGTTCGAGGTCGGCGCGGATGTCGGCGTCGATCTGCTGCAACTCGAAGCGTTGCTCGATCAGTTCTTCGCGGACCTCTTCGAAGTCGGTCAGATACTCGTCGCGGAAGTCGCGGGCGTACTCGCGCAGTTCGCGGATGGCGCGGCCGAACTGACCGGCGATCTCAGGCAGCTTGCCGGGCCCGAAGATCAGGGCCGCGAGCAGCAGCACGACGAGAATTTCCGGAATTCCGACGCCGAAGATGTTCATCGGCAGTCAGCGTACCCGATTCACGTGCGTTCGCCGTGCGGTTGAGGTCCCCGCTATGTCTGGCGTCCATGGGGCGAGATTCCCCCGATCGCGTCGGGGGCAGGCTGCGCGGCCAGCGCGGGAATGGGGGAAGACTGCCGGGAGCAGGCCCTATTCGTCGGACACGCCCTTCGAGACGAGGAAGTCGATGGCGTCCTGCACCGTGCCAATTCCTTCGGCGTCTTCGTCGGAGATCTCGAGGTCGGGGACCTCGTCGCGGAACTCGTCCTCGAAGGACATGATCAGCTCGACCAGGTCGAGCGAGTCGGCGCCGAGGTCGTCGACAAACGACGCCTCCGGGCTCACATCGTCTGGGTCCGCCGACAGTTGGTCGACGATGATGTCTTTGATTCGATCAAACAGGGCCATACTGCTTCCTCCCGTTACTCCGCAGTCCCAGCCTGCAGACGGTTCCGTGTGACCGTGCCCAGCACGCCGCTGACGAATCGCCGACTGCCGTCGTCGCCGAATCGCTTGGCCAGCGTCACCGCGTGTCGAACCGCGGTGTTCGGGCGTACCGCGCCATTATCGAAGAGCATCTCAAAGAGCGCAATGCGCAGCACGGTCAGGTCGACCAGCGCGATCTGTTCGAGCGGCAGGCGATCGGCCAGCTCGCCGATCATCGCGTCCAGTCCGTCGCGGTGTGCGATCACGCCGGAGACGATCGCCGCCGCGCGTTGAGCCTTCTCGCCCGACATGGGGATGTCGCGGTGCGAGCGTTGCAGCGCCGTGGTCGCGGGCATGACGCCGAACTCCGCCTCGAACAGTGCGCAGAAGGCCCGGACGCGGGCGTTGTCTTCGGCGTCGGGACGGATCGGTACGGGTCTCGGGCTAGCCGGCAAGGCTCTCCCGATCGTTGATGTTGATCAGCTCCGGCATCTCGGGCAGCTTGAGCGGCCGCAGCGTCGTGCGGACCAGACCGGTCAGCACTCTGCCCGGGCCCATTTCCACATAACGCTCGACGCCCATCTCGTGCATGCGCTTGACGGTGTCTTCCCAGCGCACCGGCCGCCGGATCTGCGCGGTCAGGTCGGCGCGGACGGCGTCGGCGGTGGTCAGCGGGGCGGCCTCGACGTTGCCGATCACCGGAGTGGTCGGGTCGGACACGTCGGCCTTGGCGATGATCGGCGCCATGGCGTCGGACGCGGGCGACATCAGCGAGGTGTGAAACGCGCCGCCGACGTTGAGCATGACGACTCGTCGCGCGCCGCGCTCGTCGGCGAGGGCCGCGGCGCGCTCGACGGCCGGCACCGCGCCGCCGATCACGATCTGCCCGGTGGCGTTCAGATTGCAGACTTCGGCGCCGGCCTCGTCGCAGACGGCCTGCACATCGGCTTCGTCCATGCCGAGCACTGCGGCCAGCGTGCCCGGATTCTGCTCGCCGGCCGCCTGCATCAACTCGCCGCGCCTGGCGACCAGGCGGACGGCCTCGGAGACGCTCAGCGATCCGGCCGCGACCAGGGCGGAGTACTCGCCCATGCTGTGACCGGCGGTGCAGACCGGTTCGGCGTGCAATGCCTCGTGTCCTGCGGCGGTCGCGGCTCGCCAGGCCGCGAGCGAGGTGACCAGGATGCCGGGCTGGGTGTTGACGGTCTGGCGCAGGACCTCATCCGGGCCCTCGAAGATCACGCTTGTGAGGGAGCGCCCCAGCGCCTCATCGGCCTCCTCGAAGATCTCGCGCGCCTCGGGATACGCCTCGTAGAGGTCGCGGCCCATGCCGACTTCCTGTGCGCCCTGTCCAGGGAACAGCCAGGCCGTTGGTGGGGCGCTCGATGGGGCGTGGGACACGACTAGTCTTCCAGCTCGATCACGCTGCGGCCTCGGTACATGCCGCAAGCCCAGCAGATCCGGTGGGCCTGATGGGTCTCGTTGCACTCGGGACAGGTGACGAGCTTGGGCCGTCGCACGGCGTGATGCTGCCGGCGCAGTCGTTGTCGAGTCTTGGCATACTTTCGCTTCGGAAGCGGTGGCATGATTCAGTCTCCTTCGGATTCGATCTTGAGTGCCGACAACGCCGCCCAGCGGTCGTCCACCGGCGCCTCCGTCGTCGTGTTCGTGTCCAGTCCCTGGCAGTCCTCGCCGCAGCGCGGACTCATCGGGCGTTGCATCTCTACATATTGTCGCACGGCCTCGGTCAGATCGATTTGAGCGTCAATCACCGAGAAACCCGCTCGTTCCGGCGGCGGTTCGATCGCCAGCCCCGAGAATGCGTCGATCGAGGGCCAGAACTCTTCATCAAAGTTCAGTTCCAGTTCCTGTTCAACTTCCTCCAGGCAGCTGCCGCACAGGTCGTTGACGGTTGTCTTCAGCGACGCGGTGGCCAGCACCGATTGGTCCGTCCGCAACAGTCTGAGCGTGCCGCTGACCTCGTGATCGATGCCTCGTTCTCGGGCGCTGTCGACCTCGTAGCGACGCAACGATCCGATCGGCTCCTGGAGCAGGGTCGACACGTTGATGAGCAGGGAGTTCGTGCGTCGGACCGGCGTCCCGGCGGCCCCGCCATCGACAGTCCCGTCAGCAGTCATGGTCAAGGCAGCCTATCAATGGACATCGACTCCGGGCCGAATGATGTCGCCTGAGATTGGCATTCGCAGTGGTCGGGCATACACTCGGTTCGTGAGCCGTGGGCAATGCACGACCCGCTCTCAGCTCAATCCGCTCTCCCGCCGCGCTGCAAACAAGGAAGACGAGCCGTCGCCATGGACCTCGAAGGGCTGCAGCAACTCCAGGAGATCGACATCCAGCGGGATCAGGCGAAGCGCGAACTGCAGACCATTCTCGATCAGATTGCCGACCCGCCGTTCGTGCCCCAACTCGACGCCGAGATCGAAGCGCAGGCGGAGGAAGCGCGCCAGGCCGACAACGCCGCTCGAGAGGCGCACGCAATCGTGCAGACTGCGCAACGGCGGATCGAAGTGACCGACAACCGGCTCTACTCCGGTTCGATTACCGACCATCGCACGCTTGAAGAGTTGCAGCGCGACCTCTATTCACAGCGCCAACAGCTTCCGCCGTTGGCCGAGGCCGAAACGCGCGCCTCGTACGATGCGCAGCTGGCGCACGAAGCGGGCGCCTGGCTGAGTCAGTTGCGGACCAGCGCCGTTGACGCCTGGAACACTCGCCAGAGCGAGCTGGACGCCGAGCGCCACCAGGCCCAGGAGCGCGTCGACGAGTTCTCCCGCCAGGTCGAGATCCTGCGCGACAAGCTCAGCGGCGAAGACCTCACCACGTACGATCAGTACCGTCGTCGCCGTCCGCGAGTCGTGGCCAGCGTTGCCGGCGGCGTCTGCGACGGCTGCCGTCTGAGCTTGCCGACCATCGTCGTCACCCGCGCCCGGCGGGGATCGCGAGCGGTCGAATGTCCATCATGTGGATGCTTGCTGCGGGTCGTGTAGTACTCCTCCGGCGAACGTCATAGCATCTGTCTGTGCGCGCCATTGGCTATCTCAGTCAACCTCATGAACGCCTGACCAGATACGGACGGGACGCTGAGTCGTCCACGCGCTCAACCGCCGAACCGCTCCCCTCTCTGGTCGAACAGAACGCCAGGTTCCTCGAGTACTGCGGGCAACACGGCTTCGAGCCGACCGCAACCTTCCTCGACTCCGACACGACGCCGGGCCGCGAGCGGCCCGGTCTGGCGCAGCTGCTGCGTCACCTCAACGAGGAGGCGCGTGGGTTCACATTCGTCGTCATTCAGAGCTTCGCCACGCTCGGGCACGACGCGACCCAGGCGGTGCGGACGGTGTTGCAACTCAGAGCGCGCGGCGTGCAGCTGATCTCACTGGCGGACGGTCCGATTGACGAAGCCGTGCTGATCGACCTCTGGCGGATGCATAGCGACCCGGACAGCGACGCCGAACGACGCCGCGAACGTCTGCAGGCGCGCGCCCGGCTCGGTCAGGCGATCGGTCGTCCGCCGTACGGATACCGAGTCGGCGGCGACGGGCGCTATGAGATCGACGAGCAGGAAGCCGCCATCGTGCGCAAGATCTTCAGCCTCTGCCTGCAGGATGGTCTGGGGATCAGACGAATCGCCCAACGGCTCAATCAGGACGGCTACCGGACTCGCCGCGGCCGCAACTGGAGCATGATCACGATCCGCGACCTGCTGCGCAATCCCGTCTACATCGGTCGCTACGACAAACTCGGGGTCAGCGTGCCCCACAATCACGAGGCGATCGTCTCCGAGCCCGACTTCACGGCGGTCGCCCGGCAGATGGCGGAGCGTCGCACCGCGACCGGCGTCAGTCACCCGTCCGACTTCCTGCTGGCCGGACTGGTCTGGTGCGGCGAGGATCAGACCCGCATGATCGGCGTCACTCGGCGTCAGCAGTGGCGCAAGGCCAGCGGCGAAACCGCGGCGGCGACCTACCGCTACTACCAGTCCGAGGCGCGCACCAATCAGTCGGTCGGCGGATACCACACCCGTCGCGCCGACGAACTGGAAGAGGAAGTGCTCGCGCACATTCGCGGCGAACGCCAGGGCGGCGAGATCGCCGTGCTCAACATTGGCAAGGACGACACGGCGCTCGCCGCCGAGACGGCGGTCGCACTCTCCTCCGGGGAAGCCCGCCTGCGAGCGATCGACCGCAAGCTCGCACAGTTGCTTGAAGACGCCGCCGCCGGCGATCCCCCGCCGTCGATGCTGCATGAGGCCGGCGCCGAGATCATCGCCGAATGGGAATCGGCCAGCGCCGACCTTGCCTCAATCAAAGGCCGGGCGCAGGCGCAGGACAGAGAAGCCGATCGCCGCCGCCGCCGCGACCAGCGCCTGCAGCGCGTTCGAGAAGAGTGGGAATCCCTCAACTTCCCCCAGCAGCGGGACCTGATCGAACACCTCGTCGACCGGGTCATCGTCTTCGACAGCTCCGTCACCACTCAACTCAAGGCGTAGCACGTTCCTACACCGTCCCCGCCCCCGAGCGGGGACCTGGTCGGCCGGAGGCTTACCGGGGCCTGGGTCGATGGAGTTAGATACACTGGTACCGGGAAGCGAGGTCGCATTGTGGCGATGGCAGATGAACCTGAGGGTCTGACCCGGGAAGAGCTCGAGCAGTATTGGCGCGAGGAGCGGATGAAGCCGTTCAAGGACGATCCGGAGATGCTGGAGTTCATCCGCACAGCCAAGTTCGACTACGACTCGACGCCGGAGGAGGATGAGGAGGACATCCGCATCGCCAGAGAGCGCCGGAACAAGCCGACGATCTCGATCGACGAGTTCTTCCAATGGCAGGCCGAGACATTCCCCGACGAGGCCGACTACATCCTGCCGGAGTCATGGAGTACCGCGTCTCGCTGAGCGACGACGCGCGGGCCGAAATGGACCGCTTCAGTCCGAACACCAAGCGCGACGTCAACGAAGTGATCGAGCGCTTGCGCTCCGGCCCTGATCGCCATCTTGATCTGCCACTTCAGGGTGTTGACCCCTATCGAGCGCTGGCAAGCCGGCGTTGGCGCGTGATCTACGAGGTGTTGCCGGGCCGTCGGATCATGGTTCGACGAATCCGCCGACGCCGGGAGGTGTATCTGGGTATCGAGCATCCCGATCAGCGGGATGTGAGCGAACCGGAGCGGCCGTACGAGGCTGACGAGATCTGCTCGTCGGTCGTGCCATGAACGATCAGCTGTGCCGTCGGAAGTGGGGGTGGTACCGATACGCTCTCCCTCATGCACCTGATCGCCTATGCCGACGGCGCCTCTCGCGGCAATCCCGGTCCCGCCGCCTACGGGGCCGTCCTCTGCGACGCCGACGGGGTCGAGCTCGACGCCTGGGGCAATCCGATCGGCCTGGCCACCAACAATGTTGCTGAGTACCACGGAGCAATCGCGGCCGTCGAAGCGGCGTTGGAGCGCGGGGCGACCGACCTCGAGCTTCGCCTCGACTCGGAGCTGATCGTTCGCCAGCTCGAGGGACGCTACCGGGTCAAGAACCAGCAGCTCAAGCCGCTGTTCGAGCAGCTCAGCGCGCTGGCCGAACGGCTTGATTCGTTTCAGCCGACACATGTCCGCCGCCACCTCAATCAGCGCGCCGACGCCATGGCGAACGAGGCCCTGGACCGACACTGACCCCTCGCTTCCCCCCTCCGGGGGGAAGCTGTCTCGGAGCGACTGAAGGGGGGCGACCGCGATACAGTAGGTGTCGCCAGGCCGCCGGGCGGTCGCGGTGTTGCTCGCCAACCGGCGTGCGGCATCGAGGAAAGTCCGGGCTCCGCGGGACAGGGCGCTGGGTAACTCCCAGGCAGCGCGAGCTGACGGAAAGCGCACAGAAACATACCGCCTACCCGTTCCGGCCGTGTTTTCGTGGCCGAGGACGGCGGCAAGGGTGAGATGGTGCGGTAAGAGCGCACCAGCGGTCGGGTGACCGGCCGGCTGAGCAAGCCCCGCCCGGAGCAAGACCAAATAGAGAGGCGATGGCTCGTCCCGGGCCGCCTCCGGGTAGGTCGCTCGAGGCGGCGGGTAACCGTCGTCCCAGATGGATGATCGCCGCCCGGCGCGCGACACAACTCGTGGCGTCGGGTACAGAACCCGGCTTACAGGCGGCCTGGCGCTCGCTCTGACCAGCTCCTCGCCTTCAAGGGGAGCGGTGCGCGACAGAGCGAGGAAGTCGCCCCCGCGTAGGCGGGGTGTGGCCGCCAGGCAGGCCTTGCAGGGCCCCGCCTGCGCGGGGCCGACTTGGGTTGATGGACGCGCAGTTCTGCGAAGGCAGCGGCCGAAGTCCGAAGTCCGAAGGAGGCTCATTCAATGGCAGCGAGGGTTCTACGAGACATCATCCAGTCCGTTACGCCAAGGGCTCACCCTGAGTTTGAAGAGGTCACGGTTTCAGCCGTCACCCAGGATTCCCGAACTGTCGCTCCTGGCGCTGCCTTCGTCGCCATCCCCGGATTCTCCGTGGACGGTCATCAATATCTCGAAACGGCCGTCGCGAACGGAGCGGCGGCGCTGGTCGTTCAGGACGACCGCCGGCAGCTCTGGCAGCCCGTCGCCGACGTTCATCCGGATCTCGCCATCGTTAGCGTCGACAACACACGCGCGGCATTGCCGCAGATAGCCGCCGCCTTCCACGACTTCCCGGCTCGCAAGCTCACAGTCGTCGGAGTCACCGGCACCGACGGGAAAACAACCACCACGTACCTGATCCATGCCATGTTGACCGCCTCCGGACACCGCGCCGGCCTGCTCAACGGCGTCGAGTTCCACGTCGGCGGCGAGTGGAGCCGCAATGAAAGCGGAGAAACCACGCCCGAGGCTGACGTCATTCAGGCCAAACTCGCCGAAATGGTCGCTGCCGGTGACACTCTCGCCGTCCTCGAAGTCAGTTCCCACGCGCTCGAACTCCACCGCGCCGACCAGCTGAACACCCAGGTCGCCGTGTTTACCGGTCTCTCGGACGATCACCTCGACTTCCACGGAAGCAGAGAGAGCTACCTCAACGCCAAGCTCAAACTCTTCCTGTCCCTCGACGACCATCCTGATGGCCGCGCCGTTGTACGAGCCGAAGATCCCCTCCGCTCGACCATCGAAGGCTCCCACCGCCGACAAACGGTGATCGCAACCGCCACCCCCGACACCGTCGCCGACGTCAGCGTGATCGCCAGCGCTCAGGACGCCCGAGGATCCGATGTCCGAGTCGTCACCCCCGCCGGAGCGCTCGGCGCGCGACTTCCGATGCCTGGCGAATACAACCTCGGCAACGCTGCTCTCGCCGCCGGCGCTGCATGGAGCCTCGGCGTGGGACCGGTTGCGATGCAGGCCGCGCTGAGCAGTCTCCGACCTATTCCCGGCCGGATGGAATCCATCGACGAAGGCCAGCCATTCACCGTCATTGTCGACGCCGCCGCCACCGGGCCGGCACTCGACCTTGCCCTCCAGACGCTGAAACCGCACGTCTCGGGTCGGCTGATCCTCGTCTTTGGCGTCGCCGGGGAGCGTGATCCGATCCGCAAGTCCAGCATGGCCGCAGCCGCGGCGCAGTACGCCGATCACAGCGTGATCACCAACGAGAATCCACGCTCCGAGGATCCGATCGAGATGGTCGATGAGCTCGCCAGCCACTTCGTCGAGGCCGGTGGTGATTCGTTCGATCAGCAACCCGCTCGTCGTCAGGCGATCACCCGAGCGTTGTCAATCGCAGGGCCCGACGACCTCGTCCTGATCGCCGGCAAGGGCGCCGAACCGACGTTGATCTACGCCGATCGCGTCGAGTCCTGGGACGACCGGGTTGTTGCGCGAGAACTCCTCAACAGTCTGCGTCGCTGACGCCTATCTCGGTAGGAGGGGAACACATACCCTTCCGCCATAGACCTCCCGATTCCGACGGAGCCAAGCAATGGACAACGCCGAATATCGCGCGCTCGTGGCAGACGACCTCAATCACTGGGTGCACCCGCTCTTCCACCCGGATTTCCACCAGGAGCCGGTCATGTTCGAGCGGGGAGAGGGCGTCTACATCTACGGAGCTGACGGCAAGCGGTACATCGACGGTCTGGCCGCGCTCTGGAACGTTGCCGTCGGGCACGGGCGAGAGGAACTGGGCGAAGCGGCCAAGGAGCAGATGTCGAAGCTCGGATTCTCCAACTCCTACGAGGGCTACACCAATGAGCCAGCGATTCGGCTGGCGAAGAAGGTGATCGAGCTCGCCTACGACAACATGCAGGCGGTCTACTTCACCAACTCCGGCTCCGAGTCCAACGAGACCAACGTCAAGGCGGCTCGCTTCTACTGGATTCAGAAGGGTCGTCCCGAAAAGCAGAAGATCATTACCCGCGTCGAGGCCTATCACGGCAACACGGTCGCGATGACCGCCGCCACCGGGATGCAGGTGTTCAAGCCCCAGTTCGGCCGACCGGTGCCGGACATCATCAACGCGACCACGCCCAACGCCGTCCCCACCGGGGGCGGGAGGATCGACAGCGGCAACCTGATGATCGACAACATCGTGGCCACCATCGAACAGGAGGGCCCGGACTCGGTCGCGGCGGTGATCGCCGAGCCGGTCCAGGGCGCCGGCGGCGTCTACCCGCCGCCCGACGACTACTTCCCCCGTCTGCGCGAGGTCTGCGACCGCTATGAAGTCCTGCTCGTCGTGGACGAAGTGATCACCGGTTTCGGCCGAACCGGCAAGTGGTTCGCGCTGGAGCACTTCGACGTGCAGCCGGACATGATGTCGATCGCCAAGGCGATCACATCGGGGTATGTGCCGATGGGCGCGGCCGTCTGGTCGAAGGAAGTCCACGAGACGATCACCGACGGTCCGGGCAAGTTCATGCATGCCTATACGAATTCTGGGCATGCCACCGGCGCCGCCGTCGGTCTGCGCAACCTGCAGATCTTCGAGGACGAGAATCTGGTCGAGAACGCCGCCGCGCGCGGCGACCAGCTGCTCTCCGGTCTTCAGCGGCTGACCGAGAACCCGCATATCGGCAACGTCCGAGGTCTGGGTTTCATGTGCGGCTTCGACATCCTCAAGGATCCAGAGACGGACGAAGCCTTCCCCGCCGAAGACGCCATGGGCGCCAAACTGCTCAAGGCCTGCCAGCGCCGAGGCCTGATCAGCCGGGTGCGCAACGACGGCTACCTCCTCGCCCCACCCCTCGTTGCGACCGAGGAACAGGTCGACGAGATCCTCAACATCGTTGAGGATTCGGTCCGCGAGGTGACCGCGGCGCTCTAGGATGACACCGGACGCAGCAGGAGCGCACAGACATGGTTAGCAAGATTTCCGAAACGGAACGGGCCTCGAAGTTGCGAGAGTTGATGTGCAGCGGCGAAACGGACCCCGCGCTGTACGAGGATCTGCTCCCGGACAACGCGTTCGGAGACCTGCTCCGAGTCAGTTTGGTCAACCAACACGAGGATGACCAACGGCGCGACTACATTCTCTCGGTCCTGGAACAGCACGACATCCGTCCCGATGAGGTGCACCGCCTGTGTCGGTCCTGATCCATTCGGACTTCCTGGTCGCAATCAGCATTGACAACCATCCGGCTCAGTTCATCGCCCGCTCAGCGATGGAAGAGAGGCAGTATGAGCGCCTGTTCACGACTCAAGGCATGATCAGTCAGTTTCTTTGCCAGGTCGCGGGGGAGGGACCCCAAGAGCGAGGCAAGGCAGTGAACACGGCGCAGGCGCTTTACCTCCGCTCCGGACTCGTGCAGCGAACGGAGTTTGCCCAGTTCACGAACGCCCTGGACGCATATCGCAACGAGTTTCGAGACTCGACGCTGACGCTCGAAGACGTGATTGCCGTGCTGCTGATGCGAGAGTCGGACTCCACTGACATCCTGAGTGCCAACACTGAGTTTCGGCGGTACGGCCTGCGGCCGCTGATGGCCTGATCGGAACGCGCCCGGCCGACCCTTGACGATTGCGCCGCCCCTCTCCTACTCTCTGATGCAGGAAAGGAGGTGATGCAACTTGGGACATAGTCAACTTTCGCCCAGGTATCGACGACGCAGCGTAGTGGAGGTGGGCGCCTCCTAAGCGCTTTCTGAACCGTCGCCCGATTCCTGGGCGAACACGACGACCCCGGGCCGCCCAGCTCGGGGTCGTACCGTTTAACTCGCTAGCCTTCCGCCATGTCCGAGCACGACCTGCTGCCGCCCGACCAGCGTCTCGACATCGAGTTGGTCCGGTCCCTGCTGACCACCCAGGTGTTCGGACAGGAACTCCACTACGTCGTCCAGACCAGCTCGACCATGGACGATGCGCGGCGTCTCGCCGAAGAGGGCGCAGCACACGGCGCTGTGGTTGTCGCCGACGAGCAGTTGGCCGGACGCGGGACCAAGGGCCGAATCTGGGTCTCGCCGCCGGGACAGAGCATCCATACGACGCTGATCGTCCGCCCGTCGATTGAGGAGCTGAAACGGCTGAGCATCATCAGTCCGGTGGCCACAACGGACGCCGTACGCGTAACGTCGCCTCTCGAACCGACGATTAAGTGGCCCAACGACATCCAGATGGGACAGCGGAAGATGGGCGGCATCCTGATCGAGGCCGACTGGAGCAAGGGCGAGCCGAGCTATGCGCTGGTCGGGATCGGGCTCAACGTCAATTTCGATCCCGCACCGTGGGCGACGCAGATCGATCGTCCGGCGACCAGTCTGATGATCGAGCTCGGCGAGCGCCAGCAGCGCGAACCGGTCTTCGCCGCGCTGCTCAATGCATTCGAGCAGCGTTACCTCCAAGCCGGCGACGCGAAACTGCACGACACATGGATTTCCCGGCTCGACACGCTGAACAGGGATGTGACGGTCACGTTGACCGGCGGTGAAGCGATCGATGGCCGCGCGGTCGGCGTTGACGACGCCGGGGCGCTGATTGTCGAGACAGCGAACGGATCGCGACAATCATTCATTGCCGGAGAGGTCACCCTGCGAGAGGCAACCGATCCCCGCTAATCGATACGGGAATCTCGTGGATCAGCACCAGAGCCGGCGCGACCAGCGGTTGGCCGAAGGCATGCAGTTGCCAGTTGCCGTCGATCAGGTCCAACACGCAGACTCTGACCGTGTGGAATGAATCGATAGCGCCGGTGAGCGTGACTCTGACTCGATGGTCGGTCGGCACGCCATGAAGATCGCTCGCGCCAATCCACCATGCGGTGGTCTGCTCGGCTGCATCGGGATTCCGGCAAGAGGATGGCACGACTTCGAGCTGCTCCAGCAATCTCGCCTGATGGTTGATCGGGGCGACCTCGATTCGCGCAGATGCGGCTTCGATGCGTGAGACATCGACAGATACCCTCAGGTTCTTATGGGCGGCTGTCGTCCAGCCGTCTCCGCTGCCGAGGCTGACGCGAACTCCGTTCGTGGAGGCGAACCCTCGAGCCAACTCATGCGCGAATGTGGTGGCCCCGCCGCGGGAACGGAGTTCGGCGTCACCGATTCGCTCGGCGATCGAGGACGGCGCGGAGGTCAGATTCTCAGCCTGGAGTTCAAACGGTTCCAACTCCTGGCGCGATCGATCCCGGATTCCATTGGTGTCGCCCGGCGCATAGCGCACGATGACGGTGTCGAGGGACGTGACTCGCTCCAGCAGCGTGAGTGTCACGCGCTTCGGCGACCAACTCAATGACTCCACCTGGATCGGTCTGAGTCCCGCGACGACCGCGAAATCGGATGGCATCGCGCCGCCCGGCTCAACCTCCTCGTCGAATGCCAGGTTGATTTGTGAGGAATTCGCTTCTGCGGAGAGCACCGTCGGCGGCGTCTCGGTGAAGTTGCGGACCAGGAAGACGGAGTCCGGGACTCGGGATCCGGTGAGGCCGGCCAGGCCGCCGCGGGTCGGGGCCAGGTATACGAGTCCGAACAGGTCGGGGTCGTCGGGCAATTGGTCGGACAATTCGATGTACACGGAAGACCCGGACAGGCTGACGGACGACACGTGGGCGTCGATTCCCGGCCCACTGAGGATGAAGCGCGAGGCGGGCACGGAACGCTCGATCAAGGGTTGGTCGAACTGCAGAAACACCGAGGAGTTCAGGGCGAAGGCCGATTCGAGCTCGGGAGGCGCGGTGGCGTCGAGGACCGGTAAGACAAACGGGCCGACGGTCAGATCGCCCCTGATCAGGCTGTCTCCCTCGTAGGCAACCTCGGCCTTGTCGCCTTCGCGCAAACCGGGCGGGGTGAGCCGGAGTTTCAACACCTGCTCTTCAATGCCCTCGACCGCCTCCAGAGTGGCCCGGCCGCTGATGGAGAAATCCGACAGGTCGGCAGGTGAGCCGTCCAACTGACCGTCGAAGGTGATGCTCAAGCGCTCTCCGTCTGCCGAGGCGGATAACGCGCACGGCGCGGCGACGTGAATCGTCCGCTCCAGCTGAAATCGATCGGTCGCCAGATCGGAGGAATACCTGACGATCGTGAGATCGCCCTCGCAGATTGACTTCACCGGCCTCAAGAGCAACACACGCCCGGATTCGTCGGTGCGGAACGCGCGGTCCTGCTCGTTGACCGTGAGCTGCCACTCGAATCCCTGCCTCTGCAGCAACGACAGGTCGGTGAACGTCAGTTGCAGCGCCCCGACGTCGGACTTCAGACAGCTGAGACCCCATTGAGGATTGAGCAGATTGGCGACCTCGAATGCGAACGCGACGACTTCGCGACCATCAATGTCGAGGAGCGGCGTATCTCCGGGAACGTAGGACAGTGAGACCGCGGCGCACTCGGTTACAGGCTGCTTGAGCTTCAGCGTCAGGTTGGATCCGTTGGTGGTTATCGACTCGACATCGACCGGAGATTCGTCGACGGCGACCGTGATCAGCGACTGACGGTCTCCAGGGGTCTTCGACAGCGCACCGTCGAAGCTCACTTCGATCATGTCCGGCTGGAGGCGGTCAAAGGCGACCTCTAGTGCGGCGGCCGCAGTCAGGTTCGTGACCAGCAGCGGACCAAACGTCTCGACGTGGTGAGCCGGCGTCGAGGTGTCGCGCAGGTTGTATCGACCGCCGGCGAGGGATTCACGCGAGTATTCCAGCAAGATCCTGTCGCCGCGCGACACGGGCTGCAGCAACTCCAGCGTGACCACCGGGCCGGCCACGTCGACTGCCGCAATATCAAGGACTTCATCGGCGCCGCGCAGCAGGCGGAACCAGGTGATATCCGGATCCATCTCACATGCCGTCCGTTCTGCCTCAGTCGGCAGCTGATCGCAGTTGGCCAGCGGGACATGTTCAGGGTTGAGATGTTGATCGAACGTGAGGGTCACAGTCTCTCGATTGACCGTTGCCTCTGACAACTGTGGCGCGACGTCGACATGGTTTACCACCGTCTCGGCAAACGACTGGACCAGGTTTCCAGTCGGGTCCCTCAACCCACCCGAGTCGGGCATTTGGTAGCGAAGCGTGACGGTTGACCCCTCGCGAATCGGGGTCTCCTGCTCCAGGGTGATTTGTACATCGCGATCCACAGGTTCGGCGACGCTGGCGATCGTCAGGATCGAAGATTCGTACTCCAGGGTGAACCACTTCACGTCAGGATCGAACATTGGATCGAGCCGTTGGTCGAAGGTGATCACGACGTAGTCGCCTTGCATGTCTGTGCGAATCATTTCGGGAAATGGCGCGTAGTCGGTGGTGTTCTCGACCTCCACAGTGAAACTTTCAGCCTCGTTCCCAGTGAGATCGCGGAGCGTTCCCGACTCGGGAAGGGCGTACGTCAGCTGGTACTCGGCGGCCTCGATCGCGGTGGCCGCCAGGGTGAGGGTCAGCACGTCTCCGAGAATCGATACCTCGGTGATCGTCGGCCCCTCATTGGATAGCGAGAAGGACGAGTCTCCAGGAATCGACACGTCGTCGAGCTTTTGGTCGAACGTGACCAACAGATCGACGCCGTCAACGCTTGCTGACTCGACGACTGGCGGCTCGTCGTTCAGGTTGATCAAGCGAAAATTGTTGATCTCCGCCCGATTCTTGCCGGCGTCATCGTCCCGGATTCGGATGGTGCCCGAATCGGGGAAGTAGGTGATGGTGAGATCTTCGCCTTCGCGGGTGTCTCGGGACAGGGTGATGACGATCATGCCCACATCGTCTGGGCCGTTGTTGGACGTGACGACCCTGACGATGTTCGCGTCGGCAGCGCCGGTTCCGGTCAGGGTGAAGTGCTCGAGGACGACGCTGTCGTCGTCCTGATCCAGGTCGAACAGCGACACCGCCGCCAGATCCTGATCAAGGACGATAGTGATGGTATTGCGCTCGAAGTTTCCCGACACCGGCACGGGCGCCGTGTCGGTCTGGTTGTTGATGGTGAGCGCGAATGATTCCGTCCGATTGCCGGTTGGGTCGACAATGCCGTCGGCAGAGGGTTGTGCGTAGGTAACGCAGGCTGACTCGTCTTCGGCCAACGCTCGGGACAGGGTCAGCCTGAGCCCGGGATCCTCATACGAGACGGCGGTTACCGTCGCTGCCGTGTTCGACGTGATGCTGAACGCCCCCGAGGCCAGGGCTGAATCGGCGTCCAGCGGCTGGTCAAACTCGATGGTCACCGCGGAGCGGTCGCCGGTTGCCGACATCGCGCTCGGAGCAATGTCGGTGTTGTTGGTCACAGACTCGGAGAAGCCGGGAAACTCATTCTCTTCGGACGTTCGCAGCGGCGAGATTGCGGGCGGGGTGTAGGTCAGCGTGTACTCGACACCTTCGCTCAGCGAGCGGTCCAGCCTGAGCGCGACCGTCATCATGTTGACGGTCGCGCCGCTCACTGATGGCTGTTCATCGCCCAGCGAAAATGCGGAAAGGTCGGGCGTTGAGGTCATGTCGAGGGCCGTCGTGAAGGTCAACACGATCGACTGACCATCGCCTATCACCGAGCGCAGCAAGGGTTCCGGAGTCTCGTTTTGGACCGCGTAATCGCTGAAGGACTCGACATTGAGCGGACGTCCTGCGCGCTTCAGCTTGACCATGCTTGCTGGCGAGTACGACACCGTGATCTCGTCGTCATGTTCGAGCGACGCGGACAGCGTGAGCGTGACAGCGTCTTCGTCGATACCGACCGTGGATACAGAGAACTCATTCGGCGAGATGCTGAAATCCGCTTTGGGCGGAACGGAATCCTGATCCAGGTTGCGGTCGAAGGTAAGCCAGACGAGATCTCCTTTGGCCCTGGCGCTGACCGGCCTGGGTACGCCGTCCGCATTGTTGGTCACGGATTCATTGGTCCAGGCGCTGGATTTCCACCTGCCGTCCGGACTCTGCAGGGCCGGCGCCGCGGCGTCGCTCGGTGGCTGGTACCCGATGGTCAACGTGTCATCGACGTCCGCCGCGGGGTCCAGGGTCAGAGCGATGCTGGATTCCTTCAGCTCGACGGACACGACTTTGGCCGACGTGCTCCCGGAGAGCGTGAATGTCGATGTGGCGGGGACTCCTGGGGACGTCAACAGCAAGGCATGGGACATGACGATCGTCAGGGATCGGCCGGTGGCGTCCACCGAGGCCGAACGAAACGTCGGCGTCGGATCTCCGGTGTTGTTGGTCGCGGGCAGTTCAGAGAAGGAGTCGACCAACAACGAACTCCCTTCCCGCTGGAGCGGAGACTCAGAAGGTTGGGTGTAGTCGATCGTGATCGTGTCCTGATGTGTGATGTCCGGATTGATGCTGAGCGTCAGCGCCTTGCCGACGATGGAGACGTCGGCGACGGTGGCTGCGACACCGCCGATCGTGAACGAGGAAGCTGCGGGCTCGGACTGATCGTCCAGGCGCCGATCAAACGTGATCTCGACTTCATTCGCGTCGACCGTTGCGGCGACCGGTCGGGGCTTGCCGTCCGTGTGGTTGGCGACGGCCTGCTCGCTGAACGCCTCAACTGGTTTGTGATGCGCCGACGATCTGAGTGTTGGATCGGCGTCCAGGGTCGACGGCGTGTAGCTCACCGTGATCGACTGGCTGAAATCGGCGAGAGGTTCCAGCCCGAGTGTCACGCTGCTGCCTGAGACCGCGACCGTGGAGACCGATGCGGTCGTGCCGGACAGCGAGAACGCCGACGCTGGCGGCGTTCCCTGTTCGGTGGCGTCGAGCGAGAGCGTGAAGTCGATGCTGAGGCTGCTTCCGTCGGCCGAGGTCGCGGCCTGGCTGAACTCGGGAATCGGCGCCGACGTCTTGTTGGTCACGGTCTGATTGCTGAACGCGTCCGCGTCGCGATTGTTGCGAGCCTCGATCCTGGGCGGCGTTTCGGGCACCGAGTACGACACCGTGATCGATGAATCGACCGTCGCCGCGGGCGAGATGGTCAGCGTGACCACTGAGTCCTTGAATGTCACCGAAGTCACTGTGATGTCGCCTGCGCCCGAGATCGTGAAGGCGGATGCCGGAGCGACCGCCTTGAGCGGCAGGTCGAAGGTAATCGTCAGGACTGCGCTGTCGACCTCTGCCTCGCTGACCCTGGGCCTGGTATTGGGCGTGCTGCTGCTGAACTGGAAGGACCGGAAGTCGGCGACGTTGTGCGCGCCGTCGAGTTGCCTGAGTGGCGACTCGTTCGGTTCGACATAACTCAGCGTGTAGGTTGGCGAGTCGCGGCTGTGGAGGATGGCGTCGAGTGTCAATGTCACTGTGGCGTCCGAGATCGACACCCGATCCACGCCCGGCGTGTTTTGTTCTCCGCCGACCGTGAATGCGCTGGCATCGGGGACGCTGTCCTCATCGAGTGGCTCGCTGAAGGCCAGCGTGACGACTTCGTACAGCGCGGAGACGGATTGCAGGGTGGGTGGACCGTCGACGTTGTTGGTCACCGCGCGCGCCGACCAACTCTCGACCAGTTGCTTGCCCTGGTCAAGGTCGGCGAGCGGGTAGTCGGCGTTACCGAGGCTCTGATCGTAGGCGAGCGTGACTGACTGGCCCTCGGCGATCGCGTGATTGCGGCTCAACTGGATGTCGAGCCGCTTTGGCGAGGTTGAGCGCCGCAACAGATCGTTGACCGGACGTGCGGCGCCATCTACCGAGACGGTGAAGGCGGAGAAGTCGGACCACTGATAGCTCAGGTCTGCGATCGGCTCGCAGAAGGTGACGTAGATGATTCGTCCGGTGGTGTCGGATTCGATCGAGACGATCCGGGGCGCTGCATCGGTGCGGTTCGTGACGGTCTGGGCCGAGAAGTGCTCGACCGTGCCCCCACCGACGCCGATCAGGGAGGAACTCATCGGCGAGTAACCAACGCTGACGCTGTCGTCGCTGCAATCGACATCCGGGACGGCGTCAGTCAGCGTCAACGTGAGATCGGCGCCGTTGATGTCGGCGGACGACACGGAGATCGACTGGTCGCCGTGCTTGACGGCGAACTCCGATGCGACCGCGGTGCTGCCGGCGGTCAGGGATTCGGAAAACGTGACGGTCAGGGTCGAGCCTTCAACGCTGCTCGAATCAACGACGGGTACGGTCTGGGCTAACCCGACATGTATGGAGAAGAGAACCGAACCCGCGCACAGCGCCAAACCGGCCGCTCGAGGCAGCCGGACTCGCTGACCGCAGAAGGTCATTCACTCGCGATGCGCTCGCGTCAGGGAGGTCAACGGCCCGTCCAGTTCGGCGGGCGCTTTTCGACGAATGCGCGCGGGCCTTCCTTGGCGTCCTCCGAGTTGAGCACCGTGCGGCTGACCCACTGACCGACGCGGTAGGACTCGTCGATCTGCAGTTGCCGCCACTGGTGAGCCATGAACTTCGTGCCTTCGACCGCGAGCGGCGCGTTGGCGGCGATCATCTCGGCGATCTCAATCGCCCGCGGCATCAGTGCGTCGGGCTCGAGAATCTCACGGATCAGACCCATGCGCAGCGCGTCTTCGGGCGAGACCCGATCGGCGGTCAGCATGATGTAGAGCGCATCGCCGATCGGCAGCATCCGCGCCAGGTGATGGATCGCGTAACCGGGCATGATCCCTCGCTGGACCTCGAACAGGCCGAAGAACGCCTCGGAAGATGCGATGCGGATGTCACAATCGAGCGCCCGCTCAAGTCCACCGGCAATGCAGAGTCCATTGATGGCAGCGATGAACGGCTTGCGCGCCCGCGAAAAGGGCATCGACTCCTGGTAGTCGTAGCCCATCGTGTTGCGCTCGCCCTCGCGCGCCTGGTTCTGTTCGTTCATCTCCTTGAGGTCGGCCCCGGCCGAGAAGGCGCGCCCGGCTCCGGTGAGGATGCCCACGCGCATGTTGGGGTCGGCTTCGAGGTCGGCCACGGCCTCGCGCGTCAGCCGCCGCAAATCGCCGCCCAACGCGTTCAGCCGGTGGGGCCGGTTCATGGTCAGGACGGCGTAGTGGTCGAACTTCTCGTAGATCAGGTCCGGACCGTCGGACGGGGTCTCTGCCATCGTTGGTGTCCTACAGGTCGGCGAGGATGTCGCGCATCTCGCGATCGTCGACGATGTTGCCGGTGTAGGTCGAGGGCTGACTCGCGATCCAGACGCTGGCCGCCGCCATCCAGTCGGCCGACTCGAACTCGGTCTGCGGGTTGTCGGGTGTGGTCAGCGCGTACCAGTGGCCCGGCGTCTTGATCAGGTAGCGGAGCGTCAACACGTTGCAGGCGATCTGGTATTGCTGCAGCTCCATCGCCCAGCCCTGCGTGATCCGCTCGAGGCCCGCCTTGACCATGCCGTAGAACTGTCCGCCCTCGCGCACTTCGTCATACGGGCCCGGACCGGGGAAATCGGCCGCGCCGGAGGAGATATTGATGATGTCCCCGCCAGACTCCTTCATGTGCTCGACGGCATACTTGGCCAGCAGCACTGGTCCGCGCAGGTCGAGTTGCCAGATCAGGTCGATGTGCCGATCCTGGACCGTCTCCAGCGTGCCCGGCACCAGGACGGCCGCGTTGTTGATCAGAATGTCGAGTCCGCCCAGCTCGGAAGCCGTGGTGTCGATCGCCCGGACGATCGACTCGGGGTCGCGTACGTCGAGCCGGACCGGCACGGCGTGACCGCCCGCCTCGCGAATCTCCTCGGCGACCGTTCGGATCGTGCCCGGCAAGCGTGGGTCGGGAGAGGCCTCATCCGAGCGCGCCGCGACGGCCACCGCGGCGCCGTGCGCCGCCAACCCGCGGGCGATGTCGGCGCCGATGCCCCGGCTGGAACCCGTGACCAGCGCCTTCCGACCATCTAGCAGACCCATCTCGGTTCTCCTCTCCCGTGAGGGCACAGGACCTCGCGCGCAGCCAGCGCAGGCTAACACGGAGACGGGCAGCGCCTCGACTGGGGTCTGTCCGGGCGCCGTCTGGCTCAGATCAACATCCACCAGGGCGCGGCGAGCACGTTCGGCGCGATCCATTCGGGCATATCACCGTCGTGGAGCAGAAGACCGGCGTCGCTGATGTCCTGGTACTCGTCGAGAAATACGCGCAGGTGACGCGCGTCGCGCAAGCGGGGCGTTGCGCCCGACTTGACCTCGATCGGGAGCAGCCGGCCCGCCTGTTCGATTACGAAGTCGACCTCCTGGTTGTTCGACGTTCGCCAGTAGAAGATCTCAGCTCTGGTCGTGCCGCAATCGCGCCAGACCAGCAGGTCATGCAGCACCATGTTCTCCAGGTGCTCTCCGCGAGGCTCCGTTTCCTGGCTCAGGTGCATGGCCAGGCCGGTATCGCTCCAGTAGGCCTTGGGCGTCTTGACCAGGCGTTTGGTTCGATTGCTGGCATAGGCCGGCAAGCGGACGAACAGGAACGATGTCTCCAGCAGGTTGAGATAGCGGAACGCCGTGGCCTGAGCCAGCGAGATATCGCGCGCCAGAGCGGACTGGTTGAGCAGTTGACCGACGCGCAGGCAGGCGGCCCGCATCAGCCGGCGGAACTCGGGCAGGGCCGAGATGTTGGACAGATCCTGCAAGTCGCGTTCGAGATAGGTGCGAACATATCCGTCAAACCAGATCGCACGGTCCTCGTCGTTCTCCAGTTGCAGCGCCGGCACGGGGAATCCGCCGCGGCGAGCCAGCGCTCGCCAGTCTTCCGGCTCGTTCGGCTCCGATCGCAGCAGATCGATCCACTCCGATGGCCGGGTCTCGAACAGCCGCTCCCAGATCCCGCCGGGTCCCAGGCCGTGCAGTTCGCGGCGACTCATCGGCCACAGATTGAGGTAGCTCGCGCGTCCGGCCAACGATTCGGACACGCGGTGCATCAGCAGCAGGTTGGCCGAGCCGGTAAGCAGGAACTGTCCCGGCCGTCGTTGGCGGTCGACGGCGCGTTTGACCGCGTGCAGCAGCTCAGGTTCGCGTTGAACCTCGTCGATGGTGATCGGTTGCGGGCCATCCACGAGCAGCGCCGGGTCGTCTCGTGCGGCGCTGCGCACGTCGAGGTCGTCGAGCGTGACGTAGCGCCGTTGTTCGCTGCCGAGCTGTTGGACCAGGGTGCTCTTGCCGGTCTGCCGGGCGCCGGTCACGACGGCGACAGGCATGACCCTGAGCCGCCGCTCGAGGCTGGGGATGGCGACGCGGGGATGAAGACGTTCATTCATGCCATGAATGATATTCATTCGGGTCGTGAATGACAATCACTCGTGATATGAATGAAATCCATTCATGACGTGAATAGATTTCACTCAGGCGGTTGAATCCGACTGCCGGGCTCGTGTCAGCCATCTGCGCGAAGCTAGACTGCCGACATGACCGCCGACGCGGCAGAGAGGACCGGCAGCCTGATCGAACTCCCTGGCGGCGAGTTCATCATGGGCGCCGACGACCGCCGCCGCGACGAGCGCCCGGCCCATCCTGTCAGGCTCGCAACGTTCCGGGTCGCCGAGCGACCGGTGAGCAACGACGACTACGCGGCATTCATTGAGCAGACCGACGCCGCGCCGCCGCCGTTCTGGACCCAGGACGGCTTCCGCATTCCGGACGCGCCCGTCGTGGGCATCTCCTGGCATGAGGCCGTCGCCTACTGCGAGTGGCTGTCGACGCAGGCGGACGCACGCTACCGCTTGCCGACCGAAGCCGAACGCGAGTACGCCGCCCGAGGCGGCCTGGAAGCAGCAGACTGGCCCGAGCCCGACTCGTGCTGGCCCGAGGCGGCCTGCCGGGCGTCCGTCGCGGCAACGGAGCATCCGCATGTGCCGATCGACGTCTGCCGCAACGGCTTCGGTCTCTACTGCATGGCAGACAACGTGCACGAGTGGTGCTCCGACTGGTACGACCGCAACTACTACTCGAGCTCGCCGAGCGCCGAGCCTGGCGGACCGGCGAGCGGCGTACGACGCGCCAGCCGCGGCGGATCCTGGCGGCACCGGATCAAATTCACCCGCGTCAGCGCGCGTTCCAGCCTGTCGCCCAGCTACCGATACAACGACTACGGCTTCCGCGTCTACGCTGACGCCGACTGAGCGACTGGAGACTGAGTCATGGCCATCCGCACGACCGTCGTCGGTTCCTGGCCGATCCCCTTCGGTCAGCGCCTGGAGCTGAAGCGCTACTACGCCGGCGAACTCTCCGACGAAGAGGCCGACGGCGTCCTGCAAACCGCTGCGCGAATCGCCATGGACGAGCAGATCGCCTGCGGCCTCGACCAGATCATGGGCGGCGAGGTCTTCGCCCCGGACTTCCTCCATCACATCCCGCCGCGGCTCGACGGACTGGAAACGCTGGCTCCGCGGGTCACCTCGAAGGGACAGCAAGGCGTTGGCCGCTACCAAGTGGTCGGCAAGGTCACGGCGCCACGAGGCACCGGTCACGCCAGGGCCTGGCGACGCGAACGTGAGATCGAGCCGCGCCTGGACAAGGCCTCCGTGCCGTCGCCTCTGACCATCGGCGGCGGCTTCGTCGTTGACGACGACGCGAGCGAGTCCGGACACCTGAACGACCTGATCGAGGTTGTCCAGGATGAGATTGCGGACATGGTCCAGAACGGGCTGCGGGAAATCCAGCTCGATGCGCCAGGCGAAGCGATCAACCTGGTCTCCGAACGCGAGACCGCGGACTCGCTGCTCTCGCTGGTCAGGGAACCGCTCGAGCCCGCGTCCGGCATCACCCGGACGATCCATTTCTGCCTGGGCGACATTGCCCGCAAGCCGTCGATCGAGGTGCAGAACCTGCGCGCGCTGATTCCCTTCATCCAACGGCTCGACGGCGTCGTCGACCGCGTCCATGTCGAGAGCTCCTACTCCGGCCAGTGGGAGGAACACGGACTGCTGGCCGAGCTGCCCGAGAGCATGCAGATCATCGCCGGCATCGCCGACGTCAAGTCGAGACCGGCGCCGGTGACCGAGTTGCGCGAGAAGATCGAACAGCTCGTGGACGTGATTCCTGCGGAGCGGCTGTTGGTGTCGACCAGTTGCGGTGTCGGACGCGTTCCCCACGACGAAGCGATCCGCTTGATGCGCAACCTGGTCAAGGCTGCCGCGCTGGTCGCATAGTTCAAGGAGTTGAGTGTGGAAATCAGACCACTCGGACGGACCGGCGTGCGGGTTTCCAGCCTCTGCCTCGGCTGCATGATGTTCGGCCGGCGCACCGAGCCGGAGGAGTCCTACGCAATCATCGATCGCGCCCTCGACGCCGGGATCAACTTCCTCGATACGGCCAATGTCTACGCGCTGGGCCGCAGCGAGGAGATCACCGGCGAGGCGCTCAAACGCAACGGCCAACGGCAGAACGTCATCCTCGCGACCAAGGTCCACGGCCAGATGGACGCCGAGGATCCCAACGCGCGCGGCAACAGCCGGCGGCACATCATCGAGCAGTGCGAGGCCAGCCTTCGCCGCCTGCAGACCGACTACATCGACCTCTACCAGCTCCACCGGCCGCAGGCTGATATCCCCATCGACGAGACCTTGCGCGCGCTCGACGACCTCGTCCGCGACGGCAAGGTGCGCTACATCGGGACCAGCAACTTTGGCGGCTGGGAGCTCGTGGAATCGCTCTGGGTGGCGAAGGAGCTGGGTCTCAACCGCGTCGTCTGCGAGCAGCCCGCGTACAACCTGCTCGACCGCCGGGTCGAGAGCGAACTGCTGCCCGCCGCCCGCACCTTCGGCATCGCCGTGATCCCCTGGGGACCGCTCGGCGGCGGCCTGCTCAGCGGTCGTTACCAGCGCGGCGAGCCGTTGCCCGCCGATGGCCGCTACGCGATGAATCCGCAACAGCAGCAGCGGCTCACCGACGGCGTCTTCGACGTGATCGAGGCACTCACGCCGATCGCTCAGGAGAAGGGTTGCACGCTCTCGCAGCTGGCCCTGGCCTGGTGCGAGCAGCAGCCCGGCGTCACCAGCCCGATTATCGGGCCGCGCACAATGGAGCAGCTCGAAGACAACCTCGGCTCAGCCGACGTCGTCATCAGCAACGAGGATCGCGAGCGCATCGACGCGATCAACCCGCCGGGCTGGACCGTCACGCCCTACTACGAACTCTTCCGTCGCCCGCACGAATATAGGATTCTCTAGGGCCTGCTCACACCGCTGCATCGCCGCCCGGTTACCGTTGCATTCCCTGAAGCAGAATCCTGACATTTCGTGGATTCGCATGGAGGAGATCTGCCGAAACCGGGCTGGATCTGGACCGATCCAGACGAGTCTGGACAGATCTGGACAGATCCGGACTCGGCAACGCACGATCCTCAGTCCAGCGCTGGAGATCGCCTCATGGTCCTCCGAACAACGTCGCCAGAGCGACCCAGCCATCGCTCCGGTTGCCCGCGAGCGGCCGTTCGAGACTGTAAACCGCTTGTTGACAGGCGATCCTGCGCGCGGGTAACATTGCTTCTTGCACCCCTGGTTCAGCAGTCCCCGCCCAGACGCGGGGCGACCGACTCCGGGATGCGCCTTTACAAGGGACATAGTGATTGAGATGCGTCCACAGCATCCCCCCGGAAATCCGGTTGGAACGGGTTTCCATCGACATCAGGGGGGCTGCGGGAAACTCTCGCGACGACTGGTTGCTTGCTGCAGCCGGGCGAGCGCGGGAGGTACGTGTGTGGTTCTGACGACATGCAAGAGATGACTGCGCTGGTCCCCGACTCGATCGGGGATGCAAACAGCGCGGCGCGCGGCATGGTTGGAGGCCCCGGGGAGTGCAACAACCCCGGGGACTGGCTTCCGATCAGCAGTGCATGCGCGTGGCGTAGCGCAGGTCAAGTGACTACGGCGCACGGTGGATGCCTTGGCACTTCGAGCCGATGAAGGGCGCGGTATGACTGCGATAAGCCAGGAGGAGCCGTCAAGCAGGCTGATCCCTGGATTCCCGAATGGGGCAACCCGGTGGCGGTAATGCGCCATCACCCCAGGTTGAACACATAGACCTGGTGGGGGTAAGCGGGGGAAATGAAACATCTAAGTACCCCGAGGAACAGAAACAATTCCGGTAGTAGCGGCGAGCGAACCCGGAGCAGCCCAAACCGATTGAGCCTAATGGAGCCCTCTCCTCTGCTCAGCCGGTGTTGTAGGGCGTTGCATTCGCACCGAGGGTGGTGCGACAGCAGTTACAAACTGCGCGGGTAGGCGAAGGCCCCTGGAACGGGCCGCCACAGACGGTGAGAGCCCGGTAGCCGACACCCGACGCAGCTGCTGGCAGCGTCCCTGAGTACCACGCGACACGGTGAAAGCGCGTGGGAAGCTGGGGAGCCCACTTCCCAAGGCTAAATACTCGAAGTGACCGATAGCGGACCAGTACCGTGAGGGAAAGGTGAAAAGAACCCCGGGAGGGGAGTGAAACAGTTCCTGAAACCGTGTGCTTTCAAGCAGTGAGAGGCCCGTCACTGGGCTGATCGCGTGCCTATTGAAGAATGAACCGGTGAGTTACGTTTTGTGGCGAGGTTAAGGCATTCTGTGCCGCAGCCGCAGCGAAAGCGAGTCTGAACAGGGCGAAGCGAGTCGCAAGACGTAGACCCGAAACCAGGTGAGCTACCCATGGGCAGGGTGAAGCGGGAGTAAAGCCCCGTGGAGGCCCGAACCTTCTTCAGTTGCAAATGGATTGGATGACCTGTGGGTAGAGGTGAAATGCCAAGCGAACCTGGCGATAGCTGGTTCTCCCCGAAATGCCTTTAGGGGCAGCGTTGCGGGAAACGACCGTGGAGGTAGGGCTCTGACTGGGTACGGGGGCGGACAGCCTACCAACCCCTATCAAACCGCGAATGCCACGGCCGAACCTGCGGCAGTGAGACTGTGGGGGATAAGCTTCATGGTCAAAAGGGAAACAGCCCAGACCGCCGGCTAAGGTCCCGAAATTTCCGCTCAGTGGGAAAGGAAGTCCAGTCGCGCAGACAACCAGGAGGTTGGCTTAGAAGCAGCCATCCTTGAAAGAGTGCGTAATAGCTCACTGGTCGAGTGATTGGGCGCCGACAATTCAACGGGGCTCAAGCGGAATACCGAAGCCGCGGATCTGGCTCTCAGTTCGCTGGGGGTCAGGTGGTAGGGGAGCGTTCCGTTCAGCAGTGAAGGCGGACCCGCGAGGGCCGCTGGAGCGGACGGAAGTGAGAATGCCGGTATGAGTAGCGAAAGGCGTGTGAGAACCACGCCCACCGAATACCTCAGGGTTCCTACGGCAGGGCAATCCGCGTAGGGTTAGGCGGGCCTAAGCCGAGGCCGAAAGGCGTAGGCGATGGACAGACGGTTCATATTCCGTCCCCGCTGAGTGTGTGCCTGAGCGACAGGGGCGACCCGGGAAGATAGCGTGAGCGGGCCTATTGGACATGGTCCGTCGCGCCGCGTACGCGTCGAGCGGGGCTCAAAGACCGCTCGGTTAAGCAGAGGCGGCGCGGAAGCGGCGACGTCAGTCAAAGCGACTCGTGTGACACCCTCGGCCAGAAAACCCTCGGTCGCGAATACATTCAGCGCCCGTACCGCACACCGACACAGGTAGGTGAGGGTAAGTACCTCCAGGTGGACGAGTGATTCCTCGCTAAGGAACTCGGCAAAATAGTTCCGTAACTTCGGGAGAAGGAACGCCTCGCGGCTGGTCCCCGACTCGCTCGGGCGAACGGCCGGAGGTCGCAGTGAGCAGGCCCAGGCGACTGTTTAACAAAAACACAGGTCTCTGCGAACGCGAAAGCGGACGTATAGGGGCTGACGCCTGCCCAGTGCTGGAAGGTTAAGGGGAGGGCTTCACGGCTCGAACCGAAGCCCCAGTGAACGGCGGCCGTAACTATAACGGTCCTAAGGTAGCGAAATTCCTTGTCGGG
>JAPPFB010000026.1:2962-115653 GCA_028875225.1 Chloroflexota bacterium | reverse complement strand
CCAAGGTGGCGGCCATCGGCTCCGAAGACGAAGAACTCGTACGTCGTGGCGCCGGTAGACAGAGATGATGACGCGCCGGGCGTCGGCTCGCTGGTCGTCGAGTGGGAGCCGCCCTCGGGCGGCGGCTCGGCCGTCTACGCCTACCAGGTGCGCCACCGGCGCGGCGACTACGACTACTCGACCGGCGGGGGCGAGTGGACCGAAGGCCCCGAGATCTACCCGCGCCAGACCTGGCGCATCTGTCGGAAGTCAAGTGTGGATGGATGCGAGAACCCCAGGAGTTACGCGATCACCGGCCTCATCGCCGGCCGCAAGCACGATGTCGCGGTGCGAGCAAAGAACGCCAACGGCTGGGGCGACTGGCGCTGGATCGGCCACTTCAACATACCCAACGGCTTGCCGCCGCTCCTCCAGGACGCGACCGTCAACGGGTCAACGCTGACGCTGACCTTCGACCAGACCCTCGACTCCGGCTCGAACCCGGGCGCGTCGCCCTTCACCGTCACCGTGGCCGGGAGCGACCGATCCGTCGCCGCCGTCGGAATCTCCGGCAGCACGGTGACGCTCACGCTGGGCACGGCAGTGACCAGCGGCCAGACGGTCACGGTCAGCTACGCCAGGCCGGAGGAGAGACCGCTCCAGCACGAAGGCGCCCAGGGGCCGAGCTTCTCCGACGAGTCCGTCACCAACGACACGCCGTAGCATCGCGCGGCGCCGCTGCCGCAGTCAAGAAGCCAGCCCACTGCGCTCATACGTCCGCGCAGGGGGGCTGCTCCGCCGGCCGGCGGTCGCGGCCATCGCGAGCAGCGCACCGCTCAACAGCAGCGCTCGCCAAGGTCAGCGTCACCGTGGCGCTGCTAACGACCGGCGAACCTGTCAGGCCGATCGTGTCCTCGCTCCTGCCTTGAGGCGTTCTGACGACGGCGAACTGGTCGTTCGAGAGCCACGAGACTGCGCCCAGTTCCTCGTCGAATGTGAGCCACAGCGCGGTCCCCTTCATGGTTTCGCTGAGCACCGTCGGCGGCGTGTGGTCCACCCTATAGCTGGCGTCGCGACCTCGAGCGGCACACGCCAAGGACGCAGCCCAGCCGCTGCTCACTGCGGCTATGCGCAGAGACCGGTCTCCAGTCCTCAGCACCGATCGGGATGACCGGTGTCCACATTCGACCGACCATATGCCACTTACCCCTGGTGCATCGGGTGTGCCTTGGTGATGTTGTACAACTTGTGCGGAGACTGCTAGCAGGTACGTGCTCGCTTCCAGGTTCCGGAGGCGGCCCATAAGTGTGAGACCACGGCACCCGGTCTGCGCACAACGCTCTGGCAGCGGTCCTGCATCACCGGGTCGCGGCATGAGTGCTACGGCCTTCGGCTCTTCCAGCTACCGACGGAGTAGGCCCTCTGCGTCCCCTCTCAGCGCCGAGGCTCCTATTGAGTGACGTTCACCGTATGCACCCACCTGGTCGACCAGAATCCGGGGTTGTAGTGAGGAATCGTGACCTCGTTGCCGGCGAGATCCTGAAGGCCGGGAGCGGTGTCGTCGTTCTGCTTGTAGTAGTAGGCCCGGCTGTCGAAGTCCAGGCCCGGCCTGGCCGTGTAGAGATCACCGTCTCCTGTCTTGAACGACATTCTGTTGCCGTTGATCTCCACATTCTCCCTGACCGTAAACTCGATGGTGGACTCGACCGCAAATGGTTCGTACCCATGCGATTCGAGAATGTGGATAATCCTGATCGTCATGATCACACGGAACCTGTGGGCACTGCTGAATCTCGGGTTCAACGGTTCGTTGAATACGAGCGTCACCCTGTTCGCGTTGACCTCGGCGCGGATCAGTGTCGGAGGCGTCACGTCGGCGCCGATGGGTTGCTCGCTGAAGCTCGCCAGTTCGTCGCCGGTCTCGTCAACCAGCCTGTTGTCGCTTCCCGAGTCGGGCTTGTTGTAGCTGACGTTCAGGTTGGACTCGGTGTGAGAAGGCGCGCGGAAGAGTTTCAACGTCAGCGTGTGACCGCTGATCACCGGTGTACCGACCAGACTGATCGTCCGCACACCGCCACCCGCGACCGTATTCCTTACAACGAACGCGCCGTTGCGCAGAGATGGCGCCGCGACGAGCGTTTTGCTGAAGTGGATCGTCAACGTGGTACCGCTCAGCTCCGCGCTCTTCACACGCAGGGGAATCTCCACCTTGTGGTTCGCGTCGTGCCCCAGCCCGTCGAAAGCCCGGTCTGCATCCTTGCCGTTCTCAACCGATCGAATCGTGCCGTCCCTCAACGTGTTACGGAGCACGGAGACGCCCTTGGTCGAGCGATTCAACGAGTTCTCCGCCTCAGCCACGATGTAGCTGAATTCCAGAACCGACGACCCGCTGCCGCTCGAGTAGACCGCCCATTTCTCGTCGCCGAGCCGCGCCCCGACCCCGGAGTCGAACCCGATCTTCAGGCGCGGCGCGCCGAGTACGAGGACTGGTTGATTGAGCGTAACCCGGACCCTGATCTCATCGCCCACGCCATAGGTGTCGTCTTCGCCGGGATCAGAGGAGATTTGCACTCTGGTTACCCGAGGCGGGCCGACGGTGATGTTCTCCAGAGTGACGTAGCGCGTGAATACCTCCCCAGGCCAAAGTTCCACCTCGTTGCCGGCCAGGTCGCGAAGAACCGGGGCGCCCGGGCGCTCGTCTTTCTCGTAGTAGGCGACATTGTTCGTCACTCCCGCCTTCGCGACGTACCCATTGCCCAGGCCCACAATCACCCTGTTGCCAGTGATCTCCAGGTCGCCCGAAGGGGTGAAGGAAACCTTATGCCCTCTGTAGAGTCTGATCGTGGCACGGATCCGACCCCCAAACGACGTCTCGTCCAGCGCTTCGCTGAAGAACAGGGTCAGCGTGTCGCGGTCAATCTGGCCGCTCACCAGCCTCGGCGGCGTCGCGTCGGTGATTGCGGGTATATCGGAGAAGCTCTCTGCGTCATTGCCGGCGAGATCGGTCAGCTTGTTGCCATCACCTGTCGTTGGCCTGGTGTAACTCACTTTGACCTCGGTACCGGTCTTCGGCACCGAGGTCGCCAGGGTCATCGTCACCGAAACGCCGCTGACGACCGGAGATCCGGTCAGAACGATGGTCTCCTCGCTCCCGCCTTGAGGCATTCTGACGACGGCGAACTGGTCGGTCGAGAGCGACGCGGCTGCGCCCAGCTCCTCGTCGAAGGTCAGCGTCAGGGTGGTCTCCTCGGCGACCGCGCGGAGCAGCGTTGGAGGGGTGTGGTCCACCCGATGGTTGGCGTCGCGCGCGAGGCCGGTGTGAGTGAGTAACGCGTTCGCTGCGTCGGCCGACGCGGCGACGATCGCGCCGCCGTTCAGCTCAAGCGAGTTGGCGAGCACGGCGACGCCGTCCTCGGAGTCGTCGCCCGCAGCTACCGTGTAGGCGAACACGAGCGTCGTCGAGCCGCTGCCGCGCTCGAAGCTCGCCCACTGTTCGTCTCCGTCGCCCGCCCGGAAGTCGAGCCTCAGCCGCGGCGCGCCGGTGACGTTGACCGCCTCGCTCAGCCTGAGCGTGACGCGAATGTCCTCACCAATCGCATAGGAACGATCACTGCCCGCATCCGAGGTGATCTCCACGTCGGTCACGGTCGGAGCCGCCGGCCGCAGTGCCGGGTATTGCCAGTTGACCCGGTGGTCTCCGTCGTGGTTCAGGCCCGCGTGCGCCAGGTGGGCGTCTAACTCCGACGCCGTCGATTTAATCGTTCCACCGTTCAAGGCCAGCGAGTCGGCCAGCACGGCAATGCCCTGCGAGGAGAAGTTCGGCTCGGCGACAGCGTGCGCAAAGACCAAGGTCGTCGTGCCGCTGCCGCTCTCGTACGGCACGAACTTCTTGCCCCAGTCGGCCGGGTCCATGTCGATGTTCAGTTTCGGCAAGCCCGTGACATCAACCGCCTCGCTGAACGTCAGCGACACACGGATGATGTCGCCCAATTCGTAGAGGTCGTCGGATCCAGCATCCGACGTGATCGCGATGCCGGTCACCGTTGGCGTATTCGCGCTCGGCGGGGAGTTGCGTTGTTCACCCTCCAGGTTCGCCTGGTCGAGTGGGATCCCGGGCGTCGCCACCGCTATCGCCTGTCCGCTGAAGCTCGGCGCCGGGTCGCCGCCCGCGGCGCGCTGCAGCGACGCCGCCGCGTCATAGCGGTAGTCCAGCGTGACAGTCTGTGTCGGCTCCAGCGCCGAGGCCAGTTCCAGGGTCACCGCCACCCCGTTCAGCGTGACCCCGCTGACCTTGATCGTCCCCGCCGTTCCGTCCTCCGCCACCACATGAACCGTGAACTGATCCGCACTCGGCAATGGACTCGCGCGCAGCGCCACGTCGTAGGTCAGCACGATCGCCTGGTCACGGGCGACGACGCTCACCAACTCCGGATGGCTCTCCCAGTTGACCACAAAGTCGCTCTCCACCGAGGCCGAAAGGCCGCCGGGATCCGTCGCCGTCACCGTCACCGTCACAATCTGCGGGTCCGCCAACGGCGGGTCGGCTGCCTTCCAGCCGGCGTCGTCCCCGGCCCGCAGGAATAGCCGCGGAAAGACGCCCACCGGCGGGAGAGCGGCCAGCCCGGGGTCGTCGGGCAACCTGATCATCAGCAGCTCCACCAGGTGGCCGTTGCCGCTCGTCACCGACGCCGTGTACGTCAACTTGTCGCCGTCCGGGTCGCTGAACACCTGGTAGAACGGCTTGCTGACCAGCACCTCCGAGGGCGCGCTGATCTCTCCGCTGATCGCGGCGTAGTTCCTGGCCTCCGTGTCGACCACCGGCGCGCGGTTCGGCTCGGCCAGCGGCGACTGCTGCCAGTCGACCTTGTGGTCGGCGTCGTGACCCAGACCGGTGTGCCCCAGCGCGGCATTGGTCTGCGACGCGGACGACACGATCGAGCCGCCGTTGAGTTGCAACGTGTTGGCGAGCACCGCGATGCCCTGGGTCGAGTAGTTCGGCTCCACCACCGTGTGCGTGAAAGTCAGACGGTTCGTCCCGCTGCCGCCCTCGTAGCCCGCCCACTTCTGCCCCCAGTCGGCCGGATCCATGTCGATCGCGATCCGCGGCGCTCCGCTCACCGCCACCGCCTCGCCAAACGTCACGGTTACCCGAATCGTCTCGCCGAGCGCATACGTCTGGTCCGCGCCGGCGCTGGAAGTGATCGCCACCGAGGTCACCGTGGGCGCTACCGCCTGCGCTCGCAGCGGCTCGGGATGATGCGCAAATGCCAACAGGGCGGCCAGCGCGAGCAGCGCGCCGCTCCACAGCAGCGCTCGTTTCGTTGGCTCCGGACGCCGGTGGAAGTGATCTCGCAGCCCCATGCGCTCTACTCCTGTTCCCGCATCCCGAGCGATGCTCTTCCCGTACCGCCCAGCCAGGCCAAGGTGAGGTGAGGCTGAGCGTGACGCGAGTCATCTCGCCGATGGCATCGGACCGGTCACTGGTTCTGCCAATCGACCAGGTGGCCTATGTCGTGGTTCAGTCCGGCGTGCGCCAGTGCGGCGTTCACCTTCGACACCGTTGACTTAATCGTCCCGCCGTTCAGGGCCAGCGAGTCGGCCAGCACGGCGATCCCCAGCGTCGAGAGGTTCGGCTCTACGACGACATGGGCAAAAGTGAGGGTGTACGTACCGCTGCCACTCTCATACGGCGCGATCTTCTCACCCCAGCCGGCCGGGTCCATGTCGATCTCTAGTTGCGGCGAACCGGTGACGTCGACGGTTCTGCTGAACGTCAACTCCACGCGGATGACGTCCCCCAGCCCATAGGTGCCGTCTGTGCCGGGATCCGAGGAGATCCGAACGCCGGTCACCCGCAGCGGGTCACCTGTGATGTTCTCCAGGTTGATGATCTCGGTTTCATCCCATCCCCACCGATCACGTCTGGTTACCACCGGATTCCCGGCCAGGTCGCGAAGCACCGGGGCGTCGGGGCGCTCGTCCTTGATGTAGTAGGCGAGATTCCACGGGTATCCCGGATCGACCTTGAGGTTTCTGTTGTGGGGGGTACTGCCCAGTCCCACGGTCACTACATCGCCCTTGATCTCGACGGCGCCTGTCGCGGTAGACGAGATTCTGATACTGCCTTCGTACGCGACGGTGGTCCGGAATCGACCGCCAAACGACGTCTCGTCCAGCGCTTCGCTGAAGAACAGGATCACCGTCTTGCCATCAATCTGACCGCTCACCAGCCTCGGCGGGGTCACATCGGTGATCACGGATACATCGGTGAAGCTCTCCGCCTCATGGCCGGCGAGATCGGTCAGCCTGTTGCCCTGGCCTGTCGTCGGCCTGGTGTAGCTCAGCTTCACGTCGGTATCGGTCTCCTGCACGGCTGTCGCCAGGTTCAGCGTCAGCGTGACGCCGCTGAGGACCGGCGACCCGGTCAGACCGATCGCCTCTTCGCTCCCGCCTTCCGGCGCTCTGACGACCGAGAACTGGTCGTTCGACAACGAGGCCGCCGCGCCCAGTTCCTCGTCGAAGGTCAGCGTCAGCGTGGTCTCCTCGCCGACGGCGCGGAGCAGCGTCGGCGCAGTGCGGTCCACGCGATGGTTGACGTCGCGCCCGAGACCGTCATGCTCAAGCGCCGCGTTGGCCGCGCCTGCCCAACTGGAGACGATCGCGCCTCCGTTCAACTCCAGCGAGTTGGCGAGCACGGCGACACCGTCCTCGGAGGCGTCGCCCGCTGTCACCGTGTAGGCAAACGCGAGCGCCGTCGAGCCGCTGCCGCTCTCGAAGCTCGCCCACCTGTCATCGTCGTTGCCCGACCGGAAGTCGAGCCTCAGCCGCGGCGCGCCGGTGACGTTCACCGGTTCACTCAGCCTCACCGTGACGCGAATCACCTCACCAGTCGCGTAGGAGCGATCGCCGCCCGCGTCGGAAGTGATCATCACTGAGTTCACCTCCGGCGTCTCCGGCCGCTGTTCGGGGTATTGCCAGATGACGCGGTGGTCACCGTCGTGGCCCAGACCTGGGTGCGCCACGTCGGCGTCCAGCTGCGTCGCCGCGGACTTGATCGTCCCGCCGTTCAGCACCAGCGAATCGGCCAGCACGGTGATCCCCTGGACCGAGTAGTTCGGCACGACGACGACGTGCGCAAAGATCAGGGTGTCCGTGCCGCTGCCGCTCTCGTAGGGCACGATCTTCTCGCCCCAGTGGGCCGGGTCCATGTCGATCCTCAGTTGCGGCGTGCCGGTCACGTCGACCGCCTCGCTGAACGTCAGCGACACGCGGATGATGTCGCCCAGTTCGTAGAGGTCGTCGGACCCGGCATCGGACGTGATCGCGATGCCGGTCACCGTTGGGGTATTCGCGCTCGGCGGGGAGTTGCGTTGTTCGCCCTCCAGGTTCGCCGGCTCGTGCGGAATCCCAATCATCGCCACTGGCCCCGTCAGTCCGCTGATGCCGGGCGCCGGGTCGCCGCCCGCGGCTCGTTGTAGGGACGCCGCCTCGTCGTGCCGGTAGTCCAGCGTGACAGTCTGCCCCGGCTCCAGCGCCGTAGCGAGCTGCAGCGCCAGCGCCGCGCCGCTCGCCGTGACTCCGCTGACTTCGATCGCCCCCGTCGAACCATCTCCGTTGACCACGCGCACCGTGAACTGATCCGCACTCGGCAATGGACTCGCGCGCAGCGCCACGTCGTAGGTCAGCACGATCGCCTGGTCACGGGCGACCACGCTCACCAACTCCGGATGACTGTCCCAGTTGACCACGAAGTCGCCCTCCACCGAGGCCGACAGGCCGCCGGGATCCGTCGCCGTCACCGTCACCGTCACAATCTGTGGGTCCGCCAACGGCGGGTCGGCCGCCTTCCAGCCGGCGTCGTCCCCGGCCCGCAGGAACACCCGCGGGAAGACCCCCACCGGCGGGATCGTGGCCAACCCGGGGTCGTCGGGCAACCTGATCATCAGCAGCTCCACCAGCTGGCCGTTGCCGCTCGTCACCGACGCTGTGTACGTCAACTCGTCGCCGTCCGGGTCGCTGAACACCTGGTAGAAGGGCTTGCTGACCAGCATCCCCGAGGGCGCGCTGATATCCCCGCTGATCTCGGCGTAGTTCCTGGCCTCGGTGTCCACCACCGGCGCGCGGTTCGGCTCGGCCGCCGGCGACCGTTGCCAGTCGACCTTGTGGTTCGCGTTGTGAGCCAAGCCGGTATGCGATAGCGTCGCCTCGCTCTGCGACGAGGACGACGCGATCGAGCCGCCATTGAGTTGCAAGCTGTCCCCGAGCACCGCAATGCCCTGCGTCGAGTAGTTCGGCTCGACCACCGTGTGCGTGAAGGTCAAACTGGCCGTCCCGCTGCCGCCCTCGTAGCCCGCCCACTTCTGCCCCCAGTCGGCCGGATCCATGTCAATCGCGATCCGCGGACCGCCCGTCACCGTCACCGCCTCGCTGAACGTCACGGTGACCTGGATGGTCTCGCCGAGGAAGTACGTGTTGTCCGCGCCGGCGTCCGAAGTAATCGCCACCGAGATCACACCAGGCGCCGCCGCCTGCGCTCGCAGCGGCTCGGGATGAATCAGCAGCGCGACCAGCGCCAGCAGCAAACCGCAAGACGCCACGAACGCGCCGCCACGCTCACTCCATTGAAAGTCACGGCCACCAACACGGAGCGCCTGCCGAAGTGCGGGGAAGGGCCGCCGAGCCACCGCTTTGAAGGTCCTGCGCGCGCGAGTGATCCATGCTGAGGCAGCCGCCTTGGTCCGGCTCGCACGGTTGAGCGCTCGAGGGACATCGAAACAAACCAGCAAGTGTGACTCCAACTCGCTGACCAGACAGGGCAAGCGGATCGATGTTATCAGCGTTCATATGACAATTCAGTCATCTTGATGCGGAATGTCGATTACTTCGTATGACGAGATTGCAGGTCCAGCAAGAGGACGACCAGCGCTTGACGGCCTCCAGAATCCACGGCTCGAAAGGTGGAACTGACTCAAGTGCGCGTTGATGTTGCGGAGTTCCACGATGCGATCCACGTCCATGATGCGAATCCCGACCCGCAGTCTGGCGGAGCGCGTCGCAATGGCTCAGCCGATGATCTTTCACAGCACGGAATCAGCCAGCCTAGCCGCGCTGATGATGGCCTGCGCAATGGTTGGGAACAGTGACGACACCATCCTGGCAGAGCTGCGGGCTTCTCTCGCAGCGGCCAGTTCCACGACGTCGGAGACCTGGTCGGCCCGAATGTTTGGATCCGTACATGTTGAGCGCTCGCCAGGCGGCGTGTTCCTACGCAACATCGGCCGCGAGCTCAGCCCGCCGCCGACCAACGTCGGCGGTTACGACGTCGAGGATGGCGCGGTCACGAACGAACAAATGGCGATCTTGACGATGCCCTCTCGCTCCTCGCCGGTTCCGAGGACGTGCTCATCCCACCGTCGCTGATCCAAATGGCCGCCGACCTCATACCTCACGCGAGATGCGTCGACGCGTCCGCCGACGGTCAGTCGGTCCAACGGCAACTGCCCGACAAGTTCAAATGCATGCTGGGAGAGTTACTGTTCGAGGTCCACGGGCTAATACTGGCGCATTAGCCGCGGCAATCACACCCGCCTTTGGAGACCGACTGGGATCCTCATTTTCGTTCTCTGTCGCATCTCTCCAACGTCGGGCAGATGCGAAGGCAGGGCTGCACAGTCCTCCGTCGCGAGTAGCCATGTCTGCTGACATCGAGCCAACTGGAGACCCCGCGCCTAACACAATGCCACCTCATAGAGCCCGACGGTCCGGCGACGCAATGACTTGCACGCGCCGTAAGTCAGAGCTCCAGGGCGAATACCAACTCGAAGGTTCTTGCTTTTGGGAAGTTTGTTGGAGTCGAGGGGGAATCGAACTTCTGATGTCTGCGGTGCAACGGCGGCGCTTTCCCAACTAAGCTTCGGCACCGCAAATCTCAACCTAGCTCGACTGCGTCGAGTCCCCAGTCAGCGCCTTCAGATTGAGCGCCAGCCCGGCAGTGAGGTTCCAGACATCCTCAGCCTCGGCGCCACGATCTGGTTCACCCGGCCTAGCCCGTCCGCGTCAATCCGTCCCATCTTCGCAGCCAGTACCGCGTTCACCTCAACCTCGGTGTTGACCAAGACCCGAAACGCTTCCAGTTGCCGGTAAGACTCCAGCAGCCGCCCCATCCGGGCCGCGTGATCAACGCGAGGATCGGAGAGCCGCAGGGCGACCAGGCATAGCGTCCAGCGGTCCCGCAGCGCCATATCGTATGTCGAGACCAGCGGCGTCAGCACTGAGACGAGACCGAGCGGCTCATCCAGAGCGCTACAGCCCGTTGGGCGACTCGTCCAGTGAGCCAGATTCGGGCCGAGATCTCAGCGTCCCGAGCCTCCGCCGTTACCACAAAGGAGACCCGCTCTCTGCGTTCGGCCAGCTGCTGAGCGTACGCACTTCTCCAGCCCGAGCGACGACCAGCAAGTTGGCGGCATCATGATGCCGATGCGGCGCTTGCTCGTGGAATCGGCGCACCCTTCAATGGCGCGCCCCCTCTGCCACTACGCGGCATCTCCCCCCCGCCGCCCCGCCGCAATAGGTCCTCAGGCAGCCGCTTCCTCCGCTTCGGGCTCCAGCACAATCACGAACCACGACACCCGCACTGTCTCCGCGCAGAGCTGGCCGTCCTCGGTCAACGTCGTATCGAGGATCGTCCAGTCCGAGTCTGAGCGGCCGCGTACCGCGATCCGCGCCCGCTCAGCATCCTCCGCGGGGGCCGGCAGGCAGATCTCGACCGGCTCGGCGAGCAGGTTGACTTTGCGGGGTAGGAAGACCTCGCCCAGCAACTCAATGGTGTTGATCCCGGTCGACGCGCGCCGGTAGATGTGCCAGATGCTGACCTTGAGCAGCGGCGATCCACGCGCCAGTTCGTACTCCAGGCCGCGTAGCAGGTGTCTGCGTTCGCCGGGCGATTCGACCAGCGTGGTCACGTAGAAGCCCCGCGACCGCTCGCGCAACTCCTCCCGCACCGAGGCGGCGATCGCGCTCAGGTCGATCGATGCAGTGGCGTGCTTCGGCTTGCTCGCGCTGATCTCGCCGAGCCGCGCCGGAACCGAGTGCATCCCGCCGACGGGCTCCCACTGGACGGCGCTGCGAGCGAAGTTGGAGGGATCGGGATCCGGCAGAGCCGCGGCGGCCGGTGGGAGAGGTTTGGTGCCGTACGGCAAGTTGTATTCGAACCCCGCCAACCTGTTGCCGTCGCTGTCGCGGAGGTGGTGCGGGTCGAGATGGCTGTAGTAGAGTTCGGCCCTGGTTGAGGCCTCGATGTTGCTACTTACGTCGAGAGCAAAACTAATCGTGAATGTCGAGCCGCTCAGAGCAGGGGTGTTCCCATGCCTCGGCCAGTAGACACTGCCAGAACTACCCCAAAACACCTCCACGCCGAGGCTCAATTGGTCCAGGCTGCCGACCAGAGTCACGGGGCGGTTGAAGATCACGGTGAGTTTCCCTCGTCCGGGTGACTCATCGACAACCTCGGCGTACTGGACGGCCAGCGGCGCCTGAGCGCCGGCCGACAATGTCGACTGGAGCAGGAGCGCCAGACCGGCCAATGCTGCCAGTGCTGTTAACCGCCCCCCTCCGATATCAAACGCACGTACGGACGCGAATGTCCGCACGCCGACCAGCAGCAATGTCCGCGCCGTGCTGACGAGTGATCGATAGACGTTGAACTGATGCATCTGCCGCCGCGCCAATCCGTAGTCAGGTGGAGTTGGCGGTAGGTTATCAGTCGATATGTGACCAATCTGTGATTATAAGGGATTGTCTCGTGACTGCTAATCACTGTTATGCGCGCTGCAATGAGCGGGACGCTGGGCGCTTGATTCGGGGGACCCTCACCCTAACCCTCTCCCAGAAGGAGAGGGGACCGGAAAGGATTGGCTCCCTCTCCCTCTAGAGAGAGGGAGATAGAAGGGGATACGGTGCCCTCTCGCTGAAGGTGGGATCGTCCCTACATCTTTGCCTGGGCTACGTCTTCCACGCCGTCGATTGCGTTGATGATTCCCGTCTCTTCGACGGACAGCGCTCTTGAGATGGTGAGGGCTATCAGCGACATCTCGGACGGATCCGCTGCGCTGAATCCGACGTCCATGGCGCCAATGTTGACGTCGAGCCCACCCAGTGCCATGCCGACTTCGCCGATCCGGCCGGGCCGATCCTCATTGCGCAGCACGAGTAGATGGAGGTGATCCTGCGCCCATCCGGGCCGGGATTGTGGTCCAGCGATATGCACGTGGAAGCCGTTGATCTCGACCACTGCGGCTCGGCCATGTTCCAGCGTGCCCATCAGCGAGGTCGTCCCCGTTGAGGTGCGCAACTCGACAGTGATGGTCGAGGTGTAGGGCTCGGCCCGCTGACGGCGCCACTCACGCAGGTAGTCGCGCACCGTCGTCACGCCGACGGCGTAGCCCTCCTTCCGCAACTGCCAGTGCAGCCGCGTCGCCGTCAGCCGCTGCTTCGGCGTCGTCCGCTCGGACCAGTCGCCGAGCAATGCGTCCAAGCGCAGCTGAACCGCATCGAGGACCGGCCGCCGTCAAGGGCTCCGCTCACGCCGGACCGGCTCGGGCAACTCCAGGTAACGCCTGACCGTGTCGGGGCTGATCCCCAGTTCGCTGGAGATTCCACCGAGAAAGGGAAGGAAGGCGCGGTTCCGCCTCCGGCACGTCGCCGGCCGGAGCGTGCGGATCGCTCAGCCGCGTCAAAGACGGCGCTGCTCCATAGTCAGATGGGATCTGAAGATGCTGCGGTCCCCAGAAGGCGCCCCTGCCACTCGATGTTGATTAGGCGATTGACCGGCATCGGGTGTGCGACTTGGTCCCATCTCGCTCAGGCCATCACGCTCGCCGCTGCCGGATCAGCGGGCCATCAAGGTGAAACCTACACATCCAACCTGAACCGCAGCTCGAAGGTTCTCGATTTTCTCCAGTTTGGTGGACCAATCGGCTTAAGCTCGGTGGTCGCCGAGATAGAGGAGAGGACGTTGCCGAAGCGACAACATCCCGCGGCTCAACACCCTGTGGGGAAGCTCATCCGTGTCCTGATGCCGCTTCCCACAGGCAGCGAGGTGGGAAGCAACACGCGGACAAAGCGACACGGCCGTCAATAGCCGCACTCATGCGTCCGCCAATAGCGACGAAGTCGCCCCGTTTCGCCCCACCGCACCCTTCGGCATCCGATAGCCCACGCGGGGTTCATTGAAGATGTACCTGGGATGTTCGGCGTCGTCGCCCAGCTTGCGCCGTAGATGGCGGACGACCGAGCGCACCGCCCCGCTGCGGCCCGAATGCGCAGGTCCCCAGACACGTTGCAGTAGTTCCGCATGGGTGAGCACGCGACCGGCGTTGACGGAGAGCTCGAAAAGCATGCGGTACTCGAGGTCGGTCAGCCTCAACGGCCGACCGCGGAGCAGGACACGACGTTCAGCGTAACGAACCTCAAGGTCGGCGAAGAAAAAGGGCTCTGGCGGCTCGGCCGATGCGCTCGCCGTCGCGCGGCGCAGGACCGTCTGGATCCGCGCAACCAGCTCGGTTGGCGAAAACGGCTTGACGATGTAGTCATCGGCCCCGGTGTTGAGCGCCCGCGTGATCCGCCGATCGCCGCCGAAGGCAGAAAGAAAGATGACAGGCAGCTCTGCCAGCTCCGGCAATTCCGACATCAACTCGATGCCGTCCGTCTCGGGCAGCATCAGGTCGAGCAGCACGAGATGCGGCCGCCGCTCTGCGATCAGTCGGCGCACGGCCCCCGGTTCACCGGTCAAGATCGGCTCGAACCCGGCCTGCGAAAGGGTGTGGCGCAGATAGCGGAGCATTTGCGGGTCGTCCTCGACGGCCAGGATGCGGACCCGCGCGCCGCACGTCCCGGTCGGTCTCGGCTCGGGCCTGGGCGTGGTCAGCGCCGCGGCGCTGCCCGGGGCCTCGGTCGCCGGCAGCGTGAAACTGAACCGCGCCCCGCGGCCAGGGCCCTCGCTCGCCGCCCAGATGCGGCCCCCGTGCGCCTCGACGATGCCCCTGCTGATCGCCAGACCGAGGCCCGAGTCCGGCTGGGCTTCGCCATCCCGGCTGCCGCGCGAAGAGAACTTGCGGAACAGGCGCGGCAACAGCTCGGCGGCAATGCCCTCACCCTGGTCCGCCACGCTGATCTCCACCTGTACGCCGCGGGCAACGGCCTCGATCCGGATCGTCCCGGTCGGCGGCGAGTGCCGAGCAGCATTGGATAGCAGGTTGATCAGCACCTGCACGATTCGCTGCCGGTCGGCCAGCACCATCGGCAGGTCGACCGGTAAGTCGATCTCCAGCGCGTTCGCCACAGCGCCGCTGAGGAAGTAGCTGCGCGCCTCGTCGACGAGTTCGGTCACGTCGGCCGGGGCGGGCTCGACTGAGAGTGCGCCCGCCTCGATCCGGGCGACATCCAGGAGGTCGGTGATCAGGGCTTCCATGCGGTCGGCCTGGTCGTCGATGATGCGGTGGAACTGGGTCGCCACCGCGGGCTGGCGAGTCGGACCGCTGGCCAGCAGGGTCGTGACTGAACCCTTGATCGAACTGAGTGGGGCGCGCAACTCATGGCTGACCATAGCCAGGAACTCGGCCCGCATCCGCGCCAGGTCCTCCAGCGCAGCCATGTCCTGGAACGTCACAACGACCGTCTCGACGCTCCCCATCGCAGAGACAATCGGCGTGGCGTTGACGATCACCGTGACGCTGCGCCCCTCGGACGCGCGGAGCACGAATTCCTCGCCTCGCACCTCTTCTCCCGAGCCGAGAACCTGCAGCAGCGGGTACTCGTTCAGCGGCACTTCGCTCCGACCGGCGCGCTGGAGCGTGATCACCTCGCGCAACTCGTCGGGCGGCTGCTCCTGCGCCCTGAGCCCGTTCATGATCCGTCGCCCCTCCCGGTTCTGTGAGACCACGCGGCCAGTGCGGGCATCGAGCACGAACACGCCAACCGGCGCGGTGTTGATCAGCGCCTCCAGATCAGCCCGGGCGCGCTGCTCGTCCCGCAGCCGGCGTTCGGTGGCGATCGCGACCGCCGCCTGCGAAGCGAAGAGGACCACGGTCTCCTCGTCCGCCGCGGTGAACCCGGTGGCGCCGTCCTTGTCCGCCACGAGCAGAACACCAAGCCGGTGCTCAGCCGGGCCGAACGGCACGCTCAGCATGCTCACCCGAGACTCCAGCGGCCCGGCCGGCTCGGCCCGGCCGGCAGAGGCGAGATACGAGGAGAGGTCGGCCACGCGTAGCGGTTCTCGCAAGGCGCTCAGGTGGGAAGCGATCTCCGGGTTGGCGAGCAGCTTGGCGAACCGCTCTCGCTGAGGCTCGGTATCGCCTGAGGTGAGTACGTCAGACGGTTGGCCGAAGTCGTCGAGCGTCGCCACCACCGCCGCGCCAGCGCCGGTCAACTTCCGAGCGTGGCCCAGTAGTTCGCCGAGCACGCTGTCCAGGGCGAACTCCCCGGCGATCCGCAGCGCGGCCTCGCTGAGCCTCGTTTGCCGCTCCCGCAGAGCCGCGTTCTCCCGCCGCAGAGCGTCTGGTTCTGGCAACGTCGGCACCTTTGTATCAATGCAGACGGAATCGGCGTCGTCCGCAACGGCTCATGACACAAGAACACTACGCAGGATAGGTGGTGTCAGCACGCTTTAGACACCAAAAGTTCCGCCAACGGGGCGCAGGATTACCGATACTGCTCCCGAGTCCGTTCGCCAACACCAAAGAGGGCGATGCATCGGCATCTTCGCGCCTTGCGGGCCAGTCCGCCGCCACACCATAGGCGCTGATGCGTTCTCGCCGGCATCGATCGAGCAAGGTTGTGGCCGCACAGCGGAGAACACGAGATGACAGACACCTGGAAACGCGTGATTGACACCCGGCACCGGGCGTGGCTCATCGCGATTGCGGCAATCGGCGCAGTGATCGTCGGAATGATGATCCAGCGCTATGTACCCGGTCTCGGGCACGCCGGCGCATCCGATGCTCAAGGTGACGCTCCGGTTCGGGTCGTCGTGGTCAAGCTGGCCGACGGCCGCGTCGAGGTGGGCGTCCAGGCCCAGCAGCCCGACGGCGGCTGGGGCGAGGTCATCCGGCCGAGCGCGCGTTTCTTGCGCGTGGACGCTCCGGTCGAGAGACGGTTGCACAGCTCGGCCGTCAGCGTGCCGGCGTACTACCCGGTACCGGAATCGATGGAAGAGTTGCTCGCCGGAACGGAAGGCTACTTCAGGGAGAGCCCGCTGTACTGCGTGATCAATCACGGCGCGGCGGAGGACTTCTTCTGGAGTGCGGCGAACAACCGCACAGTGCAGAGCGGTCGCCTCGGACGCGACAACATCCGCATCTTCTCCAGCCCGGACGGCGCGAAACAGGCGGCCGCGATCCGTGATTGCACCGCAGACGGCGCCGTCGCCGTCGCAGCGACGCTGGCCGACCCCGCCGCAGTGGCTGGCGCGCTGCGGGAAGCCGCCACCTCCGGCGTCCATGTCCTCACCTACAACTCCGGCGCAGAGGTTTCGCGCAGCGTCGGCGCGTATGCACATCTCGGCCTCGACGATCCCCGCGCCGGTGAACTGGCGGGCGAATGGTTGAATCGGCAGGGGATCATCGGAGACGTCCATTGCCTCCTGCATGAACAGCGCAATGTCGGCCTGACCCAGCGCTGCAGCGGCCTGGCCTCGACCTATCGCGGCGGCCAGGTGCAAGAGGTCGACATTTCCGAAGGCATCGACGAGCTGGCGGCCCGTTTGGCGAGCACCGACGCTGCCGTCCTGGTCGCGCTCAACGTCAACAACACCAGTGCGGTGGCGAACGCCCTGGTCGCGTCCGGCCGCGGTGACATCACCCTGATCGGATTTGGTGGCGGCCCGTCGATCTTGGGGCCGCTGCTGAGCGGAATCCTGGCGATGTTGGTCTGGGATCAGCCTGACCTCCAGGGCCACATCGCGGCCCACTTGCTCACCCTCCCTGAGCAGCTCCACACTGGCCTGCCGGCGCTGGAGTTGGGCAGCCCGTTCATCGCGATCGAGCCGGTCATCTACGACGCCCAAACGGTCCAGGCGTTTCTCGCCCAGCTTCCCCCAGAAGTCGTAGAAGCGATCTCACGAGCAGCCAGGGGCGGCTGAGCGAAGCGCAGCGCGCTCGATGGCTCTGCTCGTGGGGTCCTGGTCCGCAGGTTCACCGCCCCGCCGCCGAACTGATTCTGGACTGCGCTCCCAAGCGAATTGGATTCCCCGATGCGACACCGACACTTGCCCTCGGCCCTTCAGCGACATCGCCCGTTCCTGCTGTTCTCAGCGCTTGTCATCGCAGCAGGCTTTGCGGCTGGCTTTGCCACCAATCACCTGCTGACCGAGCCGGCCGCGGCAGACCATATCGAGGTGTGGCCCGACAACACTGAGGTGCGGATCGCGGCGCGCGCGACCGGGGACGGTCGGGTCGAGGTCGCGTTGCAAGAGCTTCGCTATGAGGGCTTCTGGAGCCCACTACATCAACCGGCTGCGCGCTTCCTCCCGACGGACGCCGAGGCGGGTCGTTGGCGCACCAGTTCGGCGATTTCAGTCAGGACCTACTGGCCGCCCATCAAAGGAGCCGATCTGGTCACCGGCACGGAGTCGATGTTCGGCCGATCCGCGTTCAGAGACGAGCGTCTGATCTGCCTGGTCGGCCACGGCGATCCCGAGCAGGACCTGTTCTGGGACATTGTTTCGTTCACCGCGTATCACACCGCTTACATGACGCGCACGAATCTACGCACCCGCTATAGCCCTGACGGCGGGGTACAGGCAGCGGCGATCCGCGAGTGCACGTCGGACGGCGCCTCGGCGATCGCAGCGACCCTGGCCGACATCGACGCGGTCGGCGAGGCGTTGCGCGAGGCTCGGGTCGCGGGCGTCAATGTGATGACCTACAACTCGGGTGCCAGCCTGTCGCGCGAGGTCGGCGCGTACGCGCACCTCGGGCTAGACGATCGGCTCGGCGGGGAACGGGTCGGTCAGCGGCTGAACGAGTCAGGCGTATCGGGCGAGGTCTGGTGCCTGGTCCACGAAGAGACCAACATCGGGCTCGAGGAGCGCTGCGACGGGATCGAATCGACCTACACCGGCGGCGCCCTGACCCGGGTGCAGGTCCACACCGAGGAACTGCTTGCCAAACAGGCGGCAGCGCTGCCAGACGCCGGGCTCGGCGCGGTGATCACGCTCAACGCCGACATGTCGCTCTGGGCCATGGGGGTTGCCGGGGCGGCTGGGCTCGACGATCTCTTCATCGCCGGATTCGGTGGAGACCAGTCGCTGCTCGCCGCACTGGTCGTGGGCAAGCTGCAGTTCGTGGTCTGGGATCAGCCGACTGTCCAGGGGATGCTCGCGGTCAATCTGCTGCTGATCACCGATCTGACCGTCGGCGGCAGCACGCTCGAGGTGGGCGGCGCGCGAATCCTGATCGAGCCAGCCCTGATCGGCCGGGCCGAGACGCTGGCAATTGTCGCCACGCTGTCCGCCGAGGGCTTGGCTGGCCTGCTCCAGGCGGCCGGGATCACGCCCGAGCAGGCGGCTGCCCTCGGCATCGGCGGGTGACCGCCGCGGACGGCGCGAGCAACCGGGCCGCTCTTGAAAGGATCCAACGGCAACGCCCGATCTCGAACAGCCAACTCGCCGAGGGGTAAACCTCCGCGACCCTCGCCTCGGCGTAGACGGCGGCCAAACACAGCGCCCCGAAAGGAGACGAAGCCATGCAGACCGTTTGGATTGAGTTCTCGAGGTTCTTTGGGGCCGTGCTCGGTGCCCTGTTGGTGGCCATTGTCGTCTTAGGGGCGCTGACCCTGGTTCGGGTCGATCGAATCGAGGAACACGTTGATCGAGGCACCTACGGCAAAGCTGATCGTGCGGTCGCTGAGGTCCATGCGGCGATTCGATACTGGCAACTCCACGGCGAAGAAGAGACCATCCGTCACTACAACGACCCGGGTTCGATTGATGGTCAGTTCTACGTCGTCATCACTCGGGTCAATGCCGATGGGACCAGCGATATTCTGGCGCATCCTTATCGGAGGGATTTCGTCGGTGAAGATGTTGGTCCTTTTGAGATAACAGGGGTTGATGGGGATTCACTGGGCGATCGGTTGTGGCGTGTCGGGCGCGGTGGTGGTGGATGGGTGAGTTACTTCTTCGCGAACCCGGCGACCGGAGAGGAATCACGCAAACATGCCTACGCGGAAGTCAACCCCTCTGACGTGCAGATCCTGTTCGTGTCTGGGTACTACGAGCCAGTCGAATAGATCACTCAGATGAAGCGATTCGGCAAGCGGCTCGGGGACTTATGGCCGGAGAGATGGGGGGGTAGGCAGGGACCAGCCCATGTCAGGGTGGTCCTCTCGGTCACCGGCTATCGCCCGACGTCTCGACCACGGTCGGGTCGGGGCCGGCCTACAACGGCGCTGCGGAACCGGTTGGGCAGAGCGACAGACTCCTGCGGCGCGATTCCTGCCCGTGGGAGGCGAGACGGTCCGCTGGCCATGCAGCCCACCGAGCGCCGGCGTCGCCGTGACCGCCGACCAGTTCTACGGCCAGCTAGATCGGATCAATCCCCTCTACGTCGTCGGGCACGAGCGTCGTGGCGACGAAGCACTGTGAATCAGGTGCGTCTTGTCTTGGCCTGGCCAGATTTGATGACCTCGTTGGTGTGCCCGTGCAGATCAAGGGCGCACCCACCGCAGCGCGATAGGCGACCCACATCGGGGGCTGCGTCGTCGACGGCGCCATTGCTCACACGCAACTGGATTGTGATGCAAACCTGTTGGCTCGCTAAGCGAACCCGGAACACTCCGAGATTGTCCAGATCGATCGGACCTGACTCGATCCCGACCGCGAGCCGGGGCGATGCGCAGCGCGAATGCCATCAGACTCATATGCGGAGTGAGTCGCCGGTGGATTCAACTAGGATCGAGGCGCCCCTCAAACCTGTCAGCCGCTACGAGGACTACGTCACGGAGTTGTACGAGTTCGGCTGTTGCATGAGCTATCAGTTCTCGCTGCATCGACCGACGGAGAGGCCGACTGAGTCTGCTCAGCGGAACAAAACCGAGAGTGGGAAGAACCTGGGCCCTAACGCCCAGGTTGAACTCGTCATCGTGCCCTCAGCGGTCCTGTTCTTCCCAAATCCAAGCCTCCGACGGAGCGGGTGGGTGAAGCCCAACCGATGGTCTTCCGGCTGGGTGTGGTCTAGTCCTCGCTCCTGCCTCAGTCAATAGCGGCACCGACATGATCAACCTATCCGCAGATGCCAAGACCTATGTTGGCAACTGCACCTTCACGCTCGGGTGCATGACCCGCCGATGCAAAGGCAACCCGCGGCGCCATATCAAGACTGGCTACCACCTTGCGAACGAGGTGGAATCGGTCTCCTGTCGTAGGGATCCTGTCGCGAGGATCGGATGCGGCAAGCAACTTCGCCTCATCAGCATTGAATCCAGCAGCACATCCCCACTGACTTCCCTCGTATCGATCCAGCTCCACGACCTTCTCGTCCAACACTCAACTTATGACGAAGTGCGGAGTGCGATTCGCGAGCTTCTTGGTTTCGACTGACTCGACATCCTTCCCTTCGTGCCAACCTGGAGTAGCTAACTTGCGAGTCCCTCCCGGCTCGCCCAAGGAAGGTGCATTCTCGTGCAACATTGGTTCAACTCAAGAGGTGCCATCCCCGGTTAGTCATGTCCTCACGTTACCCGCTACCACGTTGGCTGGCAGGTAGCCGGACTCTCTTCCGTCTAACCATATTGATAGTTCCCTATTCAATGAGATCAAGCAGCGAGTCTAAGTCTGGTAAGTGCTGTCTCGGTATTGCCAGTGTTGGGTGATTGCGGCGATTCCTTCACGAGCGTCTCAACCCTCTACGAATGTTCATCGCCGTTGCGATTGATTGTGCGCGGCGCCATTGCTAGGTAGGTACTGAGCGAGCCGAGAGCTTTGTCAAGCTGGCACAGACGGGCGCGGTCATCGGTATCGGACCTCTACCTCATCGCCTGTCCGGCTTTCTCGAGCTGCCGCGACAACAGTGCTTGCGTGGCGCGTGCAGTGTGTTGCGGCCGGGCCGAGGACGCACAAGGCAGTGATGAACAAAGTCCCTTCGAGAAGATGGCCAAATGGTGTCGACCTGCATTGACGCGAACAAAAGTGGCGCACGCGGGTCGTTTCATTAGGTGCGGTCCCAAACTGGGTGACCCAGCGGTGGTACGCTTCGTCGTCGTGTCGTTCGACGATGAAACTGGGCGATTCCCGCCTCTGACCTAGTCTTGCGTACTCCTTCTGCATCGGATAACTGGTCTTCAGATTGAGGCGGGAGCACCTCACTGAAGGCGCGATGTAAGCAGCCCACCCCGTTGGCGTCCGTCCTCACTACCGGGCACTGCGCACTTGCGCGGCCTGCGCTGATCAGCAAGAACGACCATCCCGCTCCACGTTCGTCGTTCACGCAACAGGCTACCGGGGACGGCTGTGCTTGATGATAATCCGCCACGGCGACTTGAGTCCATCTACGCCTCGCTCTCATCGTCGTCGTCGCTACTAGAGGAAGCGACACGAATGATGCGCGCCGCGTCAAGATCCTCAATCTCAAATCTGGAACGCTCCTCGGCTGTGACACGCACCAAGAGTCGCAGGCTTCGCGTACGGTCCAATCGCGCTGCAACCTCATCATCTCCTGGAAGCTCTTCCACGGCTCTCTGCTCCGCAGCCTCCTGATCGATCCCTTGCAGACCGACTGCGAAGTCTGCGTACACGATCGGAGCGCGAACCAGCCAACCCCAACGGTCAGGATTGACCACGGCAATCACCGGCTCGTCGTTGGTTGGAACCCAGAGAACAGTTCGGTCGCTGAAGGCTCGAACTACTAAACGGTATTGGAGCATGTCCGGCACGATCTCTCTGACGGTGGAGTCAAGAACCCGTCCACTCAGACTCCAACGTAGCTCTGGCGGCCAGTCTCCGAAGTACACGATCAGGAGTTGACCGGCACCGACTTGTGTCGATGCCAGTTCAACAGCTCTCGCTACGTGCTCAGATTCTGTGCTCGGGATGTCCTGTGTCGTGGATGATCCTTCGAGTTCTTGCATCAGCATCCGAGCGAGACCCAGCTCGAATCCGAATACGATTTCTGGATCGCTGAACTCCGCGTATGCCGTCGAGGAAACTACGTTGTCAGTGAACAGTGAGCGGGGCAACAGCCACGAATGCCCGAAGCGACCATCTTCCGGCCATTCATCTGCGTCAAGAAGCCGCACGCGGTCTGCATCCTGGAAGCAGGCTTGGAGCGCTCTGTCGTTGCCTCGCCACATCCGTAGATTCGCCAAGAAACGTGATACCCGACCTTCGTCGAGAGGCGCCGCGATGTGCAATTCTTCAATCTCGTGCTCTTCCGCCGCCTTCGCCGTCTCGAGACGTCTCTCGAAGCGCTCGATTGTCTCCTCCTTTTCGTCCTCGGCGACACCTGCGAGCTCCACGATCACGTCTCTGTGCGATGTCCACGCCTCGATGAACCCTTGGGCATATCCGCCGAGACCTGGCAGCGCTGTATCCGAACCCGATCTCAAGAGCCTCAGCAACAAGATGAGCATCGGATACTGCTCCGGTGCTACCCAAGCAAAGGCAACTCCCTCTTCGTCTGCGCCGCCCATGTCCCACCAACTCCACTGCTGATACAGGGGAGTCTCGCCATCATAAGCTGCGGGTACATAGCGCTCGATCGGCGCGAACTCAGCGACCATCTGGTCTATCGGATCCAAGAACTGGCTAATGTCTGCCAACTTGCCTTGTTCCTTCAGTGTGATGATGCGACCCGAAAGCGCCAACAGAGCCAACACCGCGTACTCAAATGTTGTCAACGGCGCATTCCGATCGGCGATAGGCATGCGGTACATCCAGCGGTCTTCCGCAGAGTCGTAGAAGGCCTGCCGAAACTGAGCCAACATGTTGCGAAAGGCCTCCGCGTCACCATCTCTCAGGAGCATGTTGCCGTATTCCTGGAGATACTCAATGAGTCTCCTGACGAATCGTTCTGACTCTGGAACAGTCTCGATACCATCTAATCTGTGAACCTGCCACCATGCCGACGGGCCCAGATTTATCCACTCGTGACGAGCGTGGCCATTCGCCTGTCCCACCGCCTTGGCTACCTGGTAGCCGTAGAGACCCGATTGCAGCGCGACTTCCAGGAGCTCTCCCGATCTTCGATGCATCCCTCTTGTCAGGAGCCAGTGCTCGAGCGACCACATCTCGCGCTCGAACTCGTATCCCTGACGGGTGAGCGCAGACCGCCACAACTCGCTGAGGCGCCCCACTAAGGCGTCGAGAGGAAACCAGTATCCCAGCGAAGGACGGCCGGGGGGTTGAAAGCCGAGTTCGCTCTTGGCTATGTCGTTAGCGGATCGCTCGATGAGATCGCGAAGGCGTTGTAGGGCACCGCTGAATCGTGCTGCCTGGTTGCTCTCGAGCGCGTCGTCGACCTCAGCGAACAAGCGCTCAGTCGCTGTGAGGCCTACCGGACGAATCGGCAACAAGAGCCGCTCAATGGGGCCGAGCGTAGGGTACTCATTCAGGGCTTTCGAGACGAACTTCGCCACTTTCTCTCGACGTTCCCGATCGTTTGCCTGGAATCGATATGCGACCACTCCAGTTGGCCGAAGCACATGGATGGTTCTTGCGACGGTGAGCAGAAGGGCGACGCCAAGGGTCGCCGTAAGCAGATATGCGCAGAGCAACAGATTCGCCGAGCGAGTTTCTTGATCTACCACCGAGAAGTCGTCGATTGCGGCGGCCGCCAACGTTGCTAGCAGCGCAGCAAGGGCGAAGGCAAAGGTCGGTCGAATCCAGGCCGTGCGGAGCATGATCTGGTAGACGGTGTCGTCGCGGTCCTCCTGCCGTCGGGCAAGCTCCACCGCGAGGACCAATGCGATGAGCGAGAGTCCGGTGACCGCACCCTGCACGGCAGCCACGGCACCGATCGATGCATCCAAACGCAGGGCGACAGAGACTTCGGGGCCTCGAACCAGGACATCTAGCAGCACAAAGGGCGCGATCGCGGCCAGAATCTCCCGTCGCCAGTCGCGAAACACGCGCAAGGCCAACATGGCGAGCTGAAGGCAGAAGTTGCGCACGGGCAGTGATGCATCCTTCAGGCACTGTTTGAGGGCAGCCATCCTCTCAAGGGAGTTCGAAGGGAAGCGCACACCTGCACCACTTCATCGGCTTTCGGATCTGTGCTCCTGTTCTCGCGATCTTAGGCGAGTCCACGGTCAGGTTCCTGCCAGCGCATCACTGCGGGTGCTCGCCGACGTTCGCGAACGGAGTATCGAGCGAGGTCGATGCGCAACTACACGCCGGACTTACACCCCTCGCACAGAGAGGGACAGGACGGAGCAACGGACGCAAACGCTCGTCAGGCCCTTTGTGTGCCGACAGGGAGAGCTCCTGCAAAGCAGGGAGCGAAGAGAATCGAACCTCGCGAGGAGACCCGCGAGGAGCAGCGCCTTGACTTCTCCTACGTTGGGCGCTGGACGACTCGGCAGTCAACTGTTGGCCATGCGGCGTTGCATGGCCAGGCAGGGTCGGCGTCGGCGCGTTCACCAACTGGCAAAGGTGGTCGCTGAGAGCAATCCCCTTCGATGCGGACGTGACCGCAGCTCTAGTTCTGGGCCCCTTTGGAGCGTCGAGTCAGCCATGCTTGTGATTCGAACACGCACTCTCGACGTCCAGCGCCTCTTCCCATGGGAACGTGACCAGAATCTGTACGGCGCCAAGCAGGATCCGCCGGGGAGTTAGATGTCCAACCTGAACCTCAACTCGAAGGTTCTCGATTTTGTCCAGTTTGGTGGACGAAACGATACCGAACTGCGAACTTTCTTTTGGGAAGTTGCTTTCTGAGCATGCTTCCCCGCAGTTTGGTCGCTCGGTCCTTAGCGCCGCATCAGCAATCGGAACACGAAGTGCCTGACTCCGGAGTCGGCGATTCTTCACCCGAGGTCGAGCAACCCAACTCAGCCGAGCATCTCGAACCGTAGATCGCCTATGCGCGGACCGACTCTAGCCTCTTCGCGCAGGCACTGGTTTCTGGCTTCGGTGCGGTCCTGGCCGCCCTCCTCTCCCGAGGCCCCATCATCAGGCCAGTACTCCTGCCGGCACCGCTTCGTCACTGTGGCGAGCGATCGAGGAGCTTGCGAGAGGGTAGTCGACGGCGCAGCAGTTCGGCCAATCTCACCGACATTGGCATAGGGTCGGTGCCGTCGATCACCAGATCGATCGCGGCAAGGAGATCGTCTAGTCCGCGCTCCAACGTCCGTGTCAGCCATCGATCTACCTGGTCGTCGTCCCAGTAGTTGCGCGAGATTCGCTCTTGGACGAACTGCGCTAGTTCGGTTCGGCTGACGACATCCCGCGCGATATCGAGGCTTATCTGCTCCAACATCTCGTCAGTCGTCCAGAGCGTCGCGTCGTTGAGCCACAGAAACACCTCCATTGCGGCAACAGCGAACCGTTTATTGCCATCAATGAAGGGATGTCCTTTGTTGAGGTGGTAGTGCAGGGCTGCGGCTTTCTGGGCCAGGCTGCGATGATTGGGTTGTCGCGGCACGGCCAACGCACTGTCCAGTCGGGCCTGCCCCTGCTCGCCCTGGAGTTGGAAGGCGAGCGGCGTTTGCGGATACAGATTGGCGGTCACCGCGCACAGCACTTCGACGTGGTTGCGGTCCAAGTAGACTAGCCTCACAGCTGCTAGTGCTTGGCGAGTCGGTCCAGCAGGCCCTTGCGACGTTGCACAATGGCTCGGATGACCTGCTCATGCTTCGCAGGGACGGCCGAGGTCCGCGACTGGTGTTTCTTCTGATGTCGGCGCTTTGGCTGAACGCGGGATACCGTTGGCATCTTGCCTTACCTCTTTGGGGGTACACCTTAGCAGGCTGCCGCTCCTTCACCGTCCTAAGCGCAGTATCGCCTCACCGTGTTGGGCGAGCGCACGCTGGCTAAACGACGCCGACAGCAGTAACCATTCGGCCCACACCGCCTCGAACCCCCGCAGAGGGCAGCGCCGCCAGCTAATCGGCCTCTTGATGATCCTGAAGATCGGATCGATCAGGTCTCAAGACTCGGTCACCACCTGCCTCTCTCGTGCGCACTACACCCACGGCCGGGACAATACCAGCGCTTCCTCCTGCCCTGAAACATTGACAGACCTGTCGCGCCGTTCCGACATCGTGCGCGCCACCGAACTCCGGGTGGCTGAACAGACCGAGCCCTGTGCACCATGGACCCGCGCCAGCGGGTTGGGCGTACACGCCTGCTGCGGCTGCCGTAACGCCGTGTCTCATGGGTCCTGAGCAACGCCGACGTCAAGGTGGAACAACGCAGCCTGCGTCGCTTTGGCCTTGCCCTTCGGGGAGAACTGTCCCGAGTGGGCCAAGTTGTGTGCGCCGCCTTGCAGGTACACCGACACCGTCGGCGCGGTGCATAGTCCGTGACAAGCGGTCGACGAGGATGACTCGCTACCAGCCGCAGCGCCGCAGTCAGCCCACCAAACTGGACAAAATCGAGAACCTTCGAGTTGAGGTTCAGGTTGGATGTCTAGCTCCCCGGCCAATTCGCATTGGTGCTGATGAGAAGCCATTCGCTTGGTTGACCGAAGTGAAGGCAGCTGTCCAGAGGACAAGACCTCTCAGCTGAGAGTGCTGCGTCGGCGATTTTCTGCACAATCCGAATGTGGAGCGGGCGTCTGCGACCGGTGGCACTGAGTTTCACGAAGAGCGTGCATCATTGAATCGACACTCCCGATAGAGCTGTTAAGCAGGAACAGCAAACGCGAGAGTGCCAGGATTGTCCTTCTGACAATCCAGTCCCGCGAGTGAGACCTCGCCGTTCCCGCGGTGCTGCTCCAGGCAAGTAGGTCCTGACAAGCGCCTGGCGTTGCCCTGGCTGCGCGGGGCACAGCATCGATCTCCCATGCCGTCTGATGCTCCGAATCCTTGGAGGAGTCACTAGTTCGAACGCCCCTTGATTCCCTGGTAAGCCGCTGGTAAGATACTCTTACCGCAGGTAAGGAGGCGGCCATGGACAAGCAGGAGATTATTGGTCAGGTGATTCAGACCGTGATTCACATTCAGGAAATGAGTGGTCGGTCGACGGAAGGAATCGGCGCATCCACTTCCCCTGTCGCTGACCTGGAGGGGTTCGACAGCATCAACGGTGAAGAAGCAACCCTCACGTTGGCTGGGTCATTGGGTGTCGACCTACCCGAGGACTTCAACCTCTTCACTTCCGGCAGCAGGACGCAGCCGTCCATCGAAGAGGTAGCGGATGCCCTGTGCGGGTACCCCGTGAGAAGACTGTGGCACGATGACTGAACGCGAGAAGCAGCGCCAGGCCATCTCGTCGCGCCTTCGTCTGTCTCGGGAGATGGCTGGGCTCACTCAGGGCCAAGTAGCAAGAAGCCTCGGTTGGCACCGTCCTACAGTTTCAGAGTTGGAGGCGGGTCGGCGGCGAGTCTCCGCTGAAGAACTCGGAACATTGGCCAAGCTTTATGGGGTCAGCGTCGCTTGGGTCGTAGGTGAAGAGGATGACAGCTCAAGCTTGGCCGCAGACCGGGTGAAGCTCGCGGCCAGGGAGCTGAGCAAGCTCAGGGAAGAGGATCTCGACCGAGTTCTCCAGCTAATCCAGGCGATTCGTGCTTCTAGGGGAGCCACTGAATGAACGACCGGCGATCGATAGCCCGGAAGGCGATGTCAGCGGCCCTCCGCACACGTCTAGCTGCGGGCTATGGGCTTGAGGAGCCGCTCTGCGCCTATGACCTTGCCGAAAGGCTTGGGATAGAGGTCCGGTTCATGGACCTGCCCAGTATGGAGGGCGTGTACGCGCCAGGATCACCTCCGACCATCATCGTGTCCTCGCTGCGGCCGTCGGGTCGCCGAGCCTACACGTGCGCTCACGAACTTGGCCACCACGACCATGGCGACGGTCTCGAGATTGACGAACTGCTCGAGCATTCGGACAGGGCCAGATTCGACCCGAAGGAGTTTTCGGCCGATTGCTTTGCAGGGGCCCTCCTAATGCCCAAGTTGGCCGTTTCCAAGGCATTCGCGACTCGAGGATGGTGTATCGAAGAACCCAGCCCAGAACAGATTTCTATGGTGGCCGGCTGTTTCGGGGTTGGGTACACGACGCTGATTCACCACCTGCGAAGCGCGCTCTTGCTGTTGCCGGACCGACAGGCGCGATCACTCCTGAAGGTTCCTCCTCGTAGAGCTCAATCGTTACTCCTGGGGTGGGAAACGCAGAACGATGTTGTCGTGGTTGACGACCACTGGACCGGCAGACCCATCGACGTAGAGGTAGGCAACCACATCCTGGTCCGCGGGCACACAGAGTTCGTGGGCTCCTGTCTTCAACCGTTCACCGAGGTCAAGCAGGGCGCACTCTTCTTGGCGGCTCGGCCTGGCATAGGGCGTTTAGGGAACGGAGCAGGCTGGTCTGCGTTCGTCCGAGTCTCCCGACGCAACTATGTTGGGCGCGCGCTGTATCGGCACTGGGAAGAGCTGGCTGATGAATAGATCTCTGACCATCGAAGAAGACAATCTGTCTGTTGCCTGGGCCAAGGCAATGCTCCACGTGTTCGAGGCCGGCGAGATTCCAACTCTGACCGTTGTGATTCGGCACTTCCCGGATGGGAACTCCGGGGAAGTGCCGCGGATACGCCGACTGCTCGATGATGCTCTAGGTGCTGGGAGAACACCACTCTCTTGTCACGAGGTTGCCAACACCATCTTCCCGATTTCACTGTGGAATCCTCAGGTCGAGCGCAGTCAGCTCTACGAGCGCTACCGGCGAATCATGCCTCGTGTCCTCCGCAAGCGCCGAAACCGGCACGGTGTGTACTTCCAGCGCTTGATCTCGTTTGGCCACGATTCGGAGTACGAAGGAGGCGTGAACCAACTGGAACACATCATTCAGACCTGGAACGGCGGCAACCATCGTCGGTCCGCACTTCAGGCAGCGATCTTTGACCCGAGAGAGGATCACTCTCATCAACGCCAGAGGGGCTTTCCGTGCCTACAGCAGGTCGCTTTTGCCCCGCAAGCCTCCGACGGATTGAGCGTGACCGGATTCTACGCCACTCAGTACATGTTTCAGCGAGCCTATGGCAACTACCTCGGGCTAAGCAGGCTTGGGCGTTTCGTGGCCCACGCAATAGATCGGCGGCTCACGCAAGTCACGTGTGTTGCAAGCCCAGCAGTGCGGGACGGGACGAAGACATCCCTCCGGCCGCTCATGGATGCCATTCGAGAGATTCTTGACCAGGCAGAGGTGACTTCGTGACAGAAAATAAGCCGCCGGGCAAGCTCATCGTGTTCGAAGGAGTCGATGGAGTAGGCAAGACCACCCTCGCTGAGCGGCTAGTGAGCCGTCTGCGCGACTCCGGCATTCAGTGCGAGCGATTGGCGTTTCCCGGAGTGCGGCCTGGCTCCCTCGGTCGCCTTGTCTACGATCTTCATCACGATGCACGCGCACTTGGCTTGAGCAGGATTGACCCCACGAGTGTTCAGTTGCTGCACATTGCCGCTCATGTCGACGCAATTGAAGGAGAGATATTGCCCGCGCTGCGAGAAGGGAAGTGGATCGTTCTCGACCGATACTGGTGGTCAACACGGGTCTATGGCGCCGTTCTAGGGGTCCCGGAGCGTTCTTTGGAGAACATGATTGACATCGAGAAGCTTCACTGGGGGGACGTGATACCGGATGTGCTGTTCTTGGTCGAGCGAGAGGTTGGCGCTGCAGCTGCCGTGGATGAGCTGCACAAGCAGTTGCTGGATGGATACCGAGACCTCGTTGAGCGGGAGAAGTCTCGTACCCTCGTGGTTGTTCTTGGCAATCGGGACTCTGTCGAGGGATCATTGGTCTCGGCATGGAAGTCAATCGCTCCGCTTTTTGAGCAACTGACGACAAGACGGGACCGTCTAGCTGCGGCCGACCAGAGCATCCAACTCACGCTTCCTGAGGGCCAAACGATTCGGGCGGCAAATCAGTCGCGTCTGTCACCCGCCAGTCCGACTGCCGTCTACGACAGCTATTGGCGTTTCGCGGCGGAACGACAGGAGGTGTTTTTTCGACGCCTTGAAGGCCGCTCGCCACCGTGGACCGAGGACTCGGTACTGGCACACTACAAGTTCACGAACGCATATCGGGCTTCAGACCGGGTCAGTCAGTACCTGATCCGGAACGTCATATATGAAGGGCCGCAGTCCCCGGAGGAGGTCTTCTTTCGCACCCTGCTCTTCAAGATATTCAACAAGATCGAGACCTGGGAACTCCTGAAAGAATCCCTTGGCGAGGTCAGATTCTCGTCCTTTGCGTTCGACATTTACGACGAGGTGTTGTCCAGGGAAATGGCGAAGGGACGACCTATCTACTCTGCGGCCTACATCATGCCGTCAGCAGGTCGCGCCTTCGGGTATGACAGGAAGCACAGCAATCATCTCAAGTTGGTGGAACGGATGATGTCTGATGATGTTCCGCGGATGGTCGCGCGAGCACGCACGATGCGTGATGCCTTTGTGGTGCTCCGTTCCTACCCTTCGATTGGTGACTTCCTTGCGTACCAGTTTGTGACCGATCTGAACTACAGCGAGATGACCGAGTTCTCAGAGATGGAGTTCGTCGTCCCCGGCCCCGGAGCCTTGGATGGCATCCGCAAGTGCTTCACTGACCTGGGAGGATTGACAGAGGCTGACCTGATCCGGGTGGTTGCTGACCGGCAGGAGGAAGAGTTCGAACGGCGCGGCCTTCAGTTCCGTGATCTGTGGGGCAGAAGGCTTCAGCTCATTGACTGCCAGAATCTCTTCTGCGAGGTCTCCAAGTACGCGCGCGTCAAGCACCCTGGGGTCAAAGGGGTCAGCGGGCGAACCCGTATCAAGCAGGTTTTTCGTCACGCTGCCGATCCTCTGAAACCGTGGTATCCGCCCAAGTGGGGCATCAACAACTCCATCGCGTCCTTAAGGCACTCGAATGTTTAGGATCTTCGAAGGCCCGACCGCGGATCAGGTTTGGAAACAGCTCGCGGAGGCGTTCCGAATGGATGATGGTGTCGTTGTGCAGCCAAGTAGGGCGGGCGCCACCAAGGAACTCCTCCACGTTGCAATCTCGGTCGATGACCCCAAGCAGCGATGGGCGGTCTCACGTAACCCGCCACTGAACATTGCCTTCGCGATTGCTGAGGTTGTCTGGATCATGACCGGCAGGAACGATCTTGCGTTTCTCGAGCCGTGGAATTCAAGGCTGCCCGACTTCGTAGGGAGTGGGCCTCTATTGCATGGGGCCTATGGATACCGCCTACGCAATCACCAGAGCGGAGACCAGCTCACGAAAGCCTATCTGGCACTGAACAATGCTCCGGACACCCGACAGGCAGTCCTGCAGATTTGGGACTCGTCAATCGACCTTCCACAGGCGGATGGGACCCCAGCCAACCAAGATGTCCCTTGCAACCTAGTGTCGCTATTGAAGGTCCGGGCAGGCAAGCTCGATTGGCTTCAGATCATAAGGAGCAATGATCTCTTTCTTGGGGTGCCGTACAACTTCGTCCAGTTCATGACCATACAAGAGATCATGGCGGGGTGGCTCGGAATCGAGTGTGGGCCGTACCACCAGATAAGCGACAGCCTCCACCTCTACGAGCGCGACGCAGCAAGAGCGCTACGCTCAGTAACGCAGCAGCAGCTTCCCCCAAATGCAGATTCGCTCGCCCTCCCTATGGAAGACTCAGAGGCGGCATTCTTGGAGCTGGCTAGACGAATAGAGCACATGATTGAGCCTGGTTTGAGTCAGGCTCGGCTGGAACAGGCTGCCGATTGGAACGAGGGCCCTGAAGCGTTCCGGAACATGTTGGCCGTACTCGGCTGTGAGATGGCACGTCGGCGTGGGTGGTTTGACTCCGCAGATCGGATGATTGCATCCTGTAGCAACCCTTTGTTTCGCGAGTTGTGGCGTCGGTGGACTGAGAGCGTCGGCACGTGATTGCAACAACTCGAGTGCAAGACAGTTGCCTGGGATGCCCTGAGCCCAAGTTTTGGCGACCTTCTTCGTCTGACTTGCGACTACGGCCTGACCTTCCCTAACACGCGGTTGGTGATATGACAGCTGCTCCAGCGATTGGGCCGCGCACCGCCAATCTTGATGGGCCGCGGCTTGGCACACAGTAGTGGGAACGTCCGGCCGAGCCCGGGGCGCGGAGAGCCTGCCCGTTACCGGCGATTCGAAAGCTCGCGCCGTGTCGTGTCCACCTCGGCTTCGCGGCGGAACAAGGCGACCTCGCATCAAGTGGCACTCGGTTGTCGGTCGCAGAGTCGTTTTCGATGCCGCCTCTACCTCCCGATGCGGCCCACCAAACTGGACAAAATCGAGAACTTTCGAGTTGAGGTTCAGCCTGGAGTGGTGACTCAACGACGCTTGAGTCGATTTCCCCGGTAACGGGTAGGATGCCTGAGTTTCCCATGGGAGGCGGCAGCGACCACAGGTCTTCCAATCCTCCTACTCCGCGATACCGAATCGTGCCTTCAGTTCCTCCAGTTTTTCTCTTCTGTCCTGACTCGCGTCCGACTGCGTCAATCGCTCGATTAGTTCCGGCCAGTGAAAGAACGGCGGCGTGGCGGACTCTGTGTCCACGAGGTGTACCAACAGGTCAGTCACCGCATCGGGCTCGCGCTCCCAATGATCCCCCTTGATGAGGGCTCGCAACAGCATCGAAACCTGAACTCCCTTGAACGGCACACATATTGCCAATTCGACTGCTTCGGCGAAGAGGCTGTGGAGCGGTTCCAGCCATCTCAGCATCCACTCGGCCTCAAAGTCTTCGAGCGGCGCGGGTACTCCTTCAATCCGGTCAACCCAGTAGCGCCTCAGCCAGCGATCCCAGAGTCCCCGTTGCTCTGAGTCCGCCATTCCATTGAGGCGATCCCAGATTGCCCAGACGAACCTGCGTCGTTCTGTCGACCCAGCATTGAGCATGAACAGAGGGATCCAGATCTCGGTGGGGTCGTCAACTTGGTCAATCATCAATCCAGCCAAGCGGTCGACCAACTTCGTGCGGGTCTTGACATCTTCAAGGCCCTGCAGACAAGCGGTCGCGCATAGGAGCGGACCTTCCAGCAACTCGATCGTCTGGCCGCTGAGGGACCCGCGCATCAGGCCGCACCAGGCGGCCTGATACCGATCCGGATCAGACGGTTGGGTAAGGAGCGGCAGGAGATGATTTTCGGTCCAGTCTCTGTCCGCACGGCGCAGGAACTCGAACCGGGACATTAGGAAAGCAATGGCCATAGCGCCAGCCGGACCGTCGTCTTCCAGCATCGTCTCCAATGCTGTTCGGTGGAGGGCGGGGAGTTCGCCGGGCGTGAGTTGCGCCTCTCGTAGCCCAATTGAAAGGCTGTAGAGCCAGAACTCGGTCAGCGGTCCCGGAGCGCGGCTGAGTGACAGGGTCTCCCAGTCGCGCATCCCTGTGGCGTCCGCGTCAGTGGCGGCATAGGTCCAGAGCCTGTCCGCCATGACGTTTACATACGTAAGGTGCGGGGCGGCGTACGTCTGGTTGCCGTCTCGCACGAATCCGGCCAACGTGCGGCAGACTTCACGCGGGTGATGCTGGAACACCCCGTCGTCGTTCAAGAACCGAAGGACTTTGAGATACCGCTCCTCGCCCAGTTCGCCAGTCCAAGTGTGGAACAGCGCGCGCCAGAGATCGGTCTCCCAGTACTGTCGGGCGACAAGGGCTTGCCCAAGGGCAACACCCCAATCGAAGTCTCGACTGGCGGCGTCTTGGACGGACCGCACCAGCCCTTGAACGCTCGGTCCAAACGGATCAGTTGCCTTGAAGTCGGCGATCTCCGGCATCCACTCGGCTGGCGGTTTCGCCAGCAACTCATTGGCGTTCCAGGGGCTCTGCAGGTCCAGCGCCTGGATTTCCCCATCCGCATACGGATCACCGAGAGAGTCATGGGCTTGAATGTCCGGAAACTCCGACTGCAGGCGATCCCGAGCATTTGTAGTCGCTGAACAGTGCGGGTTGATCTGACTCAGTTTCGTGAGCCAGTTCAGCTTGCTATAGCCAATGAACAGCTCTCGACCGTCGTACGCCGGGCCGTCATCCGGATAGCGGCTCACCGCCGCCAGGACAGACTCCCGGCGATCGCCGGATGCTTCGCCGTACGTGTGCTCAAGGAACCGAACCAGTTCGCGTCGGCAGAGTTCATCGTGAAGCTCAATGTGTTGGAGCAACCAATCGATCTTCGAGTCCGCCGACAACCCGGACAGGCGGTCCGCGCTGTGCACGGCGATGCGTCGCAGCAGCGGCGATTCGTCCCGAGCGAGCTGGTCGATGTAGGTTTCGGCAACGGCCGGCTTGTTCTCCGTGAGGTACTCCAAGCAGTCGCGACAGGCGTCGATCACGACATCGATTGCAGCGCTCTCGTTTGCTGGTCTGTCACCGGGTTCGATTGCGGTTCTTCGCCACGCATCATCGCTGTAGTTCTCCGTCGCGACTCCGTCTTGGCTCATCATGCGGTGACGCTGGCGCAAGAGCTGCAGCAGCGGCAGGAGAAGGCGCTCGGCGGCACGATCGACGAGCGCCGATACGTACCGGGTCCACACCTCCTGCAGGGTCCAGTTCTCCGATTCGGAGGTATCCCTCGCTGTGAGGCACGTCTGCGCAAGCGCTTCGAATGTACCGAAGAGTCGATCATGCAACTCGGCGCCAGCGGCCACCTGAGCGATGTTGTGCAACTCGAACTCCGGGTCATGAATCTGGGTCGGGATCTGCTCCAGTAGGAGAGAGACCCAACTCGACAAGTCGCTGGGCGCGAAGGGTTGCTCGCTCTGCGCCGTGAGTTGACCCGCCAGTTCTCGCCATAGATCGGCCGTCAAGACCATGCCGTGACGAGCGAGGAGACGTCTGAGCACTTCAGCGTGATCCCTCGCGAAGCTGGCGCACAGCCAGCGGGTCAGCTGCCACTGGATCTGCCGGGCGTCACCTGAGAGCTCAGTCGCAAAGACTCTGTCTAGCAGCCCGCGATCGCTGAGCCACTCAACCCACTCGGGATCCGTTGCCGATTGGGTGAAAAACCGCGTTCGTATGGGATCAGACAGTGCGTCCGCAATCAGATCGGCACTTTGCTGATCGCGGGGCGGTTGCTGCTGCGCCACGCCATGAATGATACGCTGCCAGTCGCGGAAGCCTCGACGCATGTAGGTGGCCAAGCCCTTGACGCCTTCTCCCAGCGCGGAGTGATCGCCGCCAGCGGTCTTTCCGTACCAGATCGGGCAGATCCCGAGGAAACTCCAGTGCGCATCGTCCGTTTCGGGAGCCAGTGCGAAGCGCCGAGGTGAGTTCTCAAGCATCGGATGCGGAGCCGGCAGCGCGCGCGCCAGGTACGACATCACGATGTCGTCGTGGCTGTAGCCGACGAACAACACCGTATACGCGTTGAAGAGGTCGACCAGAAAGCGCCTCGCCCAGCCCTCGGTCAGGTAGGCGCGGCCGAAATCCGCATCGGTCAGGACGATTCCTGTCGGCTGTTTGACGGAGCCGTGGACGTGGACGATGCCTTGAAAGCTCGATCCCAACGGCAGCGCCGGCGCGGTATACACCTCAGTGCGACCGTCAAGCTGTGACTCCGCGGCGTCCTCGAACAGGCAGTCGAAGTTCGTCGTTACAACGCGCACGTTGGCCGAAATGGGAAAGCACCTCAACAATTCCTTGTGAAGCGGTGTCGGACAGACGCTCTCGCCGGTTAGCTCTCTCAGCGCCCGGCGGCGAACGTCTACTCCCCGCAATGCAAGTTGCCCCAGAAACCGATCGATAGGTTCGTCTCTGAGGCGGAACTGGCCCGTTCCTTGAGCAACAGAGCTAGCCAACTGACTGAAGCTGGGCAGGTTAGCCGGGAGGCCCATTGAGACTCCGGCGCCGGCGAACACAACGAGGCGATCCTCGCGGAGCGCCGAAACTACTTGCTCAGGGAAGTCGATTCCCTCGATTTTCATGGGGCCAAAGCGTATCAGTCCATGGACAGACCACCAGTTTGGACGAAACTCAAGGGGTTGTATCGGATAGTGCCCGTCGATGAGATCTGGATGTTGCTGCTAGTCGCGCAGGTAATCGCTCGGCCTGGGAATCACACAGTCGTCAACGAAGTCCGCCACTCGTCTCCATTCGGCCCGTTCCCGTGCCGAGGTGATGCCGGGAGAGTCCTTGTAGCCATCAGCCAACACATAGAGATTCCAGGAGTCGTCATAGTGGAACTCCACCCCGTCTACAACAACGGCTGCGCCGGCGCCACGCCCTCGGCACTCGTATGTGTGGTCGCCGATCTGCTCGGTGGCAGTTGTGTCACCAGCGCCGCAGGCGACTATGAATGCAACTGCAACGAGGATGATCGGTATGGCTCGACCTCTAATCACCAGACTGGCGAATCGCTTCGGCAATGCGCTGAGGCAGTTCTTCCAGCTTCGCCTCGATGCGTTCGAGCCTCGCCTCTTCGGGCGAAGGCTCCGGCTCCAGGAGGTGGGCATATCTCCTTACCACGCGACGCCCGTACCACCAGAGGGAGAACACTCCTACGGCAATGCCGATGGCGACTCCGGCTTCTATCACGATGCTCCATTCCAGCCAGTTCGAGATGAACGTGTTGAAGATGTTCGTGACGACCACGATGACGAGGGCAACGACGTAGTTACTCGCACGATGCAGCAGGCGGCTGCGCAGCATTTCAAGGAAATCGCATTGAATGGCCCGAAGGATCCGGCGGAGCACGCGGGCATTCCCGACCAGCCCCTCGTGATATCCTCACGACAGGCGAAATTCTAGGTCCAGCGGCCCTCATAGCGTGCAGGCTGGGGCCGCTGAGTCAATTCTAAGGCGTTCGGTGGGTTCGCCAACGCACGCGTATCTGTTCTGACATACTGCCCGAGCCAGCCCATCGGACTTGAGTGAACCCTGCCGACTCAGGAGTGGTGCGCATGCTCCCTCCGTGGGGTTCACACGAGTCACGGTTCGCTGGCACTGACCATGCCTCGTGCGAGGGAGGGAGCAAACATGCTCACTATCCCTGCCCATTTTGACCCCCGATCCAGGCGCACCATCAGCGAGCCTGGGATCGATCGTGTCCAAACGCACCATCGTCGCAGTCGCGGTGACCTTGCTACTCACCATCGGAATCATTAGCGCCGTTTTCGCACAATCCGCTACCCGCACGACAGAAGTCCGAATCAACGCACGTCAGGTCGAGAGTGGCCGAGTTGAATTCGCGCTCCAGCTACGCGAGGACGACGGCTGGGGCGAGCGAATACTCCTGCCGGGTCGTTTCGTCCCTGCCAACGTCGGGCACGATCGCTGGCTCAAGACGGCGCCCTACACGGTGTCGATTTATCTGCCTGAGGCAGTCGAAGAAGTCGAGGACGCTACCAGTAGACGCAGCGAGTCAGTTAGCGCGGCAGAGGGGCAGTCAGGTGCGAGCCGCAGCTGGACTTTGGAGTTGCCGCGAAATCGCCGCCAGACATCCTTCCCAACTGGGCATTGTCCAATCGCAAACTCTCCAGCTCTCCCGTGCCGCCGCAGGCAGCCCTTCGTCGCAATCGTCTCAAGATCGTTGACCTCACAGCTCGCAATGCCAGCGTGGCCGGTGCCTCTCACAAACGCGGCTCCTCGAAGAGCCTGCGCAACGAACCCTCCGCGGGGTGGCGTGGCGCGGACGGCGAACCAGTTCGCAATTCGGTACGTCTAGGTCCGAAAAAGTGGGCGTAACGCTACCGAACTGCGAACCTTCGTTTGGGAGGTTGGACTGTAAAGGCGGGAGGACACCCCCTGTTCTGACCCTCGGCGTGGTTGGGGCCAGCTGCTCGTGGTTCATCAGGAGTAAGTCCAAAAGCTGGTGTCTCATCGGTCTACTCGTCGCAACTGAATGAACCGGCTGCCCTCGACGCCATCCAACGCCGAGACGAAGGTGGCGTTTCCGCCGGGAATCTCCCAATAGGTCCCATCCGGCATCTCAAACACGGCCCCGTTGAAGGCGCCGTCGCCGAGTTCTTCCTCTGACGCCACCGCGGACAAGTCGAGCATGCTCTCAACCAGGACGTGTTTGCGCGGCGTGACGCTCGCGAACGCCCTCTTGCGAACGTCACTCTGACGCGCGATCCGTTCAGCACTTCTCGCGATCTTCTCGAGGTCGCGTCGCACGTCGCGCATTTCTTCATGGAGGGGGTGCAGCTTAGCGAAGTGCGGGTCGCGTCCTTCACTGTCGAGCATCCTCACCGCAGAAGCGAACGCGGCACCCTCCATGTCGCGCGCCCTGTCGCCGAGCTTGAGAAGAGGCCACACCAACAGCTCAACCACTATCGAACCCAGAAGATCGAGTGCCCAACCGGATAACCGGTATGCGCCGAGCGCGATCGCCGCCAACACCACACCGCCCGCTGCCTCTCCTTCCGGCGCCAGCTTGCTCAGTCCGAATGCCATCGCGCCAATGGCAACTAGCCATATCGCGGCGAAGACGTGTAGGCGCCACTTCGTAGCCAACCCACGTATTGTCTCTGTCAGTCCGTCCGTCAGTCGCATGGCTGCATCCTAGTTCGAACCGGAGCAACAACGTATCAGGGGGGGCGTTCTCTACGACGTGCGCGAACCGGAGCGACGATACAGGGAAGATACCGGTGGCTTCTCTCCCGCGCAGGGTCTCGCGCGTCCTCTCAGTGGTTCTTCAGTGCCGCTCGAGGAACTCGAAGCACAGATCGCGAGGCGGTGCACCGAGGGCATCGGTCGCCTGATCCGCGGCCTGGATCGGTCTAGCTAGGACTCTGCTAGCGAGTTGCCATGGCTTGTCAGCGCTGCTGCGGGAGAGTTGGTAGCGATGCACACAAAGTGTGGCGATTCTCGTGGACTGAGAAACTCACCCCCTCACAAAGATGCGAGGCTGCCGACCAGCGACAGGACGCTACGTCTCCGTCGCCGAAACGAATGAGATGAGTTCCCCCAGAGAGTGCGCCCAAAACAAGGTGAGTCCCCGATCCTGCGCTTCGACGAGATGCCTGATACCGAACACACCGCTCAACACGGCGACGGGCACCACGTTGTTCCGACCGAGGTCGTCAATCCAGACTCTCGCCTTGACGGCCGCGTCGTTCGTGAGGCGTTTGATTGAGTTGAGTTCCGAGTTGCTGACCTTGCACTCGATCGGCATGATGCGACCGTCCCACATCCGTACGACGATATCCGCCTTCCTCGATGCTCCGACGACGCACTCTCCGGTGAAGCGTCCTACGTCCGGGGCCGCGAATACAGTCGGTATGGAGCGAGGCGGCTCTTCGACGAAGCCCGCATCGGCGAGCCAGGACTTGACCAGCGCCTCCTGCCGCTGCGGAGCATGGGTTTGCCTGCCCGTGCGCACCCGCTGCGAGGCGATCAGCGCGGCGGTGGCGACCACCGCGATCCGGCGCTCCTCCGCACTTGGCTGCCGATGCTCTGCAACCCAGGCGAAGCGTTCACGGTCGAGACCGCGCAGGATGGTCTCGACGGCCCGGAGCGCGGATCCCGGGTCGGCTCTGATGCTCGCCGGTGTGAGCCGCGCATCAGCCAGCACGCGTAGATCGTCAGCGGACACCGGTGGCCCCGCCAGGTAGCGAGCGGTGTAGAGGAGATCCTCATCTGCGAGCACGGCCGACGCTTCCATCGCCAGCGCCGCCAGATCGTCAGTACTGCTCAACAACCGCTCGATCGCCGTCTGATAGTGAGCGAAGTTCTCGAGGTACGCGCCCAACGACTCGCCGATGCGCTCGTCCCGGAACCGCTCGATCGCCAGTTGCCGATCGGCCTCGAGCCGCTGCTCATCCCATCGCGGTGGGTGAGCTGGCATTCAGTCCTCCAGCAGGCGCTCGACGGACGGCACCGGAATGCGTTCCATCTCCCGCGGCTCGAACTTGACGAGGCCGCCTGCGTACGTTCGGCCCATCTCCGGGCGCACCGCGGTGCGCAGCGCCTCAGCAAGCCGATCCAAGGCGCGGCCTGGAAGCGGTTCGCGTGGATAGATTCCGTGCGCGATGTTGATGTGGCGCGCGCCTGCGACGTTGCGAACGAATGCCGGCGGTCGCCGAGCCATGTATGTGGCGAGCAGCGGGGCGGGTTCCCGCAGCCCGACGGACCACCAGGCACGCCGGTTCCTGGCGACGTAGCCGTCCGGGACGCCGGCAGCCCGTGCGGAATCGAGGAACGCTTCTACACCGGGCCGCTCCTCGGCATCAAGTTCATCAAGATCGGCGGGTAGGTCGATGACGCGGCGAAGCTCAGCCGTGGACTCCAGCCTGTTGTCAGCGTCTATCAGCTCGCGTGCGCGGGTCACTGACGGCAACAGGTATCGTTCGGGCACGGGCGTGTCAGCATCTGCCGGCACCACCCAGGTCGCATTCGAGCCGGTCACTTGCCCACGATGTACCCGGCAGATCTCGCCGAGTTCGACGTAGCCGTCCGGCATTGCGGATGCACTGCGCAAGAGCGGAATCCATCGCCTTGCCTGCTCAAGCCGGTCGCGGGCCACGGTCTGCCCGCCCTGTAGGGGCGCAAGGCTTGCCACTTCGCCGACCTCTCGCATCTGCATCGAACCGGGGCGTTTCCCAACCTCAAAGCATGTGACCACCGCTGTCGTGACGGCACCATCAAACGGGGTTTCTGTTGCTTGGAGGATGTGTACTGAGTGGCCGCCAAGCCCGTCAAGCAGAAGCGAGCGAACCATCTCGCCATAGTTCACGTCGAGCCACTCGGAACTCGTGACGAAGCAACCGACATCGCCCTGCTGCCCGTGGAGCGCCGTGGCAAGGAAGAAATGGGCGTGAAGCCCGGCCAGTCCGGAGAACGGTGTCCCTACTCTTCCGCTGGCATCTCGCCCCCATGCCTTCACCTCGCTCGCGAGTTCATGGTGCCGCACGTACGGCGGATTGCCGATGAAGGCGGTGCAACCGTCGTGTCCGGGCAGCGAGAGTCGCAGGTAGTCAGCATTGAGGACCCTCACCTGCGGGATGCCCCCTAATGCGGCGAGCCCCCCGCGCGTCAAGAGGGTCGCCAACGGGTCGCTGTCCACCGCGATGATCTCTGCGCCGCTCCGTCGGGCAACCTCGAATGTGAAGCGCCCGCTTCCACAGCCAGCGTCGACGACCCTCGTCACGGATCGGTCAAGCACCCAGTCCACCATCGGTCGCGTGATCGACATCGGTGTGAGGATCTGGCCGAGTGCCCGGCGCTGAAGTCGTAATCTCGCCGCGACCAGCCGATCTCCTAGGGGGTCGCCTCCGGCACAGACCGCGTCGGCGGTCTCTCTGACCTCATCGCGAGATGGACTTGGCCCGATTGCTGCCGAACCAGCGAGGCGCTGCTCGTCGATCGTCAGCGAACCACCTACAGCCAGTCCGCCGAGAGCAATCGCCAGCCTGGCTAATCCCAGTTCAGCGTCGGTCCACTCTCGACTTGAGGCTGGCACGGGGTCCCACTCAATCGTTCACTCGACTCGGAGTATTGTACGTCGCTTGCGCGAGACTGTAGGGCAACGGAGCGGCCTGAGGTGGTTACAACCAGGGTATCCCGATCAACCATCCGCTGAGGAGTAGGGCTGACTCGGCGTTCAGGCGCGCCGGTGGCACGCGCGCATTTGCTTCTGGTCGTACGCGAGATTCCGCGGATTCCAGTGCTTGCTGGTTCCGGCAGACATCGCATGCTTGCGTCGGCCTCTCTGTCGATAGGACCCTCCGCAGCTTCCTCGCGACAAACCTGCTGAACCGCGACTTCTCAGGCTTGCAACGACTCGACCAGCAGTAGTCGGTCACGCTCTGCGGACTAGTCATCGCACGCCATCGCGCGGCCAGCGTCGTGATCACTTCCAGCAGCGACGTTGGGGAGTGGCTCGGCCTGTTCGACGATCCGATCCTCGGCAGAAGCGCCCTGACTGGCTCGCCAACGCCAGCTACCAGATCGTCATCGACGGCGAGAGCTACCGCCAACGGCTCTCGCCCCACCGAGCACTGCTCGAAGAAAAGGAGGTGGTTGACGCCCCAACCGCACACTTATACCTAACCATCTACCGGCCGCTCAGCTGGTCAAATGACTGTGGCGATGAGTGGTCAAAAGACCCTGGCTATCGACAGGTTGGCCAACTCGCTGTTGGTCGGCGTGGTGTTGACACGGTCCTATGTTTGTGATTGTGGATCGCAGGCCGCCTTGGCCAAACACTCCTCAAGGTCCTGTGCACTGGTCAGTTCTTCGAGGTCCCGATTCATAAGGAGTTTCAGTAAGACAAACAGCATCATCCCGGCGACTCGGTCCCGTTCGCTAGCGGGAACCTCAATCCGACCGTCATGCACGATCCGAGAGCGAAGCTCGTAGGCGTCTTTGATCTCCTTCGCTGCCCCGGAGCGCGCGCGCTCAGCATCCGACGCAACCCAGGCAAAACGCGTCGCCAAACGACGTATCACCTTCTCTTTGCCGCGCGGGACCAGGACGCACTCGAGGGCGGTAAAGGCAAACGTGATGGCGTCCTCGGCGGTATGTGCTGTCAACGCTCGGCCGCCCCATCTCGCGCCTTGAAGCAAGAGTTCCTCTACTTCCGTCCTGCCATCTGACTTCAGCAGCTGGTGGATTCTATCGAGAGCTGGCCCTTGACTGTCGTGCACCATCTCAATCGAGAAGAAATCAGGGCTCGGAGCGTGCCTGTAGGAGCTGTCTTTGCCATCAGAGTCCAAAATGAGCCGATCGAAGAAGCTCGCCCCGCTTCGCTCAGTCAGAACGTAAACCGGGGAACTGTAGGAGGGGACATGGGCGTGAAACAAGTTCAGGCACTCAACGGTCGCGCGGACCTCACGCTCGCCGAGCATCTCCGCTGCTCTATCGTCACGCGCACGAATCGCGAGTGAACCGATGATGGCGTCGTGATCACTGCTTGGTCCGTTAGGGTCGTGCAGACTCGACTCGCCAGAGTCGTCGCCTGTGGCAGCGTTCTGCACCTCGACGATCCGGGCATGAGCTTGGCTCATGCGCTCGAATCGCACTCGACCGAACGTGAACGGAAGTGTGTCGACGTCAAGCCCGCGCACTTGAATCCCGACGACGAAGTCCCGTGCGGGTCGATTCACGAATGCCTCTAGCTCTTCGGCCGCATTGCGAACTCTGTCCCTCCGTCTCCGCTCTCGAGTGTGAGACAAGTCAGCGACCCGAAAGGGGATTACAGGGCTGAGTAACCATCGTATCTGGTCACTCGTCGTCCTTCAGGTAGTCCCATTCCTCACGCTTCTTCGGCTTGGTGTTGAGGATTGACCAGGCCACGCGGCGCGGATCGTCATCAATCTGCTCCGGCATCGGCTTCGGCGGTCGGCCCGGTTTCTTCTTCTCGGTCATCGAACGACTCCAATCTGCGCCGTGCTAGCTGCTCTAGCCGCTGGGATTGCGCCCACAGCGTCCGGCGTATGCCGGTGCTGACCTGCCGCTCACTGATTACGCGGGCAAGGTCAGCGATGGTTCTCGCTCGACGTGCCAACCTGATGTCGGGATGCTCACGCTCTCCACGCTGACCTGTCGGTAGGATCGCAGCCCGTACCGATGTCGGCAGCGCGATCCGATCGGCCTCGCTGATCTCTTTCTCGTTGAGGATGATGTCGAATTCGGAGTCACGGATCGCCCGCTCATAGACGGTGAACTCGGCACGGTTGAGCGTCTCTTTCACATCATCCGACAATCCCCAGAACGGCCACATTTCGATCTCGGCCACTTCGAACGGATCAAGTACGCGCATCGCCACAGCATCGGTCCGCTGGTTGGTCAGATGGCGACGAATTCGAGTGCGTAGTCGTTCGCTGGTCTGTCCGACGTAGATCGGCTCGCCGTCATAGTCGTAGAACAGATAGACGCCGCGCTGACAGTTGCCGACCTTTCGACCCTGCTCATCCTCCAGGTCGAGAATTCGCTTCACGCCGTCATACAGCGCAGCTACATCGTCGGTCTCGTTGATGGTCATCGGGTAAGCAGTGGATTCAGGCAGTGCTTGCCCAACCAGTCGATGACGGGCACGCAGACCGCATCGCCCAGCGCGGACATCGCCTGCTGTGGAGTCACGGAGCCGTAGCGCAAGTGACTGGCCCCTTGCAGCCGCGCGTACTCAATCAGATTCATCCAGCGAGCCGCAAGCCCGCCATTGCCAGCGCGTAGGATCGCCTGTCTCGCCGAACCGCCTCTGGTCGTGCGCAAGGTGCCGGCCAGCTCGTCTGCCCGGACTTCCCAGACGGCACGGCCCTTGCGAGTCCGCCGGAACGCTCCGAAGAACGCACTATGCGTGCGGCGCTGGTAGGCGGTCACTCGCTCCGATTGAATCTCCGACATAGACGTGAGGAACGATCCTAGGCGACTAGCTGACCACCAGTCTCCACCGTTTTCTGCGACTGAAGACAGTCTCAATCTGGTTTGCAGTGCTGGCGGCTCGGGTAGGCAGAATGCATCCCGATAGCCGAAGAGAAACACCCGCGGGCGACTCTGCGGCACGAATGCCGCGGCATCAACGATAATGTGGTCCGTCCGGTACTCGAGCGCTTGTAGGCCGCTCACGACAGTGCACCAATCGGCCCCGTTATTCGAGGTCAGGAATCCCGGCACGTTCTCGATCATCACCGTTGACGGCGCACGTTGGCCCATCTCTTCAAGGATACGCAGGAACTCGATCACCAGAGACGAGTCGTCACCAGCGAGGCCCCTGCGCAATCCAGCGAGTGACAGATCCGTGCATGGGAAAGATGCTGTCGCCAACTCGACATCGGGAATGTCGAGCCCTGAGAGATCGCAGATGTCGCCGACGTGCAGCTCGCCGCACCCCCAATTGTCCTGGTACAGATTGGCCTTGATCGGGTCGATGTCATTGGCAAACACTGTCTCAATTCCGAGCGGCTCTAGTCCGGCCCGTATCAGACCCATGCCAGCGAAAAATTCAGCAGCGCGAGTCACGACACCAGCTCCTGGTACTGGAGTCGCTTGCCGACCAGCCCGCGCGCCGTTCCTCTCATCTGCTCAATCGTGTCGAGCGGGCGCGAGTTGTGGCGTCCGACGAATTCGCCGACGTATCGGTCAAGGTGCTTGTGCGACATCTGGTGATAAGTGCCGACGTAGCCGCGCTTGAACATCGACCAGAACGACTCAATGCCCTGCGTGTGAGCGTCCCCATCGACGTACTCCCCGAGGGAGTGAGTCACGGCCTGATGGCGGCGAGGGAGCTTGCGGTAGCCGCCGTGCTCGTCGGTGTACACGACCGCCTCGACATCCGTGCGGTCGGTGACGAACGGAACCAGCGTCTCGGCATTCTGGCCTTCGACCACGGCAGCCGAGACCTTACCCGACTCACGCTCCTTCACCCCGGCGACGATGGCCTTGCCCACGCCGCCGCGTCCGACATGCTCTCTCTTCGAGGCGTGCATGTTCTTGGCCTTGCCGCCGATGAACGTCTCGTCAGCCTCAACCGCCCCCTGAAACAGGCCGTCCGGCGGCGGGTTCTTCGACCAGCTCTCGCGGATGCGGTGGGCCAGATGCCAGGCGCTCGATTGCGCGATCTTGAGGTCCCGATGCAGCTTCATCGACGAAGTTCCCTTGATCCCAGTGTTGAGGATGTAGATCGCCAGCGCCCAGGTTCGGTAGCCGAGCTTCGAATCGGCCATCACAGTCCCAACGCGCACGCTGAAGAACTTGCGGCAGGCGCGGCAGCGGTAGGGCATGGAGGGATGCTTGGCTCCCTCTTGCACGTTGTCAGACTCGCAGTGCGGGCAAACCGGGCCATCCGGCCAGCGCACGTCCGCGAACCACTGCATCGCGGTCGCGTCGTCGGGGAACATGTCGAACACCTCGACCAGGCTGAGGCCGCGCCGGTAACTGTGTCCTGGTGCGTTCTTGGTCATCGTTCTTCTCTTTCCAATAAACCAAGTATAGTAACCACAGCCCAATTGCGCAAGGGGGTAAGCGGGTGAATTTCCAGGTCGAAATCGACTACGTTAACGGCGAGTCCCCGGCGCAGGGCCGGGGACTCTGGCGGGGATGTGGCGAAATGGAAAACGCAGCGACTTCGCAAGTCGCGGCTGATTCGTCAGCTTGAGGGTTCGACTCCCTCCATCCCCACTTACGGGGCGTGTCGCAGGGACTGGCGCTGGCTTCCGACCCGCCGCCAGGGGGTGCAACTCCCCCACGCTCCACCAGCTACGCTAACTCACCCAACGAGACATTAAAATCGAACATGTGGACAACTATTGCGCATCTGATCATGCGCCTGTGCCGAACCTCGTCTGGTTACTCAGCCCTATAATCCCCACCCGAAACACTGCGGTCCGCAGCGCCCGATCCAGTGCGGCTAGGGAGAGGTCTTCTTCGTCAGCGATCTGCTGGCGGAGGCGGTTCAACAGTTTCCGATACTGAGCCTTCTCTTCAAGGGTTGGAAACAGGACACCTTCAAGCCGTATCCAGGGCAGGCCGCTGCCACTGGAGTCGTTGGACGGCCTGGTACTGGGACTGAACCCTCTCAGAAATTCTCTGACATAGGAAATCACGGGCGGCACCTCAGGGTCGTTTGTCACGGCGGTCTGCTCCTCTGCACCCGTCGAGGCGGATGGGGTCTGGCAATCGATTGTCCTCCACCACGTGCCCCACGGCTCGTTGACTCGCCCGCATCAGTTTCCACATTGTGACACCCAGAGACATTATGGGGGCAACTTGTCGATAGCCAGGGTCTTTTGACCACTCATCGCCACAGTCATTTGACCAGGTGAGCGGCCGGTGTGGTTCCTGCAGGGAGAGAGGGGCGGCGTCTACGATGACCCGATCGCGTCGGCGCTCCGCACTTTCGCAGTCGTCCGTTTGGCGTCCTGTGCGCATCGATATCGGATCGATCGTCGAGCGAGCGTCGAAGCCGGCACGACTTGTCCGGAGCGCCGCCTCGCTCGAGCGAGGCGGAAGACATGACCAGCGCACCAAGAATGCGCGGCAGAGGCGGTAAAGGGGACAAGGGCGGCAAGAGCGGCGGCGGTCGCCCAGCCAACGCGCCGAGCACGACCGGCAAGCCGTCCGGCGGTGGTCGGGGAAACAACCCACCCAGGCGCTAACCACTCGACCCGCTGACTCCGTCCGGGAGCCCTCCTGGGGCGTGGGCCCAGTCAGGGCTCCGCGGCGCGTATTCGCTCTTTGGCCGTACCCCCAGCAACGCGCACTCCCCGGAGTCCGTCCGTGATCGACGACGACCGGATCGACCTGATCCGTACACACCTGCGAGCACACCCCTGGCGGCAGGGCCACGGACGCACAGCCGAGCGTTTTGGCGTCTCGCGCCAGACGCTGTGGCGATTCCTGGAGCGCGATCAGGTTGGTCGCGCGCGGCCCCGCACTGTGCTGGACTCGGCCGACGGCAGCGTCGAGGCGCTCGAGGCGGCGACTCGAACGCTGATCGACGAGCCGCCATCGCGCAGCCGAACCCCGCCAATACGTTCGCTCAGCGACAAACTCCACGACGCGCTGCTCCTGCTCTGCGAAGCGCCGCTCACAACCGCCCGCGAACTGGCCCGTCTCAGGCGCGTGCCGGTCTCCACGCTGCGCGGCCAACTGGTCAAGCTGACCGAGCGCGGGCTGGTCGACTACCGACCGCACCGGCTCGATGTGCTGGGACCTCGCCCCCATCGCCGCTACTTCCCCACCGACGCCGCCATCCAAGGGGTGGGCATGGACCGCGATGGACCGCTGCCGCTCTACCCTGCCTTGAAGCAGTGGTTCAAGCTCCTGGCCGAACGGCTCGACTCGGTGGCAGTGCTCAACCTTGCCGCGGCGCAGGTCACCGCGGTCGATCCAGAGCTACAGCCGGTCCGCGTAGACAACTACCGCCAGGGTCCCTACGACATGCTGACCACGCTCTCCGGCGGGCGCTCCGTCGGGTTGCTGCGGCAAGGGCCGATGCTCTCAGCGGCCAAGCTGCGATTCCGCTTGCGCACGATCGAGCCGCTCGATGGTCGCCTTTGTCCCTAGCTCACGCTGGTGCTGGTCGACTCCGAACAGGACTCCCGCGGCGCCGTCAGGGCGCTGGCCGACCCCAACCTGCACGAGACCACATTGGTCGCCTGCGCGGCCGAGCCGATCGTGCTGCTCGACGACAGCGGCACCGGCAAGTCGCACCTGCTGATCGGACTCGGCCTCGCCGCCTGCCAACGCGGCCTACGCGTCCGCTACACGACCGCCGCCGCCCTCCTCAACGAACTCGCCGAGGCCGCCGACGAGCGCCAGCTCTCGCGCTTCGTCGCCCGCTATGGCCGGCTCGACCTGCTCTGCCTGGACGAGCTCAACTACGTCCACCTCGACTCGCGCGGCGCCGAACTGCTCTTCCAGACCCTGACTGAGCGAGCAGAACGCGCCTCCGTCGCCGTCGCCTCCAACGCCCCATTCTCCGAGTGGGGCCAGACCCTCGACCATCCGTGGCCTGCAGCCGCCGACTGCTTCACCTTCCGCGCCCACATCTTCGAGACCGGCTCCGACTCTCTTAGCGCGCGACCGGAAGTGAATCACAGCCCTGTTCCCGACCGCAAAGTGTGGCCAGCTACGATGCCCAAACCAAGATCAAATCAGATCACCGTTCTCACCCGAGCGCTTCTAACTCGCCCTCTCCTCCCACACGCACTCAGACACGCTGATAGATGCCGCCTCCGCCTGTTTGCGGTCTCCGACGCCACCGAGAGCGAAGCGATGGTACCTACCGCGAGGCCCAACTGGCCGATAGGCTTGGCGCAGATGGTGGAAGGATCTGGCAGCAGTGCGTAGCACCTCCAAGTCGCGCTTTGTTCCACTCCGGATTAGGCACCACGAGGACGCGGCGGAACCGATCGAACTGCTTGAGAACGTGGCTCCGCACTTGTTCGGACCCCTTGCCCAGTGGTGCCACCGTTCGGTCTTGCAAAATAGTTGGTGGGAGCCTCAAACACAGGACCAAACCATTGCAGCGATGTGTCTTGACCTCCACATCCAACGTTCGGAGTTTTCCTTCGGCAATGAAATCGAGAGTCTCTGTAGGCCGGATCCCGATCTCTTGCTGGATATCGTCGACTGGATTCTGCATCCGGAGAACCGCAGCGCAAGGAGCGCAAGGGGTGCGACCGCCGGCTTCGCGAAGGCGTGTATCGAACTTGAAGAGGTTCTGTATCGGGGCGGAAGCGCTTGGCAGGTCGCCGATCCGCCGCATCTTTTGCTGCGGCGAGTGCCCGAGGAGCTTCTCCTCGAGTATCAGCGGGCGACGAGCCACAACGACCCCGTCGGTGAGCACCTCCGTGACGCCTGGAACGCTGCCTGGCGCCACGGTGACCCAAACGTCGTGGTCGCCTACGACGGGGCCGTCAAAGCGATTGAAGGGGCGCTGATACCTATTGTCATACCTGACGATCCGGCGGCCACACTCGGCAAAGTGCTCGCCGCTCTGCGCAGCAAGCCGACGAAGTGGGACACTCGATTTCGAGGTGAAGGCACAGTCAGTGCGCTGACGGCACTGTTAGACGCACTGTGGAAGACACATGCCCGGCACGCTCAAGTGTCGCCGAACAGTCTGGACCAAGCCCAAGACGCCGTGACTGTTGCGGTCGCGATTGTCGCGCTGGCGCAGCGAGGCTTCATTGCTCCAACTGTCACTCCTCAGCCACCTGGTGCCCTGAGTCAGGAGCAGGGCAGAGATGTCCGGTAGCAGGGAGGTTACGGCTCGAGCCACACGCGCTTCAACTGATCGGGAGCGAGCTGCAAGCTCTTGGCGTAGTAGGTGTCGAGCAGGTTGAAGACGCCCGTGCGGCGGACGCGCACACCGTAGGGGTTGACCAGCAGGATGCGCCAGACCTCCTCCTGTTCCTTGCGCCGAATCTGCTCCAGCAGATCGGCCCGCTCGAGCGAATCGAGCGCCCTCCGCTGCGCAACCGCCCACTCGTCAGTCTCCGCGTCGTTGATCCCGGCCCGGTTGTAGCGGCCCGCCGAGTGCAGGCTGGCGTAGGCCAGATCGTCGGCGTCGGCGTCGTAGATCTCGGTATCTGCGGGATCCTGGAAGACCAGACCGGCTCCAGGATCGGGCTCGGGAATGAACCACACACCGCCTTGGGAGTCGGTGAACTGGGCCCAGATGCGCTCCAGCCGGCGCACCTCCACGGCGCCGAAGAGATATTGCTCCCACTGCTGGGCGACGAAATCGGCGATCCGCTGCGCGCCGGGATCGTAGGGGTTGCCGGCAGGATTCAGCGCCGGCGCCATATCGACGCCGAGCGTCAGCGGATTCTCCTCGCTGTAGCCAGCCGCCGCGAGCAGCGCGAGCGCCTGATTCGGCTCGTACTGCTGGGCTTGCCCCAGTTCGTCCTCCTCCCAGTGCCACTGGCGCAGTTCGCCGGACGATTCTGCGCTGTCGCGGAAGAAGGTCCAGTTCTGAGCCGCGTCGGAGGCGGCGAAGCCGTCATAGACCAGCGCCGCCAGGTTGCCGCGATGCAGCGCCATCGAGAGCGCCCGCCGCACCCGGGTGTCGGAGAACGGTCCGTCGGTCAGTGATCGGAACGTGAAGTGCGGACCGCCGGACGGCGTCGGCGGGGTGACCTGCAGCTGGGCGTCGGGCTGGGCATCCAGCGCGCGTCGGGCGTCGGCCGGGCCGTCCAATACAATCGCCTGCGCCGCCCCGCTCTCCCAGGCCGCCCACCTGGCGCCGCCGGGCGGCGGATTGCCGAGCTGGTCGCGGACGGCGTAGTCTTCGCCCCGCACTTCATCCAGGTAGGGCAACGCCAGACCGCCGGCATCGCTGCGGTGGTAGGCCGGGTTGCGCCTCACGACCCAGCTGGAGCGCCCGTCGGAGCGGTTCAAGTCGAATGGCCCCGTGCCAATGGACCGTTGCGACAGGTCGACCCGCTGCGAGCCGCTCACGACCTCGGCCGGCAGGACGACGTGCCAGGGCGAAGTCATCTGATTCAGGAGCGGGGCGCTCGGCTCGCGCAAACGGAAGATCAGACCGCGGTCGCCTTCGCCGATGTAGGCCTCGATGCGCTCGACCGCCTCGTAGATCGGTGCCTGCCTCGTTCCCGGCTCCATCAACACTGCGTAGGAGGAGGCCACGTCGACGGCGTCGAGCGGCCGACCGTCGGTCGGCGATTCATCCGGCCAGAAGACACCCGGTCGCAGCGAGAAGCTGAGCGTCGTCGGATCCAGCCACTCCCAGCCAGCGGCCAGATCGCCCTGGACCAGCGTCCGATGTGCATCGGAGCGGTCGGAGACGTCGAGTTCGACCAGCCGACTGTAGACCAGCGGCAGCAGGTGTCCCGACTGGGCCGCCTCAAGCTCGGGCTCCCAGGCCGCAAACGGATCCCAGCTGTCCACCGCCGCACTCTCAATGGTCAGCGTGCCGCCCGCCGTTGGAGTGAGGGGAGGGTCGTGCAGCGCGGCCAGCTCGCGCCAGTGGTGCCGCTCCCGCCACTCAAGCGGGTTGACGAGATCCTCCGGCGCAGGACCCACTGATGATTGCTGAGCGGAGGCGTCACCTTGCGATTGACGAGCCCCAAGCTGTTGCGGGACCGTTGGTTCCGCGGACTGAGTCTGTCCGCGATCCTCTTGTGTCAAGACCGGGCGGCCCTGACCCTGACTCGCCTCGTCCTGTCGGGCGTCGCTGGGTTGTTGACTCGCGGATTGTACGCTGGGCGTCGGAGGAGAACCGGCCTCTTCATCCTCGCCGCAGCCGACCAACGCGATGCCCGCCACCCCCACGCCGGCCGCATGCGCTGACCGCAGCAGGCACCGCCGGGTGAATCGAGCATCAAGGGGCGAGCGTAGATTCCCGCGCATATCGATTCTTCTGACCACGGCTCAACGTGCAGCCGACACAGACATGACTCAATGCCTAGGGACAGACGATGTAGACGACACAGTACCAGCCCCAGTGCGTGAGGGTGCACTCGACCACCGTCTGGCAGGGACCCGCCGCTCTCAGGTGACCAACCGCCAGACAGACTCAGCGCATCGGTCCCTGCGGCCGTCCACGCCATCGGCCGTGAAAGATCGTTGACGACTCACAAGCGTCTGCTGCTGCGACTGCGACCTCTGGCATCCCGCCGACCTGCCTCTCCCAGTTCGAGGTCTATCAGACGAGACCGTTGCGGCCTCGATCGAACCCCCGATGGCGGTCATCACGGAGGACGCGCCAACGAGGACTGCCAGGCCGAGCATCAGCTTATGGCTGAGCGTCATCAAGAGTCCCTGCTGACTCGCCAGTAAGCGAAAGCCCATGCTGGTGCTGCTATCGGCTCAAGACTCCCCGCCAGCCTATCCGCGACCGGGACAGGACGTTCCTGAGCCGCTGACTCGTCCGTCTACGAAGATTACTGGTCGATCGGTGCACCCCTCACCGGCCGTGTTCATGCCTTGTGTGATTCTCGCTTCCCGTGATCATCCCCTCTCGCATCGTTCGATTGCCCTGTCGGGGGTCGGCAACTTCAGCCACAGTGCGGTCGTCCTCCCTCTGATAGACGATTGAATCAACGACGCCACGAATATCCCCCAGACGATTACCTCCTTCGTGCCGCTGGGTATCGCCGACCCCAAAGTTCACGCAACCAGGCTTTCGCTCTAGCATCGTTCAACCATCCGGCAATCCCAGCGCCAAGCCGCTCCGACATTCGAAGGCCTAGTGTCGTCTGTCCTGCTCGCGACCGCGCCATCGCTCAGGCCAGACCACATCTGCCGGAGCGGGGTCAGCCGAGAGGCGCCGATCAGGCGCTGCGCCAGTTCGAGCCGTCGTCGCTCCACTCGCAGCCGGCCTATAGGGTTCACCGCGCCGACCTGCACGCCGACCTGGCGATGGTCGAGCGCGACGTGAGGGTCCCGGCGACGGTGGGTGCCGGCGGCAAGCTGCACTACCTCGGCCGGCGAGCACCAAGCTGTGGCTCGAACTCACCGCCGCCTACAACCTCACCCGCCTGACCGACCTCGAGGCGGCCGCTGCGTAGCCGAGCCGCCCGAGACCGGCCTCTGACGCCGCAGCCCACCTTCTCCTCTACCGGACTCAGACGCGGGCGTGGCAAAGCCAGCGTCCAGCCGTCGATCAACGTCAGAGCCGAGGCCTGCTATCCGCAGCTCAGCAGCCCGCTAGGTCGGCAGCCATAGTCAGTTCAGGCAACGACTTCAACGAAGTTATGTGAACCACCGGCGACCTTTGCAGGGGCGCTTTGAGAGGCCTAGTGTCGGAGATGGACAGAGGAGGTTCACATCGAAGGGAGGGACAACATGACGTCCCGATTCGACCGCCTCATCCGCAAGCACGACACGCAGCAGAAACGGCGCATCATTCCTGGACTGACGCTGGCGGCCGCCACGATTGTGGCGGTCGGTTTGTTTCTGGCGACCATCATCAACACTCAGGCGGCGAGTCCGGCAGAGGAGGCCAGTCTCGCGCAGGCTTGCGAGGGACTGAGTTCTGGGACGCTTTCCATCACTCAGAGCCGCGTTAGCGGAGTGACCGGCTCGGGTGACAACGGCTGCCAGGTAAGCGTCACCGCTACTCCGCCATCTGAAGGGGTCAGCGGTTGCCAGGTGAGCTTCACCCCGGTCAGGTCAGGATTGGATCTCTCCGTGGAGATCGTGGCGATCGGCACCTGCGCTGGTGTCGAGCTGGAATCGTCAATCGAAGTCGGTCCCACTGGTTCGACAGGCGCGGGCGATGCCGGCGCCACCATGTCACAGTCGCATAAGGCTGTGCGGTCCCAGGTCACCGCATGGCACTACGGATCAGGCGCGGTTCCTGGAATCAAGCTGTTCTGGCACTACGCGAAAGTGGCCTGGTCATATGACCTCAACCGCATCTACAACCCATCACTGACGACCGGCTACTGGGAAGGTGGCTGCGGCTGGGAACTAGTTAGCGAGTCTCGACGCACCTCGAGTACTCCAACCCGATACTTCGGCGAGCACTACACCAACTGGTACGCCGACTGCGGGCCATTGCCCGACGCAAGGGCCGCGTCCAGGGCCAGCGTCACAGCTAAGCCGGGTGGCGCCTATGACTGCTATGGCCGTGCGACCTTCCGAGGTGGGATAGCTGGATTCCGCTACACCCACAATTGCCTCGTCCACTGAGGCTGTGCAAGTAGCCCGCGTCTCCCCGGCGCGGGTTGCTTCCATCAATCGAGTCAACGTGAATGGCAGGGATAAGGATGGGTGCCGTGCGGGAACTCATGGGGACGATGCTGCTCAACGTTGGCCTGCTGGCGATGCTGGCTTCCTACTTGACGGCCTATGGCCTGGGCCTCAAATCAGGATTGATCGCAGCAGTTGCAGCGCCCATGCTCGCGATTGGATTCGTGCTGGAGCACAGCCGAGAACGGATGATGGTGTTTGCCGTGGGAGTGGTGATGGGGTGCGGTTGGCTGTTGTGGATTGCATTCTGGTAGGCGGAGACTCTGACCGTGTCCCGCCTGTCGCTCGCACGCTGTTTCTTCGGCGCTGGGGTAGTAATACTGCTCGCCAGCGTATCGGTGTTGCCGGGAATCGGTGCACCGGCGTGTCTGGGGCGGGGAGCGGGGGAGGGCCCGGCCGGAGCTGCAATCCGAGGCGATGAAGGCCCTTTCCCCGACGGGACGCTGTTCAGGTCCTGTAGATGGGGCGGAGTCCAATCCTGTTCCTGCGTGCGCCGTCGCTCCCGCCAGGGCGCGACGGCTGGGGTGGCAGTAACGTGTCACCACGAGTTTGTTCATGCCGGCGAGTGGTTCGGCCGGGAATAGCCATCCTGCCATGGATTGGATAGCCGATGGATCAGTACGAGGTGGCCCTATCTTTCGCAGGCGCGCAGCGAGATTATGTGGAACAGGTCGCGCGGATCTTGCAAGCCAGGGGAGTCGCCGTCTTCTATGACGAATTCGAGAAAGTCGCTCTCTGGGGCACGGACGGCACAGAGATTCTGCACGAAATCTACAGCGAACGCGCATCGTACGTCGTCATGTTCGTCTCCAAGGACTACGTTGCCGGGGACTGGCCGCAGCATGAGAAGCGCGCTGCCCTCAGTCGAGCCATACGAGAGCGACGCGAGTTCATCCTGCCGGTGCGTTTCGACGACAGCGTTGTGCCCGGCATGCCCAGCACGACAATCTACCAAAGCGCTGTCAAGGCAGGCCCGGCCAAGATTGCGGAGATGGTTTGCGACAAGCTCGGCGTCAAGCCGTACGCACGCAAAGCGGACGCCGTGCCGCCCCCGAGAATGACCTCGCAGACGGGCGAAGCCGCATTCGACTACAGCAGCCACAACGGTCGCTATGCGATCGGATGCGGGTCATGGGAGTTCGAGACGGCGTGGAGCAAGGCGAGCGGCACCAGCATCCACCTGTACAACGATCCGTCCTCGATCAACGGTGTCGCGCTCGCCAAGGGTCGACAGTCAATCGGCGAAGTGACCAACGCCGCGGCGCTGGACTACACGTCCCGGTCGAGGACGACACCGAGCGGCGGTGTCGCAGTTCTGCGCAATACGAATGGCTTCTACGCCGCCCTGCAGGTCCTCGACATCAAGGATGACACGCTGGCGGACGACTACGATGAACTCCGATTCCGATATGCCATCCAGGTTGATGGCTCGGATGATTTCGGTGCCTTTGCGGAGTCAGAACCACGCGACTAGCCACTCCGCCAACCCTGCCGAGAGCGGGTCCCTCCGCCGCCTAGAAGAGGTTGGCGTCGGATGGAGCTCGGGGGCGAGAACGCTCGGCGAATCGCCCCGGGCCCTTCATTGCTCATATCACTGGCTGGGATCAAACCTCGGTCCTGCCCGATGGATGAGTGCGTCGGAAACGACAGTTGAGCACTATCCGGGGAGCGATAGCGATCGTCCGCGGCTGCTCCGATCGACACTTGCCCTCTATGGGCGCGCTCGTCGCGGCGCAGCGTTGGCGGACCTCCGGTCGCGGGTGAAATCGCAGGACGGGTCGGCAGAGAAGCGGGAGCATCCCCAGAAGGCACCATAGGGACCGTTCCGCTTGACGAGCACGCCCCAATGACAGCGGGAACAGTGCTCGGGCGACGCGCCGCAGCCAGCATTGGTGCAGCGCACCCGGAGGTCCTGCCCGACCAGGATGTGCCCCGCACCGCAGGAACAGCGCGGGGCGCGGTAGTCGCAATGCGGCCCGAGGCTGCAGCGCAGAGACCGGCCGCGCCGCGCCTGGATCAGCCGGCCGCCCTCGCAGCGCGGGCAGTGGAGTATCTGCCTGGGCTGCGCTGCGGCTCCGCCGACGAGCCGGATGTCCGACTCTGCATGTTCGAGCAACTCGGTGACAAACGGCGAGGGACGCAGCGGGTCGGCGAGCAGGTAGACGCCGTGGCGGGCTCGGGTCAGCGCGACGTAGAAGCAGCGGCGTTCCTCGGCGAACTCGAACGGCTCCGCCGGCGGCGCGACCAGGTCGAGCAGCGGGTCGTCCTCGATCTGCGAGGGGAACCCGCGGCGCTCGCCCTTGAGGTCGAGCACGACGACGTAGTCCGCCTCGCGGCCCTTGGCGGCGTGGACCGTGCTCTGTTGCAGCGTGCGGCCCCTGACCTGCACGCTGGGCAGGCGCTGCCGGTAGCGGCTGAGGACCAGGACCGAGGCCTGGCGGCTGACGCCCAGGCGCTCGAGGTCAGCAACTGCCTGACCGATGCCGACGCTCGCCTCGCTCGCCCAAATCACGGCGATGCCGTGGTCCGGTGACCGCTGGGCCGGGAGCAGCCGGCGCGTGGTCTGGGCGGGATTACGCTGGACGAAGCCGCTCAATGGGGCGAGGATGCCTTCGGCGAAGCGGAAGGTCCGGCTTAGCGTGCGTTCTTCCACCGGTCCCAGCCAGCACTCGCAGTCGCGCAACAGGTGCACATCGCTGCCGGCGAAGCGGTAGATCGACTGCCAGTCGTCTCCGACGAGGAAGTAGGCGGTTCGCGGCCGCTTCAGTGCGGCCAACAGCCTCATCCGGCCGCGCGAGATGTCCTGGAACTCGTCGACCAGCACGTAGTCGTAGGGCGAGTCCCAGCCGCCCTCGCCGATGGCCTGCGCCGCCCGGTTGATCAGGTCGTCAAAGTCGCACTCGCCACCCAGCGCCGTGCGGTAGGCGGCGTAGACCGCCCGGAACAGCTCGAGGAAGGCGTGCGCCCGTTCCGGATCGGCGGCCTCCGAGGCGCGCCGCCCGAGTTCTGTCTCCTCGTGCTGGCCGGAGGTCACGTGGCGGAGGAAGGCGGCGAGCAGGCGGCTCAGCTGCGAACTGCGCATCAGCCGCCTGAGCCGTTCGACGAGTTCCTGCGGCGGGCGCGGCTGCAGCGCGACCCCCCAGGCCTCGAGCTGCTCCCGCAGGTTGTGCTGCCAGCTGCCGGTCCGGTGTTGCCAGCTGTAGGTCTCCAGCAGCGGCGTGCCGTGCTCGGCGTGAATCGCCCGCTTCCATTCGATCCCGCGACGGTATTCCTCGCGTGCGGCCTCGGGCCAGTGCGGCGGCGGTTCACCGCGTCGATCAACGGCAAAATGTTCGATGTAGAGGTCGTGTTGGGGCAGGTAGAAGTCGGGTTGGTACTGGCGCTGCGCCGTCGTCGCCGTGGCGACCGGGTAGGCGGCCTCGTAGCGGTAAGGGACGCCGTGCAGGGCGAGGAGGTTGGCGATCTTGAGCTCCTCCAGGCTTCTCACCCGCTCGCCCCCGAGCGTGCGCAACTCGACTCTGTGCAGGTACTCGAAGTAGTCCGAGGGCCGCTCGAAGTCGTGCGCGGCGCGGTACTCCCCCAGGTGGTAGAGGATGAACTGGCGCAGCGCCGAGCCCTGCTCGGGGTCGCGCAGCAGCGACTCGAGGGTCTGGTCGATCAACCGGCGCAACTGCATCTCGTCCTCGGCCAGCGGCGAGATCGAGGGCGCCAGCTGGCGTTGGGCGACGACGCGCCGGGCGAAGGCGTGGAAGGTGGCGACATCGACGCCGGCGTGACCCGGCTGGAGGCGCTCGCGCAACTCGGCGGCGGCCTGGCGATTGAAGGCCAGCACCAGGATCCGCTCCGGCGCGACCGCGCGATTCGCGATCAGGTGCGCGACCTTGCCCGTGATCACCGCCGTCTTGCCCGTGCCCGCTCCGGCCAGGACCAGGGTCACGTCCTCGTCCGTCGCCACCGCCTCGGCCTGCTCCGGGATCGGCAGAAATCCGCTCACCCGCGCCATCGCCTCAGCGGCGCGCTGCGATTCCCGCCAGACGTATCTGGCGTTGGTCCTCCGGCGGGCCTGCTCGAACCCATCCTCCACTGTCAGTTCCTGTAATCGAGAGAACGCCTCCTGGCTCTCGGGCGACAGATACCGCCGGGTGAGTTCGCCGGACGTCGGGAACGTCTCGCCCGTCAGCCGATCCAGCTGCTGCTGAACCGCTTGCGCCTGGGAGGCGCGCAGGTAGTCGGCGCCCGCGAACCACTGATCGAGCTGCGCAGCGATAGCCCGGCCTTGTGTCTCCAGGGCGCGGGCCAGAGCCTGAGCCCGCTGCTCGACCGTGGCCGCGACGAGAGCGGCGTCTACGGACGACAGCCCGCCGACCACGAACCGGCGGCCGCCGCCGGTCGTGAGCCAACAGCGGGCGCCGAGCCTCCCGTGCTGCCAGCCAGCGGCGTCGATCGCCGCGATTGGAACACGGTTGCGGCCGCCCGTGGCTGCGCGGACCAGGTCGACGAAGATCTCGTCCACGTCGATCGAGCGGTAGCGCCAGAGGTTCGAGAGCCGGCCCCAGGCGCCCGAAGCCGACGCACTGACGACCTCGGATCCGAGCGGTCCCTGTTCAGGAGCCATGGCTGCAAACTCTAGCCTGAGATCGCCAGACCGGCTCGTGGTCCGAGCAGCCAGTGGCCGCCAACATGGCCCAAGGACTCTGACAACCACTGTCCAAGGTCTTGTCTCATGACAGTCGCCGCGGAGCCCAGCTACGTCCCCGGGCTGGCATAGTCTGCGTAGAGGCACCTTGGCTACAAGTATCGGCTCGCGAAGTCCTGCGCTGCCGAACGAGTCTCAGGCGCCGCGCCGCGACCGAAGGGAGCATCGCCCGTGTCCGCTCAGTTTGCCGAACAACTGCACGCCGAACTGGCCGTCATCCAGGCCGAGCTGGAGCGGCTCGAGGCCAGACGCCGCCTGGTCGAGGAACTGCTGGAGTTGGAATCGAATGCCGCCGCCTCATCAACGCCGGCGCCAACCCGCACGGCCGCCCCGCGACGGGCTGGAACGGCCAAGCGCCGCCGCCTGCCGCGCGGGTTGATCAGCCGGACGGTGCGCGAGTTCCTCGCCCAGCAAGCCGAACCCGCCCACGCGACCGCGATCCTGGCCGAGCTCGAGCGGCGCGACGCCGCGCCGCAGGGCGCCAAGCCGATCGCCAACCTGCAGTCCAACCTGCAGCGCATGCAGGAGGCGGGCGAGATCGTGAATGTGGGGCGCAATCGCTGGCGGCTGCGCGAGGTGCATTCATCGCTTAGAAACTGATCCAGTCATTGTTGTAGAGCAGCGATTTTGTCAGTCCAACTGAGCAGCGATTTTGTCAGTGTCGCGCCGTTCCGGTAAGAATGAAGCAGCGAGGATTCGGCATCCAGGCACGCCGTTGGCGTAGACGTAGGTGCTCACGGTCGTGCGCGAGATGCCGAGCAATCGAGCGGTCGCCCACGCCGACAGGCCTTGCAGTTGGGCCTGCTGGATCGCCTTCCAGCGGGTGAGTTGAAGGGGCGTGATAGAGAGGAAGGCCACAATGCGAGAGTCGAAGGAAGTCAAGGTGCCCCCGACAGGCAAGTCCCCAGAACAGTTTGTCAAGGCGCTGTTCTCGCCAAAGAAGAAGCCGAAGGACGGGTAGGAATTGGTTATGTGAGACGGTGGACGCTTCGGCAGGGTCGATTCCAGAGTCGTAGAGTCGGACGTGGACAGAGGAGGTTCGCAACTCGAAAGGAGGGACGACATGCAGTCCCGATTCGACCACCTCATCCACAAGCACGATGGTCAACGAAGTAGACGCTTCATCCCCGGAGCGTTCATGGCGGCCGCCACAGCAGTGGCGGTCGTTGTGTTTCTGCTGACCTCCAGCACCATCCAGGCACACGAGCCGAGTGTCGGCGATCCCCGAGGGGGTGCCATCTGCGAGGGGTTGGCTGAGGGTGTACTAGACGTAGGCACCCTGCGCAGCGAGAACGCCACCTACACCGACAGCGACTGCCAGTTCTACCTCACGGTGACGCCTCCGACCACTCAAGGTGAGGTTCCGACAGACTGCCAGGTCAACTACACACCGGCGATGACCGGAGACGGCCTGGAGGTCGCCTACGAGTTCGTCGGCGCCTGCGACGGGGTTGAGGTTTCGTCCGAGGTCACCTTTGCTGAGGACCAAGGGATTGCTCTGGCATCTTCGTCGTCGACCAGCAAGTGGGCCATCTCGAGGCTAATCGGACACGACGTTGCCCACATCCCGATGTTCTGGCACTACTCGCGGGTCGACTGGAGCTACGCGAACGGCACGATCTCCACAGCCCGGCAGACCGTCGACCGCTTCACCAACCAGTGGTGGCACCGGCACATGGCCGTCAAGGGCACCAATATGAACTCCATCAACACGATCTACGACGCCTGGGACGAGGTCGATTGGCACTCTGACGGCTTCCCGACGACGCTCAACCGAGATGTCTACGCGGAGTCGAAGGTGACGACGAGGGTCAGGGGGACCGGATCGTACACCTGTTACTTCAGGTTCAAGTGGGTCTCCGGCGCCGGTTGGTACCCCAACCTGCACAAGCACACCTACTGTCAGACCGGTAGTTAGGACCATAGGCGGGCGCGGTCCTTCGCGGCCGCGCTCCCCCAACTTCATGCGAAATCAACTCTCGACGGCGGCGATGGTCATTGGCGGCCTGGTCGGAGTCTCGGCGATCGCTTGGTATCTCGCGCTCGGCGATGTCGGCACTACCTATCTGGCGCTCGCTGGCGGACTGGTTCTGGTCACGGCCGGCGTGTTCCTCAGACTGTCGTGGCGTCGGCTGCTCATCGCCTTGGTGTTCGTCCTGCTGATGGGATGGCCCATGGTGTTCGGCGATTTCCTGTGGGGGCGGCAATAGATGTGTGAGGCGCGCCGCGGGTGTGAGAACCGGCCCCCGCGAAAAGGCCATCACCCCGCGTGGTCAGGCACAATGCAGCAACCCAAGATGATGCGACGGCGTTGGCCTAGCTAGCGCACCTCCCCCGACCCGAAGGCCGGGCGCAGGCTGCTCGGCTTTCGTCATGCCGTCCCATCGATCCCGGTTTCAATCCTCGCCCAACTGCATTGATCGCTATAAAACTCGTCCAGTGATCGCTCTAAAGCTCGGCCACTTGGAGGCCAAGCCCCAACCCGTGATCGGCGTGAGCCGACGCCGGTTGGGAGAGAGGGATGCTCGGAGTGATGGATATCTACGCGCTGCGGCGCAAGGTGCTGGTCGAGGGCCAGAGTCAACGCCGCGTGGCCCGAGAGATGGGGGTCGCGCGAGACACGGTGCGCCGCTACCTGGAGACGCCGGCGCCCGAGCGACAAGAGCGGCAACGCTACAGCCCGGTGCTGGACCGGGTCCGGCCGCGGTTGGAGCAGCTGCTGGAGGAGTGGTCGCACCGGACCACGGCGAAGCAGCGGATCACGGGGCGCCGACTGCATCGGCAGTTGCGCGAGGAGGGCTACGAGGTCGGCCTGACCCTGGTCCTGGCCGAGTTGCGCGAGTGGCGCCGGCGGCGGGCCGAGGTCTACGCGCCGCTGGTCCATCGTCCGGCCGAGAGCGCGCAGGTCGACTTCTTCGAGGTCAGAGTCGACCTGGCCGGCGAGCGGCGTCGGGTGTGGCTGCTGGTGTTCCGGCTGATGCACTCGGGCCGCGACTACGTCCGGCTCTATGAGCGCCAGGACCAACTCGCCTTCCTGGACGGGCACGTGCGTGCCTTCGCCCACTTCGGCGGCGTGCCCCGGCGGATGGTCTACGACAACCTCTCGGCGGCGGTCCGGCGGGTGCAGTTCCCGCGCCGCCGGCTGACCGAGCGCTTCGCTGCGCTGGCCAGTCACTACGCCTTCGAGCCCAGCTTCGCCCGTCCCGGTCAGGGACACGACAAGGGCGGCGTCGAGGGCCGCGGCCGGGGCCTGCGCTGGCAGGTGCTGACGCCGCTACCGCGCGGCGACTCGCTGCAGCAGATCTCAGACGAGATGCAAGAGGAGGTCGACCGGCTCGCGCCTAAGCGGGTCTGGGAGCGCTTCGCCACGGAGGGGCCGCTGCTGCGCCCACTGCCCACGGTCGCGTTCGAGCCGCGGCGGATGCAGCCGGTCTCGGTCAACCGCAGCGCCATGGTCCGTCTGGAGGGCGCCTGGTACTCCGTCCCGGAGCGCTGGGCCGGGCTGAGGGTGACCGCCTGGGTCGGCGTCTCCGAGGTCGCCTTCCAGCGCGGCGCGGAGCAGGTCAGCCATCCTCGCCAGCGCTTCGGCGGCCGGCGGGTGCGCTACCGCCACTACCTCGGCGAGCTCTCGCGCAAGCCACAGGCCCTGCGCCAGGTCGCGCCGGAGCTGGTCGACGAACTGGGCGGGCCCTACGACCGGCTCTGGGACTTGCTGGAGGACGAACGCGGCGGTCACGAGGCGGCCCGAGCCCTGGCGCGGCTCTTGCAGGCGGACGCCGAACATGGCGAGGAGCGGGTGCGGGCGGCGCTGGAGGCCGGTCTCGCCGAGGGCGGCTTCGACGAGTTAGCGGTCCGCCGCTCACTGGCCGCGTCCCAGGCGCCGGACGAGGTGACCGTGCCGGAACGGCTGCGCGGCTGCCGCGTCGAGCAGGCTTCGCTGGCCGACTTCGATCGACTGCTGGAACGAGGTGCGTCGTGAGCGACGCCGCGCGGCGAGCCGTGCTCGAGGCCCATTGCCGCGAACTCAAGCTGCCCACCGTGCGCCGCCAGTACCCCGAGCTGGTCCGCCAGGCCGCACACGACGGCTGGGACTATGAGGAGTTCCTGCTGCAGCTGCTCGAGGCCGAGGTCCTGGTCCGCCGCGACGGCGCCGTGGCCCGCCTCCTGCGCCCCATTGCTGTTGTGCCCGCTTCCCCGACCACAAGACCCTGGACCAGCTCGACTGGGACGTGCTGCGCGGGATCGAGCGGCCGCAGCTCGCCCAGCTCGCCACCTGCGACTACATCGAGCGCGGTGAGGACGTCGTGATCGCCGGCCCGATCGGCACCGGCAAGACCCATCTCGCGATCGCGCTCGGGGTCGAAGCCGTCCAGCGCCGCCAGCGGGTCGCCTTCATCCGCGCCGCCGACCTCGTGCGCGAACTGCTCGAGGCCCGCGACGAGCGTATGCTCACCCGCCTGCATCAGCGTTACCTGCGGGTGGCCCTGCTGATCGTCGACGAACTCGGCTTCGTGCCCTTCGACCGGGCCGGCGGCGAACTGCTCTTCAACCTCCTCGCCGACCGCCATGAACGCCGCTCCACGATCGTCACCACCAACCTCGCGTTCTCCGAGTGGGTCCAGGTCTTCGGCGACGAGAAGCTGACCACCGCGTTGCTCGACCGCCTCGGCCACCACGCGCACATCCTCACGACCAAAGGCCAGTCCTACCGGACCCGTCGTCGGACCACAGCCTGAACGGAGGTGAAGCCACCCCAAACCCGACCACTTCCACCACCCCAAGTGGATCACTTCTTCACCGATGAGGTTGTCGACGAGCAGCGATTCAGTCAGTAGCTAAGCGAGCAGCGACTCTGTCAGTCCTGAACACGTAAGTGGGAGGAGACGGACAGTATCACAGTCGGAGGCGGCTCGACGCCTGGTGCTGGAGCGTGTGGACGCCGACGGCCTGCGAGCAGCGCAGGCTGCTGAGGTGTTGGGCGTGAGCGAGCGCCACGTCTGGCGTTTGCTGGCGGCCTATCGGGCGCGGGGCGCGCCAGCCCTGGCTCACGGCAACTGCGGCCGACGGCCGCACAACGCCGTGCCGGACTCAGTGCCCGCTACGGTGGTCCGCTTCGCCCGCGAGCGCTACCCGGGCGCCAACCACACGCACCTCAGCGAGCTGCTCTGGGAGCACGAGGGGCTCGCCCTGAGCCGCTTCACGGTCCGCCGCATCCTCGAAGCGGCCGGGATGCCCAGCCCGCGCCGGCGGCGGCCGCCCGAGCACCGCGTGCGGCGCGAGCGGATGCCGCGCGAGGGGATGCTGCTGCAGGTCGACGGCAGCCACCATGCCTGGTTGGAAGAACGCGGACCGCGGTTCACCCTGCTGCTCGCGGTCGACGATGCGACCGGCGATGTGCCCTCCGCACTGTTCCGCCCGGCCGAGGACGCCCGCGGCTACTTCTCGCTCTTGGAGCAAGTCGTTCTGCGCCGTGGCCTGCCGCTCGCGCTCTATACCGACCGTCACGGCGTCTTCCAGGCCCCCATAGGACGAACGGGACGACGCCCGCCGACCCAGTTCTCGCGGGCGTTCGGGGAACTGGGGATCACCCAGGTGTTCGCCCGCTCACTGCAGGCCAAAGGGCGTGTGGAACGCTTCGCGGGCACGTTCCAGGACCGGCTCGTGACCGAATTGCGTCACGCCGGCACCGAGACGATCGCCGAGGCCCAGACCGTGCTCGACGGCTTCCTGCCGCGCTTCAATGCTCGCTTCCGGGTCGAACCGGCGCAGTCCGAGCCGGCCTACCGTCCGCTCAAGCCGACGCTCGACCTGGGCGCCGTCCTCGCCTTCCGCCATCCCCGCACCGTCGCTCGGGACAACACCGTCAAGTTCCGCTGGCGCACGCTGCAACTCCTGCCCGGGCCCGAGCGGACCAGCTACGCCCGGTCGCGGGTCGAAGTGGTCGAACGAGCGGACGGCCCGCTCTCGGTCCGTCATTAGGGCGCGCCTATCGCCTCGCGCCTGGCCCCGCCGCCCGCCGGTACGCTGCGGACGGCCTGCGCCGAACTCGCCAGCCGTCCCGACTACGAGCGGATCGTCTTGGGCCGCGGCTCCGGCGGAGCGTTACCCCGGCCTGCCGAAACTCCCAGCCCGAACGGCGCTTCGGTCCACGCGGCGCGCAACGGAGCCGCTCCTGAACCCGCCGCTAACGGACGCCCGCTGCGGCCGCCCACGCCCCGCCAACTCACCCGCCGGAAAGCGATCCAGCAGGCGCAGCTGCAAGGCCTCTCGATGCGGGCGACCGCTCGACTGCTCGGGGTCTCGCGCATCACGGTGAGCAACTACGTCCGTCCCAACGGGGTGCCTGGACGCCGAATCCGCGCTGCTTCATCCTTATCGGAACGGCGCGACACTGACGGAATCGCTGCTCAGTTGGTCTGACAAAGTCGCTGCTCTACAACAATGAGGTGGATCACTTTCCGAGCGACGTTGACGCAATCATCCCCAGACTACCCGACCGACGAATACGCTGCACTGGTCCTACGGCCGAGGACAACGCGGCGACGATAGAGAGTAGGAGAAATGCATATGGCAGCCTCCCGATGATGATCGGGTGTGATAGCTGCATGGACACTTGTCGGCACCTGTCTTCGCAACGCTGTAGGAACATAGGGTCGAAGTGGAGCAGATGGCGAGTGGGCGGGCTACGGTCGATTCGAGCCCGAATCATCTCCCGGGCCGGACGCTACATCGCAGGCACCTGCGTCAGGAAACAGTCCCGGTGATACTGGAAGCATCTGCAACAGGCTCATCGAGAGTCAACGGATGCAGGCGAATTCCCCAGGGTCGTATGGCTCACGGTATGGGCTATCGATTCGAAAGTCGTAATCCGAGAGGTTTGAGCTGATGTCACGCACCCTGTCCCAGTCGCATCCGGCCCGTTCGAACACCGTAGGGCTAGGAATATGGCGGAGAACAGCGGTGTTGTCCTCGCGAGCGTCCACTCGAAAAACATCGATCTTGGTCGAATAGGGGTAGACCAACTCACCCACCTCCAGAGTCTCCTTCTGCCTTAGAGCCTGCTCCACCTTGGAGACCGCCTGCGTCGCCTGACTGCTCGCGTGTTCCACCTTGGTGACCGCCTGGGTTGTCTGACTGGTCGCCTGCTCCACCCTGGTGACTGCCTGGGTTGTCCGGTCGTTTGCTTGCTCAACTCGGGACACCACCTCTGTCGTTTGGTCGGACGACCAGATCATCACCCCCAATGTAACGAGCCCCACCACAATCAAAATCCCTGAACCGATTCCGATACTTTTGAGCATCGCCCGCCCCAGCCACCTGATTCAAGGTGTGCAGAATCCCACTACCGGTCAGGATAGCCATACTCGTGGCATTGATGATCTGATTCAATCCTGTTGCTTGGGATAGTTCCTTGGCCACTCGTTGCCGGAGCGAAAGGGCGACGAAGACGGCTCGTACGAAGACGTACTTCAGCGCGTGAGCGGTGGGTCAGTCCTCTCCTTGCGCTCAAGCGGGTCTTTCTTGCTGAGAGTGTCGTTGGCGGTAGGGCACCTCAATCGGTACCCCCGGCCACTACGCTGCGACTTCGTTGGGATCGAGTGCAAGCTGCTCGAAGACTCGTGGGCAGACCACGCCGTCAGTATTAGCGCTGTGGTTAGCGTTTCGAGGACGGACGAGGTCCGTCGCCGCTGCACGCGCAGGTCGCCGCAGCGGCAAGGTAAACGACCAAGACGATGAACACCCGCATACGACTCAGAACGTCCTCGCAGGCCGCCTGGTTCCTGATCCCGCTGACTTGCTCGACTCTTCCCCACCCGCCACGCCCGGACTCCCGGCGCGGGACTGCGGCCAAGTCCGGCCGGGCAGCACTTCGCCGAGCGCGGCGTTGGCCGCGGGAGCCCGCATCGATCGCACAGTGTCGTTCCGTGCCGCCTCCGATAGAGAAGCGGCTGGACCGTGAGATCGACCGGGCCGGCATCGGGGCCCGGCGGGCCGCCATCGCCGGATCCGTGGCGGAACCGCGCAACCATTCGCTCGCGGCCGGCCGCTCGCCGCCGCCATTCGCCTAATGCGGCTACCCGTACTCCAGTGAGTTGGTGGCTGAGATTACGTCGCGCCGGGTTCGCCCACTCGGGTCGCGCAGATCGAGTTTGGACATCAGCTCCCTCGCGGCCTCCACTGGGTGACCAGACTCGTCCCCGATCCAATCGAGTCCCTGTTGTGCCTCAGCCTTCGCGCTGTCTTGATCGGTGCGCTGAGTTTCGCCCGGATTCCCCATGCTTAGCGGGAATAGCCCGGGTCCTCCGCCTCGAACTCTTCGGCGACGTCGCCCATGGCGACGAGCAGCCGGGCGAAGTCCTCTCCGGCCTGGCTGTTGAGGATGCGAGCGGGCAGGTGGGCGAACCACCAGGAGAGCTCGTCCAGGTGCTCGGCGGCCAGCAGCATGGTGTCCTCGCTGAGGCCGGCCTGTCCGAACCAGCTGTAACGGTCGGCGGCGAGCGCAACGACTGAGCCGAGGTCCAGCATGGCGTCGTCGCCGAAGCGCGAAATGCCGGAAACCATCTGAATCTGCTGGCGATTGGATTCCCCGGACATCGGAGTAAGCCAGCGCAGTTCGACCTCGCCGAGGTCAACGACGCCATCGCGGATTGCCGTGTCGCTCAACTCAACCTTGAAGAACATGGTGGTGGCGGATCCCATCGGGATTTCTGCGAACTCCTTGCGATCCTGCTCGAAGTTACGGTCGGCAGTGACGCGGTTCTCGTAGCCGACGAGTCGCCAGGCGACGATCGACTCGTTGTTCCAGCGGACCTGGGCGCGAGCCTGGTCGGCGAAGGGAATCGAGAGCGCCAGCCAGTTCTCGCGGCTGAAGGTGGATTGAGCCTGGGCGACATCTTGCAAGTAGCGGTACCAGCCGTTGCCGTGCTGGGCGAGCTGCTCAAGCAGAACGTCGTTGTAGTTGGCGATGCCGACGCCGACCGTGATCAGACGGAGCGGGTTGCTGTCATCGCGGTCCTCGGCCGTCCGCAGGATGGCGAACGGGTCGGTAGCGTCGACGTTGGCGACGCCGTCGGACATGAGGATCACGTAGTTGTGGGCGTTGGGTCGTTCGCGACGGATCTCATCTGCAAATCGGACGCCACGGTTGAAGCCGGCCTGGACATTGGTTGAGCCGGTTGGTCCGAGCCGGTCGATGATTCTCCTGATGTCGCGATCGTCAGGACGCTGATGAGACTCGCTGGCGACGATGTTGTCGGAGAAGAGCACGACGGCAATACGGTCGTCCGAGCTGAGTCCGCGGCGGATCGATTCTGCCGCCGCGCGGGCGATCTCGACACGATTGCCTTCCTGCATCGAGCCGGATGCGTCGAGCACCAGCGTCACGTTGAGCGGCGTGTTGTCGACGAACTCGGGCGCCTGGGTGGCGATGCGGACGAGATGCAGATCATCGTGCAGGGGGTGTTCGAGGATATCGGTGGTGACGGCGAAGCTGTCATCGACCTCAGGCAGGTCGTAGTTGTAGCTGAAGGCGTTGATCCACTCCTCGGCCCGCACCGAAGCAGGCTCAATCGCGTATCCGGCTTCGACCCAGTTCAGGGCGAGGAAGTAAGAGGTGCGGTCGACGTCGAGGGAGAACGTGGAAGTATCATCGTCGACGGTTTCGCGCCAGCCGATGGTTGGGTAATCCTCGAAGTTGGTCGCTCCGGGCAAGGAGCGCCGGGGCGTGCGACGTTCCTCGCTTGAGCGCTCCTGTCGCTGCCGGGAACGGGAGCTGTCGGAGGACGCTTGTTCCTGCGCTTGCTCCATCGCTTCTTGGGCGGCCTGTTCTTCCTCCTCATACTCGGCAACGGCTTGCTGTTCTGCCGCCTGCTGCTCAATGGCCTCCTGCTGTTGCTGCTCGGCTTCCTCCTGGGAGAGAACTTCTTCCTGATCCATCGCCTTCGGTTGCCCCGGAGCGACCTCCTGTTGGGCATCGGCGACGGCAGGCCGCTCGGCTTGCTCCGCCTGGCGCTCCACCCCCGCCGGCTGCTCGCTCTGCGCCGGTTGCGCGTCATCTCCGCAGGCGACGGACAGCGCCGCTGTGGCAACTGCCAGGATGATCAACGGCAGCACCAGGATGCGCGTCCACCTTCCGGTTCCGGCTCGGGTCTCTTGCTCGTGCATCTGGTCCTCCTGCGCTGCAGCTGTGGGGCGGCAGGTTGGCGACCGGCCGCCGCCCCGCTCAGAACTGAGACGATCTCAGCGACACAATGGTTCCCGGCAGAGGGGAGCGTGAGACTGGGTCTGCGCCCTCATGGGGTGGTGACATCGCCCATGCCCTGTGGTGCGGCCGCTCCCTCGCGCCGTCCCTGGCGCAGCTGCATATGCTAACCGCATGCGTATCCACCGGCGACAGCTCACCCGCCGCCGACTGCTCGCAGCGAGCATGCGGGCGGGGGTCGGCATCGCCGCCCTGGCGCTGGTCGGCTGCGGCGACGAAGCGGAGCCGCAGCCAGCGAACCAGGCTCTAGCCACCGACTCCGCCCAGCCGGATCCCGCTCGACCGGTGACCCGGTCAGTGGATGAAGCGGGCCCAGGTGATCAACCGGCGAAGCAGCCGTCCGCTCAGGGTCGCTCAGAGGTCTCGCGGCCTCCGCCGACGCCCGCCGAGCCAGCACCTGCACCGATGCCGCGTCCGGACCAGAGCTCACAGACCGGCATGCCCGGTCCCGACACCCGGGTCACGCACCAGTTCGCGGGCCTCGGCGCAGTCGACAGCTGGGACCCGCACCGCGCCCGCTCGGCCTTCGCTCAGCGGGTGCACTCGTTGACCTACCACCGGATCGGCCGCTGGAAGCGATCCACTTCGCTCTTCTGGGAGGCGGATCTCTGCGAGTCGCCCGAGATTCTCGATCTCGAGACCTGGGTGTTCAACTTGGACCCGCGCGCCCGCTTCCAGATCGATGCGGAGGGCGAGGGACGACCGGCCACGAGCGAGGATGTGCGGCTGAGCATCGAGCGGTTATCGTCGGCCGGCGGGTTCGCGGATGCCACGGGCGAGGATCCCCGTCGGCCCGGCGACTGGGCCGCCATACGCTTCCAAGCATTCGACCAGGTCACCGAGTACCAGGATCCGTTCGTGCTCACGATCGACAGGGGCGAGGTACATCCAGCGCTCGACATGCTCTTCGGACCCTACTCCTGGATCGCCAGCGCCGAAGCGATCGAGCAGGCCGGCGTCCGCTGGCCTGAGGGATCGGCGGGCGAGCCCTGGACCGATGGATCGGGACCCTACCGGCTGCACGGGCACGGGCCGGAGCAGACCACTCTGGTCCGCTCCGATCGCTGGTGGGCGAGCGAACCGCCGCCCGACTTCTGGTCAGCGCATCGCCTGGCGCGGCTCGACGCGATCCGGATGTTCAGCGGGTCCGCGGACGATTTGATGCGGAGGTTCGCCGACGGCGACGTCGACCTGGCCGGTTCGCCGCTCGACGACGCCCAGATCGATGCCCTGGCCGCGCAGTTTCCCGAGCACCAGGTCTACGAAGTGATCGGCGGCCGCCCGCTGCAGCTGGTCACGCCGCGCGATCCCGACCCCGCCGGCGCGCTCAGCGATCCGCGCATTGCAATGGCGATCAACTGGTCCGTGAACCGGCCCGAGCTGGTCCGCAGCGTGGGCGCGCCGGTCCGGCTCACGCCGTCCGGGCCGGTCGCGCCGCAGTTTACCGAGTTGGCGCTGCCGGACGATGAACTGCTCGGCTACCTCGGCTACCGCGCGCCGGACGCGGCGACCCGGGCTGCGGTCGCCGACCTGGTTGGGGCGGCCGGCGGCCGGGAGCGGGTCGCCCCGCTCAAGCTCGTCGTCCTGGATGAGGTCGCCCGCGCCCTGCCCGGACTGGGCGAGCTGGTCTCGGGCATGGTCCGGCAGACGAGCGGCCTCGCGATCGAGCTCGAACAAGCCGAACGGGCGCATGCGATGCAGCGGTTGTTGGACGGCGAGCGCTTCGCCCTTCTGCGCTGGGGAGGGACGCCGCAGTCCGCCCTGCCCGTTCGAGACTGGCTCCGCACCGAGCACACCCACGGTCCCGCAGCCTGGGGCGCGTTCGCAGATCCCGTCCTCGATCGGTCGCTGGACGATCTGCGAACGCTCTTCGACCCAGAAGAGATGAGGGATGCAGTGCTCGACCTACAGCGGCGCTGGCTTTCGGGCTCAGCAACCAGCTGGATTCACGACCTGGCCGTCCCCCTGCAGCGGGTAATCGTCCAGCCCTGGTTCAGCCCAGACGCCCGCTGGCTCGACTTCGCTTGGTCGGGCCAGCACCTCGCCGACTGCGGCATCCGCCTGCGCGACGATTCCGGCTATCCAGCCGCTCATCGGCAGCTGCCGGATTCCGATTCGGACGCCGACGAATCCTGACCCCTGCTCGATCGACAGGATCGAGGAGCCATTCAACGATCCTGCTCATGTGTGGAGTCCCGCCGGTCAGTTCCCAGATCACGCGCCATAGCCCCGGCGTCAACTACCGCAGCAGCCAGTGCAGCCACCTGACCACGGGCAGCTGACAGCGCAGCCGCCTGAGCCAGGCCAACGCCCGTTTGCGCCGAGTGGGGGCAAGGAACGTCGGCCCGGGGTGGGGTGAGACCAGAGGCAGCGATCAGCCTCAGCTCCGGCCGCCGCCATTCGGCCCGCGGCCAGCCCCAAGCGTGCGGCGCGGCCCTACGCTCAGCCCAGGCATCACGTCACTCGTCAACCAGTTCGGTCGGCGCGCCGTGCACCCGGCCCTCATCCGCTTTCGCCTGCTCAGTGATCAGCTCGCGGAGGAGGCGGCAGAGTGCGGCCACCGACCTCACGTATTCGACCCCTTCTCCAGCATCCACAACGACCTCATCGATCCCGGCATCCCTGCTGTCCTACCACCGTTCGGGACGACCGTCGAGCGCCTTCACTCGTTCGCGCAGGCCCCCCACTTCCGCTCACCGGCCCTTGACTTTCTACGCAAGTTTTTGCCAGGCCCCTTGAGGATGCCCTCCCCACCCCACGCCTCAGCCGACATCGGGTCACTCTTCGCTCGACGCGTCCACGTTCCGACTGCGCCCATGCCGACGCTCTCCGCTCGGCGACAGCAACTCGGCCCGTCGCGCCTCAAACTCGCGCTGCATCTGCCGTCCCAACTCCTCCTCCCCGCCGAAGCGCCCCAGAGTGACAATGCGCGCAGCCCAGTGCAAGGGTTCAGTCCACACCCGCTGGCGGCGCAGCTCCCGCAGCCGATGCTGACGGAGTTGCAACTCGTTGTCGCGGCGCACGTCGTCCCAGGGGGAGGTATCCGGCGGCAGGGTCAGCCGGCGGTCGTCGATCAGCTGGATCTCCAGCCGCAGCAGCCGCTCCGTCGCCCCGAGCCAGGCCAAGGTGTGCGGCGGCTTCTCCACAGCGCGCAACGCCCGCCGCCACTCCGCCACCACAGGCAGCGCCTCGCCGTAGACCTCGCCGTCGTCAGGCATGGGTTCGACCGTGACCAGATCTGGATGGACGCGCGGAGGGGCGTCGGAGCCGCTCTCCTGCTCCCTGCCAGAACCCCGTCGGAAGCCCAGCCGCCGCTCCACGGTCATGATGTCCTGCTCCACCTGCCCCAAGCCATCGTCGAAGCATTGGACCCACTCCTTGTGCTCCCGTTCCAGCTCTGCGACCCGGCGCTCCAGTTGGTCCAGCGTGCCACCCCGCGACTCCTCCTGAGGGGCGGGGGACTCCTGTCCGTCAGGCTCACCCGGTTGCTCCGGCTGTTCCGCGCGCCGTCGATCGCGTTCGTACAAGAGCGCCTCGGTCATCTTGCGGCTCAGGTGCCGGTCCGCCAGGGTCCGACGGATGGTGCGCTCGCTCAAGCCCAGCCGCACCGCCGCCGCGTCCCGGCCCTCCCGCTCCACCAGGTCCTGTAGGAGGGCCCAGAGCTGCCCTTCCCCCGTCACCGGGCCCAACCCCACCCCCTCCTCAACGGCCTCGTTGCTACTCATCGTCGCCTCCATCTCTGTCCGGCAGAAGCTGCCGCTCTACTGCCGCTGGCCACACCCCGTGCGACCAGCCCGCGCAGAATCTCTCAGCCCGATTGCTGTCCACGGAGAGCGCTCGCCCGGTAGAACACTGGGCGCCGGGACCCCGTGTCCACTGTCCCACTGCTCCCTTTTCCTGTTCACGGGTCGCGTGGTGCGGGCTGGACAGTTGCGATCCGGCAGTGGCCAGTGTCGTCTACTTAGCATACCCGTTCGGATAGGATGCAGGGCGTCGTGAGACACAGTTTTGGGATGAGAGCGGAGCCCTAAGGATGCGCGAGATCGAACGGGACCTGCTTCAGTTGGTGGCCGAGTTCCCGCTCGCCGACCGGCTCGAGCTGGCCGCATACTCGGATTGGTCGGAGCGCGCGGTCTACCAGCGCCTGGGCGATCTGCGATGCTCTGGCCTGGTCGAGGACCTGCCTCACGCCTCCGAGCTGATCCGCCCGACCCGGCGGTTCCTCATTACCGCGGACGGGATCGCCCGACTGGCGCTCCACCTGGGCACGAGTCGCGAAGCGGTCCTGCGCGATCATCCGGTCTCCGAGCGTTGGCGGCAGACGCTCTTGCGGCGGCTGGACTCGGTCGGCGTGATCTACCGGCTGGGTTCCGCCCTCGCCGCTGTGCAGCGACCGCTGCGGCTGCGCTGGTACCGCGCGCAGCCACCCGACGCCGCCTTCGCGCTCCCCGACGGACGTACGCTCGCCGTCCTCCGCTGGGGCCGGACGGCCGATCGGACCGCCGTTTCCATTCGCATCAGGCGGCTGCGCGAGGGACCCACCTACTCGGGCGTGCTCGTGCTGGTGCCGGACGAGGTTCGGCTGCGCCACGCCCGCCGACTGCTGCGCCACGCGCCGTTCATCTGCTTCATCGCACTCGAGCGCGACGCTGCCTACGCCTCCGCCGACGCGCGCATCTGGCGGGCGCCGTCGGGTAGCGCCGTGCTCAGCCTCCAGGAAGCCCTCACCTATCTGGGCGCCGAAGGCGAGTGGGCAGTCGAACGGCCGCCGGTACGGAGCATCGTCCCTCGGCCGCTGGCCGCCGCTAGGGCAGCGCGCGAGCCGGATTGGCTGCTCCCGGCGCGGCTCAAGCCGGCGGAGAAGCGCAGCCTCGACCTGATCGGCGACTGGCCCTGGGTGAGGCCCGACCACCTGGCCGCGCTGCTCGGCGTCGAACGCCGCCGGGTCTCCCATCTCACTGCGAGCCTGGAGCGCCACGACCTGCTCACCGACCATCGGATCGACGGCAAGCGACGGTTCGCCCTCAGCGACCGCGGACTGGCCTTGCTCGCGCGCCGTGACCGCGCCTCGGTCGCGGCGGCGCGCAAGCGCTGGAGCGCCGAGCCGCTCGACCCTGAGGCGCCCCGTGGCTGGCGCAACCTCCGAGGCGGCCGGACACGCCAGCTGCTGCGCCACCTCGTCCACACCGAAGCCGTGCACGGGTTCCTGGCGGCGCTGGCCGACCAGGCCCGTTCGAACGGCTGGGCGCTGGCCCAGATCGATCCGCCCCACAGGGCTTCGCGCTACTTCCGCTTCCAGGACCGCTTACGCTCCGTCCAGCCCGATGCCTTCGGCGTACTCCGATGTGACGGACGCGATCAGCCGTTCTTCCTCGAGTGGGAGCGGCGCGCAATCCGGCCCTCGACCATGGCCGCCAAGCTGGCGCCCTACCTGCGCTACTACGGCACGCACCGCCCGACCGACGATCACGGCAACCCGCCGCTCGTGCTGTTCGCGTTCGACGACCCGCTGGCCGCTGATGGGTTCCTGCGCGTGCTCGGCGAACAATCGATGCGCAGTCGCGAACGCCTGCCGATCCATTTCGGCGACCGGCGCTCGCTGGAACGGGAGGGACCGCTCGGCTCCGCCTGGCGAACCGCCCAGGTAAGGACCATTAGTCGGCCATTCGCCTGATTGCTATCGGTCCCCTTCGGTCCCGACCTCGGCGACTGGCATTGGCTGTCTCCTAAACCTTCCTGTGGGCAAGAGTGGCCTAGTTGTCACCCTCGCCGAATCGGCCCACCGTGTAGTAGAGGTGAGCGGCAGTCCAATTCACCAGCCCTAGGCTGCAGCATCCGGCGACGAGCAGACGCGCCGGGGCATGGCGATCCAGCAGCCAAATGCCTTCGCCGTCCAATACCGCCGCCTGTTCTCCATTCAACGCCCAGAGCGCTCGCACTCGCGGGGGCTCAGTTCCCGTCCTCACGATGTTCCGTCCATTGGCCGAAATCTGCCAGAGGCCATCGGGCGAACTCGTTTCGGCTCGGTCCGGCACGGCTTCCGCGACCGGCACGATTCTGACCCATTCCCATGCACTGTCAGCGGTGCTGATCCGATACATCGCCCGGGTCTGCACCGGCTGCCGCGCAATCAGCGCGAGCCAAGATCGGGAAGGCGACCAGAGGACGGAGAAGTCCTGACCTAGATTGGTCGCCACTGGGCGCTCCCCCAGATACACGTGGCCCACCCCGAGCGTGACTCCGTTCTCGAGGTCAGGCAGCTGCGGCGCCGATTCTGCTACGGGGCCGCTCAATCGAACCAGGGTCGCACTGCCGCCGGTGTCGACGCGCGCCAGCGACCGCCCGGGCAGGAGTTCAGACCCCCAAAACGGGTCTGGATACGCCAAGGCCGTGCTCCTGCCATCTTCCGGCGACCCGCTCATCAGTGCCAAGCCGCACATCCCCGGCCCGAGAAACAGCAGACGCTCTCGACCCGTCGTCCAACGAACCAGCCCGTACTGGCTCGCAGTCCATTCACCAACCAGCTCACCGTCCGGCGATAGCACCCTGATTTGCGCAGGTACGGCGGGGATCAGAACGACTTCGTTTGCCGCATCACAGGCTGGCTCCAATTGCACTACTCGGGACGGCAAATGCGCGGCGATCACGAGCAGAGCTACGACCCACGCCAGGAGCCAGCCAAGGGTCACTTCGAGAACAGCACGGTACTTGTGGATACGCTCGCTGGCAATGGATCACGGAGATCGGGAAGACTCCAGCGACTGCCCGAGCTGCAATTGTTGGCTAGATTCGCCTGCAGGCATTGATTGAGCTGGCCGTTCGACGATGCCTGATGAAGATGCGGCCCCGAACTGCAAATGCCCCCGACATCGGTCAATCCACCCATCAGGTCGCAGTTGTCCTCGTCCGTATCGTAGCCCTTGATTCCTGTCTTGCTAGACACAGCGGACAGGGTGCCGACGGACCGGATTCGCGTCTGGCCCGACGGTACGGAAACAGCAGCGCTCCAGTTGCTGCTCACTCCCGAATCAAGATTCAGGTGCAGATACCGAATGATGTAGGTGCCTGCGGTCGAGTCGATCATGAACATCATGCCCGATCGCGTGCCCGTTGGATATCCTGCGCAATCGTAACGATAGCGATACGTGATTGGTGTCTGGCCAGTGTTGCGGACGCGAAAGCACACGCGATCGCCTACATCTCCTCCGATGTCCACCGCCGACAGCGTACCCCCGGTTCCGCAATCTCGATGCCAACCTTGACTTACCCGTCCGGCCAACCCTGGATAGACGACAAACGACGACATGCGGTCCTCCAATGCCCATTGTCTGACTTCCTCGCACGAGGGAGACCACCTTACCCGTTCAATCCCAACTTGCACAAGAAGGCGTCGGCATCCGGCTCGTGCCCCAGGAAGCGATGGATGATCTGGTCGGTATCTGCCCTCGTTTGGGCGCGAACAAGTTGGCCGCACGCTCCCCTGCGTGGCCGCGACACCGTGGGCAGCAGTACTGAACCACTGCGCGCGGCGCCGCGATCGCTCAAGAACGAGGCCTGGTGAGCAGACTTCCCGCGCCGGTTGACGCGCTGGCTTGTCACGCTGCTGACTCACTGATGGTCAGATCGCTGGTCCGTCCCCCACTGCACGCCTCGCGTGTCGCCGGTGCGGGTCGCCGCGTCGTCGGCTCATTGGTGCTACTCCGGGATGAACCGATACTGCCTCGAATCGGATAAGCTGTTTCGAACACGGAATCAAATGCCTCCGACATCCCTGCGGGCTGCCTGTTTCACCTCCCCGCGACGGCAGCGCCGCGATGAGCAGTCAAAGAAGGAGATCTCAGATGAAGGACCTGCTCAACAGCACTCCCGCCGCGCTCTACGCCCGCGTCTCCTCGGACCGGCAGGACGTCGACCTCTCCGTCGCCGCTCAGTTGCGCGCCCTGCGCGACTACGCCGAGCGCCACGGCTACGTGGTCGCCCGCGAGTACATCGATGAGGCCGAGTCGGGCCGCGTCGCCGACCGGCCCCAGTTCACGAAGATGCTGGACGAAGCCGCCGGGGACGACGCGCCCTTCCAGGAGATCCTGGTCTGGAAGTTCTCCCGCTTCACCCGCAAGCGCGAACACGCGGTCGCCTTCAAGTCGATGCTGCGCCGGCGCGGGATCCGCGTCACCTCGATCACCGAGCACGCCGACGACACCCCGACCGGCAAGCTGATGGAGGCGATCATCGAGTCGGTCGACGAGTTCTATTCCGAGAACCTGGCCCAGGAGGTCACCCGCGGGATGCGCGAGGCCGCCGCGCGCGGGTTCTGGGTGGCCAGCCGGCCGCCCTACGGCTACAAGCGCGTCAAGGTCGCCGACGGCGGCAAGGAGCGTCCCACGCTCGTGCTCAACCCTCCGGTGGACGAAGTCGTTCGGCGCATCTTCGACATGGCCTCGGCCGGCCAGAGCGTGCTCGACATCACCCGGACGCTCAACGACGACGGCATCCCCACGACCACGGGCAAGCCCTGGCTCAAGACGACCGTGCATAGGCTCCTGACCAACGAGGCCTATACCGGCACCCTGGTCTGGGGTCACAACGCCAAAGACGGCGCGGAGCCGGTGCGGGTCGAGGACGCGTTCCCGGCAATCGTCACCTCCGACGAGTTCCAGTACGTGCAGCGGCTGCTCAGGTCGCGGGCGCCCAGGAAAGCGAACCCGCGGCGCGTCTCCAGCCCCTACCTGCTCTCGGGCCTGGTCGGCTGCGAGCTTTGCGGCGTGAGCATGTCGGCGGCCGAAGCCAAGGGCGGCCGCTACAGCTACTACGTCTGCCAGTCGAAGATCAAGAAGGGCTCCGAGACCTGCTCAACGCCCAGGCTCAACGCGCGCGACTTCGAGCGCACGATCATCGAGCAGCTGCGCGGCCACATCCTGACCGAGCGCAACATCCGCGAACTGGTCAAGATGGTCGATGAGGAGATGGACGGTCTGGCCCATGAGCAGCGGCGCAAGCTGGAGACGGTCGAGCATGAGCTGGCCGAGGTCAACCGGGCGCTCGACCGCATCTGGCGGCTGGTCGAGACCACCGACCTGGAGATGGCCGACGCCGCCGACCGCATCCGCGAACACAAGCAGCGTAAACAGCAGCTTGAACAGGCCGTGGACGAATCGAGGCGGATGCTGGCCGAACGGCGCGAACTGCTGGACTCGGCCGAGCTGGTCGCCGCGTTCGCCGAGGAGATGGGCGAGTTCCTCGCCATCAGCGAGCTGACTGAGACCCGCGCCTTCCTGCGGACCTTCATCCAGGGCATCGAGGTTCGGCCCGGCCGGGCCCTGATCCGCTACACCATCCCCATGCCCGAGGACAGCCCGATCGGGCGCTCAGATCGGGCTGAGGTGGGGTTGGAGCGCGGAGTTCGCAAATCAGTACGTGTTGGTGGGCCGGACTGGACGAAATCGAGAACCGATTCCCGGTCCTGGGTCGCGCCATCGGAGGGCATGGGGATGGTGTACCGGATCGATACCTCATCCCCGTCGATCTTGACCCCCTGGACGAAGTTGCGGATCAACGCCTTGCGCTCCGGGACCGTGCCGGCCTCGAGGAACTCACGGAACTCCGCGACGTACCGCTTGATCTCGGGCGTCGATGGCAGGTCGGCTCGTCGCTGCTCCAACTGGCGAACGGCGTCGTCCCGGGCCGCGGCCAACTGATCCTCCTGCTGGCGCAGCTTGAGGATTCGCGGGGAGAGCGCCTCGTAGGTCAGCTCGCTGTTCTCCAGGGCGTCGTAGAGCTTCTCCAATCGGCGGCGGACGTCGTTGAGGTCCAACTCGACGATGGCCAAGTCAGATGCTCTCTCCTCGGCCAGCGCGTCGATCTCCTCGGCCACCATCTGGACGAGTTCGGTGATCGTCTCCTCATTGAGGATGCGCTGCATGATCTTGCCGACGACCTGATCCTCCATCCGCATGGCGTTGAGGTAGCGGCCGTCGCAGGCGCCCGCGCCCTCGCGCAGCAGCTTGTTGCAGACGTAGTAGGCGAACTGACCGCTCTTGGCGCTCTGGCCCGTGTACGGCTTGCCGCAGACGCCGCAGCGCAAGAGACCCGAGAGCAGGAACCTGCTGCCGACGCGGGCCGGCGCCTGGATCTTCGGCGCCCGGGCTCGGAGTCCGGCCTGGACCGACTCGTACAGGTCGCGCGCGACGATGGCGGGCCATGCGTCGGCGACACGCACAGGATCAGGCGTCTGCCCATCCTTAGCCGTCTTGCCCCAGACCGCCGTACCGGTGTAGGCCTCGTTCGTCAGCACGTAGTGCAGCATGTTCTTCTGCCAGCGCTTGCCGTTCTTCGTGATCCCGCGGTCATGGAGGTCCTGGCAGATCTCCTTGAGTCCCTGACCTCTGGCCGAGCGCTCGAACATCTCCTTGACGATGGGCGCGGCCTGCGGGTCGATCTCCAGCGTCGGGCGATCCTTGCCGCCGTCCTGCACTTTGACCCGCCTGTAGCCGTACGGCGCGCGCGAGCCGAGGAAGAACCCGCGCGCGGCTGACTCGCGCATCCCGCGCGTCACCTCCTGGGCGAGGTTCTCCGAGTAGAACTCGTCCACGCTCTCGATGATCGCCTCCATCAGCTTGCCGGTCGGGGTGTCGTCGGCGTGCTCGGTGATCGAGGTGACGCGGATCCCGCGCCGGCGCAGCATCGACTTGAAGGCGACCGCGTGTTCGCGCTTGCGGGTGAAGCGGGAGAACTTCCAGACCAGGATCTCCTGGAAGGGCGCGTCGTCCCCGGCGGCTTCGTCCAGCATCTTCGTGAACTGGGGCCGGTCGGCGACGCGGCCCGACTCGGCCTCATCGATGTACTCGCGGGCGACCACGTAGCCGTTGCGCTCGGCGAACTCGCGCAGGGCGCGCAGCTGGGCGGCGACGGAGAGGTCGACATCCTGGCGGTCTGAGGAGACTCGGGCGTAGAGTGCAGCCGGCATTGGTTGCCTTGAGTCGTTCATTCGAGTCTCTCCCACGCTTACTGCGCTTCGACTCCACACCTGCTTGTGGGCTCGGCCGAACGAAGTCAGCCTCGTCAGGTGCGGTTCCGTGTTCGAAACATCGTACCTGATGCGAGCCTTGCGCAAATGCCTGCATGACAACACTGACGACCAACAAACTGCGACCTTCCCCTTCAGGCTCACCCAACTGGAGATGGAGCTATTGCCCTGCCAAGCACGGGACCGCGACCGATGTACTGGAACTCGGAGGCGTCGCGGACGGCAGCGATCGACTAATGGCGGGCAGCCCTGTCGTTACCGGCGGATCGAGGTACGCTCAAGCACAGTTGATCGGCCCGGGACTATGTCAACAAGCACTCCGCCCTTATCCAGGCAGGCTGGCCTGCCACGAGCCAGTCAAACTTCTGAACTTCGCCGCGACTGACGGCACGGAGCGCCTCGACGTGGACACTCTGCAATTGATCGAGATCGTCGAATGTCGCGAGCCAATCATGCCGGACGTTGCTCGACACCAGAGCCCGCTCTTCGGGACCATGATCCACGCGCACAGCAGATGCGGACCGCGCGTGACCGCAACCAATCCATGAGATGTCAGCCGAATCTGTCGCTAACCACCAACCTTGCGCAAATGGAGTACAACAGTGACTACCGGCCAGCCAGACCATCGTGATCACGCCACCTGGCTACGTGACCTGTTGGATTCCCAACGAGAGGTGAAGTCGACAACACCTCAACTGATCGCCGACATTCGCTCGTTCATTGCACGTTTTGAACCCGAGTATCTTCTCCGGGCAAGCTTCTTCGAGCGTCTCCATGCTATGCGTCGCCACAAGACTGACCTGGACCTCACTTCCAAACATATCACCACACAACGAATGATCGACTACGTGCAAAGCGTGATCGCCGCTACACCCTCTCCTCCAAGCCAATCTGCCATTATCACCGAGGACGAATGGCGGGAACTCCACGCTATGTTGCACCTCTTATTCGAGACGCATATGGAGGCACATCACACCGTCCTATTGGAAGAGCGACTGGAAACTCAGATAACGGCGTCCAACATACCGCATCTCAGCACTTCTCTCGAAAGCCAGCTAATCCGCTACTGGTACACGGTGTGGCGGCGATTCCATTACGCTCATGTAGGGCAATATCTGGACGACATCCTGCTGCCCCACTCCAAGACATTCGAAGCCCTATATTCGGTTTCATCTGCCGATGTCTCGCGTGGCTTGCGGCGAGCTTATGCGCAGCTCGTGTACGGTGTCCACAATGCTGCCCAAGCCTTCGAATCCCTAGCGCGTTCTGTCGTCACGGCAACAGGGACAGCCTCGGACATCGACGAACTCAGGGGTAACCCCGACCACCTGATCGAACTCGCCAAATCCGTAGGTTGGGGAGCCCATGCAGAGCACATAGTCGACCGCACTCACGGCCCTGGAGTCTTCGATATCGGGGAGAACACCACGCTGCCAGAGTCGCTCCTGCGAGACCTAAGTTGGACTCCAGGCGAAGACTCGGAATTCTTCGGCTCTGGCGACGAACACCCGGGATCACCGCTGCGCAGCTGGCCGATCTTCAGGCGTCCCTTCATTCACATCGGTGGCCGCTATCTCTGTTACGACGGAGCCAGGATGATCGACCACCTCCATCACAGCCTCTATGACACCGTACGTCGCCGCGATCCCCAACTCGCGACCCGGTGGCACGCCACAGAGTCGCACCAAATGGAGCACCATGCCACCAGATATCTAAAGCGGCTGTTGCCGGGAGGCACCTTCTACACCAATGTCCACTTCAGCGGTTCCGGCTCAACCGGAGAAGTCGATATCATCGCCATATACGACGACCACATGCTCGTCGTTGAAGTGAAGAGCGGACACTACACCTCTATACCTCCGGCGCTGGACTTCAACGCGCATCTCGACTCTGTGAAGAAGCTCGGAATAGCGTCCGCTCGGCAGGGACAGAAGTTCTTAGACTATCTGCGATCCTCTGACACGGTCATGGTCTATGACAGCAATCGCAAGCGCACTCGCCGCAGAGTTGCCCAATTGCGCCATGCAGATTACCGACATGTGACAATCTGCGTCATCACGCTCGAACAATTCACAGAGTTCGCCGCTCAGATTGACCACTTGTCGCCAATCGGCCTTCATGTAGGCGACGTCCCGATATGGATTTTGTCCCTCGCTGACTTGTACATGTATCTCGACATCTTTGACAACCCTCTGCTGTTCTTGCACTATCTCGAACAGCGCCTTTCCGCAGCACAGCTGGAAATGCTCATGCTAGACGATGAGCTTTACCACATAGGCTTGTACCTTCGGGAAAACAACTATCCGCACTATGTTGAAGAGCTAACGCGGGGCGAGAACGTAGCGGCAATGACTTTTGCTGGGTATCGCGAACCGGTCGACAGGTTCTTCCATGAGCGGTCCAAGAATCCGCGAACGCCTCGTCGCTTGCGCCAACAGATGCCCAGGCGGCTTGGGGATATTATCGATCAGATGGCCATCAAGCCACGGAGGGGCAATGCACGTGTCTCCAGTCACTTACTAGATCAGAGCGGGGATACTCGGCGAATGGTTGCAGACATGATTGATCAGGAGCTCGCGCAACAGCCTGAAACCCAGCGACCGCTAGCTCTTACATTCATTACGAACATCGACGAGGACAACACAGCCGTACCACTTACCATCTTTTGCTGGAGTCCGTTTACCGGTCCGCGCAGACCCGATGTCGCCCGTAGAACTGCGCAGGTTCAGCTTGTCATGGGAGGCGACCAGGAAAGATTGTTGTTGGAACTGACGTACTCGCGTCGAGGCGGCATCCGTGATGTCAGTTGGACTTGGATTGAGCGGAAAGAGATTCCGTCGTCCGAGATTCCGTCGTTGGAGAGGGAAGCGGAACAGAAGCGCCGCGAACGGAAGGGTGCAAAGATCAACGACTTGGGCAGAAGGAGAGGGCAGGGCAACGAACAGTCCTTACGGAGAATTGGACGAAACTCACCTTGCCCCTGTGGTAGTGGCAAGAAGTACAAACGCTGTTGCATTGGCATCACGCCAGCTAATCCCGGTGCAGGACGACCTATGGAGTATCTGCAGTAACCCTATTGCGACGGGCTGGGAGTGACTGCCTGAAGTGGCCCGAGCAGGCGGTGATGTGGAACTCGGCGCATTGCGTCGGTCAGGCCGCCAGTGGTCGTGGGCTTGGGGAGGTGGGTGAGGAGATCGCTGACATCGCGTCGGCCCCGCTGTCGTGCATTCGGGCAAGTCGTTGGCCTCGGGCGGCGCAATAGGCGAAGTCGGCAGGGTTGTGGAGCGAAGGGATGACCTGGTGGACGGGGGGCTTCGGGCGAGACGTCAACCGAGTTGAGCTTGAGATCTTGGGTGAAGACGATGTAGCCCCGTTGGGTGAGCCCAGTTCATGATCTCCGGAACCGTTGCTCGCGGGTCGCCGACAGAGGGGAGTTGATGGCCTCCCAGCCCTGCGGTTGGAAGCGCGGCATCTAACAGGGTGACGGATCGGTGTCGAGGAAGATGGGACACGCCAAATGGCGAGTCGTAGGGCGTCCGGTCACTGAGAGGTCGCTTCGGGCTGGTCAGTCCGTGGTCCGGGGAAGGGGTTGATCACGCGGACGCTGCCATAGGACTGTCCATGATTAAGGTCTTCGGAGTAGACGGCATCGCAGCCGGAGATTTCGGCGGCGGCGATGATTGCGGCGTCCCAATAGGAGATCTGGAAGCGCTGGGCGATGGTGGTGGCTCGGCGGAAGAGGTCGACGGTCATGCCCTGCACCCTATCGACTGCGAGATCGTTTAGGAAATCCATCGCGTCTTCGTGGCTGAGTCGGTGGGTACGACTTGGTCGCGTCGCTTGGTGATAGAACTCCTGAAGCACCTGGACTGACAAGGTGATGTCCTCTGTCTCCAGCAGCTCCTGAGCGATCGCTTGCTTGTGCATCTCTGCTGCTCCCGAGAGGACCGCATAGACCAGCACATTCGTGTCAGCAAGTCGCGGCATGTGATTCAGTCCAGACCGCGATGTCGGAAGAAGTCCCGCTCCGCATACAGCTCTTCACGGGAGAGATTGTCGGCCGCGCTGAGTCCGGGATTGCTGGCCCGAATCCGCTCGATAGTCTCCCGGAATCGGCGAGCCCGCGCGTCTCTGTCCGGACTGGACTGGGCGCGTTCCACGTCAGCGCTGGTTGTTTCGCCTCCGGCGACAGACGCAGTTAGCGCTTCCGCGACCAACTCCGGGAGGGAGAGGCCACGTTGCTTGGCGGCGGAGCAGGCACGGCGGTGCGTGTCCTCGTCCACCGTGAAGGTGATCGTGCGAGTTGTGGTGGTCATGACTGACTCCTCTTCAGCAGCCTAAGCCGATTCTCCGGCGTCTGCGTACTGGTTGTAGCCGAGGCCGCGGACGTGCGGCTCGCGGTGCAGCAGCAGGCGCAGGCGGGTGAGCTCGTCAGGGTCCCAGCCCATCGCCTCGGCCACGGCCTCGTCCCACAGCTGCCGAACCTTGCACTCGCCGTCGCGGAACTGCGGCACGATCTCGCCCTTGGTCCGTCCCCAGCAATCCGCTAGGACTCGGCGGATTCGGCCATCGCGGATATCGGGAATGCGGACTGCATCGTAAGCTGCTGGCATATACATTGGGAACTCAAGCTTCCGTCCGGCGTTTCGCATGAGTTGCAACCGCCCCGGAGTTGAATTAAGGAACACGGACAGTGCCTTTGCCTCTTCTGGCGTGAAGCCTGCCAAGGGCATCCATCCTTCTCCTACGTATCTCGTGTCGCTCGCGACCGCTGTTAGTCGCGCGCTACTACTGTCCTGGCCATCTGTAATGAGCAGGTACTCTGCTCTAGCCTTCAGGTTCTGGACGCCGCTCAAGCACCTCCTATTAGTCGGTTCCTTCGGACGGTAGTGGCTGTCTGGCATGGCATGAATCGTGGTTTGACCATCTGCTCCCTTGGATTTGAGTAGAGGGAAGCTGTCAATGTCGCTGTCCGAGGCCTTGCGGCAGAACTCCCTGACCCTTCGACCTGCTTGGTAAATGTCATCGCTCTCAATGCTCTGCATTTCAACGTCGGTCGCAAAATGCGATGCTGCTTCCGCGAGTTCCGGAGAGCGCCAGATAGCCGGTGTCCAGTCCCCCTTCGCGACGCGTGTTGCCGGCCACTCCGAGACCTCGCCCCAGCCGTTATCGATCGCTCCGATGTCGCAGCGGGCCAGCGATTCGTGGCGGTCTGTCACTTGGTCGTCGGTGGCGGGGAACCGATCGAGGTTGATGAATCGTGTGGGTGGCTGTGGCTCTGGGTGTCGCCTTGCAATGATAAGGCTCTCGTTGATGTTGACGATCTGACTCAGGTTTATTTGTCCGGGTTGGTGGCAAGTGACGATAGTATGTATGTGGAAACGCTCTGCAAGTACCAACCGCTCCTGCAATCCTGACGGATTACTGAGCGCAATCGTTGGGTGGACCATCGTAAGGACGCTGTCATGGCTTCGTAGGATGCGATCGGCAAGTCCGACGAATGGAGGGGCAACAGTGTTCTTATCCACAAAGCCCCCAAGCCTGGAGTCTCCACGTACAAGCATCTCTGCCATAGCGTCGATTCTGGCAAGTAACAAGATCCTGTCCGAGGACTGAAACTTCTCACCCACCTTAGAGCGATTTGTGAACGGCGGATTCATGATCACAATGCGAGCTTCCTTGACCGCGCCGACCGCGTCCTCTAACTCCGCGTCGTCTGGCTGGTCCCAGACGAGCTGCGAGTAGATTCGGTCGTCGCCCAGGCCCAACTCGGTGTCGCGCGCGACGATAGCCTCCTGGCCCAGCAACTCCAAGGTGCCCGCTTGCACCACCGCGGGGTTGTCGGGCGATGGTCCGTAGGGCATCAAATGCAGGCCCATCTGCCGATAGCGGATTTCGCGGTTACCTGCGGTTAGTTGCGAAGCGGCCAACTGCAGCGAGACGGGGTTAATGTCGAGCCCCTTGATCGTCTCCTCGACCGCTAGTTTCTGCAGGTCGACCAACTCGTCCTCGTTTGCGCCCTGTTCGCGGGCGCGACGCTTCATCTCGGTCAGAATCGCCGCCAACAGTGTGCCTGAGCCGCAGGCGAGGTCGACGGTCTTGTGCTCGCGCCATACCTGCGGGTCGGTCCAGTCGACATCACCGCAGGCGTCTAGCGTGAGCCGCGCCGCCAATGAGGCCGCGGTCGGGCGAGTGAAGTATGCGCCGTCGGAGGCCTGGTTGCCCATCACCTTGTTGAACAGCGGCCCCGCGTGGTCGGCGCCCATGTCGGCGTAGGTTTCGGCGATCCGCTCGGCCTCCGCCGCGATGTGGCGCAGGGCGCGTTCGAGTCCTGAGAGCTTGCCCTGTGTATCTACCGTCTCGATCACGGCGACGGCCGGTTCGAGCACTGGCCGGAAGTCGTGCCGCATGATGCGGTTCCACTCGCGCTCGACCCGCCGGACCACGTTGACGTCGTTCTTGACCTGGTCGAGGTCACTGACGCCGGTCAGCCAGCGCCCATGCGCGATGCGCTGGTGCAGCATGGCGGCGTTCATCATCAGCAGGGCGGCGATGGTGCAACCGTCGGCCTGCTTCTTGGCGTCGTCCTGCTTGAGGTCGTGTAGCCCGAAGTGTCGATCCAGCGTGGGACCGAGTTCGTCCTGACGCAGATGGAAAGCAGCCTCTTTGACCGAGGATTCGAGGATGTTGAGATCGCGCACGACGCGGTTGTCGGTCAGTCCGGACTTGGAGAGCAGGTTCATGCGGATCGCGTTGCCGTGTTCGCCGAGTCCGATCTCTCTGAGCGTGTGCATCATGGACTGTTCGGCCGCCTCTTCGGGCGATCGACGCTGGCGCTTCTCTTTGGGGTTCTGCACGGGCGTCTTGACGCGCTTGCCGGTACCGTCGTTGATCATCTTGCGGGCTTTAGTTTTGGTCTTGGGAACATCGACCTTGCCGCGCGGATCACCGGCCTTGGGCTTGGACCTCGCTGGTGAGCCGAGACGCATCTCGATGCTGCCGTCCTCGTGACGCTTGGCGGCGAGCACCTGCGTTGGTTCAAGCGGCGCAGCGGCGTCGTAGGCATTCGTCTTGGGCTCGCCGACGCGCTGCTCGAGAGGATCCGAGTGATCGTCCTGCTCGGCAATGGACATGAACTCGCGGCTGAGCGTCGACTTGCCTTCGATCACTTGCTGCAGGGCATACTCGGCTTCGCCGACAGGTCCGATGTGCTCTCGGTACTCAACCCGCTTCTTCTCGTGGTCGGCGATCGCAACTATCGTGCGCACTTCTACCGGCGTGGGCGGGATGTGCAGCTCCATCAGGTCTGCGAGATTGTCTTCGATGCGGCTGTCGTGGGCGCGGAGCGCGCGAAGGATTTGCCCGAGTTCCTGCCAGCCCTCTTCGGGTCCGCTAGAGGCGAGCCAATTTTCGGGGTCAGCGTTAGGCGGTATGACAATCGGGCAGATGATGTAGCCGACCTCTTTACCCGGGGATGTACGCATGGCGCGGCCCACGGCCTGGATTACGTCAATCGGGCTCCTGCGAGCCTCAAGGAACGCGACGGCGCTGAGCGAGGGCGAGTCGGTGCCTTCCCCGAAGATGCCGACGTTGAAAATTCCCTGCGGGGTCTCGGGCGTGCCTTTGGCCAGGTTGTCCTTGGCGTTGTCGCGAGTCGCGACGTCACTGCTGGCGTCGAGGTGCTGGAGTTGGTAGTCGGCGGCGGCAGTGACGTCGCGATTCTCTTGCAACCAATTGTTCAACCAAGTCCTGACTGCGTTCGTTTGTAGGTCCCGCGCCATGTTCCTGGACTTGTCGACGGTGTTCATGAAGGCGATGCAGGACTGGATAGGCACTGCGTTGCCACCGGTCGTGTGAGTCGCGCCGCCCATGGCGAGGGTGAAGGCCAGACCGCGCAAGTAGTCGGACGCGGTCAGCTTTGGTCGGCCTTTGCTCCTCGTGTCCTGGGCCAACTGATTGACAAGGGCATAGGAGTCGGGATCGTTGATGCCTAGCGCGATGATCCGATAGTCGGAAAGCCAGTCGTTGTTGACCGCTTCGACGTAGCTCTTGCGGTAGAGCTCGACGCCGAAGACCTGTTCGTCGTCCATGGTACGCACGACCCAGTCGGACGGCTTGTCGGTGTTGCTCTGCGGTTTCACGTCGTAGATGCGCGGCGTTGCGGTCTGGTAGACGCGGTAGACAGCGGGAAACTTGTCGTTGTCGTGGCAGAGCGTGAAGTCGCGCAGGCGTTGTTCTTCGTCGGTCTTGGGCTTGGACTTGCGCTTCAGGCCCGCGGTGCGATGCGCTTCGTCGGCGATCATTACCTGGGCCTTGGAGTTAGTGAGTTGGAGCGCCTCGGCGATCCTGCTGCCGCTCTGGTAGGTACCGAAGATCACATTGACATGTTCGGCGCCTTGTTCCGACTGAATCCACTCGGCAATCACGTCGGGGTTGGTCGTGACCAGGCCCTTGACGGCGGAGGCGCGGACGTTGCTCTTGTCCAGGGTTGGGTCGTCGGAACTGACCTTCTTGTCTTCCTGCTTGGGGTCATAGCCGGCGGTCTGGTCGGAGCACACCGCGAGCACCCGCAGCGGCTGTTCGGCATGCTGTAGATACTCGCGTCGGATCTGAGCGACCAGCGCGATTGAGGGGCAGAGGACGATTGAGAGTTCGCCTGGCTCGGTGAGTCGTTCGACGATGCGCAGGGAGATGCGTGTCTTGCCTGTGCCGCAGGGAAGCACGATTCGACCGCGCGCCTGGCCTTTGGGCAGGCCGCCGGAGTCCGAGTCGACGTGTTCCTGCAGGATGCGGACGGAGGTGTCGATCGCCTCGTCCTGCATGCATGACTTGGTCTGTTTAGCGCTGGAGTCGTCGCAATGAGGGCAATCTTCCAAGGATACGCCAGCCTGCTGGTTACGCATATCGCTGACGATGTTGACCAGCTTGATCGGTTTGACGCCGTACTCATGGATGGCGATGGCGTTCTCGGTTGCGGGGTTGGCGCCGTTGGTCACGAGCCAACGCTCGGCAAAGTGCTCGATTGAGGACGAACTGGCGAAACTGTCGATTTCGTCCTTAGGGATCGAACCACCAATGCCCTGCTCGTCCAGCTTCCGGGACTTGCATTGAATGGCGACGGCGCGGCCGTCGCTGCGGCGACGGCCTACCGCGTCGATGCCGACGTCTCGCTTACTGAGTCCGGGGAAGAAAGCCTCGCGCTGTTCCCACTCGTCCCAGAGGTCGCAGTCGCTCAGGTCCCATTCACGGAGATGCTCGCCGACTACGGCAGTCATTCCTTCAAGCCACTTGCCGTCGGTCTCCTGGCGTGACAGTCGGTCTGCCGTTGCAAGATTCTCGGCAATGACTGATTGAGGGTCTTCAGTCGTCATGTCAGAGGCCCCCTCGACTCAGCGGAGACCAGTCTACGACTACGTCCGGCATACACCGCCTGCTCCTCGCCAGCGTCGCAGATGCGACGGATGCTGCTGTCGAACTGCTCCACCGGGTTCATCCGGTGCAGGATCCTGAACAGCAGCGGATTGTGTGGGACGCTCTCGCTGTCGAGGTCTTCCCTTCGCATTCCAGTAGGTAGGCCGAGCCGGCTATCGCGATGGTGATTGACCTCGAAGACCCATTGACTACCCTGCCTCTCAGGGATCTGCAATGTCTTCAGCTGCGACGCTGAGAATCGAACGCTGAACCAGATCCCTCTTCAGGGCGGCCGTACGGCCTTCTTCATGAAGAACACTCCAGCCCATACCTGAGCGCAGTGACTCAGGCAATGACCTCCCAGGACATCTTGTGGAGCCCCTTACCTCGAATCCAACGTCTGCAACTGCGTCCGACTTCGCCGCGTCCCTTGTCTCGATATCCGAGCCGGCAGAAACGGGGCTTGATTGGGCACTTGCCATCGGCATTGCCGCGCTTGTGCTAAGTATCTTCGCAAACTACGGGAGCTTTCGTTCTACGCTCATTCAAGCGAAGGGAGATGTTGAGTCGATGATGTGGTCGTGTCGCACTCGTTGGTCGGCATGGCGCGTGAGGAAGATGGGGGACACAGTCTCGGCTGCAAACTACCTAAAGGGTAAGGGTCCGAGATTGACAGTCGAGGTTCTATCTCGCATGTGCGATTCTCCGCCGGATGTCCCAGCGCTGAAGGGAGGGGTCAATCGCATTTTCTTCGAAATAGTAGATGAGCGTGTGAAGGACATCGCCTGCCATGCCTATCAGTACTATCAGGCCGTTTCTCACGGCGCCAAGGCCGAAATGGACTTGGAGCTTAATGTGCTCTCTTTCACCATCTGTAATCTCTACGCACGCTACTACGAGCTATTGAAGATTCCGTGTGCAATGAGCATGTCCGTCGAGAAACAGGTTGAAGGCCACTTCGTGGAGGTGTGGATACCACCTGTAGGGGGTGATCAGGCGACACTACATTGGACGATCTTCCCCGAGGCCGGTAGGCGAGGAACTCCAATGATGGTGGGTGAACTCACCGCACGACCGAAGAACTCAGTGTTCTGGGAGCGCATCGACTTCAAGATCCTCCGTTAGCGAAAGTCGAGGGACGAAAGCGCATTTCAGTGGAAGTGTGCCCTTGGCGACGAATGGGTGGTTAACAGGGTTTAGCTGTGATGCACCGAGTCCAGCGCGCCAATCTGGCACTGACTCTTGTCCCGAAGCATCGAGACGTAGGCGGTGCACGGTGAATTCGCTTGGCGACGCAACGCTCGCCTTAGTGTCCTGAGTCGGGAAATCGGTTGAGATATCCGGCGAGGTTGTCGAAGATCTGGTCGGCGGCCTTGCGCCAGACGACGGGACGCGGAGTGGCGTTCCAGTCGGCCACCCTGCGTTCGACGGCGCAGGTCAGCTCGGCCACGCCGCGGTGGGAGCCGCGCCGCAGCCACTTCGTGGTCAGCTCCGCGAACCAGCGCTCGATCAGGTTCATCCATGAACTGTATATTGGGGTGAAGTGAAAGCGGAAGCCGGGGTGGCGCTGCAGCCAGCGCTGGATCTCCGCTGTGCGGTGGGCGGAGACGTTGTCCAAGACGACATGCACGGCGAGTTGATCGGGCACACGCTGGTCGATCAGGTCGAGGAAGCGGCGAAACTCGCGCGTGCGGCGCCTGGGGGTCATGTCGGCGATCAGATGGCCGGAGGCCACATGAGCGCGGCGTAGAGGTTGGTGGCTCCGTGACGCACGTAGCCGTCCGCCTCGGTCAGCTCGACGTCGACGACCAGGCCGTGGAGATGCACGAACGCAGCAGCCTGCCCCGCACTTGATGCGGGGTCACCGGGCCAGCCACGGTCGGTGCCGACCGGGCCTACGACACGCGCGACTTCGTCTGGGTCCTGCGCGCGCTGGGCCTGACGCCCCATGTGGCCCAGAACCAGCGCGGCCGGCGCAGCGCGATCGACCGTCGCACGACCCGACGCCCCGGCTACCGCCACAGCCAGCGCCGGCGCAACCTGGTCGAGGAGGTCCCCCGCCTACGCGGGGGCAGGCGTATGGTTGGATCAAGACCGTGGGTGCCGGCGGCAATCTGCGATGCCTGGGTCGGGCCCGCAACAAGTTGTGGCTCGCACTGACCGCCGCCGCCTACAACCTCACTCGTCTGGCCAACCTCGAGGCGGCCGCCGCATAGCCGAATCGCCTGCGACCGGCCTCGGACGCCGGAACCAGGGCTCCCAGGCCCACCCTCCCACTTACCGGACGCAGTCGCAGACGCGGCAGCGACAGCGCTCAGCCGTCGTTCAACAACCGGTCTGGCTCCTGCTATCCGAAGTTCAGCAGCCTGCTAAAGTCAAGTTGTGCTATCAAGTCCTGATTGCGAGCGGCTGTGATGGATCCTGAGCAGGTCACGCAACAGATCCGCTTTGCGCTTGCAGAACTGCCGACGCAGAACGCTCACCACACCTTCGAACACATCTGCCGCCGCCTAACCGAGCAGTTCATTTGCTCGAATGTACTACCGGCCACGGGGCCCGTCTCGGCAGGTGGAGACCAGGGACGCGACTTCGAGACCTTCCGGTCCTTTCTGAAAGAGGAGTTAGGACCTTCGGGAGGATTCCTCGGCTTGATTAGCGACGGTCCAATTGTGTTCATCTGCACGACACAGGCGGACAACATTTTTTCAAAGCTTCAAAGCGACATCGACAAAGTCCTGCAACAAGGAAGTTCTGTATCCGCGATTCGAGCGTTCACCCTCAATTCGCTCCCCGTGGGCGCGCGCCACCGCCTACAAGACGAGGTACGGGAACAATGGGGCATTGAACTCGAGGTCCACGACGCAGAATCGATAGCAGACCTACTTTCAAGGCATGAAGGATTTTGGATCGCCGAAAGATATCTATCGATGCCGTCGGAAGTCCGGCCCTCCCGAACGGCTCCCGAGGGAACTCTGGACGAGGACTATGTGAAGCTTCGCAACAGGTGGCACAAGAGCCCGACGCCCCAGCCGACGATAGGCGATTTCATTAGCCTAAAGGCCGGAGTGCGGGAAGCCACCTCTCAAGAGGAGGCCCGACCTGACTTACCATTCTGGTTGGGTCTACTACGAGAATTCCTCTCTCATTCGTCACTATCAGAGTCCCTCAGGCAACGTGCGAGATATGAACTCGTTGTGGCGAGTTTGCGAGGTGCCGGTGATTTGCGGTCGGTCGACGACGTCGTACGCCACTTTCTGTCCGCCTCCTTGGACGAATCAGAGCCGGCTCGCCTAGAGGACGCTGCGGTACTGTTACAGTACGCCACTGGAGCCGTGGGGCACGACGTATCCGCTATCTCTCTCGATGAGCTACGCGATTGGCATATCAAGATCACGGCCAGAGTTCAAGAACTGCTGCCTCATTCACGGGGACACCGCCGGGCAGCGCTGCTCGATGTACTCGGCTTTCTTGGCATGTGCCGTCGAATATCAGAAGAACACATTGCCCAGGTGCAAGCTGCATGGGACGATACGCCTCCGCAAGCGAATGTCATATTCGCAGATCCATCGATTCCCCCTGCAGTGCGACTGACCGAACACGACTTCATGGACCTTCAATCCGCTGTCTCCGCATGGACCGAACTTGCTGAGATGCTCGAGGACACACCCCTATTCCCGGTGGACCACCTTTCTAAGCTATTGGGCATTCTCGCTCCCGCCCTCATTGATGTGCCGGAATGGCGCACTCTCGCCGATCTAGTCGACCAAGCTGTCGAGCGAACATCAGGCAAGTCGGCGGTGGCGGCTAGAGCGCGAGATCGCGCATTTGCGCTGTTGAAGGCAGATCGACGACTCGACGCCATCGAAGAGTTTCACAAGGTCAAGCTCGACTGGTGGTCCGGAGATACGATCCGCGGCTCTCTGTTGGCCATGCTCATGTTGTCTAAGACATATCTGGAACTGCGTTTGCCGTTGGCTGCGAAATCGCATGCGCTCGGCGCAGCATTCGTTGCGGCAACGCATAACGACAGCGAGCACGCGGACCTCGTGGCACAGGGTCTGAGCATGGCTGCGTGTGCTGACGTGATGTCGGGTGCATGGTGTGGAGCGACTGAGCTATACCAACGTGCGATCGAAGTGCAGTACGCCGTCGGCGATTCAACCCCAGATTCTGAGAGCATCGGCTGGTTCGCAGAGCCCGACTTGCACCTGACTTACATTACGGAATGTGCTGGGGTGATAGATGGGCAGCTTCTTGAGTCCGTCCAGGCAATCACGACTGCTGTCGGTGTTGACGATGTGGTCGACATGGCCCTGAGTACAGCCTCACCTGACCACGAAAGGCGTTGGGCGTCATTTGGAGGGAAAGACTTGACGGGCCCACCTTTCTCAGATCTGGGGGTCACGAGGCACATCCGCTTCTCGGGACTGGGCACTGACTGGCTCGTTGTGGCCGCTAATGATGCCAAAACGAACCGAATGGCCGAGCGCTTCGCCGCAGGTGCGCAAGTGATGCTCGCCGCGCTTGCGAGTCAAGATCTGTGTCTCGTCCCCACCCAAATCTCTGTGAATGTGGAGCGGAGACGACGACGTTCAGCTGCGACAGGGGCCATCGAGTCGCTCCCTAGCAATGACGGTCGGAAGTGGACTGTCCGTTTGACTCCATTCGAAGACGCGACGGATGTGAGCGCAGAGGAACTCACTGATGAGCTTGTCAGTGTCCTCGCGGTGATCTTCCGCGAAGCATCTCTCCTGCCTGACGACGACTTTGCCACTGCCATCAAGCGCGCCTTCCAACGCGGGCTCACCCACGAGCTCTTCCCGCCGCGTCCGTACGATGAACTCGCTGCGGCGTTCGCCGCCGAGGACAAGACAGAAATACGCCGAGGCGTTTGGGAAACGCCGTGGAGCGCCCGTGAAGGCGACTACGGGGCGCACATGGAGCTTGCGTGGAATGACGGACTCGGTCCAACCTACTCCGAAGAGAAGGCCCAGGATCTCCTCAAGACCCGATATCAGAATCTTGCACAGAGTCTTCGCACGACCATCCCCAAGCTGAGGAATTCAGCCGGCTTCCTCAGAACAGTTAACCGACTACGGTCGGAGGAGGGATGGCTCGACTGGCATGTGCTCACGGCAGTTCTGAATGCGACCATGTCTTACCGTTTCCCAGTGCAGACGAGTCAGTACCCTTCGGACACTTTGCTTGCGCAGATGCAAGATGCCGCTTACAGTCCAGAGCCTGAAGACGCGAGGGTCATACCTGCCTATCGACTCACCCCTCGTGTTCTCCGTGAGGCGCGGCAGTTTTCGATGCTAGCCCTTGTACAGATTTGGGGATTGGAGATACATCAAAGCGCCCCTGACTTACCTGCCATTGAGCGCTTGTTGGCCGCTCGTTACGGCTACTGGACTGACGATTTGCCGCATGACGATCCCTTCCCCAATACCAGTCTTTAGGCGTAGTCGAACAAGTTCGTCCTAAGCCGAGTTCTCATTGGGTGGGTTGTGCGCGCTTGTCGGACAGATACAGATGTCTCGATCGAGATTCGGGCCTTTGCGGATTTCCGCTATGGCTCGGATGGTCTTGTGGCGTTCAGGGCGATGGTGGCGGCGAGATCGTGGACTGTGGGTTCGAGGTCTTCGCGGGAGGTGATGCGGTTGACGAGGCCCCAGTGGGCGGCGTCAGCGGCCGGGAAGCGCTTGCCAGTGAGCAGGGTTTCCTGTGCCGCACGCCGCCTTAGTCGAGGACAAGGCGGGCGGCGGGGACGCCGAACTGGGAGTCGTCGGAGCCGATGCGGAGGTCGGCGCGGAGGGCAGTGAGCAGTCCGCCGCTCATGTAGAAGCCCTAGATCATGGCGATGATAGGTTTGTTGAGCTCGCCGTGTGCTCGGCCGGCGACCATGGCGTCCCCGCCGGGCGGACCTGTTCGACAGGAGGAATAGACCCGAGCCACGGGACAAGGCTGAAGGAATGCTCAGTTGCGCGCTCGACGAGCCGGCGTTCGTGTTGGCTTGGTCGGCCTACGAAGCGCTGACCGGGCTGCTGCTCGACGACTACGACGGTTCCAGCGAGCTCATCGCGGGTGCGCTCCAGACGATTGAACAGGCGGCCTTTGAGGGCGTGATCTCCGCCGCGGAACAGGGATGCATGACCGAGCCGCAGAAGCTGTGCTCAGCGATCGTCCATGGCTGCAACGCGCCTGAGTTCAATCACAGTCGGTCAGGTAGCTTGTCAACGTTCTCACTGTCACCTCGTTGCGACCAGTTAAGGCAAGCCGAACAGGAATGGCTGCGGACGCCCGTCGCCGAAGGTCGAGCGGTGAACGCGAGCTGCGGGTTTGTGTGAGACAGGGTTGGTGGTGGCGGCAGCGGACGGCGAATCCCCCACAAAGACCCTTCACTGCGCGGGCATGCTCGTCTGCGGCAGATTCCGCTGCCGTACATCGCACTGCGACGCCCGAATCACGTGCCAGTCGGCGGAATTCGATCGTCCGGCTTCTTGCGCTTGCTGCGCGGCCTTCTCGGCTTCTTCTTGGCCGGCGGGTCCTCCTGCGTCTCCGTTTGTTCCCGCTCTTGCTCAGCCTGGGCGGCCTCGCGCGCGAGCCGTTCGAGCTCCTCCAGCCGCTTCCGGCGTTCGGCCTGCTGAGCGGCGATGTCGTCGGCCGAGGTCAGGTAGGCCTCGGCCGACTGGCGGATCCGGGCCGCGACCTCGGGTGAGCCGTCCTGCGGTTCTCGCACGGTCATCGAGAACGCGGGCAGGGTGTCCGCGCCGACCGAGGCGCGGACGTAGCAGTGATGCCTGGGCTGTCCGACGAGGTCGTCCTCCGAGAGGCGCTGGCGGCCCAGCTCCCAGGTCAGCTCGCGCGCGTCGGGGCTGGAGACCTGGAAGGCGGCCAGGCAGCCGATGTTGGCCAGCAGCGTGTCGCGCATCGTCGGCGAGAGCGCGTCCAGCTTGGCCAGGCTCTGGGTGGCGAGCAGGAACGCAGCGCCGTACTTGCCCAGCTCGGAGAGCATCGACTCGAACTCGACGCCGGGGATGGTCTGCATCTCGTCGACCACGACCAGGGCGCCCCGGCGCTGGTCCAGAGGCAGCCGCTCCTGTTCGCGGATTGTGGAGTCGACCAGGTTGAGCACCGAGGCGCCGACCAGCGCGGCCACGTCGCGCCCGACCGCGCCCTGGGCCGTCGAGACCAGCAGGATGCCGCCCTCGAGGATGGTCCGCCGGAGGTCGATCGTCGAGCGCGGTTGGCCCAGGATCGCCCGCGCCCGCTCGGAGGAGGCGTAGTAGGTCAGCCGGGTCTGGACCGGGGCCAGCGCCTCGGCCTGGTACTCGGTGCGCCAGCCGCCGAAGTCGCGCGCCCACCATTCGAGCAGGAAGGGGTCGCGCACCTTCTTGAGCACATCGGAGCGGAACTCCTTGTGCGAGAGCAGCTTGAGCGCGTCGAGGATCGTGTACTGCTCGTGCTCCTCGGTCGAGGGATGCCCGTTGGCCTCGTGCAGCGTCTTGACCGTCTGCTCGAGGATCGACTGCATCCGCGGTCCCCACTGCTCCCACAGCCCGCGGGCGACCCGCACGACCGAGTCGGCGGTCCGGTCGCGGTCGGAGAAGATGCGCGCGTCGAGCAGGTTGACGCCGACCGCGCCGCGCTCGTCGGCCAGGTCGATCAAGCGGACCTCGGAGACGAGTTGGTCGGGGACCTGCTCGAGGATCGCCGAGACCAGGTCGGCGTGCGGGTCGACCACGACGATCGCGTCCGTGTCGCGGCCGGCCGCCTTCTCGCGCAGCTTGTGCGCGACGATGTGGCGCATTAGGGTCGATTTGCCCATCCGCGTGCGGGCCACGTAGAGGTGGTGGCGGCGCAGCAGGTCGTCGGGGAAGTGCACCTCGCGGGGAATGTCGGCAGTCGTGTCGCCGACCAGGGCGCCCTCGTGCAGCGCCTGGCGCGGGGGCAGCAGCACCTTGGCCCGGGCGCGCTCCAGCTCGTGCGTCTCGTCGGAGGGTCCGGGCGGATGCCAGAGCGCCGCCGCCTCGCGCACGCCGAGCACGCTGTTCGAGCCGAACAAGCCCGCCGGGGCCGGCTGCAGCACGACCGCCTGGGGCGGCAGCGGGCGGACCTTGCCGCGCCGGAACTCGGCCCCGCCGGGATGGTTGTAATGGGCATAGGCCGCGGCGACCCGTTCCAGCAGCTCGTGCGCCCGCGAGCGGCGCTGGTCGTCCGGCTGGTCCGGCTTGCGCGGCAGCACGGCGATGAGTTCGACCTCGCCCAGGAAGGCCGAGCGCTCGACCTTCTCGCGGATCAGCTGCGGGTCGAAGGGGCGGTTGCGCGAGCGGTTCCAGCGCGCCTTGAACCAGCCGCCCCCAATCAGCGCGACGGCGGCGGCGGCGCAGAGGCCGGCCAGGTTCCAGAGCTGGCCCGCCTCGAGCCAGTTGTAGCCCAGGGCGAAGCCGCCGAGGCCCAGCACGCCCACGGTCAGGGCCAGGGGGTCGGGGCCGCCCTGGCCGCTCTCGCGGCCGGCGGCAGGCGGCTGCGGTGGCTGGCCCGGACGTTCGTAGAGCCGGGCCAGATGTGGGCGCGACCAGCCGGGACCGAGCGCGCGCAGCTTGAGCCGGGCCACCAGGCGTTCCTCCGGCTTGGCCGCCCCGAGTGCGCCGACCAGGGCGAGCAGCGGATCCGAGCCGGGATCGAGCAGGTCGCGGTCCTGGAACGTGCGCAGGGGCACGTAGTCGGGACCCGAGGCGCGCAGCGTCAGCGACCAGGCCTCTTCACTCGCGCCGAACGCGAGCGGGTCCTCGGCCGCCGCCAATTCACGCACCCGCGCCTGGGGATAGTGGGCCGCCACCTGGCTGCGCACCGCCTCGCTGCGGTGGCAGCGGACCATCAGCCCGACGCCGGTCTCGCCGGCGGCCAGTTCGAGCGAGAACGGTTCGGGTACGGCGATCGAACCGAGCAGGTTCTCGACGCCCAGCAGGGTGCGCTCGCCCGTGCGCGGCGGGGTGACCTGGAGCAGCACGGGCGGGTCCGGCGCCGGGCGGCGGAAGGGATTGGGGACGGTTGGTTTCATGGTGGGTTTGCTGTTCAGCGACTGCAGGCCGTGGTCGTGCTCGCCGCTCAGGGGATCGGGATCAGGCCGCCCGCGCTGAGCAGCAGGAGGGCCAGCGCGGCCACTGAGCCGGCGAAGCCGCCGGCCGCGGCGGCCAGGGCGACCCGCAGTTCCGCTGTGCCGCCCTGTGGGCGCCAGCCGCGGGAGAACAAGCCGGCCCAGAGCAGCGCCAGCACGGCCGCGCCTGCGGCGATTGCGGCGACGACGACCATCAGCTCACTGAAGGCCTTGGCGGCGCCCACGGTCCCAGCGTGATCGGCGGCGAACGCCGCCAGCGTGACCCAGGCCGCAATTGCGAGGCCGCTCAGGGCCAGGTCGCGGACCCAGATCCAGGTCCGGCGGCCCGGACGCAGCCGATCGCGCCAGCCGCCGCGCTGCGGCGGCCACGGCGCCCCGCCGAGTTCGTCGGCCCGATCGGGATTGCGGCCGGCCGGCAGGAAGAGCCAGATCAGGGCGCCCCGCTCGGGCTCGTCTTGGTGCAGGGGTCGTTGTGGTTGCATGCTGATGCTCCGTTCTGATGGGTGGTTATCTGCCGATATGCAGCGGCTGGGCGTCAAGCAAGGCTGGTGGGGCCGGCAGGGCGGCGTCCGGTTCGACCAGCAGGTCGGCCGCGCCGAACGCGACCAGCGCCAGCGCGAACGCCGCGAACGCGTAACGCATCGCCGCCCGGCCGCGCTGCAGTTGCCCGACGTCGTCGGCCGCGTTCAGATAGAGCGCGGCGCCGTAGACGAAGAACCCGGCGCCCGCGGCGCCGATCAGGCCGACCAGCATGCCGGTGATGAGGGGGATGGATGGGATCAGTTCAGACACGACAGTTGCTCCGTTCGCAAGTGTTCCGGGGTTGAAGGTCCCGGAGGGGACCGATCGCTTATCAGGTCACAGCCTTCCTCCATTCCTCGCTGAGCGACCGCCTCGATCCGTGGATCCTGTGCGACCGCTTCCTCATCAGCACACTTGTGCTTGTGAATGCGCCAGTGTTCACTATTCAGAGCGCGATTACAACGGCGCGCGCGCCACCATGTGCCGGCTTATGTCGTACATCCGTGCTCGCTCTGTGGCGCAGGTTGCAGTTTTGGCGCCCGCCAGAGCGGTTATCCACAGCGCCGAGGCTGGGCGGCGCCGGGTTCAGCCCGTCGCGAGCGGTTCGCGCCAGTCCCAGCCGTCTGTCCCGCGCCAGGCCGCGCCCAAGGGGCCGAGCTCCGCGATCCGCTCGCGATCGGAGACCACGAGCGGCAGTTCGACCCGCGTCCTGCGCAGCTCGGCCCGGGCGACCGTGAGGAAGCGGTCGGCCGCCAGCGGGTCGTCGAACACCAGCCAGAGCTGGGGCCGGACGCCGTGATCGTCGGTCGGCCGCCTGGTCGCGAAGTAGCGCAGATAGGGTGCGAGCCGGGCCCGCATCGTCTTCGGCCGGATCGCGCGGCGCTCCCACTCGAGGAAGGCCGGCCTCCGCTCGCCCTCCGAGCGGAGCATGACGAAGGCGTCGGGGTGAATCGAGCGCAGCACGCCCTCGGAGCGGAAGTAGCGCGAGGCGCGCTGCGGCGGATCGAGCTGGAGCAGTTCCCAGCCCAGGCCGCGTGCCTGCCCGGCCAGTGCGGCCCCGAAGCGGTGCACGGCCGCCGTGTGGCCGATGTGGCGCAGCAGCTGGCGGGTTTGGCGGCCGGGCACGTCTCGCCAATGCGGCGCTCGCTCCGGGCCGATCGGCCCTGCGCTCCAGCGCCGGCGCGCCAGGTGCGGACTGGCCCGGTCGCGCCTAGCCAGCAGCGCCAGCGACCGGTCGGTGAGCGTGAGCCTGCGTTGGCACTCGACGCGGGCCTCGGCGATCAGTTCCAGTTCGCGCAGCGAGCCCGTGAGCTGCGAGACGCGCCGGCGGCCGACCCCCATCAGCCCCACCAGATCCCCGGGCGCGAGCCAGGGCCAGTCGCCGATCAGGTCCAGGGTCCGCTTCTCGGCCGCTCCCAGCAGGCTGGACATCCGAGCGTCGCGGTCCTCATCGGTGCTCACCGAGCGCGGCATCGAGCGGCGGGCCGGAGTCCGCTCTCGGCCCCACTCGCCCGGACCCGAGACGTAGCCGAGCGCGTCCTCGAGGCTCAGCGCCGGCCCGCCCGCGCGCGCGATCCATACCGCGTCGTCGGCTGAGGCGGCCAGCGCGTGGCGCTCGAGCGCGAGGAAACAGCCGAACGGCAGACCGCGCGCGAGGCGGCGCATCTGCCTGAGACGCGTCTCGTCCTGGACCAGGACCAACGCCGCCGAGTAGCCCGGGCCTGCGCCCAGGCGGCGCGTCCGCTGCGAGGCCGCCGAGCGTTCGACTGTCCGTCCCAGGCGCACGACGGCCAGCGTGCGGCCGTCGGCCAGCGCGATCCCGGCGTCGGCCGGTGCCGCGCGGTACCAGCGCAGGCGAAGCGGGTAGGAGACCTCAGCCAGCCCCGAGGCGAGCCGGTAGACGGCGCCGACCCCGTCCAGCCGGCGCAGGAGGCTGCGCCGCCACTGCTCCGAGACCGGCCGGGCCCGAAGCAACTCCGCCGTGCTCACGCCCTGCTCTCCGGCGAGACGGGCCAGGCCGCCGGCCGTGAGCAAGAACCGGCTCGTGCGCGGCATGAGTTCGGTCGCGTGCGGGACCGCTTCGACCAGACCGTGCTCGGAGAGCCTCTCGATCCCCCGGTACACCGTCGCGGTCGAGCGGCCCGAGAGCGCCGCCAACTCGATCCTGTCGGCCAGGGGGGTCTGGGCCAGCTGCTCGAGCAGCTCCACCACGGCAAGGCTCAGATCGGGCTCCATCGTCGTCTCCAGGTGCGCTGCAGCGGCCTCGGCTGATCGGTCCTCGTCGACCCACCCCCGGTACAGGAACACATGTACTACGATGGCCCTATGTCCGGGAGTTGTCCAGCGAATGCCCGGCGGTCGACCCCGGACCCGTGTACAGGAGAAGGCAGATGACAACTCCTGGACAGGTATGCGCCGCGCCCGGTGTTTTGCAGGGCGCACGTGATTCGCGGGCGGGTGCAGGGCGGGCAAGATCTGCGCGTGCTGGTTCTCACGAGGTTGGAGAGCGGGAAGCGGGCGGCAGACAGTGAGTGACGGGCAACAGCCGGGTGGGGAGGACGCGGCCAGGGCCAACGGGGTCGGCGCTGTCCCCGGGGGTGGAGAAGCGGCGGCCGGCGACCGGGCGGGGCGGCTGGGCGGTCTCCTACAGGACCTCCTGCGCACCCAAGGGCGGCGGCGGACGGCTGAGCTGCTGGACCTGAGCGAACGCACGTTGCAACGGGTGGAGCATGCTGAGGCGGGCGCCCCGCTGAGCGAGCAGTTCCTGCGCGCGTTGGAAGACTACGAGGCGAAGCAACACGGGTCGGAGGCGCTGTCCCCGCTGACCCCACTGACCCTGGAGACGTCGGCGGAACTGGCCAACCTGAGGCGGCGCGTGGACAGGCTGGAGCAGGTCTTGCCCGAGGACATCGGCGACATCCTCGGGATCCACGGGAATGTGGAGCGGCTCGCGGCTTCGCTGGAACAGCTGCAGCAACAGGTGACTGCTCTGCAGCAGGGCGGGGAAGACGGAGAAACGGTCGCGTCGGTCGAGTCAGTCGGTGAGGCGACAAGGGCGACAAGCATCAAGACGGTGGACTCCCCCCTCCGCCCGTACCCCGAGCTGGTTACGACGGAGTCGGCTCCGGGCGAGCGGCGGTTCTACGGCGAGGCGATGCCGACGGTCGCCGCATGGCGCCGGGCCAGGGCGCGGCGGGAACAGGCGTCCACCACTCTTGACAGGCTCGACAGGCTCAGGGCCGACGAGCGGCTGTTGGAATTGGAGATCGAGCTGGTCGGCGAACACGGCCTGACCCTGCCGCCCGCGGGCCGCCCCTGGGACGGGCCCAGGCGGCAGACCGAACTGCGCGTGACGCGGGAGGCGCTGGGTCGGGTGCGGCGCGACCGGCGCCGGGCGCAGGTCGTGCACTGGCTGCTGCGGCTGCTGACCCTGGGGCTCTGGGGCCGTGGGCGCGGCTGACGGCTACGCTGCGAGTGAGGGCCCGCGGACGAATCCTGAGCGACCAGGACCGAAGGCGGCTGCGGTTGGGAGCACTCGAGATGTCTCCACCGTCGCCGCTTGACGATCAGCGCCGCGAGCGACGTCCCATCTGGAAACGCGTGACGTTTCCGGACTCGTTGATCGTCGTGGGCGGCCTGCTGGGCGCCTCCCCGTTCGGCTGGTGGCTGGGCGGATTTCACGGCCTGCTGGGGGCGGCGCACGTGGCGATCCTGGTCGGCTTCCTGCTCGATCCGACGATCAGGCGATTCGGGTTGGCGGCGGGATTCACGTTGCTCGTCTGGTGGCCCGCCTGGTTGGGCCAGTGGTTCTGGGACTAGACGAGGGGGCCGACCCGGGTGTCCGCTCAAGCCAGGTCGTTTGTCGGGCTCATCCTGCTCGACCTCGGCCTGGGACTCTGGGCGGGCCTGTTCGCGGCGGTCGGGGCGCCGCTGACGCCGGTGGGGATCGTGCTGGAACGCAGTTGGGCGCGGGCGGTCGTGTTCGCCGTCGGGATCACGATCGCCTGCGGCTGGCTCTACGCGGCCCTCAGCTGGGACTGATCAGTGGGGACACACGGCGTGCCCAAGCGGGTGGATTGCCCCCTGGCGCTGATGATCGTCGGGCTGATCGACGGCGCCTCGTCGTTCGGCTGGGGGATCCTGATTGGCAGCGCGGCGGCCGTCTACGCATCCCTGTTCGCCGGCCATCTGGCTGTCGGGGCCGGGTTCATCCGAAGGCGCTCCCGGCGGCGGCCGATCCTGGCGGTGCTGTTGACCCTCTGCATGTGGTGGTCCGTTTCCGTCGGCGACCTGATCTGGGCCTGAGGCGCGGGAGCGGCGGCGGAAGTACTGGAGGCGTCGACGCAGCAGCGCGTTGGTCGGCCGGGCGATCTACGATTCGAGCTGAGGGATGCACCAGCTGCTCGCGTCTTCCCTGCTTCGGAGCCCGAAAGTGACGAAGACGGATCGCCGCAGACGCCAGTCCAACGCCCTGCTCATCGTCGGCGCCGCGGCGGCGTTCCTCGGCCTCGCCAGCGCGCTCAGCGGCGTCGGACTGATCATTCTGGTCCTGGTGCCACTACCGATCACTGCGGCCGCCGTGCTGGTTCGCTCGTGCTGGCGGGTCACGGCGGCGCTGTGCGTCTGGGGCTGCTGGTGCTTCGGCCTCTGGCACGTGCTCAGCTGATTGGCTCGCATGTCTCGCCTGCCCTGCTCACGCTGTCTGATGGGTCTGGGCGTCGCGCTGCTGGTCACCGGCGTTGCATTAGTCCACAGCATCGGACCGTTTCTGATCCTCGCCGGCCACGGCGCATTGACAGCCGGCGTCGGCCCGGCCAGGCGAGGCAAACCGTGAGATCGAGACCGAAGGGGGCGCCCTCGCCTGACGCTCAGGCAGGTAGCGCGCCATCGCATCGGCCGCGGCGCTCGGCGCAACACGTGAGCGCGGCCCTATGCTGAAACAGCGTTGCCGACGACCGCGGACTCTGTGCCCCGCAGCCATCGAGCCACCGTCGTCCTCGCCGAAAGGACCGACCCCGTGGCCGATTCGTTCGCCGAAGAGCTGCGCGCCCAGCTCGATGGCATCCAGGCGGAACTTGAGCGGCTCGACGCGAAGCGCCGGCTGATCGACCAGCTGCTGAGACTGGAGTCCGGGTCCGCCGCAGCAACCGCATCGTCCGCTGACAGTCCGCCGGCGCGGCGCGGGTCCCGACGGGCGGCGCCCAAACGCCCGCGTCTGCCGCGCGGCCTGACCACAGGTAAGATCCGTGAGTTCCTCGGAGCGCAGCGCGAACCGGTGCACGCGACCGCGATCCTGGCCTACCTGGAGCGGCACGAGGCTGCGCCGCACTCGGCCAAGCCGATGGCCACCCTGCAGTCGAACTTGCAGCGGCTCAAGGAACAGGGCGAGATCGAGAACACGGGACGCAACCACTGGCGGCTGCGCGCCGCGCAGACCGCGCCGCCCGCACCGGCGGCTCCCGCTGCAGCATCCACAGCATCGGTAGCCGCAACGCCCGCCCCCGCCGCTCCTCACCCCGCCGCCGGACCGCCGGTGGTGAGGTCAACCACGACGTTCGGCACGCGTCCCGGCGCCGGAGCGTGATCGCGGCCCCAGCTCGTGAGATGTGCAGCGGCGAGATCACGCGCTGCTAGCGCTCGTCCGCTTCGGCCAGCAGCCAGAGCTTGCAGCTCTCGCACCAGAAGTGGCCGCGCCGCCTGAATCGCCAGGATCTGTGAACCACTCCTGGGCACGATCGCCATCCTGAGCGTTCCCGCCTATCGGACTCCGGGTTCGTCCAGCACCAGCAACTGGGAGATGTGGCAGCTCTCGCACCAGAACCAGCAGCGCAGGGCACCGGAGCCGGGCCTGCGGTCGACCGGCTCCAGCGTCAGCTCGTGCGCCTCATGACCCCATCGGCCCAGCTCGCGCTGCGCGACGCGGGCCAACCAGCGCGCCCGCCCCTCGGCCTCAGAGAGTTGGGGCTGCGCCCGGTCCAGCGCACCGGCCAGCTGCTCAACCGTCGGCACCGGCTCCTCCCCCTGCTCTGAGCCGACGATAGCCAACTCGGATTCGCGCGCGCCCGGGCGCCGGTGTTGTCCACAACACAGTCAGAGCCGGGCCGCCAAACCCGACGCCCGCGCCCTGTTCGAACCCCGCCCGTGGGCGTACTACTGGAGGTGGTTTCCGGCTTTGGCCAGCTCTTCCTCCTGAGAAAGCTGGCGGGTTCGTCCCCGACCCGGAACCGCGCCTCGGGATCAGAGCCTTGCTCTCCTGGGGAACGGCGCCAGTGAGGGATAAGCGCTCTCCGCAGCGCGAACCGGTTCAGTGATTGAGCCTTGCTCTCCAGAGACCGGCTTCGAGAGGCGGAACGACCCGGACGGCCGCCGATTGGCGCGCCGACCACGGAATCGACACTCAGCCGAACCGCAATTCGCGTGGTTCAGTCGCTTCGTACCCGCGCCCCTGGACTGAACGCAGCGGATCGAGCGCAACCGCTCTCTGCAGCGCTGCGGCCGAACCGTCCAACCCCCCTCTTCATCGCACCCCGATCCCGCTGAACCGAGCATCCAGCAGCGGGCGGAGTGCGTCAATCACCCAGTCTCATCTGCCCACCGCCAAGACCTGCGCCGACGGATGCCGGCGCCGGTCACCTGCCCCGATCACCACACGCCCCACACCGGAACAGGAAAGGAGTTCCCGATGGAGAACGTCAACCACACAGCCCGGACGCGCGGCCGCTACGTCGGTCCTTCGGCCGCGCGGATCGCCGAGCTGATCGCGCCCAGGCAGCGGGTCCGCTTCGAGCGCGGCTGGTTCTGGACCGCCGCCGTTTGCCACGAGTCCGAGCAGGATCTCCTGGCCTTCCGCCAGCGGCCGGACGGCGACGGGATCGATGTCCGCTGCAAGTCGGCCGGTTGCTCACGCGAGCGGGTGATCCGCTCGCTCGAGCAACTGACCGGCGAATCGATCTGGTCGGCCTACACGACCGAGCCTCGGACATCGACGCTGAGCCAAGCGCCGTCCAAGAGAACCGACGCCACTGGCGGCCGTTCACGGGGCCTCGCCCTGACGCCATTCATCGTCCTATTCGCGGTGGCGCCGCTCGTCTTCGGCTATGACCTCCAGGTCATGGCGCTGAACAGCGTCGGCCTCGGCTGGGCCGGTTGGCTCGCGCGTCGCGTCCTGCTCAGCCGCCGCCGCTCGCTCGCGAGAGGAGGCCGACCGCGCTGAGCCATCCGCATACAGTCCATCCACCTCAAGGGCCGTCTCTCCAGAGGCGGCCCTGCTTCGTTGCCCCAGGGCAACACGCAGTCGCACGTCCTCAACGAAAGGAGACACCCATGACTGCAGCCACCACGACCATGACCGCTCCCCGGCCGACGCTGGAGGAACTGGTCGACCGGATCATCGACGCCATCTTCGGCCTGGACGAGAGGGTCCAGCCGATCACATCGCCGGCCCGCTCCATCCACGAGGCGCGCCGCCTCAGGCAGACGGGCGATCTCGACCGAGCGCTGGCCGTGTTCGCCGACCTCGACCTGTCGGAGGCGACCGAGGGCGAACGGCGCTGGGCCCACGCCGAGTTCCTCGACCTCGCCTGGCGACGGTTCCGGGATGAGGCTGCCCTGGTCTACAGCCCGGGCCCCAACCGCGCCGCCGTGATGACTCCTCGTGACGGAGATCTGCTCGATGTCCGCGCTGTCCGCGGCATGCGCTGGCGGTCGGGCAAGGTCGTCTCGCGGCGCAGCCTCAGGGGGCTCAGACCCCTGATGAAGGGTGCTGCGCCGTGAGCGCCGCCACAGCCAGAGTCGACATCGCCGCGCTCAAGCGACGCCACCCGCTCGGCTCTGTGGTCGAAGCGGCCGGCGTCGAACTGCGCGGGCGGGGCCGGGTCCGCCAGGGCTTCTGCCCCTTGCACGAGGAGACGGCAGGCAGCTTCACCGTCTACGCCGACACCCAGCGCTGGTACTGCTTCGGCTGCGGCGCGGGCGGCGACGTGCTGGATTTCATCCAGCGCACGGACGGCGTCGATCTGCCCGAGGCTATCCGCAGGCTGGAAGCATCGCCCGTGAGTTCGCGCAAGACGATCATTCCGCCTCAAGCGTCGAGCGCGACCCCGTCTGTTCCGAACCGCGATCCGTCGCTGCTGACGGCGGCGATGCGCTGCTACCAGCGCCAGCTCGGGCTCAACGAGGCGGCCCAGGCCTACCTCGCCTCGCGCGGGATCGACGCCGAGGCCGCGCGCCGCCTGGGGCTGGGCTACGCCAGCGGCCACGGGTTACGCGATTGGCTCGTGCAGGCGGGCTTCGACGACCGGCGGATCCTGCGCAGCGGCCTCGCCTCGGACGGCCGCGATCGCTTCGGCGGGATGATCGTCGTCCCCGACCTGGTCGGGAATCGCGTCGCCTGGCTCGCCGGCCGCGCCGTCAGGCCCCAAGCGCGACCGCGCTTCCAGGCCCTGCCCGGCCCCAAGCCCGTGCTCGGTCTCTCGCGGCTGCCTGCGCCAGCGCCTTGGGTCGTTGTCGCCGAGGGGCTGTTCGATTGGCTCGTACTCAGTGCCTGGGGCCTGCCCGCCGTGGCCGCGCTGGGCACCCAGGGGATCGACAAGCTGGCCTCCTCTCTACAGGGACAGCCGCGCCTCTTCCTCGCCTTCGACGCCGACCAGGCCGGCGTTGAGGCCGCACGCCAACTCGAAGCGTTTCTCGGACTGCACCGCGCCCGAGTGGTGTCGCTGCCCCACGGGGTCGGCGATGTCGCCGAACTGGGCGCTTACCCGGACGGGCGCTCGACCTTCCTCGACGCACTGCACCGGGCAGCACAGGCGCCTCGCATGTAACTGCCCGTTGGCGGCGTCTTCGCTGCCGCCATCTGTCAATCACGCAACCAACGATTGGAGGGCCAGCCTATGGCCTCTGTCCGGCCGTGCGCGAGCGCGGCCGTGCGGCCGACCGTATAGGCGGCCGCAACAACCCGAACCCACCACCTGAACAGGAGCATGAGATGAACAATGGAACTCACCGGAACGGCAATGGAAACGGGATCGCCACGGCGGTCCGACCCAACGGCAACAGCCTGCCCCCGACTCGATCGGGGGGCGCAGGAGCACAGCGCAACCAGTCACCGACCGCTCACCCCAACCAAGCCCCATCCGCCCCGGAGGCGTTGCACTGGGACGCGCTCGCGCCGCGCGTCACCGAGGCGCTGAGCCAGCCGCTCGACCCCGAGCTGGTCTCGCAGCGCAAGGGCCGCGGCGGTAGGAAGTTCGACTACATAGAAGGTCACACGGCGATCGACCAGGCCAACCGCATCTTCGGATTCGGGGGCTGGGGCTACGAGCTGGTCGGCGACGTGACCATACGGCAGATCGAGCAGACCAACTCGCGGACCGGTGAAGTGACCCGATCGTCGGCCTACTCGGCCATCGTCCGCGTCACAGTCCCGGGCGCTCCCTCTCGCACCGATGTCGGCTTCCAGCCGGTCTCGGACGAGACGGTCGAGGGCCACGAGACCGCCTACAAGGGCGCGGTCACCGACGCGCTCAAGCGCGCCCTGCGCAGCTTCGGCGACCGCTTCGGCAACGGCCTCTACGGCGATCCGCCGACTACGGCCCGCACCGACCGAGCGCAGCAACCGGACTCACGACCTCGCTCGCAGCCGGAGACGGAGCGCAGCACACAGCAGCCGCGACGCCGGGTAGTGCAACCTTCCGCGCCGGCGGACGACGACCAGCGCGACGCTCAGAACTTGCGCGCCCAGTTGATTGAGCTCAGCCGGGAACAGGGCTTCACCGAGGAGCAGGTCCGCTCGGCCGTCCAGGCCAAGACCGGCCGCGAACTGGACGAACTCGGTCCGGCCGAGCTCAACCCGCTGATCGCCTCGGCCGCCGACAAGCTCGAGCGGCGCCGCCAGGGCGAACACGGCTGACCCGCTCCGCTCTCCCCTACCAGACCCCCTGAAAGGAGCCGACATGACCATCACCGCCCGCACGTCCTCGGACGTGTTCAACCGCCCTGCCGCGCGCTTCACGGCGGCCGGAATCGACATCCGCGCCTCCGCCCTGGGCCAGTGCCGCCGCGCGCTCTGGTACACGGCCACGGAACAACCGGCGACGAACCCACCCGAGCCCGATTCGCTGACCCTGCTCGAAGCGGGCAACGCGCTTGAGCCGGTCGTCGTGCACGCGATGCGCCGCTCAGGCTGGAGCGTCACGCCCGCCGACCGCGACGAACCCATGTCCGTCTCGGTCGAAGCCGTCCCCGGCCTGACCGTGACCGGTCATCCCGACGCCACCGGCTGCCCGCCCGCCGAAGGCGGTGCGGCAGCCGCCGTCGAACAGTTCCTGTTCGGCGACGACGAACCCTCCGCGCAAACGGACGAGCTCGTGATCGAGGTCAAGACGCGCGGACCGGAGGCGTTCAAGCGCTGGCGGACGCTGGGCGCTGAGCGCAGCCATCCCGAGTCGGTCGCCCAGGCGGCCTGTTACTCGCTCGGTCTCTACGGCGAGTGCCGCGACGTGGTGATCGCCACGCTCGACACCGGCTCGCGCACCTGGGACCACGAACTGATCCCGGCCGCCCGCGCCGAACACGCCTGGCGCAACGCCACCGGCCGCCTTCAGGCATTGGCCGACCACCACGAGGCCTTCGGCCCGGACCCTGAGGCGCTGCCCGAGCGGGACTTCACCGCCTCGGATTGGCAGTGCCAGCGATGCCCCCACCTCAACCGCTGCCAACCCGGCGGGGCGGGCGAGGCTGAAGACGACGGCGAGTCCGCCGAGCCGGTCTCGGACGAGACGGCCCGAGCGGCGCTGTGCGAGTACGAGCAGGTCCAGGGACGGATCAAGTCCCTCGAAGCCGACAAGCGCGGCGCACTCAAGACCCTCCAACACTGGCTCCAAGGGAAAGGAGAACGGAAAGCCAGGCTGGAGGGTTCGGCCAAGCAGCGCACGGTCGGCATGGTCCAGAGCCGGCGCTACTCGGTCGACCACACACGGCTCAACGCGTTGCTGGAACCGGGGCAGCGGGCCGAGATCGTCACCGAGCAGACCTCGGAATACCTCCGGGTCAGCTGACGCCACACCCAATCGAATCGACGCCCGTTCAAGCGGGCGCCACACAGCCCCGCGTCCCTCGAGGGACGCGGGGCTGCCTCGTTTCACAGGCGCGAGTTCTTCGCGCCAACACACGCTCTTTGGAAAGGAGCACCACCAATGTCACGCACGATCAACCGAGTCGAACTGCTGGGCCGGGTCGGCAGCGACCCCGAGTTGCGCCGCACCCAGGGCGGCACCGCCGTCGTCCAGCTCCGGCTGGCGACCGACCGCCGCAACGGGGAGGGCGAGAGCCAGACCGACTGGCACACCGTCGTCTGCTGGGCCAAGCAGGCCGAGGCCGTGGCCGAGTACGTCCAGAAGGGCGAACGCGTCTACGTCGCCGGCCGCCTCCAGCAGCAGAGCTGGGAGACCGACGCGGGCGAACGCCGCAGCCGCACCGAGGTCCACGCCCACGAGGTGATCTTCCTCGGCTCGGGCAATAGCAATGGTCGCAAGGCCGACGGCGCCGAGGGCGACCAGCCCTTCTAGCTACCCCCATCCAACGACGCCTCAACCGAGGCGCACCTCCCCGCATCGAGTGCGGGGCAGGCGGGGCCGCGCTCCCTCATGGGGCGCGGCCCCGCTTCGCGTTCACGCAAGGAAAGGAATCCGCGATGACCACCGCAAGCCAACCTCCCGCAATCACCTCCACCGACGACCCCGAGCGCCAGGCGCTGCTCGATGCACTCCGACAAAACCTGCACGTGCTGGGCGAACTCGCGATCCGCTACGAGGTCGAAACCCGGCCCGAGCGCTCCCAGGACATGCCCATCATCTACCGGCCCGAGTCGGTCGTCGACCTGCTCTCCGATGAAATGTCTCAGCTCGCCCAGGAACAGGTGCGGGTGCTGCTGCTCGACCGCAAGAATCGCGTGGTCGGCCAGCGCACGATCTACCAGGGCAACGGCTACACGGCGCTGGTCCGCCCGGCCGAGGTCTTTCGCCCCGCCGTCATCGAGGCAGTCCCGCACATCGTTCTGGTGCACAACCATCCGAGCGGGGACCCGGAGCCCAGCCGCGACGACATCAAGCTCACCAAGGACCTGGACGAGGTCGGCAAGCTGCTCGGCATCGAACTGCTCGACCACGTCGTGATCGGCGCGGACGACTGGGTTTCACTCAAGACCGAGGGCCTGTTCTAGGTCGCCTCACTCCATCCCTCTCACCTACCGGACTCAAAGAAAGGACGAGCGATGCTCGACACCCCAACCACGTCTCCCGAGGGAGACGATCCCGCACCGCAGCTGTACACGATCACGGCGGGCGGCTTCTCCGCCACCTGCGACGCCTTCGCCTCGGACCCCGAGCAGAGCCAGCTCTGGTTCTGCTCCATGGTCGGCGCCCAGACCTCGCTCAAGGCGATCTGGGCGGCGCTGCTCAACTCACCGCCCTCGCCCGCCTTCCTGATCAAGGGCGCCGTGGACGAGCTGCACGAGGGCGGTTACGAACGCTGCCAGATCCCCGAGGCCAGCATCGGCACCTGGAAGACGAAGATCGCCCGGCTCCCGCAGGCCGGCGCGTATCACGCCATGGTCTACACGCAGATGGCCGAGCTCTCGTTCGAGCGCGACGCCTACCTGCTCTTGACGCCGGACGCCGGAGAAGCACCCGCCCTGCACCTGCGCTTCCTCAACCAGCGCACCGAGCTGCCGATTCACCGCAGCTGGGCCGACTGGCTCTGGGAGCAGGGGCTCGACTCGGAGGCGATCCGCCCGCTCAAGTCGGCGGGCCTCCACGCCTGGTACTGCCACCACGACCCGCTCGGGCTGGAAAGCGAGCTCTCGGCCGCCGTCAAGTACGGCGCCTTGAAGCTGCCCCGCCAGCTGAATGGAGCAACCGCATGAGCCACCGCTACGTCACGGTCACGGTCGAAACCAGGGCCGGCGAGGACGACGTCTTGGGCGAGGAGATCACGGCGATCTACAACCTCGACCTGGAACAGGACGCCGCCTACATCAACGGCCAGGTCCACGAGGACCTGCACGACCACCTGCTCAACCTGCTTGAGCAGTTCGGCGGAGGCGGCGAATGACTCCCCCGGACACCGGCTGCGAGCAAGTCGAAACCGCAGCCGACCACGACCAGTCCGACGACGAGATCATCGTCACGGTCCGCCAGGGTTTGGACGAGACCGCCCGCTGGTGGCTCCAGCGGTCGCAGTCCTCGTGGCAGATCGCCCAGATCGCGGAAGACCTCGAAGACCACCTCGTGGGGCGCCAAGAGGGCCCCGCCCCAACGAAAAAAGAAAAACCCAGAGGAAAGGGGGGCCACAGAAAGGGGGGGGTTTTAACCCCCCCCCCCCCCCGGGGGGGGGGCCCACGCCCCCCCCCCCCCCCCCCCCCCGCGCCCCCA
>JAPPFB010000026.1:0-2952 GCA_028875225.1 Chloroflexota bacterium | reverse complement strand
TCCCGCCCCGGGGGGGGGGGGGCCGGGGGCGGGCGCCGCGCGGGGGCCCCCCCCCCCGCCCCCTACACCCCCCCCCCCCCCCGGGCCCCCCCCCCCCCCCCCCCCACGACCAACGGAAAGAAGACATCCCATGAGACTCGGAGGCCAACTGAAGGGGGGGGTTTTACCCCACCCCGCCGCGCGTGGTCGACTACGTCCGCTCGCTGCTGTTCGCGCCGATTCGCTACGGCCGCAACCGCGACCAGATCGTGCGCTTGCTCGACCCCTGTTGCGGACCAGGCGACGCGCTGCGCCAGCTGGCGGACTCGATGAACCGTCACGTGACCGTGGAGACCTACGGCGTGGAACTGCACGAGGAACGAGCGCAGGAGGCGGCCGAACAACTCGACCACGCGCTCTCGAGCGACCTCTTCCGCTGCTCGATCGCCAACCGCACGTTCAACCTGCTCTGGCTCAACCCGCCCTACGACTGGGACCGGGAGGACAAGCGGGTCGAGCAGGCGTTCTTGAGCCATTGTTCGCGCTACCTGGAGCCGGACGGAGTGCTGGTCTACATCATCCCGCGCGCCCAGATCGCGACCTCGGCCCGCTTCCTGACGACCAACTACCGGCGCGTCCGGACCTGGTCGTTTCCCGAGCCCGAGGTCGAGGCGTTCGATCAGGTCGTCGTGCTGGGCGTGCGCAAGCCGCAGCCGCGGCCGGACGCGCGCGCGATGCGCGATCTGGTCGCGAGCATCGACAACTTGCCGGCCCTGAGTCGCGGCCTGACGCCCGAGTACGACGTGGGCATGTCACAGCCGGGACCGGTGATGTTCACGACCCGGGTGATCGATTTCACCAAGGCGGTCGCCGAAGCGCGCCAGCGCGGGCTCTGGACCCAGGACGAGATTACCGAGGCGTTCTGGCCGCCCAACGACGCGACCGCGCGCCCGCTGATGCCGCTGCGCAAGGGGCACCTGGCGATGCTGGTCGCGGCCGGCTTCCTCGACAACCTCGAACTGGAAACGCCGGAGTCGCGCGTGCTCGTCAAAGGCCAGACCAAGAAGGAGATGGTCCTGGTCGAGGAGGGCGAGACGCACGACGTCTACCGCGAGCAGCTGCGCACCAGCGTGGTCACGCTCGACCTCGACTCCGGCCGGATCGAAAGGATCGAGGCGTAGGAAGCCCGTACCGAACCAACCCCCAACCGTGCGGCTCACCGCCGCCTAGACACACCTGAAAGGAACTCATGACCACCGAGACCACGACCTGCCCCGACTACCAGCCCTACAGGGACTGGCATTGCGACCACCACGGGGACGAGACCTACGCCGGTCCCGTCCTCTACGTCCTGGTCGACGAGACCGAGACCACCGCGACCCCGCTCTGCACGGACTGCGTCGGGAGCCTGCTGCTCACATTCGCTGCGCAGCAGGAGGCCGAGGCCGACAAGCGCCCCCGTTCGTTCGAGGTGCTGACCATCGCCGCCTACATCGAGGCGCTCAGAGGCCTGCCGCCGATCGGCTGCCCCTGGCCCAGCTACGGCGAGGACGAGACCGGAGCAATCGCGCCCTCGGGAGACGAGGAGTGCGATCACCACTTCTATCTCCCCGCGCGTCCGACCCACGAGCAGTTGACCTCGCTGGTCGAGGACGCCATGGGCCATGCCCGCGCGCACCCGCGCGAACACCGCGAGTTCTAGCTATCCGCCCGGACACGCCCGGGCACGAAACGGAGACCACCATGCCCCGACTCAGTGTCCACTACGCCTGCGACCGCTGCGGGCACACGTCCACGGCCGAGTACTTCGACTACCGCTACCACGAGACCGAGGCCGTGCGAGCGTTCTGCGGCGGCTGCAGCTTCATGACCGACCACACGCCCCAGGGCGCCACCCGCATCGCGGATCAAGACCGGCCCCAGTTGCCCGGCGACAACGATCACAGCGCGGACGACCAACCCCGTCTGGAGACGTGGCGCAAGTTCTACCAGCACGGATTCACCGCCTGGAAGTGCTCACGTTGTGGCGCGATCAAGCAGTCGCTGGCGGCGCCCGACCCTTGCGACTGCAGCGGCTGAACCAAGCGAGCGGACGAGGGATGTATCCCCTCGTCCGCTCTAGTCAGATACGGAGACCTGACATGACTCAGACTACCCAGTGCGGCTTCTGCCGCGAGACCTACGAGGTCGGAGACCAGACCTACAGCCCTAACGCCGAGGCTCTGCCCCTCAACCAGTGCGCAACCTGCGCGCGTCAAGAGTCGCGTGGTGCCCGTGAGCGCGAGTACCCGATGTTCGACCCGCCCATCACCGACCGCTCAGCAGTCGAGCGGCAGGTGCTGGCCGAGAGCACGGCCCCGGACGGCCGCTACGTCGAGCACTGGCGGCCCGACGACCGGGTCGAGCTGCTCGACTGGCAGCCCGACGACCTGGTCTGGCTGGTGAGCGATGCCTGAGCCGGCCACGGCGCTGCCTGACCTCGACGCCTACGTCAGGCTCGGCGATGTCGTCACGGAGCTGTTCGAACTCGAACTGCTGCACATGGACGACGTGACCGACCGCAACACCGCCCGGCTGCTGGCCGAGCGGCTCACCACGGCCGCGCCAGAACGGCAGCTGCCGCTGCGGCTCACCGCCTAGTCCCCACACCAATCAACCAACCGCCCTTCTCGTCGGCCATGTGCTGTGCGGGCCGGGCTGGAACGGACCCCAACCATGAACCCCTGGCTGAATCGCGAGGGCTGCCACATCTACTTCGACCGGATCACGCCGATCGACGAGCGCGGCCAAGACGCCGCCGAACCCACCTACCGCTACTGGTGCGCCGCTTGCGGCCGCGACCACGACGAGTACGAAGACCTGGCCGACTGCGTCCGAGACGCGCGGCGCCACATCGAGGAGTGACGACCCATGACCGAATGGAGCAACGAACAGGGCTGCGAGATCTTCTTCGAGGAACTCGTCGCCCCAGGC
>JAPPFB010000021.1:297572-307765 GCA_028875225.1 Chloroflexota bacterium | reverse complement strand
GGAGTCAAGCAAACTGGACTGGGACACGCGCAAGCCGCTCAGTCTCTACAGGCGGTTGATCGAGTGCGGAACCGACGAAGGCGACATCGTGCTTGACCCGTTCGCGGGCTGCGCGACTGCCTGCGTCGCAGCCGAAGACTTGCAGCGGAGGTGGGTCGGTATAGACATCGATCCTGTGGCCGAAGAAGCCACCTACATCCGCCTGCGAGAGGCGACCGGCCTAAACATCACCGAGCAGCCGGTCACGGTGCGCAAATCCCCGCCCCGCCGACAGGACGTGGAGCGCGTCCCCGACGACAAGCTGCGAGACGCACTGTGGAGCCGCCAGGCCCGCCGCTGCGCCAACCCCTACTGCGACTCCGAGAATCTCCGCAAGGTCGACCTCCAGCTCGACCACCGAATCCCAAGAATCCGAGGCGGCGACGACGGAGTCCTCAACCGAATCGCCCTCTGCGCCAACTGCAATGCCCGCAAAGCCGCCAAAGCCTGGGGCCGCTTCCTCGACGAAGAGCGAGCCAAGCTACCGCACGAGAGGGTGTAGGGCCGGCGACGACAGCAATCCTCCAGCGTAGCCTAACGGCATCGTCGCAGGATCCACTCGTTCTCCGATCTACGTCTTCGACCGCTTGCTGCGTTCGGACCCAGTGTTGTCGAATCCAAGAGTAGTATCTTTAGCTTATCGCCTCAGCGATTATCTCAAGAACTTCCTCGAATGCGGCGAAGTCACTCTCGTCTCCGATCGAACAAAGCAGGTCGCACAGAGGCTGCTTTTCAGAGTCCGACCGCAGTTTCCATTCTTCTGGGACGAGTCGCTCCTCCTCTCCCACAACCTGTGGATGCTCAGGTGTGATCACAAACAGGTCGCCATCTTGGTCACGGGCTTTCTGAAGTGTCTCACGCGAAAACAGGTTCTCTATCCCGGTGCGTATAGGGTGGCCATCTTGCATCGGAACAAAACGACGGACCACATTGCCTACCCGAGCATCGTCACCTCGTCCACTCTTGCGTCGCGCATCGCAATCGTAAACTAGACCAATTGTGTTTACTCCTGTTCCCCTCATTATGACGGCCTCCGCCTTCCAAATGGCATCCATCTTGGAATCGTTCCCACCCGCGCGTAGTTCGAACTGGGCCATCAGGTCATTTCTACCCAACAAAGAAGCGGCCCTCTTCACATACTGCACATCTGTAGGACCCTCGACGAACACAACCGGGCGTTGAGCAGCCTTTACCGCCTCCTTCACTTCCTTCCTCGCTCGCTGAGTCTCCCGCAGAGCCTCATACGCCTGCCCAAACTCACCAAACTCTTCGGCACCGATCTGCTCTCCTTCCGGCAGGCGATAGATCGCGAAACCCTCTCCACCGAACTCCTCCCTCATGCCCAAGACAAACAGCGGCGAGTGAGTAGTCACAACGAACTGCACTCCAGGAAACATCTTGATCAGCGTCGGCAGTACCGTCCTCTGGTGCCTTACATGCAGGTGCAGATCAGCTTCGTCAATCACCACGATGCCGCGCACGTCGCCCGATGACGATAGAGTTGCTCCCGACAAGTCACAATCACGGAGCACTGAAAGAAAGGGGATTATAGGGCTGAGTAACCAGACGAGGTTCGGCACAGGCGCATGATCAGATGCGCAATAGTTGTCCACATGTTCGATTTTAATGTCTCGTTGGGTGAGTTAGCGTAGCTGGTGGAGCGTGGGGGAGTTGCACCCCCTGGCGGCGGGTCGGAAGCCAGCGCCAGTCCCTGCGACACGCCCCGTAAGTGGGGATGGAGGGAGTCGAACCCTCAAGCTGACGAATCAGCCGCGACTTGCGAAGTCGCTGCGTTTTCCATTTCGCCACATCCCCGCCAGAGTCCCCGGCCCTGCGCCGGGGACTCGCCGTTAACGTAGTCGATTTCGACCTGGAAATTCATAGGAATGGGACTACCTGAAGGACGACGAGTGACCAGATACGATGGTTACTCAGCCCTGTAATCCCCGAAAGAAAGATATTCAGTAGAGCACTCTCGCCGCTGGACAAGTGAAACACATTCGGAACCCTAAATCCAGACTCCGACTCCAATGCCAACACACGGTCATGCCTCGTACCGATCGTGAATCGCACATCGCTCTGGCCCACAAGTGTTCGAATGACCTGCAGGCACAGCTCGAACATAGAAGTCGCCTCACCTCGGAAACCCGAAAAGACCCGAAGCGAACGCGCAGTCTCCGTGTCATCGATGGGTAGACGCAGCTGCCTAGTTTGAAGTTCAAAAACCGCACGATCGAACACTACTTCGTATAGCCAGTTTTGATTTTCACGAAGCGGAGATGTGGAGATGATCTCTCTGTCCGTTTGATCGGCACTTCGGATCGAATCCACATGCTCTGCTTTTGCGCTAAGGTGCTCCGCGTTGAGCCATGCTGGTTCTTCAAATCGATTGGACGGAAAGTAGAGAACACAGAAGTTTGAAAACATCCGCCGGATGCTTTCTCTGGAAGGCCTGTCGACGAACCGGGACGATCCAGGAAACGAAGTCTTATAGTGATCGCTTTGACCATCCGGAAACTCTTGCCACAGTTGCTGAAACTCTGTGCTCCAATGCTCCTCCGGAAGATCCGGATAGGACTGCTTGGTGCCAATCACCCGTCCCTCATCGACGAACATCTCCTCGTCAAGCTCGACTCGTGCCAGATAATAGGCAGTACCGGAGCGAATGTAGGCGCTCGATCGGATCTTGTACACTTTGTCGTTCTGGACCTCCGCAGATTCCGGGTATGCGGAACTCTTGGCGGCCACCAGGGCATTGACAAGATGGGAGAGGACGATGCTCTTCCCCGAACCGTTCTCACCCACAAGAACAACTGGCTTTGGAACATCACCGCTGAATGGAAACCTAATGTCCAATTGAGGAATGGGGCCATAGTTCATCAATTGGATTCTGCGGACGTACATTCGTCGTCACCTCACCTTTCCTGCATGAGATTATCCCGCAGGCGGGCAGCAACAGCCAATCCGGGGACTCCGATTCCTGCAAAGCGACACCCGCTACGCTGAGCCTCAGGAGACCGCCATGGCAACCCGCATCCGGGCTCGGTACGTCGACGGCGCGCTGATTCCGTTTCCCCCCTTGGACCCCGAAGAAGGCTGCCAGCGTGACATCGCCGTTGAGCACGAATCTCGACCGCAGACCATCGCGGAGTACCTGGAGTGGTTGAAGCACCTGCAGGACACGGTTCCAGCCGACAACTGGGACGAACTGCCGGCGGACGCCGCGCAGCGCTTCAGGGACTATCGCCACGGCATTCGCAGCGAGAGCGCTTGATGGCGGCCGTTCTCACAGCCCTCCTCCGCGACAACCCAGCCTGACGCCCCCAGGACGAGCCCGACCGTCACCCCCGACACACCGACCCTGCCGTCGAACATCAGTCCGCATATCATCACCCGACACGCAGCGATCGGAGGGCCCGACATGCTCCGTCACAGACCTCGACTCCCTCTCCCGAGCCGTCCGGACCGGTCGGGAATCTCCCGGATTGAGCCTGACCACACCCGCTCTGAGCGAGACGCATCCGGACTGATCTGGACAAATCTGGACAAATCTGAACACCCGAGGCCTCAATACCCGGCCCACCGACGGCCCGCGCCGGACGGCAGGCGCGCCCGAACCCGCCCCTCATCGGTCGACCACGACCTTCCAAAATCGACCAAACCCGACCACGTCCAACCACCCCAAACGCGCCAAGACCCAGTGTTTTCCGCGGCCGGACCCGGTTTTTTCTCTCCCCGCCCGAGAAGAAAAAATTTCCGCCAACCACCCAACCACCACCCTCACCGCCGAACGCAGCCGAACACACCCGAACAGACTTCGCCCCAATTCCCAGTCCCCGACGGGCTATCGTGCCAATCGACCCGAAAAATCGTCGAACCAATCAGGACAACCGAACGTCATGGCCGACCGGGACTTCGAGCAGTTCAAACAGAGCAAACGCGCCGAGTTCCTCGACGGCGCCGCCACCCTCCCCTGGGACGAGATCTGGCTGCGCATGGCCAACGCCCGCTTCGCCCTGATCGACGCCCTGCAAGACGTCACCCAGGAACAGGCCGACTGGACCCCCGCCAAAATGGACGCCGGAGACGAGTCGACCTGGTCAATCGGCGAGGTCATGCGCCACGTCATCACCGCCTCCCCGAACATCGCCGAGATCATCGCCGCCACCGCCAACGGCACAACCGTCATCAAGGGCCCGCCGGGTCAGATCACCGCCCCCGCCTCTGACATCGACGACCTCCGCCTCCAGGTCACCTCAGTCAGCGAGCGCCTCCTCAGCGTCGGCAACGCCCTGCCCGAACACATCGACCACGAAACCACCGTCCCCCACGCCTTCTTCGGAGACCTCCCCTCAATGGCCTGGCCCCTCTTCCAGGCCTTCCACGACGGCGACCACACGAGACAGATCGAGGCCCTGAAGGAGCATCCCGACTATCCGGACTAACCCTCCCGCGGCGCCACAATGTACCCGTTCAGGTCGCCGATCATCTCCCAGCCCTCCGGTCGATCCCACATCAACCAGGCGGCCAGCGCGCAAGTCAGCCCGTCAAGCGTGTCATCAAGCCGCTTCAGACTCCTGCCTCGCGCATCTCGAGCCGTCTCAGGGTCGAGGGCGCGTTGCACGTCAACGCAGTCAAGCACCCTCGGCGCTACTTTCCCGATCAACGCTTCCAGGCGCCATTGATACTCCAGCAACCCTGCCTTCTTCTCGGCCACTCGCCCTTTCTTGTACTTCAGCCGTTCGGGGAGCTTGAACAGGCGGACGTGGATCGTGTGCGGATAGACCTCGACGGCTGTCCGCACCGGACGATCACCAGCGAGCAGAATTCGAGGGTCACAGGTAAAGCCACGTTTGATCAGCGCCTCGCCGAGGTCGATGCCGGCCCTGCGACCCGCCTTGACGTGCGGGTGGGGAGAATGAGCCGACGCCTTGTACTTCCCGAATCGCCGGGCGATCTCGCGCTCGACATCGCGTTCAGGGCTGTACAGCACCGGGGCGTCAATGGTGACGACGATCGGGCCGTCGACTTGATGAATCTCCCCGGCCAGCTCCTCCATTTCGGAGACCTCGGCCGTGAGGCGTTGGCAAGTCAGATTCTCCGAAGAGTCGCCGGTCAGCCAGCAGATGCCGCTCTCCTTCTTCGGAGACCAGGCGAGGTCGAGGCCGATGAAGGTTGGCACGGTGGGGCTGTGCTGCGTTCGGCGAGATACCCGCGGCGAGCGCGGGTATGACGAACCCGCGCTAGCGGTTGCGGGGGGCCTGGGAGTAGTCGCCGAAGGGGCCGTCTCGCCAGGCGAGGGCTCCCTTGAGGCCTTCGTCGCGCATCCGGCGGGACCACTCGTAGTGCTGGCTGGTGAAGGTGCCGACGGCGTCGAGGTCGGTCGAGGAGCGCAGCGAGGAGTAGATGCCCATGTTCTCGTAGAAGCGGTTGACGTGAACCTTGAGCTGGGCCAGGTGGTCGGCGGGCAGGTTGGAAACGCGCTCGGCCAGGGCCATCGTCTTCTCTTCGAGCTCGTCCCGCGGGACCGCGTAGTTGATCAGGTTGAGCTCGGCCGCCTCGGTCGCGCGGATCGGGTCGCCGGTGTAAAAGAGCTCCTTGGCCTTGCGCATGTTGGTCAGCAAGGGCAGGATCGCGGAGGTGCGCGAGCCGGCGAAGCGCAGGCCGGGGTGGCCGATCTGCGTGTCCTCGGCGGCGACGACGAGGTCGGCCATCATCGAGAGCTCGAAGCCGCCGGCGATCGCGTAGCCGTGCAGCTGGGCAATCGTGATCTTCTGCATGTTCCAGAAGTAGAGCCAGATGTCGGTCACCCGCGCCATGCCGCCACGGATACCCATGATCAGCCGGTTGCCATCGTCGTCGACGGTACGGAAGCGGCGGTGGATCGCGTCGGCGCCGTAGCCGCCGGCGGGGGTCAGGTCGTAGCCGGCGGAGAAGGTGCGGCCGGCGCCCTTGACGATGATCACGCGCACATCGTCGTCGGCTTCGAAGTGCTCGCAGGCGTCGCGGAAGTCGTAGATCAGCTCCTGCGAGAGGGCGTTCATCTTCTCGGGACGGTTGAGCGTGAGCACGCCGATCCGGTCGTCGGTGCCGGTGCGCTCGAGCAGGACGTTTTCAAAGGTTGGGAGGGACATGTCGGTCTCCAGGAGTCGTCGGGAAGTGCATCCAAATGGTATCCGACGCCTCCGGAAGGAGACGAGCCCGCGAGAGTCGCTGGTAGGCTCAGTTTGATTTTGAGAACCGGAGGAGTTGGCTGATGCGACGATGCGGGCAGACGGGCGGCCGGTTGGCGGTGCTGGCGCTGTTGGCGATGAGTGCGGCGGCGATCCTGTTGGCCGCCTGCTCCGACGACATTCCGGTTTCGCCCGAGGAATTGGTCCCGGAAGAGGGACAGGACACAGTTGGTCGCCTGAGAGCGAACGCAGAAGCGTTTGAGTACGAGGTCGGTGAACACGGCGGGACGCTGACGTTCGCGACCATCGCCGAGCCGCTGACGTTCAACCTGGCCCTGGCCAATGACGCGGGCTCGTCGGGCGTGCTCGGCAACCTGTTCGAAGGGCTGACGGATATCTCCTGGCTCACTGGTGAGCCGCAGCCCAACCTGGCCCACACCTGGGATGTCTCGGCCGACGGTCTGACCTGGACCTTCTACTTGCGGCGCGACGTGCGCTGGCACGACGGCGAGCCGTTCACGGCGGCCGACGTGGAATTCACCTTCAACCAGATCATCTACAACGAGGACATTCCCACATCGACGCGTGCCACGTTCAACTTCCGGCTGCTGGACGAGAACGGCGAGTGGCAGGTCGCGCCGATGACCGTTGAGGCGATCGACGAGTACACCGTGCAGTGCGTGCTGCCGGTCTCCTTCGCGCCGTTCCTGCGTTCAATGGCGACGGCGATCTATCCGCAGCACATCCTGCAGCCGTATATCGACTCGGGGACGTTCAATGAGGTCTGGGATCTCGACACCGATCCAGCCGAGATCATCGGCACGGGTCCGTTCCTGATCGAGGAGTACGTGGCCGGCGAACGGGTGGTGTTCAGCCGCAACCCCGACTACTGGCTGACCGACGCGGACGGAAATCGCCTGCCGTATCTCGACCGGATCGTGCAGGTAGTCGTGCCCGATCTGGATAGCGAACTCGAGGCGTTTCGCAGCGGCCTGGCCGACCTTCACGGCGTCCTCGGCCATGAGTTCGCCGACCTGGAGCCGTTGCAGGAAGAAGAGAAATTCACAATCCACCGACGGGGACCGAACTTCGGCTCGACGTTCCTGGCCTTCAACCAGAACCAGGGGACCAATCCAGAAAGCGGCGAGGCGTACCTCTCCGAGGAGAAGCTGCACTGGTTCGGCAACCTGGAGTTTCGGCGGGCCGTGGCTCACGTCGTCGACAAGGACGCGATCATCGAGCAGGTCCAGCACGGGCTCGGCTATCCGCAGTGGTCACCGATCAGCCCGGCAACAGGCAACTTCCACAATCCCGATGTCGCAACCTATGAGTTTGACCTCGATCGGGCCAACGCGATCCTTGATGAACTCGGCTGGACCGACCGCGACGGCAACGGCTTCCGCGAGGATGACCGCGGCAACGAGATCGCGTTCGTGATGGCGACCAATGAGGGCAACACGGTGCGCGAGCAGGTGACAGAGATTTTGCATCGGGGCATGACCGAGATCGGGCTGAACGTCGATTTCCAGATCGTCGATTTCGGCGAGCTGGTTGGCCAACTGACCGCGTCTTACGACTGGGATGCGATCGTGATCGGCTTCACCGGCGGGCCGGACCCGTACAGCGGCATCGTGCTCTGGCACAGCTCAGAGAATCTGCATCTCTGGTATCCGAACCAGTCAGAGCCGGCGAGCGCCTGGGAAGCGGAGCTGGACGACCTCTACATCCGCGCCAGCCAGGAGCTTGATCGGGAACTGCGCTACGAGCTGTACCACCGGGCGCAGGAGATCGTGGCCGAGAACCTGCCGCTGATCTACACCTCACACGCCGAGCGACTGAGCGCGGTCCGGAACGTCTTCGGCAACACGACGCCGACGCTCTACGGATTGTGGGATGCGCGCTATCTGTATCGGACGGATTAGATGGGCGACCTGTAGTCAGCGCCAGATGCTCAGGGTCTTATTCAGCCGAATGGCCGAGTATTCGCCATGACTTGCTAATCGTGCACCTCAATCGGGTCGATCAGCACCTTGAAGCCAAATGTTCCACGCGTTTCGATTGCATTGCGTATTCGCACGGTCTCGGGTAGGCCTCGCAGGTCGATCGAGTCCGACACGCCGATAAACTCTGCCCCGACAACCTGACCGCTGCTGTCGAAATCGACGAGACGCTCGTCGCCAAACGCGCGAGTTGTCGAAATCGATGAGTCACTGAGCGTGACGTAAAGAATGTCACCCTCTTCGCTGAATGTGACATCGGGCAGCGCGGTCATGGCGACCTCTCCTCACTCCAGCCTTCGTCCTGCCAAGCAACTGTCACCACGACCGGAGGGCTAACCCCGGTCAGGACATATACCTTACACGTCCTCTCTCCGATTCGCCTCTGGAAGATGGTGCTATGAGCGGCCCCGGGTTGAGGACGCGCCGGCATTGTGACATCCGGGTCCGAAAGGACGAGCTGGACATGAGACTCGGTTATCGCGCGCAGCCGCATGCGGCTTCTGGCATGCGGGACGTATCGGATATCCATTTGTATCTCTCGTCGATGGATGTTATCTGCGTTCAGGAGATACACAAGTGGCGATACGGAACTCTCCAGAAACTCAACCCCAACATGCCCTCATCCGAAGACATCAGAACCTCTGGAAGACTCGGAGATCGGACCGCTGGAAACTCGACAGCCGGTCAAGCAACCCTTTATCTTGATTTCGAGTAGACATTTGCCCGTGCGGGACGGCCCGCGACTGCCTGAGGAGCCTGACGATGGTGACCGCTGACAAGCTGGACGAACTGCAACTTGAGCCGGAAGTTCCGGAGCTTGACCTGTCCTGGCTGAACCTCGACACGGAGTGGGGCGTCTCGGCGGAACCTGGGCGCAAGGGATTGACCCTGCAACAGATCAACAAGTCACTGTACGGCGACATCCCGGCCACCTCCGACGACAGCTCGGCCCGTCCGCGCGGCGCGGCTCCGCCGGAGGGCGCCACGCCGCGGATGACTCCGTGGGTGTTGGGCGACGCCACCGAGACCTTCTCGGACTCGGCCGGACTGCTCTATGACGAGGCGGTCTCGCGCCAGTGGTCGTCGGCCACGGACATCCCCTGGGACACCATGGACGAACTGCCCGAGGACATCGAGCGGGCGATGGTGCAGCTCTGCACCTCGCTGACCGAGGTCGAGTTCATCGCCGGCGACGTGCCGGGCAAGTGGTTGCCGCGGATTGCGGCCGACCACTTCGAGTCGGGCCTGTTCCTGATGTCGCAGGTGATGGACGAAGCGCGCCACACCGACGTGTTCCGCAAGCGGGCGCTGGCCAACGGCGGCGGTCTGCTGCTGCAGGGCGGCGGTGGCGGTCTGCGCCAGATCCTCGAGGCCGAGGACTTCACCCAGATGTCCTCGATGCTGCACATCCTCGGCGAAGGCTTCGTGCAGTCGCTCTTCCGGCTGGGCGAGTTGATCGCCCACAACGAGGCCGAGAAGCGGATCTTCCGCCTGGCCGCGCAGGACGAGTCGCGCCACGTGGCCTACGGCGTCACGCACCTGAAGTACACGCTGGAGAACGACCCGGACAAGGCCGAGGAAGTCCACTGGACGCTCGACATGTTCGAGAACACGCTGGTTGACCCCGATCAGCAGAACCCGGGCCTCGCCGGCGCGCTGGTCTATCTGCTCGGCGACGGCGATGTCGACGAAGGCTGGCGGCTGTTCTGGCACGTACGCCGCAAGCAGGTGCTCGAGTACCTGCACCGGCTGGACGTCGCCGGCCTGGGCGGCCGACTCGAAACCGGTCGGCTGCATGCGTCACTGGCCGGGGCGCTCGACGAGAACTAGGGCTCACACCGCGTCGACGCGAGGGTGTAGGGGCGACCCTTGTGGTTGCCCGCGTCCGGACGTGAACGGAGAAGGCCGGGTATTGTAGGGGGCCCCCAAACCGAGGCCCCAACGCGTAACCCCCCCCGCGCAGACCCCGAGAAAATTTTGT
>JAPPFB010000021.1:87307-297562 GCA_028875225.1 Chloroflexota bacterium | reverse complement strand
CCCCCCCTATATCAAAACATTCAATTGGGCGGCCCGCTTCTTTTTTTAAAAATCCAAAAAACTCGGCCCCACCCCGCGCCCCCGCGTGGGTTTTGGGGCCACCTTTGTGGCCGCCCCTCCCCGTGCAAGACGTGAGATGCCGGAGTATGGTCGGGCGACCACAACGGTCGCCCCTACGAGTTCCCCGACCAGGCGCAGACCCTGAGAAATGTGAGTTTGAATATGGCCGACAACGATGTGATCGCCGCTGCGAAGGAACGCCTGGAGCAATCGGGGCTTCCCTCGGACTGGCTGGACATTCCCGTGCACTGGGGCGTCAAGGCCAAGGAGCAGGCGACGCCGGAGAATGGCGGCCTGCGCTTCGAGTATCTGAACGTCGACGTCTACGGCGAGGTGCCGGAACACTGGGACAACAACACGGAGATTCCCCGTGGCGCGATTCCCGACACCCGCACGGAGCAGATGGGCTATTCGATCTTCAACAAGTCTGAGGTCTGGTCGGACCTCTGCGCCGGCCTCTACGAGGATGCGATTGCCGATCGCTGGAACTCGTCGGCGGACATTCCCTGGGACACGCTGGAACCGATCGGCTCCGACCTTGAGCGCGCGGTGTGCCAGATCGCGACGTTGATGTCGGAGTATGGCTGGACCAAGGCGCAGACCACCGGTCGCTGGCTGCAGGAGATCTCCTACGGCTACATCGAGGTCAAGCTCTTCCTGGGCACGGTGGTCTTTGACGGCGCCCGGCTCTACGAGGTCTGGCGCAAGCGGGCGTTGGCCAATGGCGGCGGACTGGGCCGCGGCGGACGCAACTGGAAGTTCCTGCCGCTCACGCAGTCGTACACATTCAGCGAGTTCTGCGTGGCCTCGATCATGCACGACTCGATGCTGCTCGCGTTGCTGCGTCACGGGGAGCAGCTCGCCCAGACCGATGCGGAGCGGAAGATCTACGAGCTCTGTCAGCAGGACATCGAGCGTCACCTGACCTACTTCGTTGACCACATGCGGTACCTGATGCTGAGAGAGCCGGAGCGACGCGAAGAAATCCACCGCTACATGAACAAGGCCGAATGGTACCTGGCCAAGGACGGCGACGACACGCTCTACAGCGCGCTCGCCGTCGTCATGGGCGACGGCCGCGAAGGCGCCGAAGAGGCAATGGCTGACGTGGCCGAGCTACGACGCGAACAGGTCGAGACGTACCTGGGCTATCTGCGTCAGTGCCATCTGAGCGATCGGGAGGATCGGCTGAACGAGGAGCTGCGCAAGTGGGCGGGGATCGCTCCGGAGGAAGAGGTCGAGAAGATTCCGGTGTAGCAGGAAGACCTCCCCCACTGGGGGAGGTGCCCCGAAGGGGCGGAGGGGGCCGACACGGTGTCTCCGGAGGGCCCCCTCAGGCGCTTCGCGCCAGCTCCCCCGGAGGGGGAGCTCTTGACTTCGCCTACGCCAGGCAACGCAGCGGCTGGCCGCCGTTGAATTCGATCATCTGGCCGAAGGCGGTAGCCATGTCGATGTCGGCGCCCCATGCCTCGCCTCGGAGTTCGCTGTAGGCCCGGTGAAGGTTCCCGACGATCCGTTCTTCGTCGGTCCATTCGCCGAAGCGGCCGAGGTCGAGTTCGCGCGCGGCTTCAAGAGGATCGACTCCGGCGTCATACGCGGACCTGGCAGACTCCTGCACGAACTCGAGATAGGCGTCGACCTCGTCGAGCACCGAGGCGTCGGCGACCGGACCGTGGCCGGCGATGACGGTCTCGATTGGTAGCTCCTTCAGGCGGTCGAGCGCGGAGCGCCAGCCGGCGACCGAGCCCATGAGGGCGAACGGCGTGCCCTGGTTGAAGATGATGTCGCCGGCGATCAGGATCCGGCGTTCGGGAATCCAGACGACGGCGTCGGTGTTGGTGTGCGCGGGCGAAACGTAGAGCAGCTGTAGCTCGAGGTCGCCGGCGTAGAGGGTCATCGTGTCGTCGAAGACGACGTTGGGTGCGACTGGCGTGACGTCGCCCCACTCGACGGTGGGAAACATCACCGAGACCCGTTCCAGCTGACCGGGGGCTTCTCGGAGGATCTGGTCCCGGCAGTTGCGATGGCCGATGATCACGGCGTCGTCGGAGAAGAGGCAGTTGCCGTAGGTGTGATCCATGTGCGCATGCGTGTTGACCAGCGTGCGGACGGGATTGGAGGAGAGGCGTTCGATCGCCTCGCGGAAGAGGCGGGTGCGGCGCTCGTTGGCGCAGGCGTCGATCGCGATCACCTGGTCGCCGACGTCAATGAAGGCGGGATTATTCAGGCACCAGGAGCCGTCGTGCTGGATGTAGGCGAAGATGCCGTCGGAGACCTCGACCACTTCGGGATCGGGAAGGATGTCGGTTGGGGTGGTGTGTTCGGTGCTCACCTGCTGCTCCTAGGATTTGTCGCCTTGGCCGGCTCGGCATGCCGCCGCTCTCACCCTAACCCTCTCCCACATGGAGAGGAGATCAGTCGTTGGCGAAGAAGTCGAAGTCGTCCATGATGCGCTGGTAACGTCGCTCGACGTGGGGTCGCAGCTCGGGGTGCGAGAAGATCAGCCAGCGGTTGGCCTTCACGCCCTTGATCACGATGCGGCCGACATCCTCGGGGTCCATCTGTTGCGACATCGCGCCGGGGCTGAAGCCGCGGGCTGCTCCCTCGGATGGGCCGCCGTACTGATTGGGACGGTTGCGGCCGGCCTCTCCGATCAGCGTGTCGACGCCTCCGGGACAGAGTGCGGAGACTCCGATCCCTTCAGCGGCCAACTCGTTTCGCAATGACTCGGAATAGGCGAAGGCGGCGTGCTTGCTGGCGCTGTACACGCCCAGAGGGATGACTTCGTTGAGTCGTAGCCCGGCCATCGAGACCGTGTTGACGATGTGCGCCTCGCCATCCTGTGCGCGCATCCGGGGGAGGAAGGTCTGGACGCCGTTGACGATGCCGTACATGTTGACTGAGAAGGTCCAGTCCCAGTCGGCCTGGGTGGCCTCCGTGACGACGCCGCCGGTCAGCACGCCCGCGTTGTTGACGAGCAGGTTGAGTTCGCCGAATTCGGCGTAGACCTGTTCGGCCAGCCACTCGTAGGCGACGGTATCGGTGACATTGAGGTCGACCGGGAGGGCCTGGACTTCCCGGGTCTCGACCTCTGCCGCGACCGCCTGGGCGGTGCCTTCCTGCACGTCGGCGAGGATGACGTGCATGCCTTCATCGGCGCAGGCGAGCGCGATGCCGCGTCCGATGCCGGATCCGGCGCCGGTCACCAGCGCCACCTTGCCGCTCAGATTGTCCATGGGACGCCTCCTGCTTGCGCGCCGATTGTGTGACAGAGGCTAGCGCTACCCTCACTCAGATGACGACCGAAGCGACCCGAGCGACCGATAGGGTCACGTCAGCAGCGGCGCTGGCCGGCATGACGGTGCTCGAGGACGGGGGCGGGATCGCGGCTTCCTATGCCGGCAAACTGCTCGCGGATCTGGGCGCCGATGTGATCAAGGTCGAGGATCCGCGTGGCGATGAGGTGCGGCGCAAGTCTCCGTTCCCGGAGGATGAGCCGGGGCGGGAGCGGAGCGGGCTGCACCTCTTCCTCGACACCAACAAGCGCAGCGTGACGCTGAACCTGGAGTCGGCGGCCGGTCGACGGCTGTACCGAGAGCTGGCGCGTCATTGCGGGACCGTGATTACGTCTCGGCATATTGCGGAACAGCGAACGCTGGGGTTGACCTGGGACGACCTGTCGGCCGATGCGCCGGAGTTCAACCAGGTGACGATTACGGTGTTCGGGATCGGCACGCAGCGCGAGGGCTGGCAGGCGGAATCGTTGATTGCGTCGCTGGCGAGCGGGATTTCGTACCGGATTGGCGATCCGGATCGCGCGCCGCTGGGGCTTCCTTATGACGCGCCGCAGTTTCAAGGTGGGATCCATGCGGCGATCGCGGCGTTGCTGGCGCGCCGGGCGACGCGCGAGGACGGGCTGGGCCAGCACGCGTGGCTGTCGATCGTCGACATCATCAGCAACGTGATGGCCGGGGCCGGGGTCGCGCCGTTTGTCTTCACGGGGCAGTCTCGGGGCCGGGCCGGTACGCATATGAACGCCTTCTATCCGTGGCAGGTGACTCCGGTCAAGGATGGGTATTACGAAGTGATCACGATGGTCGACCGGCAGTGGAACCGGTTCATGGAGCTGATGGGCGATCCCGATTGGCAGCACGACGAACGGCTGCAGAACCGCTGGCTCGCGTTTCAGCACACCGACGAGTTGGACGCGTTCTGGCATCCGTGGATGGCGGAGCGGACCAAGGCGGAGCTGATGGAGCTGTTCGGCGAGAACCACATCTCGTTCCAGCCGGTGCATACGATCGGCGAGGTGGCGGAATCGGAGCAACTGAGGGCGCGGGGGTTCTGGGCGGAGGTCGAGCATCCCGAGTTCGATGAGCCGGTCAGGTTGCCGGGCGCGCCGTACCAGCTGAGTGAGAGTCCGTGGGCGATCCGGCGTCGGGCGCCGCTGCTGGGGGAGCATACGGCGGAAGTGCTGTCGGAGGTTGGGGTTGCGAGGTCGGAGCTGGCTCGATTGCGGCGCGCTCGGATTGTTTGACTACTGGAGCATGTAGCGGACGATCTGCTCGGCGGCGTTGGTGTGCCTGGCGAGGGAGTCGGGGTCGACGCAGCGGTCGTAGGTGTCGAGGGGGCTGTGGAAGTAGGGGTGGCCGCCGAGGAAGGAGGCGAAGCGGCCGTTGATCTCTCCGATGTTGCGGGCCTCTCCGAAGCCGGCGTTGCCGACCGGGAAGGCTCGGCGTTCGAGGCCGTGGGCGTTGAGGGCGTCGGTGGCGACGTTGAAGAGTTCGTCGTCGGAGGCGGCGTAGGCGGCCTGTCCGTTGCGCGAGCCGATGGAGGCGCCCAGGTGCATCCAGGCGTGGACGTCGTGGGCGGCGTCGCCGAGTTCGCGGATGTAGTGATCGAGGCCGAGGTGGTGGAGTTCGTGTCCGCTGGAGGCGACGAGGTTGAGGGTGCGGCGTCCCGGGCTGGCGGCGATGCGGCCGGCGACTTCGATCCAGATGGCGATGCCGCCGCCGCGCTCGGCGGCGCAGGTGTACCAGCCCGACTTGGGCGTCATCAGGACGACGGGCGCGGCTGACGGGTCGGTCCCGGGGATGGTCCCAATCACGTTGTCCGCAGGGGCGTCGACGCGTCCGCCGTCGCTGATCATGGTGATTTCGGAACCGATTGCGTCGAGCAAGGGGCCAGCCTGATTGGGCGCGACCTGGAGCACGGGCAGTTCGATGGGGTCGAGCGGCCGCTCGGCGTTGCGCAGGACGGGATGGCCGTCGGGATCGCCCATGACGAGGATGACGCCGTCTGCGCCGTCCTGGCGGGCGAGCTCGAAGGACGAGTAGATGCCGGCGGCCATGCGCTCCTGGTCGTCGTGGGCGAGCTCCCAGACGACGATTCCGGGGCCGTTGTCGGTACGCAGTGTTCCGCTGAGGCCGTGGTGGTCGGTGAAGGCGCTGTCGAAGGTGGGGACGGCGGGAATGTCCCAGGGGCCGAAGCGGATCGAGGCGTCGTGGATTTCGACGCGGGGGAAGCGCCAGGTCTGGCGGTCGGCGTCGACGCCGACCGTGCGCAGTTCCTCGATCATCCACCAGGTGGTGTGGCTGTCGGCCTCGCGCCCGGTTCTGTGGATACCCATCTCCTCATAGGCGCGGATGCGTCGTTCGGCGTCGTTCATGGTCAATCCGCGACGGCTGCGGGTTGTTGACGGGCGGCTTCGGCGTCGCGTCGCGCGACTTCGGCTTTGACCATGGGGATGAGTTCCCGGCCGTAGTCGATGGCGTCGGGGAGCGGCTCGAAGCCTCGGATGAGGATGGTGGTGACTCCGAGGTCGATGTACTTGAGCAGGACTTCGGCGACCTGTTCTGAGGTTCCGACGAGGGCGGTGCTGTTGCCGGCGGCGCCGGTGGCTCCGGCGATGGGCATCCAGAGACGCTCGTCGTGGATTTCGCCCTGGGCGGCGAACTCGAGCAGGCGCTGCGAGCCGCGCGACTGCGGGCGGAAGTCGAGCGGTTGCTTGGACAGCTTTTGCACCGCGGCGAGATAGTTGTGGGCCTTCTCCCAGGCCTGCTCCTCGGTCGGGGCGATGATCGGGCGGAAGGAGACGGAGAGTCTGGGCTTGCGGTCATGCCGGGCGGCGCCTTCGTGGACGCGCTCGATGGTCGAGGCGATCGAGGCGCGGGGTTCGCCCCACATCATGTAGACGTCGGCGTGCTTGACGCCGATTTCGAAGGCGATGTCGGAGGCGCCGCCGAAGTAGAGCGGGATGCCGCCCGGCTGGACCGGCGCCACCTCGGGATTCTGGCCGACGACCTGGTAGAACTCGCCGTCGAAGTCGAACGGCTCGCGGCCGTGGGCGTCGTGCTCGAGCGTGCGGCGGAGGATGCTGAGGTACTCGTCGGTGCGGCGGTAACGCTCGTCGTGGTCCTTCCAGTCGCCGTCGCGGCGCTGCTCGACGTCGTGTCCGCCGGTGATGATGTGGATGGAGACGCGGCCGTTGGTGAAGAAGTCGAGGGTGGCGAACTTGCGGGCGGCGAGGGTGGGGGCGACGAAACCGGGCCGGTGGGCGATGAGGAACTTGATCCGGTCGGAGCAGGCGGCGGCGGCCTGGGCGACGTGGAGTCCGTCGGCCGCGCCGGAGGTGTAGCCGACGAGGACGCCGTCGAAGTCGGAGTCTTCGTGGGCTTTGGTGAATCGACAGAGGTAGTCATGGTCGATGCCGCCGCCGATGATGTGCATGGCGGCATTGGATTCGGACGGCTTGACGCCGATCATTCCCAGGAATTCGACGGGCATGGCTCACCTCGATCCAGTCAGAGGTTCAGGATAGAGAACGCGTCCAGGCACGGCAGAGCCAGGCGGTCGGCGGGCTGAGAAAGAAAAAAAACGGTGGTCCTGGGGGAGGGTTGCTACAAGGGGTCGTCGTCTTCGGAGGGTGGTTCTTCCTCGTCGGGGGCGACCCCCGCCTGCGCGGGGGCGACTTCGGAGTGTGCGGAGGGGCCCTCACCCCAACCCTCTCCCAGAGGGAGAGGGGGTAAGAAGGAGCCGGGACGGTCGTAGAGGTCGCGGAGTTTGTGGCGGGCAAGGTCGAAGGGGTCGGTGGCGAGGTAGAGCTGGTGGTTGGCACGGGCTCGGTCGTTGGGGGCGAAGAGTTCGCGGACGATGGCGTCGAGGGCGGCAACGCGGACGTAGCCCGGGTTGTGTTCGGCGGAGCGCCGCCAGAGTCGGTCGATGTTGGCTCGGAGGTGGAATGGGTTGGGCATGGATCGGGGCTTTCCGGAGATCGGTACGTTTGTTTCTATCGTAGACGGATGCGGTCGAGATGGGACAGGCTGCCGCGCGGCTAGCGTCACGACTCAGCCGACGCGCGTTTCAGGTTGAGGGCGAGGAGGCGTTCGAGGATTTGTTCGTCTTCGATGTCGGCGGGCCAGCCGTAGGCGGCGAAGACGGCGGCGTCGAGGGTTCGGTGGAGGTTGTCGAGCCAGGTGGGGCGCTGGTTGTAGAGATTGGTCAGGGTGCGCTGCTTGAGTTGCTCGGCGGCGGCGTCGTCGACGGGCAGGAGGCGGTTGGGCAGCGAAGGGACGACGTCGGGAACTTCGTGGACCCACTCCGGCGGGTTGAGCCAGAGTCGGCGCTTGTCGTCCAGCTCCTTCGCCGCCGCGCCGATGGCGTCGCGGTGCTCGCACTGTTCGGGCGTCAGGGCGTCGTCGGGGGTATTGAGCGGCCAGGGGAAGGGGAAGGTCTCGAAGGTCGTGGTCGGCGTGTAGCGCGGATCGTTTCCCTTGCCTAACCAAGTACACGTTCGCAACGACCAAAGCTCGTGGACTACAGAGTGGAGGACGCCAAAGGCATAATCATCTTCGCGAGCGAACGCGAAGAGGGCGTGGTCCGGCAAGGTCGGGGCCTCAAGCCACACGAAAAGTCGATGTTTAGCTACAGCGGGGGTGGCGATGAAGCGACGTAGAGACTTGACAGCGCTTCGCATGGCTGGCCGGGGCTCAACGTGAAGCCACCATCGTTCCCTATAGGCTTTGCGCCGATTCTGCTCTCTAGCAGGCTTGACATGCTCGCGGATGAACTCGAACGGGGCCTCGTACTCTGCTGCTGCAACCTCCCGTGAGTCAGTGCCGAAGTCGACGATGAACTCGTCACGAGGCCGTCGAGCGACATCCATTGCGTTCACTCTGGGAACAACAACATCGGCATTCGAACGACCGTTGATGTTGGTTGGAAGGATCAGCATTTCACGGGCAACGCCACCTGAGACATTGAACTGCCCGCCTTTCGTGTCGCCCATGAACGCAACGGCTTGGTTTTCGACAAGGGCACGGGCTTTGGTCACATCAACTCCAACAGTCAGGTCGGAGTTGATAGCGGAAACGGCATGGCCGTCGAGAGCTTTTGCCTCTTCGCTGCCATTGTCTTGGCCGACGATGGATACCCGTACCGCCGCTCCGTCTACAATCCACGGCTCATCGGACCAGGCATTGAAGATGTCGCCCGTTCGCTTGACCTCGTCGAGCACACTTCGATTTGCGCCACCCCGTATGGAGTTCGTGGCCAGCAGTCCAGCTCGAAGTGACTCGCCGGCGGCTATACGCCGACGCGCCTGTTCGTGCCAGTAGCAAACGAGATCCGACTCCCGAGCCACTTCCTCATCCCACGCAACGAACAGGTCGTCTACATATGGGTCAGTTAGCTTCTCGCGCATGTACTTGGTTCCCAAGAACGGCGGATTGCCAACGATGAACTCGGCCTCCGGCCACGTCGCCGGAGTAGGGTTGCCGTCTTCGTCGTAGGCGAGGATGGCGTCCCGGAGTTCGATGTTGTCGAGGGGTTGGAGGACGGGGTCTCGGGGGAAGCCGTAGCCGTGGTCGAGCATCCACTGGATGTGGCCGATCCAGATGGCGACGCCGGCGAGCTCCTTGGCGTAGGGGTTGATCTCGATGCCAAGCACGTTGTGCGGGTCGACGCGGGGGAACTCGCCGGTGATGCGCAGCCGCTCGGCGCCCCAGCGGATGGCTTCCTGTTCGAGGTCCTTGAGCAGGCGCAGGGTGACGTAGAGGAAGTTGCCCGAGCCGCAGGCGGGGTCGAGCACGCGCACGTCGCGCAGGCGCTTGAGGTACGAGCGCCACTCGGTCTCGGCGTCCCGCTCCCATCTGGGCAGGTTGGCTCGGCGCAGGCCGTCGCGGGTGAGCGGGCTGGGCTGGCGGTCCTTCATCAGCGCGGCGACGCGCTCCTGCATTGATGCGAACTCGCGGCGCAGCGGGGTCATGACGACGGGCTCGACGACCATCAGGATCTTCTCGCGGTCGGTGTAGTGCGCGCCGAGTTGTCCCCGCTTATCGGGGTCGAGCCCGCGCTCGAAGAGAGTGCCGAGGATGGCGGGCTCGACCTGCGACCAGTCGAGACTGGAGGCGTCGGCGACGGTGCGCAGTTCGTCGCGGGTGAACGGCAGCACGGAATCGTCGTCGAACAGTCCGCCGTTGAACCACTCGATCCGCTGGGTGCCGAAGAATCGGCCCGCTTCACGATCCGACATCAGCCGGAAGAGGTCGGTAAGTCCCTTGGCGAACTCCTCGGGATCGTCCTTGCGCGACTCGACCAGGTCGGTCATCAGCCGTCGCGGCAGCAGGCCGACATCCTCGGCGAAGAGGCAGAAGAGGACGCGATTGAGGAAGTGGGCGACCGCCTCGGGATCGTGTCCGCGCTCCTGCATGGAGCGGGCGAGGTCGGCGAAGCGTGTGGCGGCGGCCTGGGTGACTTCGTCCGGCGTCTGGCGCGGGCGCAGTTTGGCCGGGTCGCTCATTACCGAGCGCAGAATGTCGAGGGCAAGCCCTGTGCGATCACCGCCTGCTGCGAGGTCGTCGAGCGTGATTTCGTGGACGCGGGGCCGAGTATTGGTGAAGTTGGTGTGGACCTCGATGCGGTCCATGTCGCTGACAACGAGGGCGGGCGGGTTTTCCAGGTCTTCGCGGTAGTCGAGGAGCTGTCGGTAGGCGGCGGCGAGGTCGGCGCGGTCGCCCTTGTACTCCCAGCCGAAGTGTCCGCGCTTCCAGACGTCGGCCCAGCCCTGGCCGCCGCCCAGTTTCTCCACACCGGCCTCGAAGGTGTAGGACTCGCCGGAGGGATCGGCTTCGGCGGGGGTCGGCACGCCGAGGAGCCGGCAGAGGTCGAGGAAGTGTTCCTGGGAGGAGGCGCTCTCGCGTCGGGCGTTGTCGCGCCACTTGGCGGCGAACTCGGCGGCGGAGAGGGCTGCGGCTTGGGGCACTGCTCGTCCTATCGGGGATAGGGCAAGCGTAGTTGAGGGGCGTAGAGCCCCCCCCTCTGCCTTCGGCATCTCCCCCCGCTTCGCGGGGGGAGAGCGTGAAGGGGCGAGATTCCCCCGTTTGCGCGAGAATGACGGGGTTGGGCGGCGATCTGGGTCTGGGCCCCGCATCCCCTGTTCAAGCCAGGGGCAGGCAAGTGCGGGGCATCGGAGTTAGGCGAGCAGTGGTCGGGCGGCCCCTGCCTTCGCGGGGGCGACTTCTTCAAATGTTTACGCGCAACTCTCCAGAGGGAGAGGGGATCGGAGGTCAGGCGTCGCGGAACTGGGGGCGGCGTTTTTCCATGAAGGCGGTTCGGCCTTCTTTGTAGTCGGCTGAGGCGAAGCAGGCCTGGACGAGGGCGTTGACTTCGTCGAGGTTTCGGTGGTCGGGGTCTTTGGGGATTTCCTGGATGGCTCGGCGGATGGCTCGGATGGTCTTGGGGGCGTTCTGTGCGATGGTGGCGGCGAGCTCGTGGACGGTGGGTTCGAGGTCGTCGCGAGTGGTGACGCGGTTGACGAGGCCCCAGCGGGCGGCGTCGGCGGCGGGGAAGCGTTTGCCGGTGAGCAGGATTTCCTGGGCGGCGGGGAAGCCGACGAGGTCGCAGAGGGTCTTGACGCCGCCATAGCCGTAGCCGAGGCCGAGGCGGGCGGCGGGGACACCGAACTGGGAGTCGTCGGAGGCGATGCGGAGGTCGGCGCGGAGCGCGGTGAGCAGGCCGCCGCCCATGCAGAAGCCCTGGATCATGGCGATGATCGGCTTGTCGAGCTCGCCGTAGGCGCGACCGGCGGCGGCGCCGATTTCGTCGTACTTCTTGATCGTCTCGGGGTTGGAGCGCTGGGCTTCGAACTCGGAGATGTCGGCGCCGGAGACGAAGGCGCGGTCGCCGGCGCCGGCCATGACGACGACGCGGACGTCGGGGTCGTCGCGGAAGGTGTGCATGATGGTGGGGATAGCGGCGTTCATGGCGACGCCCATGGCGTTGAGCTTGTCGGGGTTGTTGAAGACCATCCAGCCGATGCCGTCCTCTGACCAGGCGAGCATCTTGTCGGTGTCGAGGGGGACGTGGTTCTTCATTGGGGGTCTCCGGCGGGTTGGCGGGTTAGTTGGAGGGTAGTTGGTACTCAGGGGAGCCCCCCTCTGCCTGCGGCATCTCCCCCCGCTTCGCGGGGGGAGAGCGGAAACGGACGGGCGAGAGGGAGAGTTGGTTGCGGCGGGGGACCCCCTCAGCCTTCGGCAGCTCCCCCTGCAAAGGGGGAGCAGGGGGAGCACGCTAGATGACTCCTCGATTTTGGAGGTCGGTGATGGATTCGGGGGTGTAGCCGAGGTCGGTGAGGACTTCATGGTTGTGTTGGCCGAGGGCGGGGGTGCCGAGGCGCATCTTGTCGGGTTGGGGAGTTCGGGCGAGGTTGATCGGTTGTCCGACGACGGTGATTTCGCCTCGCTCGGGGTGCGGGGCCTGGCGGGCGATGTCGAGGTGCTTGACCTGTTTGTCGTCGAAGGTTCCGGGGATGTCGTAGATCGGTCCGCAGGGGACGCCGGCCTCGTTGAGGCACTGGATCCAGTGCTCGGAGGTGTTGGTTCGGGTGCGCTGGTTGATGGCCTCGTTGAGTGCGACTCGATTCTTGGAGCGGCGGACCGAGCTGGCGTAGTCGGGGTGGTCGAGGAGCTCCTCGGCGCCGATGGCTCGGCAGAGTCGGGTGTACATGACGCCGCCGGAGGCGGCGATGTTGATGTGGCCGTCGGAAGTCTCGTAGACGCCGGTGGGCATCAGCGTGGGGTGGTCGTTGCCGGCCTGCGGCGGAACCTCTCCGTCGATGGTCCAGCGGGTGGCCTGGAGGTCGAGCATGGCGATCTGGGCCTCGAGCAGCGAGGTGTGGACCCACTGGCCCTCGCCGGAGCGCTCCCGCTCGATCAGGGCGATGAGGATGGCCTGGGCGAGGAAGTTGCCGGCGGTAAGGTCGGCGATGGGGATGCCGACGCGGACGGGTCCCGAGCCGGGCAGTCCGTTGACGGACATGATCCCGCCGAGGCCCTGGGCGATCTGGTCGACGCCGGCGCGCCAGGCGTAGGGTCCGTCCTGTCCGAAGCCGGAGATCGAGCCGTAGACGATGCGCGGGTTGCGGGCGCGGCAGGCGTCGTAGTCGATGCCGAGGCGTCGCTTGACGTCGGCGCGGTAGTTCTCGACGACGACGTCGGCGCGCTCGACGAGGGAGAGGAAGATCTCGACCGCCTCAGGCTCCTTGAGGTTGAGGGTGAGGGAGCGCTTGTTGCGGTGCAGGTTGAGGAAGTCGGAGGACTCGCGGGCGCCGGTGACGCCTTCGCCCTGTCCGGGGACCTCGGGCTGCTCGATCTTGAGCACGTCGGCGCCCCAGTCGCCGAGCTGTCGCGTGGCGGTGGGTCCGGCGCGGGCGCGGGTGAGGTCGAGGACGAAGAGGTGGTCGAGGGGGAGGTAGGTCATGAGGTTGAGACCGGCACTGCGGCTGGCGCGGTGAGTTCGGTGGCGTAGCGTTCGTCGACGTTGTTGCTGAGGAGGCCTTCCGAGGTCCAGTGGGCGAGGCGTTCGGCGATTCGGGCGTTGGCTTCGAGGCGGATGGATGCGGCGTTGTTGCGGATGTCGAGAGCTTCGGGGAGGGGTTGGTCGAGGCCCTGGTCGGCGCGTTCGTGCATGAGGCGGTGGTCGTCGATGGCGTCGAGGGGTTGGAACTCGGCTCCAGGCTCGGCGGTGGTGGCCCAGAGGGTGTAGAGGGCGTTGTGGTTCCAGCTGCAGGCCTCGCAGCGCCACTGCTCGAAGAGGTTGAAGGCTCGGTGGGCGCCTCGCTGGGCTGAGGACTCGATGCGCAGGGCGAGTTCGACGATCTCGCCGGCGTAGGGGTCGTGCTCGCCGGTGCCGGAGCAACCGTGGGATTTCCAGACGAGGCCGTGGCTGGAGTAGAGCAGGGCCATGGTCCGGTGGAGACGGTCGAGGTCGGGTTGTCGGGCGCGCCACTGGTCCTCGACGTCTTCCTGGATGCGTCGGAGGTAGCGGAGTTCGTTGAGCGATTCCTGGCTTCTCATGGGTTGGATCCTGTCGTGTCGAGCTCTCAGGCTAGAGGGGCGAACTCTGCGAGTAGGCGTACGCGCGGATGTTGCCCTCGTGCGGCGCGCTGAAAGCGCTCGTCCGCGGTCCAGAGTTCGCAGTCCAGAGACTCTGCGAGAGCGAGATAGTGGGAGTCGTAGACGGCACCTTGTCCGAGCTGTCTGGCCAGTTCGAGGGTACGGGGGATGAGGTGCTGCGACTCTTCTATCGCGAACGGAAACTGCATCATGCGGCCTATGGCGAATCGCCATTCCCGCTCCTCAAGGCGTCCGGATTGGATACGACGATGCACAGCGTTCGTCAGCTCTACCAACAGAGTGAGTGGCCCTGCGACTCGGACATCCCGTTCCAACCAGGTACGACCGAGTGCATCAGCGTGGTCAGAGTCATCTTCTTTGACGAACCATTTGAAGGCCAAGCTGGCATCGACGACAACCAACTCCGCCACTACCACTCGTCCATCTGCTTTGAGCGGAGTTCGCGGGCCTCACGAATCAACTCAACGCCAGTTTTCAAGAACCGTCGATCTCCGAACTGTTCGTCTCTCTCTTCCAGGAGTCTCTCGAAGAGTTGGAGGTTCGTTTCCTTCACAGATTCTTCGGCCTTGCCGTCTTCAAGCGCTTGCTGAATCGCCTGCTGGCAGAAGACATCGATTTCGAATCCTTGACGCGACGCCTCGTCAATGAGGCGTTGCTTGACCCTTTTGTCGATCCTGATGTTGAGCTCGATCTGGTCGGCGGTGGTCATGGGGTTGGCCCGATTGATGCGTTGTTCTCAGGTGCCAGCCTATCGAACCTGGCAATGCCCTGGATTCTCACTCGCCCTTGAACTCGGGTTGGCGGCCTTCGGCGAAGGCTCGGGGGCCTTCCTTCGAGTCGGCGGTTTGGCCGACGATCCAGCGCAGGGAGCCGCCGAAACGGTTGGCCTGGGCGAGGGTCATGTCTCCCTGGGCGTTGATCAGTTCTTTCATGGCTCGGACGGCGATGGGAGCGTATCCGGCGACCTGGGCGGCCATCTCCTGGGCGGTGGGAAGGAGTTGGTCCTGGGGCACGAGGCGGGAGATGACGCCCCACTGGTGGGCTTCCTCCATGCTCAGGCGGCGGCCGAGGTAGAGCATCTCGTTGGCGTAGGCCTGCGGGATGGCGCGGGGCAGGCGCATGGGTCCGCCGGCGAGGGGGAAGAAGCCGAGCGTGATCTCGGGCAGGCCGAGGCGGGCGCGGGCGTTCTCGGCGCCGATGCGCAGGTCGCAGACGAGGGCGATCTCGAAGCCGCCGCCGAGGGCGTGGCCATTGATGGCCGCGATGAGCGGCTTCTTGGCGTCGAACTCGTCGAATCGGTCGGCGGCGTTGGTGGGGAAATGGCCGGCGGGACCGGCGGAGGCGGCGGGTCCGTCGCCCTGGGTGAGGTCGGCGCCGGCGCAGAAGGCGCGGTCGCCCGCGCCGGTGATCACGGCTGAGCGGATCTCGTCGTTGTTGCGCACTTCGACCAGCGACTCGATCAACTGAGAACCGAGGGCGCTGTTAATCGTGTTCATCTTGTCGGGGCGGTTGAGCGTAATCGTGGCGACTCGTTCGGATACGTCGAAGAGGACTTCATCTGCCATCGGTTGGGCTCCTTACGGCGGTCTCATTCCAGGTCAGGATAGGAGCAGCATCGTAGAATGGCGCCGAAATCGCTCGTTTCTGCCTTTGTGTCATTCCCAGCTTGTCTGGGAATCTCGCATGTCGAGGTTGGCGCAGAGGGGAACGAGATTCCCAGCAGAGCTGGGAATGACAACTGTGGGACGCGCCACGCATTGAGCGGGAGAGGAGCGGGTATGGCTGACTCACCATTGGAAGCGCTGGCGGCGCTGGCCGAGTCGCTCGGCGCGTCTGCGAGCGAAGCAGATCTGGAGCGGGCGCTGCCGATCGTGACGCGCACGCTGAAGAACGCGTTGCGGACTGATCCGCTGCCCGACCTGGGCGAAACTGAGCCCGCAATAGGGCTGCGCTACGACGTCGGCGATCTGCGCGGCGGAGCGGAGGACTGAAATGGATCATCGTGAGCCGTATGACCTCTCGATCGTCGAGGCCGGGGTCGCGCTGCGCGACGGCACGCTCACGGCTGTTGAGCTGACTGAATCGGTGCTTGCCAGGCTGGAGGCGACCGAGCCGCTGCTCAACGCGTACATCACGGTCACCGCCGAGCTAGCGCGCGAGCAGGCGTCGGCAGCGGACGATCTGTTGCGAGACGGGCGCGACCTGGGGCCTCTGCACGGGATTCCGGTGGCGCTGAAGGACCTCGTCAATACGGCGGGCATTGCGACGACCGGCGGCGGTGGATTCCTACGCGACCGCATTCCCGACACGGATGCGGTGGTGTACAGGAAGCTGAAAGAGGCCGGCGCGGTGATGCCGGGCAAACTGAATCTGCACGAGTTTGCGTTTGGCACGACCAGCCGGAATCCGCACTACGGCGCGGTGCACAATCCGTGGGATCTGGAGAAGGTGCCGGGCGGAAGCAGCGGCGGTTCGGGCGCGTCGGTGGCTGTGGGATCGTCGCTGGGGGCGCTGGGCTCGGATACGGGCGGCAGCATCCGGATTCCGGCCAGCGTGTGTGGTGTGACCGGTCTGATGGGGACGTACGGCCGGGTCTCGCGACGGGGCGTGCTGCCGCTGTCGTGGACCCTGGACCATGTCGGTCCGCTGACGAAGACGGTCGAAGACGCCGGGCTGGTGCTGAATGCGATCGCGGGCTACGACGCGGAGGATCCGGGTAGCGCGGACGTGCCGGTTGGCGACTGCACCGAGACGCTGGTCGAAGGCGTGGACGGCATTCGGATTGGGATACCGCGTCAGATGCTCTGGCAGGGCTGTGAGGAGGATGTGGTCGAGCACTGCGAGATCGCAGTCGATCACCTGCGCAGCATGGGCGCGACGGTGACCGAGGTCGAGATGCCACTGCAGACCGATCGTCCGCGGGGGCTGACGATCATCGCCGAGGCCGCGGCCTATCACGCCAAGTGGCTGCGGGAGCGGCGGGATGAGTATGGCGACATTCTCGAGCGGGTTGAGGCCGGGCTGTCGGTGACGGCCGTGGATTACATCAACGACCAGCGGCTGCGTCGCAGATTCATCGACGAAACGGTTGAGGTGTTGCAGGACGTAGACGTGTTGATCTCGCCGACATGCTCTCGGACAGCGCCGTCAATCGAGGATGGCGATCCGACGGCGGAACTGGCCCGATTGACGGCTCCGTACGACGTGACCGGCATTCCGGCGATCTCGATTCCCTGTGGGTATGACCGCAACGGGATGCCGATTGGCTTGATGATCGGTGGTCGGCACTTCGACGAGGCGACGGTCTGTCGGGTGGCGCATGCGTATGAGCAGTCGACGGACTGGATCATGCAGCGTCCGGAGCTTGAGGTGTAGGCCCGCGCTTCTGTAGCCCGCTGGCTGGCATGTGTGACGGGCAGCCACAAGGGCTGCCCCTACAGGTCGCGTTGAGCAGTGGTTAGAGAGAGGCGAGGAATTCCGACAGCGCTTCGGCGACGGCATCCGATTGCTCGACGACGAGGGCGTGGCCGGCGTTGGGGATGAGTTGTGCGGTGGTCCCGGCGGCGTCGGCGAGGAGTTGGGCGTGGTCGGGGAGGACGAGGACGTCCTCTTCTCCGTGGAGGACGAGCATGGGGATGTCTAGTGACTTGAGGCGTTCGATGGGGTCGAAGGTCAGGACGGACTGCAGCGGGCCGAGGGTGGCGATCATCGGAGCGCCCTTGCTTCGCTTTTCGACGGCCTCGTCGAGCATGTCTGGGTGCTCGTCGATGAAGTCAGTGGCGAAGAGGATGTCCATCATCGCAGCGGCGGCCTGAGGGACGGGGAGCTGTGCGCCGCGCATCATGTGCTGCATCGTCTCGGGAGGCGTCGGCGGGCCGGTGGGTCCAGCGTTCGCGGCGCAGGTGACGATGCCTCGAACGAGCTCGGGCGCAGCGAAGGCGGCGCCCATGGCAACGGTTCCGCCGAGCGAGTTGCCGATCAAGACGGCCGGGCCGGCGTCGAGCGTCTTGATCAGGTTGACGGCGTCCTGGGCGAACTGGTCGACGGTGTAGCCATCGGTCGGCTGGTCGGACTCGCCGATGCCTCGCTGGTCGTAGCGGACGACGCGGTGCGAATTGCAGAGCGTGTCGGCGACGGGCGCCCACTGGTCCATGTCCATCATGCCGCCGGCGATCAGCATGACGAGTGGGCCGTCGCCGTGGTCTGCGATATCGAGGGAGAGGTCGGGGGCGATCTGAAGTCGAGTCATGGCGGAGATCGTACCGCAGGTATCCTCCCGTTATGGCTGATGACTATCCGGTCCACGTGGTACGGGTGATTGACGGGGACTCGGTCAAGGTGCGACTGCCTGGTGGTGACGAGTACTCGGTTCGGATGTATGGCATCGACGCGCCGGAGAAGGATCAGCGGGCGGGGCGTGATTCGCACGACCATCTGCGACGGGTCGTTCGGAGTCGCAGGGAGTGGCGGTTACGGGTGGTTGACGTCGATCGCTATCAGCGGTTGGTCGGGGTGCTGTATCCAGAGGGTGGATCGGTTCGCGACTCGGCCAATCACGCGATGGTCGAGTCGGGCCTGGCGTACTGGTATCGCGAGTACGGCGGGGCGGAGCTTGGCTTCGACGACTCCGAGCGTTATGCTAGGCGCGAGCGGGTGGGGGTCTGGGGACAGCAGGGATCAGTCAAGCCGTGGGATCATCGACGGGCGAAGCGTGCGCAGCAGAAGCAGCGTCGGGAGGCGGCGGAGTCGCCGTGGGTGATTCTGGTCGGCGGGATGTTCAAGCTGTTCGGAGCGGTGTTGGTCGCGATGTTGAAGGCGTCGGCGTCGAGTTCGGGTGGTCGGAGGAGAAGGCGTCGGCGACGTCGGGGTTGGTGACGGTCCGCGCGGCGATGCCTGGTAATCCCGGTCGACGGCTGTGCTGTTCGCGGCGAGATACCCGCGGCAGGCGCGGGTATGACGAGGATTGCGGGCGAGCCCCCTCAGTCGCTTCGCGACAGCTCCCCCGGAGGGGGAGCTCTTTGTTCCTAGCTCGTGACGGCTCCGCGTTCGGCTCCGGAGACGAGGGTGGCGTACTTGGCGAAGACTCCGTTGGCGTAGTTGGGGGATGGTGGAGTCCAGTTGGCTCGGCGGCGGGCGAGCTCGGCGTCGTCGACGTCGAGGTTGAGTTCGCGGTTGGCGATGTCGAGGGTGATCTGGTCGCCCTCTTCAACCAGGGCGATGGGGCCGCCAATGTAGGCTTCGGGGGCGACGTGGCCGGCCATCAGGCCTCGGGTCGCTCCGGAGAAGCGGCCGTCGGTGAGCAGGGCGACGGACTCGCCCAGTCCGGCTCCGACGATGGCGGCGGTGACGCCGAGCATTTCTCTCATGCCCGGGCCTCCCTTGGGACCCTCGTAACGGATGACGACAATGTCGCCGGCGTTGATCCGGTTATGGGTGACGGCGTCCATCGCGTCTTCCTCACGCTCGAAGACTCGGGCGGGGCCGGTCTGGAGCTGACGCTCGTAGCCGGCGACCTTGACGACGCAGCCGTCCGGGGCGAGCGAGCCCTTGAGGATGACGAGGCCGCCGGTCTCCTTGAGCGCCTGGTCGACGGGCAGGATCACGTCCTGGCCGGGCGTTTCCTGGGCGTCGGCGGCGGCCTCGGCGATGGTCTGTCCGGTGACGGTTGTGGCGTCGCCGTGGAGCTTGTCGGCTTCCAGTAGTCGTTTGGCCAGCAGCGGAGTGCCGCCGGCGCGGTCCATGTCGAGCGCGACGTAGCGGCCGCCGGGGCGGAGGTCGCCGATGAGCGGGGTGCGCTCGGAGATTTCGTCGAAGTCGTCGATGCTGAGTTCGACGCCCGCCTCGCGGGCCAGGGCGAGCAGGTGGAGGACGACGTTGGTCGAGCCGCCGGTCGAGGCGGCGCAGGCGATGCCGTTCTCGAAGGCTTCACGAGTGAGGATGTCGCGCGGTTTGACCCCGCGGCGGAGGACGTCCATGACGAGCTGGCCGGCGGCCTCGCCGACGTTGTGCTTGCGCGGGTCGGTGGCGCCGACGGTGGCGGAGCCCATCGGCGAGAGGCCGAGAAACTCGAGCGTGGTGGCCATGGTGTTGGCGGTGTACTGCGCTCCGCAGGCACCGGCGCCGGGACAGGCGTTGAGTGCGACCTGGTGCAGCTCGTCGTCGTCGATCGTGCCGGCCGAGTGCTGGCCGACGGCTTCGAAGACGTCCTGGATCGTGAGGCCGCGGCCGTCGTGGTGGCGTCCGGGGGCGATGGAGCCTGAGTACAGCGCGACGGAAGGGATGTTGATCCGGGCCATGGCCATGGCGGCGGCGGGGATGGTCTTGTCGCAGCCGCAGATGACGACGGCGGCGTCGAAGGCGTAGCCGACGGCGCAGAGTTCGATCGAGTCGGTGATGATTTCGCGGGAGATGAGCGAGGCTTTCATGCCCTCGGTGCCCATGGTGATGCCATCGGAGATGGAGACGGTGTTCACCTCCATCGGGGTGCCGCCGGCCTCGCGGATGCCGCGCATCACGTCCTGGGCGAGCTCGCGGTGGGAGAAGTTGCAGGGCATGGTGCCGATCCAGTTGTGGGCGACCATGACCAACGGTTTGGCAAGGGCTTCATCGTCGTAGCCGACGGAGTACAACTGAGATCGGGCGGCGGCGCGACTGGGGCCGTCGACGAGGACGCTGGAGCGTTCGCGGAGGTGGTCTTGCGAGGTCATGTGACTGCCTGCTCTGGATGGGATGGACTGCGGTATCGCCGATAGCGTAGCTGTCGGTCGAGCAGCGGCTAGTCACGACGGTGCGAGAGGCCGTAACATGCGGAGCATTGAGCGAAGGCTGCGCGGATGAGTCAACAGACCGAGGTCGAGGCCAGACCGCAAGGGTTCCTACTCCGCATCTTCCCGGCGATGCAGTATCTCGAGTACCGCCGCATGTTCTACGCGGCGGGGCTGTCCTCCGTTTCCCTGTGGGCGATGATCGTCGCCAGCGGCTGGTTGGGCTATGAGCTGACCGGCAATCCATCGGGCACCGGGATCGTCACCTTTGCGGCGATCTTTCCATGGGTGCTGGCGCCGTTCGCGGGCGCGCTGGCGGACCGCTTCGATCGCGCCAGGATCGTGATTATCTGCCGCTGCGGGGCGGCACTGTGCGCGCTCGGACTTGCCTTCCTGGCGTTTAGCGGTCAGTTGACAATTTGGAATCTGGTCATCATCACGTTGATCTCCGGCATCATTCGCTCCGGAGAGATGCCGGCGCTGCAGGCGCTGTTGCCGAACACGGTCAAGCTGCATGCCTTGTTGAGCGCGGTCACGATGGCCTCGATGATGCAGTTCGGGTCTAAGGTGATCGGCCCGGTTGCGGGTCCAGTTCTGCAAGCATTCGGCGCCGAGTGGGTGTTCGTCGGGGCGGCGTTGTTCCTGATGCTGTCGATTCTGCAAATGACCCGGATGACTACTCGATCGACGGGTGGCATCGCGGGTCATACGGGCGGACTGCTTCGCGACACCGTCGGACATATTCGCGATGGATTGCGCTATCTCGGTCGTACGCCGTCAGTGCGGTTGATGATCATCATGGTCTCGTTGCACTGCATGTTCACGATGGCCTTCGACTTCTCGCTGTTGCCGGCCTACGCGGACCTGATCCTGGGCGGCGGGCAGTCGGAGTACGGATACCTGCTGATGGCGCTCGGCAGCGGGGCGCTGATTTCGTCGGTGGGATTGTCGATGTTGCCGATTGGCGCAATCCGCGGGCGTGTCTTCATCGTCGCGGGGATCGTTTCGGGGCTTTCCCTGGTCTGGGTCGGATTGGTGGATTCGTTGCTGTTGGCGCTAATCGGCAGCGTGATTGCGGGGGCAAGTCAGGCGATGTTTATGGTCCTGACCAGCGCCATGATCCAGGCTGTTCTGCCCGATTCCGTGCGCGGTCGCGTGATGAGCCTCTACATGATGTTCGCGGGTGGGATCATGGCGGTGATGATCCTGGTCAATGGGCTGGCGGCGGATTACATCAGCATTCGTCTGCTGTTGGTTGCGCCCGGCTTTATCTTCGCCGCGATCATGCTGATCGCATTGGTCCTCCCGGGGATCCGGTCAGTGATTCGCAACGGCGAACTCGTCGAAGAGGGCCGGCGGATGGCGCGTGAGGTGGCACGGCAGGCGGCGGCCACGGCTTCCGCTGCGCTGCGGCCCGTGGTCCTGGCGTCGCGTCCGGCCCCGCAACGGAGCGTGGTGGAGGAACAGCTGGGCGGCGGCGACTAGCCCGCAGCGCCGAGCAGGCGGCCAGACGTTGCCGCATGGTCTGTCGGAGAGCGGAGTCAATCGATGTCGCAACTGAGGAACATGGAGCCAGGGACTCAGGAGCCCGGGCGCCTGCTGCGGTTGTTCCCGGCGATGGAGTCGCTTGAGTACCGCAAGCTGTTCTATGCGGCGGGCCTATCGGCGATTTCCCTGTGGGCGTTGATCACGGCTCGGGGCTGGCTCGCGGGGGACCTGACGAACAGCGGCTGGGCGGTCGGGGTGGTGTACTTCGCCGCGATTGGCCCGTGGGTGCTGGCTCCGATCGGCGGCGCGCTGGCGGACCGCTTTGACCGCGCACGGGTGGTGATGCTCAGCCGGATTGGCGCCGGGATCCTGGCACTCGCCCTGGCCGTCCTGGCCTTCACCGGCGAGATCGCGCTCTGGAACCTGATTCTGGTGACGGCGCTCTCGGGGATCATCCGTTCCGCCGAGATGCCGGCTCAGGCGGCGCTGCTGCCCAACACGGTCAAGATGGCGGCGTTGCTCTCAGCGATCACCCTGGCCTCGATGATGCAATTCGGCTCGCGCGTGATTGGCCCGGTGGCAGGTCCGGTGCTGGCCGAGTTCGGGCCCGGCTGGGTGTTCCTGGGCGCGTCATTCCTGCTGGCGCTTTCAGTCTGGCAGATGACCCGGATTAAGGTCCGCTCGACGGGTGGGATCGTGGCCGGGACGACGTCGGGCATCCTCCGCGACGCGGCGACGCACGTTCGCGAAGGACTGGCCTACCTGGGACGGGCTCGGGGGGTGCGGATGCTGATTGCGCTGACGGCGCTGCACTGCATGCTGGTGATGTCGTTCGACGCGCTGCTGGTCGTGTTTGCCAAGAACGTGCTCAACGGCGGCGCGAATGAGTACGGCTACCTGGTGATGGGTGTAGGGGGCGGGGCGCTGGTGGCAACCGTGACGCTCTCGATGGTTCCCGCCGGGCCAATTCGAGGCCGGCTAATGCTCTTCTGTGGCCTGTCCAGCGGCATCCTGATGCCGATCCTGGGACTCGCCGGCAGTTTGCCGATCGCGATCCTGGGCGCCGCGCTGGTCGGCGCGACCCAGGCGATGTTTATGGCGCTGTCGAGCGTGATGATCCAGGCGGTCGTACCGGACGCGATTCGCGGTCGGGTGATGAGCCTCTATGCGATGTTTGCGGGCGGGATCATGGCCCTGATGATCCTCGCCAACGGCCTCGCTTCCGATGTGGTGAATGTCCGCTATCTGTTGACCATTCCGGGGATCCTGTTCTTTGTCGCCTTGCTGCTCTGGGCCGTGGGCATGCCGAGGTTGCGTTCCACCTTCGTGCACGGTGAACTGGTTGAGGAGAGCATGTTGGCGAGGGCCTCTGCGGCGGTGAGCGCCGCTGCCACGGTGGTGATCAACGGCGCGGCCGCCCGCTGGGCGCCGCAGCAAGATGTGGTTGAGGAGCGCCTCGGCAGCGGTGGTGGCGGTGGCGCTGGAGGCGGCGGGGGCTGAGGCCGGCTACTCAGCGCCGATTCGAAGAATCTGGCCGATGGTCATTCTCATGTAGAGGGCGACGATCACGGCGATGGCGCCGAGGAAGACAAGGCCCAGGACTCCGTAGGCGCCGCCGATCGTGGCCCAGTCGGTGACGGTGACGAATGGCGGGAGGACGGACTCGCCGGTTTCGATGAAGCCGACAAACTCGAGCATCATCGTGCCGAGTTGCAGACCGACGGCGGTACCGAGCGCCATTGAGACGGCAATGATCAAGAGTTTCTCGACCCCGACGACAAGCAACACCTGGGGCAGGGAGAAGCCCATCGTTCTGAGCACGGCGAATTCGCCCTGTTGTTGCTGAGCCACCAGCACAGAGGCGACTAGGAAGCCGAGCGCTGCGAGCAGCACGATCGCGATGAAGGTGAGGAAGAGCAGGCCTTCCCAACCGGCGGCGACGAGCGGGTCCTCGTCCTGCAAGTTGCGAATGGCGTCGACATCGTACAGGTCGTGTTTCCAGGGAGGGGTGACCTCGAGGAAGGTTCGCAGTTGCCGCAACCCATCGTCGTCGGTCGGCTGGATCCAGATCTCGTTGGGGGAGCCAGCGCCGAGGGTGGCGGGGTTTCGGTTGATCCGATAGTTGAGATAGTCGCGGTTGGCGATGATGAGCGAACGGGCGTCCTCTGGGTCCCAGGTGGGGAAGAGATCGAATGCGCCGACGATCTGCATCGGTATGTAGACGCCGGCCATGCCGACCAGGGCAAGCTGGCCCTCGTCAAGCGCCGCTTCCGTGAGGAAATCCCGACTCACGATCACCGGCAATGCGGCGTCGGGGCCTATCAGCCGCACCCCGCGAGGCAAGCCGGAACGCACTTCGCGATTCCAGCGATAGCGCATGCCGAACTCGCCGTCGCGGGCCTGGTCGGGCGAGAGCCGGGCGTCATCCGGGAGCGCGCCGGCGCGCGTCGTGTCGGTGAACACGGTCCAACGCCCCTGCTCTTCGAAGCTTTCGACGATCACGCCTTCACGGAACCCGAGATTGATGACGTCGTCGGGCAGTGCTGCTTCGGTGGTGTACTGAAGCGAGTCATAGCCGACCTCGCCAGAGAAATTGGCATTGCCGCCAGTGCGAATCGAGATGTTCTGCACGGTCCAAGGACCGACGTGCGGTGCGCCGGTACCTTCTGTGAGATTGCCGTAGAGGAATCTCCAACCTTCTTCGAGTTCACCGCCGCCGAACCCGCGGCTTCGCGGCAGACCGATCAGCCGGACATCCCGATAGCGTCCCTGGCCGTCGCGCATCCTCAAGCTGGGGCCGATGGACCCGCTGGTGTCGGGTAACCAGAGCCACATACCGACATAGGTGGCGTCGGCGGGGATCACGATCTGCTCGACCTCAAATTCGGGCGCGGTGACCCGATCGATCAGTTCGCGGACATCGTCAAGTGCGAAGTCGTCGCGGTACCAGAGCACGTCGCCGAACGAGTCGGGATCCACTCCGAGCACGGAGGCGTCGGTCACATCGAGCGGCCCGCGAGAGAACGAGGCATTCTGTCGGATGACATAGGAGATTCTGCCGATGCCGGGGGCATTGGCGAGATCGGCCGCCAACATGTCCGCGGATGCGCCGCTGCTGCGCAAGTCGGCCAGCCGCATCGGCGCTCCCGATCGGTAGGCGGCTCGATCGTCGAATGACTTGTCGAGCGTGGCGCCGAAGGTTCCGCCGAACATGCCCAGCGACGTCGCCATGATCAGCAGCAGCGCAAGGCGACCGGGCTGGACGGGCGCGCGGGTCAGATGCCAGAGGACCATTTGCGTCGAAGCGCCGCCGAGCAGGCGAGCAACACCGCCGAAGGCAGAGAGCAACAGCGGGAAGAGGCGCAGGAACAGGACCGCCACGGTGACGACAAACACGGCGGGGGCGATGAGTAACAGCGGGTCCTGCTGCAGACCGCCGAAGAGGTCCTCGGTGACCAGTGACCCGGATTCCTGCAACTGGAAGAAGAGCAGGGCGCCAACTCCGACGACCACGAGGTCGAGGTAGTAGCGCTGGAACACCGGTTTGTCCTCGGGTCGCGAGGTGGAACGCGCATGATGTACGACGGTGCTGCGATTGGATCGCCAGGCCGGCCAGATCAGGGCGATGAAGCTCAAGGCGGCGCCGATCGCGGCATAGATGTAGACCTCGCCGGTCAATTCCACCGATAGCCGCGCGCCTCCGGTTAGCCCCTCGAAGGCGGGCGAGTAGCCCAGGAAGGCAATCGCTTCGCGCGCGACGAACGGTCCCACTCCCAAGGCAAGCGCGACCAGCAGCAGTCCCTCGATCGTCGAGATCGACATGATGTGTCCCAGTCCGGCCCCGCGCGACTTGAGCAACGCGACTTCTCCGGACTGACGGTCGACCACCATGGTGGAGACGAGCACCAGATAGAAGAGCACGATCCCCACGATCTGGAGGGTCAACACGAGCAGCGGGATCGAGGAGAAAAACTCCTTGGTCTCGTAGTCGTTGAGGACGTTGACGATCTCGGTCTCGACGCGGGTTCGCTCGATCTCCTTGGCGATGGCCTCAAAGGCGGCGCGGAAGCGAATCGCGGCCAGGCCGGCGTCGTCAGCGACAAAGGCCGATCGATCCACCTGCGCGTAGGCCTCCAGCCTGGCGCGCAGCTCGGGCATGTAGCCGGCCATGGCGTCGATTAGCGTGGACCTGGGCGCGAAGAATGCGAACGCGTCGGTTTTCTCGACCGGCACGTGGAAATGGTCGCGGCGCACGCCCCAGTAGCGGTCGTTGTAGTCGATGGGCCGGACGAGTCCGACGACGCGGATCTGGATCGGTCGCGCATCGTCTCGCCAGGAGGCATGGATGTCCCGGATTTGGCCGAGGCTGAAGCCGCCCGAGGCGGCCGCCTCGGTTCCCATCGCGACATCGACTATTGGCGGTTCGTCAGGGGTAGCGGCGGGAGTCGGATCGGGCCATTGGCCATCGACGAGTTCAATATGGTCGCGGATGCCTTCAAACCAGAGCACACGGGCACGATCACGCGGATCTTCGTCCGGTGGCGTTTCGCCCACCGCGGTCATAAAGAAGGTGGCGGTCGTGAGCGAGTGGTTCGTCTCAGAGATGTAGTCGCGGGGGATTCTGAGCCGGCGATCAATCACTTCGAACGATTGATCGGCCAGGCCGCTGGAGAGCCCGTGGGCGGCGTTGAGGATGCGAACGTCGAGCTCGGCGTCGGAGACTCGGCGCAGGTCAGTCTGCAGACCGAGGTCCTGGAGCGCGTTGCGGTAGATCGTCGTGGACGCCATCAGCGCCACGGCGAGGATCACGCCGACGGCGACGGCAGCCATCAGCCGACGGTTGCCGTTGAGACGCCGAACCGCGATTCGGAAGGCCGTGGGGAACGAGCTGAAGATGTCGCCCATGCTGCTTGGTGCCGCCCTGTCGCGCTTCCAGCGGTGGCAGCCGCCCGATGGGGCGGATGGGGTTGGAGGGGGTATGTTCGACCGCGCCGCCTTCGTAGACTACTAGGGATCGGGCAAATTCCAGCGTCCCACCGGGTAGTCGGCGGCGGCGAACACTGAGCAGGCAGCGAGGGTTCGGGTGGAGTCGTTCGGCGCCGTCCTGGGGTTCGTGTTGCGTCGCATGCGCGATAGCTGGCGGCTGCAATTGGTGATCGCGGCAGGGATCCTGGTTGCGGCCGTGCTGATGTCCTCGACCACGATCTATACGCGCGCCGTGTCCGACCTGTCACTGACCGTCAGCTTGCGTGAGGATCTGACCGAACGTCGGCAGATGTTTACGTTCCTCAACGGACTGCCGATCGCCGGCGGGCCAAACGAGTCTGCCCGCAACTACACGAGTGATTCAATTGGCGACCGTTTCGGCGATCTCGAGACGCGACGCTTGCGTTTTCGGACGACCGTGCCGTCGGAGATCAACTTCCCGCTGAGGCCGAGCCAGGTGTTCCCGACGACTGCGTTCTTCGCCGCACTGGACGAGGCCGAGGACAACGTCAATGTGGTCGAAGGGCGGTTTCCGCGTCCGCCGGAGTTGAACGAGTCCGGTTGGCTCGACGCTCCGATTGAAGTCGCCATCACGCCGCGTGGGTCGGCGATGTTCGGGGTAGGGGTGGGGTCGGAATGGCAGATCATCGACGGATACGACGAGTGCGACCGCGAACCCGATCCTCCGCCCGGAGGACCGCCCCCACCTCCGCGACCACCGTGCGAGCCGACCATGGCGATCACGCGATTGATCCCCGTCGTGGTCACGGGGATCGTGGAACCCGACAACACGGTCAGTTCCTACTGGACGCGGGTACCGCGCGAGATCACGTTCGGCGTGTATTCGGGACCAGCTCGGCCAATCACGGCTCCGCTAATCATTCCCTCGCAGACGTTCGACAGCACGCTCTCGCGAGTGATGAGCGGATATCTGCTCAACACCATGTGGATCTCGGAGTTGGACACCGACCAACTGAACGTGGCGGTGCTCGACGATACGCGGGAGTCGTTCGACCTATTGCGCGCCGATCTGCGATCGGTGGGAGCATCGCTGCGTTCGCCGATCGAACCGCGCCTGGAATCGTTCGTCAAGGACTTGAACTTCACGCAGGTACCGATCCTGATGTTGCTGGCGCAGGTGGTCGGGATCGCGCTGTTCTATGTAGTGATCGTGTCGGGAGTGCAGGTCGCGCAGCGTCGAGAAGAACTGTTTTCGATGCGTTCACGCGGCGCATCGATCGTTCAGGTGATCTCGCATACGGCGATCGAGGGAATTCTGCTCGCGATCGTCGCGGCGGCGGTGGCCCCGTTCATTTCGATGGGCGTGATCGGATTGCTTGGCTTCACGCCGGTCTTTGAACCGTTGACCGGCGGGGAGACGATTCCGACGACGCTGACCGACATGGCGTTCCTGCTCTCGGCAGCGGGGGCGATCGTGGCGGTGCTGTTCACCCTGGCGCCGCTGGTAATCGCGAGTCGTACGCGGGTGCTGTCGGAACGGCTGCGCGGCGTGTCGCGTCCGGCCGGTCCGAATGCGCTGCAGCGTTACTTCCTGGATGTCGCACTCGTCTTCGTGGCCGTCGGCCTGATCTTCGAAGCGGATCTGAAGGGCACCGTGTTTGAACGGGACAGCGTGGGCGGACTCTCGGCTGATCCATTGTTGTTGAGCACCCCGATCCTGTTCGCGCTGGCGGCGACGCTGGTGATTCTGCGATTCTTGCCGTATCTGTATCGATTCTTCGCGTGGCTGACCTACGACCGGTTCCCGCTGTCGATCGCGTCCACGCTGCGGTACGTCAGCCGCACGGTTGGCCCGGCGGCGCGCCTCACCATCCTGCTGATGCTTGGCGCCGCGCTTGGCACGTTCGCGGCCTCGTACGCGGATACGGTCGAGCTCTCGCTCGAGGAACGAATCGAATACGACAACGGGGTGGAGTTCAGGGTCGAGCTGGGAGAGAGCGGGTATTCGAGCGCCAACGGAGTGCGTGATCGACTGGGGCCAATTGAGGGCGTCGAGGGCATTGCCTCGATTCATCGGAGCAAAGTGTCGGCGGGCCGCAGCGTTGGAACGACCACGAGTGTGACGATCCTGGGTCTCGAGCCGAAGGCCGCCGTCGAGATGATGTGGTTCCGCGAGGACATGTCGTTACTGACGTTTGAGGAGTTGATCGGCGCGATCGATGTGCCGCCTGTCGGACGCGGGGTCGGCATTCCCGAGGAGACCGAGACGCTTCGGGTCTGGGTCCGGATGGGCGAGGGCGAGACGGATCAATCATTCTGGCTGCGTGTGCGCGATGGTGACGGCCGGTACATCACGGCCGGCGGACTCGAGATGCCGGCCGCCGAGAGTCCCTGGACCGCAATCGACATCGATTTCCAAAATGAGATCGTCGGCTCGGGGGCGGCGCCACCGTATTCGCTGCATGCGATCACCATGAGTGAACCGTTTGGTCTATTCGTGTCGGAGCCGGCCACGGTGTACTTCGACGCGGTGACGGCGATTCAACCGGACGGACGCGAGCTGATCATTGAGGATTTCGAGAATCGACGTTGGCTGGAGTTCGTCCAGAGACGCGGCACCGGCGACGAGATTGAGTTCGAGCGCGACGAGGATCCGATTTCGGGTGAGTACGTCATGGCGTTTCGGCCAGGAGTCGGCCAATCGCCGGGACTTCGCGCCGCGCACTTTGCCGATCCGTCGTTCTGCACCAACACCCGATGCACGCTGCCCACGATCGTCAGCGCCGACTTCGCCGAGCGGCAACGCCTCGACGTCGGTGACCGCTATCCACTGCGCCTCGATACGGTCGTGATCACGGCTCGCGTGGCCAGCATCGTGGAGCTGTTCCCGACGCTACGCCCGGATGTCCTGTCATTCATCGTGGCCGACTACGACGCGCTGTTCCACATGGGATCGGTGACGGCGCTGCGCCCGACGGTGACGCCGACGGAGGTATGGCTGGACCTGGCAGAGGATCCGGCGCTGCGTGAGGCGGCCAAAGAGGAACTGAGGCGTCCACGCTATTCGTTGGGCACATTCTTCGACCGCGAACAGCGGCTTGACGACAGCGGACGCGATCCACTGACCACCGCGGGCGGCTCCGGGATTCTGCTGGTGGCCTTCATCGCGATCTCGCTGCTGTTGGCGCTGGCGTTTCTGGTGTCGATGGCGGTGTCGGCGCGTCAGCGGCGGCTGGAGATGGCGTTGTTGCGTACGGTCGGGGTGGGCAACGTGAGCATTCTGATCCAGCTGTTTTTCGAGTACGCGATCATCGTGGGCACGGGTCTGGTGCTCGGCGTGCTATTGGGCAACCGGATCTCGCTGTTGCTGTTGGGCTACCTGGAGATCGACGAGAACGGGCGCACCGTGTTGCCGCCCTTCCAGATTGAGACGGACTGGCAGATCCTGGGGATCGCGTTTGCCGTACTGATCGGAGTGCTGGTGGTCGGCGTGCTGGCGACCTGGCGCTGGTTCCTGAAGCTGGAGCTGAATCGCGAGCTGCGGCTGACGAACTAGACGCGTTTGAGCGGTCGCTTGCGGTCGAACCAGCCGCGGATGTCGGGGATGACGAGGGTTGCGGCGGCAACCGGGCTGCCCCAGGCGATGCAGGCGACTCCGCAAGTGGCTCCGGAGGCGGCCACTCCGAGCAGCGCCACGACGATCGCCATGGGCGCGAGCGCGTACCAGGGAGCGGCGTCGCGGCGGCGTCGGGCGATGTGCAGCAGCATCAGGAGGAGGCCGGCGGCGGCAACCACGGCACAGACGATGTAGAGGCTGAGCGATTCACGACCGATCAGGGTCGCGACGAAGGCGGCGGCGATGCCCGCGGTGGTCAGGGTGGCGGCGAGGAATGACATGCGGTCATGGTAGCCGGAGCGGCCCCCTCCGCCGCTTCGCGGCACCTCCCCCAGAGGGGGAGGTCTTGATTGCTAGCCGGTGAGGCGGCGGTAGAGGGCGGGGAGGCGGCGTGGGAGGGACTCGATGTCGGCGACGACCTCGTACGCCATGTCCTGGCACATCTGCTTGAGGTAATCGTGGCCGGCCCGGTCGACGGTCAGGGCGAACGGGACCATGCCCTCGCGGCGCGCCTCGGTGAGCGCCATCTTGGTGTCGTGGATCGCGTATTCCTTCTCGGTGCGGTCGCGGCCGTAGCCGTGGTCCTGCGGACGCCCGTCGGAGAGCAACATCAGGATCTTGACCTTGGCGTCGGTGTTCTGCAGCTTCCAGATGCAGTGTCGGATGGCGGGGCCCATGCGGGTCGAGCGGACGGGAGCGATCTTGTCGATGCGCTCCTTGATCCGGTCGCCGAAGGGCTCGTCCATGTCCTTATAGACGAAGAACTCGACGTTGTCGCGGCCGTAGCCGGAGAAGCCGTAGACGCCGTACTTGTCGCCGATGGTCTCGAGCGCCTCGATTAACAGGACGGTGGCCTCTTTCTCGAGATCGATGATCCGCTTGCCGGGGTGTCGGGCGGCCTCGGCGCGGCGCTGGGCCCACCAGCTCAGGTACTTGCGCGGGTCGTCGTCGAACTGGTCGTCCTGGCGCTGGTCGTGGTGCTTCTGGATCTCCTCGTCGGTTGAGGCGGAGACATCGAGCAGGAAGGCGACGGCGACGTCGCGGTCGACCTTGTTGCGGCGATAGAAGAGCTTGGTCTCGGAGGTCGCGCCGGCAATCTTCTCGGTGTACCACTCGATCACGGCGTCGAGGTCGTAGTCCTCGCCGTCGGTCAGGCGCTTCATCTTGCGGAACATCTCGGGCCGCAGCATCTCGAACTGTTTGCGGGTCTCCTGGACGAGCTGTGTGTGCTCGTGCAGGGTCTCGGTGTAGTAGTTGGACGTGCCAGATTCGCCGCGTTGTTCTTGCACGCGGCACCAGCGCGGCTTGTAGTCGGCAGCGCGGAAGTCCCACTCGTCGTAGTAGAACGACGCGGCTTCGACCGGCAGTTCCTCACCGTCGTCGGCGCCGGTGGAGTCGTCGCCCATGGCCTGCTGGCCCTCCTGGCGCTCGCCCTGGATCTGGTTGACTTCCTTGAGCAGGTTGTCGAGGAACATGCCCGACGACTCGGCCAGGTCCATGTCCATCAGCTCATTGATCGAGATCTCGACCGACTTCTCCAGCAGTTCCTGGAGCTGTTCCTTGGTCAGCGGGATTGGCGGGGCGTCGCCGGTGCCAGTTTCGCCCTTGAGCTTCATCAGCAACTGGACGAGTTCGGGCTTGAAGTCGCCGCGGAAGTCGACCGGATCGGGGCTGTCGTAGGGTTGCTCCTCGGAGCCGGGCATGAAGGGCATGAAGGACTCTTCGAGCCCGGATGAACCGGAACCGGGCATCATGTCGGAGTCTTCGCCGCCGTCCGGGTCGCCCGACATTTCCTGTTCGAAGTCGGACCAGTCTTCAGTGTCGAGTTCGACGTTGGGAATCTGCGAGAGCCACTCGTAGAGCAACGCGGTGGCGGCGGCGCTGTCCTGGACGGTCGCGCCTTCGCTGCGGATGCGGTTAAGGATCCGCAGCGGGGTGCGCATTTCTTCGGCCAGTTCGTTGGGCCAGCGGATACGACCAATCTCGTCGAGCGAGGCGCGCAGCAGATTTTCAACCATCGCCTGGCGGGCAGGCATGTCCTCGACGGGCCGGCGGCGGTCGATGGCGGCCTGCTGGAGACGCGAAAAGGCGCGGCGCACGCCGGCATATTCGCGTTTGACGATCGTGTCGATTCGCGTGTCCTCGACGATCGTGAACAGGTCGTGCGCCAGGCGCCGGTCGTCGAAGCGGTCGAAGAACAGCTCCATGTCGGTGTGGATCTGTTCTTCTTCTTCGACGACGGTCGGAACGACCCCGTTGCCGTGACCGTTCGAGGAACCGTTCTGAGCCGCAGGGAACAGGTTCGGATCGAGTTCCGACTGGTACTCGAACGAGCCAAATTCCAGGCGTCCGGCCTGGTGGGTGGCGAAGACCTTGTAGACCGAGAAGTTCTCTTCCTTCGTCGGGTAACGTTCGACGTTCTCGGGCAGATAAATCGTGGTGCCCTCGGTGGTTGGGCTGCTTTCGTCGACCCAGCCGACGCCCTTGGCGGTCAACTCCTCAGAGGCTTTCACGCCGACATCAACGCCGGTCAGAGCCTTGCAGTACATGCGGATGAGTTCGGAGACGCGGTCGAGGTCAACTCGGCTGCTGAGCGCCTCCATGACTTCCTCGCCGCGGGCGGATTCGAGGCGGAAGAAAGCCTCGCCGCCGTCGCGCGACTGCTGAAGAATCTGCAGTCCGAACTCCTGCCAGCGGGCGATGTCGTCGATGCCGAGGCGCTGGGCCACACGGGGCGAGGACTTGATGAACTCCATGGCGGCGTCGCCGGAGTGCTGGGCGAGCTGTTCGGCCAGTTCGAGCAGGCCCTCGTGGATGTCCTTGTCGACCTCGGAGAAGGCCTGGGCGGCCTCGATGAAGTAGGGATGGCCAAGGCGTCCGACCTGCATGGCCACCTGTCCGGCCAGGGAGAGGTAGCGAGGCCGCTGCTCATCTGAGACCTGGCGCAGGGCACCGGGTCCACGCTCAAAGTAGACGCGAGCGTCGACCCAGGCGGTGTGCGCGACGATGCCGCCGAACTCGAGGAACGGCGCGCGGTCAGCGCGGTCGAGTTGCGCGAGGACACCCGGCGCCATGCCGAGGCAGGCCGAGGCCAGTTCGTAGGAATGCGAGGCGAGCGAGTCGATCAGATCGACCAGGAGCCGCATCTGAGAGAGCGGCAGGTGGGGAAGAATCTGAGGTGAGACATCGAAGTACTGGGCCGAGAGGGATCCGGACTTCCAGGTTCCCTTGTAGAGCGATTTGCCCTGGGCGGCCCAGTCGTTGGCCTGCGTCACCGAGAGATGCGGCAACACGGCGGGCGAGGCGCGGAAGAGGGCGCCCGAGAGGGCCGGTGAGGTCTCCATTAAGTCAATACCGACGGCGCACCATTCACGCATCTGGTCGTAAGTGATCTGCTCCAGCACCGGGCCCGAAGCGCGGAAGTACTCGGAGGAGGCTTCCCAACTACGCAAGGAATGACGGGCGATGTCGAGGCCGTCGCGCAGCCATTGGCCGAGTTCGTCGGGCTCGAGGATCGGCTGGGCCGCTTCGACCGCCGCCTCGAATTCCTGGGCCAGGGCGGGCGGGAACTGGCGCAATCCCTCGCGGGCCTCTTCGATCAGTTGTGCGGTCATGGGCGTCTCGTTTCGTGGGGGCTTCCGGGCTGGTGAGCGCCCCCCTCTACCTTCGGCATCTCCCCCCAGAGGGGGGAGAGGAGATGTCATCAATCGTTGAAGCGAATCTCGTGGATCTCGGCGTGATCGTCGGACGTATCGAGCACAGCATAGGTCAGGACCTGTTCAGTGCCCCGCATCTCTCCGGCCGAGCCGGGGTTGACGATCAGGGCAGGGCCGATCCGCTTGACCAGCGGCGCGTGGGTGTGGCCGTAGATGATGAAATCGGCCTCTTCCTCGGCCAGACGCTGGAGTTGCGGGTCGTGGGGGAAGAGATAGTCGCGATACGGCGCCCATGGGGTCGCGTGGAACATGAGCAGCTTCTTCGAGCCGATCTCGGTGCGCAGGAGAAAGGGCTGTGCGCGAGTCCACTCGAGCAGCGATTTGTCGACGCTGGGCGAAGCCTGGGCGCGAGCGCCGGCCTCGGAGAGCAGGATTTCCTCGTGGTTGCCGAGCACGTAGCGTCCGCCGAGCTGTCGCAGGCGTTCGGCGACGTCGTTGGAGAATCGGTACTGGTAACAGGCGTCACCGGCGCAGAGCAGTTCGTCGATGTCACCCATCTGCTCGACGGCGCGATCAAGCGCCGCCGCGTTGCAGTGGATGTCCGAGACGATGCCGATCCGCACTGGGAGGTCTGCTCGGTCCTAGTCCTCGAAGATTGAGGAGACGACTTCCTCGATCGAGCGCTGGACTTCGCCGTCATCGGTCAGCGGCCAGACGATCGAAACCTGGCAGGCGCGGCGCGGCGAAACGCCCTCGGCGATCATTCGGCCGGCGTAGATCAGCAGGCGCGTCGAGGCGCCCTCGGCCAAGCCGTGTTCTCGCAGGTTGCGAATCTTCTCGGCCATCTTGGCCAGGTTGAGGGCGACATCGGGGTCGCAGCCGGATTCGTGCTGGACGATTTCGGCCTCGGTTTCGCGCGGCGGGTAGTCGAACTCGACGGCGATGAAGCGCTGGCGGGTCGACTGCTTGAGGTCCTTGAGCGCCGACTGGTAGCCGGGGTTGAAGGAGATCACCAGCAGGAACCCGTCGCGGGCCTGGAGGAGCTGCGACTTTTTCTCGACGGGCAGGATGCGTCGGTGGTCGGTCAGCGGGTGGATGAGGACGGTGGTGTCTTTTCGCGCTTCGACCACCTCGTCGAGGTAGCAGATCGCGCCGGCCTTGACGGCGCGTGTCAGCGGGCCGTCGATCCAGACGGTCTCGTTGCCCTCGAGCAGGTAGCGGCCGACGAGGTCGGAGGCGGTCAGGTCTTCGTGGCAGGCGACGGTCACGAGCGGCAGGTTGGTCTCATCCTCAATCTCGGTCCGGCCGTCGCGAACGACGGCCAAGGGGCGGTTGAGGTGATACGCCATGTACTCAACAAAACGAGTCTTGCCGCAGCCAGTCGGGCCCTTGAGGAGGACGGGAATCTTGCTGTTCCAGGCGGCCTCGAAGACCTCAATCTCGTCCGCGACGGGCACGTAGTACGGCTCTTCTTCGGCGCGGAATTCCTCGACAGCCCAGCTACGGTATTCGGTGATCGCTTCGGTGGCAGTAGTCATCAAACGCTCTCCCGCTCTGCCGCATCGTCAGCGGCGAGTGTGTGCACAAGTGGTGATGGTGGTGTCTGGTTCCAGCCTATTGCTCGACGCTATCTGGACTGCATACCGGCCCAGGCGCGGGCGACGCGCTCGGCGGCGACATCCATGCTGCAGTCGTTGGAGATCATCACGTCGGCGTGCTTGAGCCGCTCGTCGTTGGTGATCTGAGAGTCGATTCGTTTGTCCGCTTCCTCGGCGGTGAAGTTGTTGCGGGCCATAAGACGCTCACGGGCCGTGTCACGACTGACCGCGACGACCCAGACCTCATCAACGAGGTCCTGCCAGCCGGCTTCGATCATGACGGCGGCCTCAAGCACGGCGACGGCCGTGCCGTTGGCCGCCAGACGCTCCAGCTCCGTCTCGGCCAGGGCGCGGATGCCGGGCCAGACGATATCGGTCAGGCGCTTCATCCCGTCGGGGTGGCCGAACACCTTGGGACCGAGCTTGCTTCGGTCGATGGTGCCGTCTTCGGCGACGAGGTCTTCGCCGAAGGCCGCCACGACCTGGTTGAAGGTCTCGGTACCCGGTTCGTAGGTCTGGTGGCCGAGAATGTCGGCATCGATGGTGGCGGCGCCGAGCTCCTGGAGCTGTTTGACGACGGTCGACTTGCCAGAGGCAATTCCGCCGGTGAGTCCAATCGAGCGCATGATCGGTGTGCGTCTCCGCATGTGTCGCGTCGTCCAACCGCCTCTAACCAACTGACCGTTCACCGAGGGAAGGACAACCGGCCTCGCGGACGCACGCTGAGTCCACAGACTATTGGCGGGCGTTGGAGTGGTCAACCGACGCGCCAACCAGGCAAACGCCGCGCCACGCGTGACCTGAGTGCGAACTGTGTCACGGTCAGCAGGGCGCCTCTGACCAGATTGCTAGGGTTAACAATCAGTTGACGATTTTGCGGATGCCGCCTGAACATGTCGGTGCGCGTCCGCCATCACGATGTGGGGAGATGTCGGGGCAACGCCTCCGGCGTCTTCCGCAACCACCGCGCACTCCGAACGACACAGTTCACTGCGCCTGCGAGGAGCCCCGATGGTTGTCGCCAAGGCCAAGTCTGACACAACCGATTGCACGGACGGACGCAGCTGTTTGCTCGAAGCGGTCGATGGCTTGCCGCCGGAGTCATTTGACATCCCCGACGTGATCGGTGACTGGAGTGTCAGAGATTGCCTGGCGCATCTGGTTGGTTGGGACGCCTGGGCCGTGAATGCACTCGAACGATCCGCCGCCGGAATGCCGCTGGGCCCGTTCCCGACCGAGCGAGAAATCAATGACGCTGCGCCTAGCGATTGGTCTGGGCGGCCGATCGACGAGTTGCTGACCATGTTGCGCAGTATCCGCGACACGCTGTCTGACCGCGTCAGCCAATTGACTGACGACGAGCGGGACGAGAAGACGATGACGGTCGAAGATGTGCAGCTCTCAGTCAACGAGCTGGTTGACGGCCTGATCGAACACGACATGGAGCACGCCGGCCAGATCCGCACCTGGCGCAAGACTCAGGGCGTGTGAGGCCGGTCTCGCAAGCAATTCACTTTGACTCTGCACTGACCGCGCGTGGCGAGGACCCCGCGCGTATGACCCGCTCTGTGCCAGAGCGCTCCGCTTAGTCGAGCGCCTTGGCGAAGGCGGCTTCGAGGGCGGGCAGGACCTTCTTGTAGTCGTCGACGATGCCGAAGCGGGAGAAGCTGAAGATGGGCGCGTCGGGATCCTTGTTGATCGCGACGATGTTCTTCGAGCCGCCGCAACCGGCCATGTGCTGACTGGCGCCGGAGATGGCGATGGCCATGTAGAGCGTCGGCGAGACGACCGTGCCGGTGAGTCCGACCTGTTGCGACGGCGGGTACCAGCCGAGGTCGCAGGCGGCGCGCGAAGAGCCGACAGCAGCGGTAAGCACGCCAGCGAGGCTTTCCAGGTCGGCAAAGGCCTCCGGTCCGCCCAACCCGCGGCCGCCGGACACGACGATCTCGGCGTCTTCGAGGCGGATGCCTTCTGACTCGGCCTGCTCTTTGCCGGTTGTTCGAGCGCGCAGGGTGGGCTCCGCCACGTTAACGGCAACCACTTCGGCTGATCGAGAGGAATCCGCTTCAAGCGGGTCTTGCGATTTGGGCCGGACGGTGATCACCTGAGGGTCGGTCTGGACGGTGACGACCTGTCGGGCATTGCCGCCGTAGCAGCTTCGGGTGGCCTTGACCCGATCGCCGTCGACTTCGAGTCCGAGCGAATCCATGATCGCGGCGGTGCCGAGTCGAGTGGCAAGACGCGGGGCGAGGTCGCGGCCCATGCTCGACTGGGACATCAGCACGACCGAGGGGGAATCCTGCTCGACGATCGCCTGAGCAACCGGCAGGTAACTATCGGTCTGGTACGAGGCGAGCGCGTCCGAATCGGCGGTGTAGACGGTGTCGGCGCCGGCTGGTCCGGCCGCCGCCGCGGCGCCGGACAGCCCCGAGCCGAGCAGGGCGAGGGCGACTCCGCCACCGAGGTCACCGCTGAGTCGCGACGCCGCGCCCAGCATCTCGAGGGTCGGGGCGGTGAGGCCGGTGTCGTCGGTTTCGCCAAAGACGAGGATGGAGGCCATTTCAAGGTTCCTAACTTGCTAGGCAGCGAGGGCACCCCCCTCTGCCTTCGGCATCTCCCCCCAGAGGGGGGAGAAGGAATGTGGGGCTAGAGAATCTTCGCTTCGCGCAGGGCGTTGACCAGGCCGGCGGCCTTTTCTTCGGGAGTGTCGCCCTCGATGATTTCGACCTCGACGTCACTGGTCGGCTGGAACAGCGCGTGCATCTGGACGCGCGAGCCGGCGGCTCCGACTTCGGAGGGGTCGAGACCGAGGTCGGAGGCGGTCAGCTCAGTGACCTGCTTTCTCGCAGCCTGCATGATCTGGCGGAGCTGCGGGTAGCGCGGATCGCCGAACTCATTGGAGATGGTCAGCACGCAGGGCGTGGGCAGGTCGATGTTCTCGAAGCCGTCGGCGACGACGCGCGAGACGGTGATGCTGCCTCCATTGAGCTCGACCGCGCGCAGGACGGTCGCGGAAGGCAGGTCGAGCAGCTCAGCGACGATGCTGCCCACCGTGCCCTGGTCCCAGTCGGCCGCCTGGCGGCCGAAGATCAGGACATCGGGGACGCCCAGGTGCTGGATCGCTTTAGACAGGGCCAGCGCCGTAGTCCAGGCATCGCCACCCTCGAAGGCGTCGTCCTTGAGGTGGTAGCCCTCGTCGGCGCCCATCGCGAGCGAGTGCTTGATCGCGTCGCGGGCCGAGTCGGGCCCGAGCGAGATGATGTTGACCGTGCCATCGCCGGAGGCGTCCTTGATCCGCAGCGCGGCCTCGACGGCCTGGGCGTCGAAGGGGGAGATAACAGGCGAGATGCCCTGGGCGGGCAACACCTGCATGGCCGCCTCATCCACCTTGAAGGCGGCGGCGGGCGTTTCGGGGTCGGGAATCTGCTTCACGCAGACGATGACATCCATCGGTTCCTCACTGACTGGGAAAATGAGCTCGAAGTAACCACGAGCGGACGGGAATCAGGTCGCGCGTCCAATTGCGCATTGTGTCGCGCCCAAGGTAGCTGGGCAGTCAGATGGGATACAGATTGACGCCCTCGAGCCCGTCCAACGCCTAGCTGCTTGGCGATTGACCGTTGTCAGTTCTGCTGAGTAACCGGTCAAGTTTGGCGTCCATATCGCCGAGCCGGTTGATCACGTGCTCTCCCAGGCGATCAATCTTGGCATCGAGTGCGTCGATCCGCCCGTTCAGCTGTTGCTCGACGCCGTCGATGCGCTCACTCAAGCGTTGCTCGACACCGCCGATTCGGCGATGGAGGGAATGGAATTCGGGAGCGAGAGCATCAACCAGAACATCCGAAATGCGCCGCTCGCTGCCCGTTAGTGAACTGGGCAAGCGCGAGCGGGTTCGCTGCGCGATTTCGCGAGCGGTTGGCTCGGGCTCAGGTGTTGCCATTCGTCACTCCAGTACTCAGTCTAGACAGCGTTGTGATTCTCGGTGACCGCTGCCGCCTGAAGTAACTCCGCGACATCGAGGACTTTGAGCTTGTCGTCGTCTTCGACGTCGAGTTGCACGGTTCCGATGCCGGAGTCGAACATCTGAATGCAGAAGGGGCAGGCGGTGCAGGCGGCCTCGGCGCCGGTTGCGACTGCCTCCTCAACCCGGACCTCGTTGACGCGGCTCTTGCCCTGCTCTTCCATCCACATGTTGCCGCCGCCAGCGCCGCAGCAGAGGCCCTGCTCGCGGTTGCGCGGCATCTCAATCAGGGTCACGTTGGGCACCTGCTCAAGGATGCGTCGCGGGGCCTCGAAGATGTCGTTGTGGCGGCCCAGGTAGCAACTGTCGTGGTAGGTGATGGTCTGTTTGGGGACCTCGTTGTTCGGGACCAATCGGCCCTCGTTGACGAGTTGTTCCAGGAGCTGGGTGTGATGGATGACCTGGAATTTCGCGCCCATGTCGGGATATTCGTTGAGGAATGTGTTGAAGCAGTGCGGGCAGTGCGTGATGACGGTCTTCTGCTCGTCGTTGACGCCGGTTTCGTTGAACAGTTCGATCAGACCCTCGGCGAGGATCTGGTAGAGGTACTCGTGGCCGAGTCGGCGGGCCGGATCGCCGTTGCAGGACTCCATGCCCTTGATGACGCCGAACGAGACGTCGGCCTCGCGCAGCAGTGAGACGACGGAGCGGGTGATCTCCTGGGCGCGGTCGACGAATGCGCCGGTGCAGCCGACGAAGTAGAGGTAGTCTTGCTCGCCGGTCCACTCGGGGATCTGGTCTTCGATGCCCTCCATCCAGGAGTCGCGGGTGTAGGGCGTTCCGCGCCAGGGGTGACCCTGACGCTCGAGCGTCTCCAGCGTGCCCTGGACGGTGTCGGGCATGCGTGCCTCTTCCATGACGAGAGAGCGGCGCATGTCGACGATGGTGGGCACGTGCTCGATGAAGACAGGACACGCCTCGACGCAGGCGCCGCAGGTGCGGCAGGCCCAGAGCGATTCGTCGCGGACGACGCCTCCGACCATCGGCGCTTCATCGTCGAGGCCGAAGTTGAGGTCGTTGCCCTGGACGAGATTGGCCACTTTCTGTTCGCCGACGGCGGTCGCGTAGGACTTGAGGTCCTGGATGATGTGCATCGGCGAGAGCGGCTGGCCGGCGATATCTGCGGGACAGTTGTCCGTGCAGCGGCCGCAGCGCACGCAGACGTCGAGCTCGAAGATCTGCTTCATCGTGAAGTGCTCGAGCTGGGAGACGCCGAAGTGCTCCTGCTCCTCGATGTTCTCGATCATGTCGAGTTTGCCCGGGGCCGAAGTGCGCTTGAGGAAGGCGTTGGCCGGCGCGAGAACGAGGTGGTTGAGCTTGGAATAGCCGAGCAGGGTGATCCAGGAGAGCGCGCCGACCATGTGGATCCACCAGAACGTGGTGTGGATGTCGAGCGCGGCGGAGACTTTCACACCTGAGAACATCAGGGCCACGATGTAGCCGACCGGCGACCAGTAGGACCATTCCGGGTTGACGTCGATCTCGGAGGTGTGGATGCGCAGACCCTCGACGATGAAGCCGGTGATCAACAGCATGCCGAGGCCGCCGAGGATCAGCCAATCCTCCCAGGTCGGCAGCCAGGCCGTTCGCGGCCGGACCCAGCGATGAGCAACCGCCATCGCGACGCCGATGATGCCGACGAGGCCGAAGATGTCGGCGACCAGCGAGTAGCCGAGGTAGCGCGGTCCGACGAGGATGTCGACGGGAATGTAGTCGTCGATGGCGAGTAGCGCGGTGACGAGGAAGAGGACGATCATCGAGGTCATGATGCAGAGGTGCATGACGCCCGAGTACGGGTCGAGGAGGACGCGCTCGGTACCGCCACCGCCCTTGACCAACCGGCCGATTCTGACGGGCAGGTTGTCGAAATTGCCCTTCAGCAGCGACGTCGGTTTGCCCAATCGCCAGACGCGAGAGCGTCGGACCAGGCCGTAGATGATGATCCCGATCACGAACGGGAGCAGCATGTACAGCACCCAGAAGTGATCGATGTTGAAAAAGAGTTCGCGGTGCGCGCCGGTTACCCGGACGGTCTCGGCGCCGGAGACGAGTAGGATGCCGCCCAACGGCAACCAGGCAGGGATAGCCAGGGCCGAAACGCGCTTGCTTGTCGACGTTGCGCTGGTTTGGCGTTTGGAGTCAGCCGATCTTGTCACCGCAGCACCCCCAACCATCGTGTTCGTCGGAGGGCATTATCGCACGTAGCGGTGTGAACTAGCGGATGGGCCCTACTGTCGATCAGCGGATGCCCTCACCGACTGATTGAGGCGATGATGGCGTCGAAGACGGCATGGATCCGACTGGAATCGACCCCGCTCGCGACACTCCGCGATCGCTCGGCGCCCGTACGCCAATCGACTTCCAGATGGTCAGACCCACCTGGCGCGATGTAGAGACGATGAGCGCCAGCTGAGCCTTCGTCAATGACAATCATCAACCACGGTGCCTGAATGTCCGGGAGGTCCAGCGTCAGTTGGCGTCCGCGGGATGCGATCGTCAATGTTCCGGAGCCGGAAATGTGCATGCACTGATCAGAAGGGAACTCCACTGTGGAGGTAGGGAACGGGCTTGAGACGTTAGTGCAGGCCAGTACCTGTTCCGTCACCTCGGTGGTGGCAGGACCTGCTCGCGAGGCACCGGACTGCCGCATTGACTCGACGACCGCTGCCGCGACTGGATCAGTAATGTCCGTCCGCGCCAGGAGCGCATCTATTGTCTGGGGATGCAGCACGAGTTCAAATCCGCTCGGGAAAATCAAGACGATGCCCCAGTCGGGTATGAAGCCGTCGAGGAACCGAGGTTCCATGTATAGGGTGATTCCGTCGGGAATCGTGAACTCAGGCGACTTCCAGTCCAGGATGCCGATGGAAGTAGGGCCGCCTCCGTCAAGTCGGTATCGCGCCACGATCGGGCCCTGATCATCAGCGTCGGAAACGTTCCGCAGGACGTTGATCGTTCTGACCCCAAGAGCGTCGATATCGCCGAACGCTCCAAGGACGATCGCTATTGCGCTGCTGTTGAGCCAGCGGTGGTGGTCGACTTCGGGAAAGAAGCGCTGGCGGGGTAGTGCTTCGTGAACTTGTGTGCCGTCTATCTGCGCCTCAACCCACTGGAGACCGAACTCTATCTGCCCGCTGGTTGTCCTGCGAGCGATGATCTGCGCAAAGACGTTGGGCAAACTAAGTTCGAAAGCGGTGCTCTTCAGCCACGTTGTGTGGGTGACGTTCGGAAAGTACCGGCGCTGCGGCAAAATGCGTTGACCCCATTCGCCTGAGTCGCCGCGTTCCTGAAGCGCAAACTCCACTTGGCCTCGTTCCGACAGGCGTGCACTGATCCGCACTTCAAGTTCGTTCGACTGTGCGCCGGAACTCGAAACGCCAGCTGCCACCAACAGGATCGCCGCCATAGCCCCGGCGCCTAACAGGAGTCGAGGCGTGCGCGTCCACACGTGTGCTGAGCGCCGCATTAGGCGCAAGAAGCCTAGCCGTTCTTGGCCTCGCCGTGGGTCTTGCGGAGGTCGTTCTTGAGGACCTTGCCCATGTGGTTGCGAGGGAGGGTGTCGACGACGGCGAGGTACGTGGGGGCCTTGTAGCTGGCTAACTGACTCTTGGTGTGGGCGACCGCGTCGTCGAGGGAGAGTGATTCGCCCTCGTGAAGGATGACCACGGCCTTGACGACTTCCCCCCACTCCAGGTCGGGCGCGCCGATGACGGCCGCCTCGGCGACGGCCGGGTGAGCTTCCAGGACCTGTTCGATCTCGCCGGGCGCGATGTTCTCGCCGCCGCGGATGATCAGGTCCTTGGTCCTGCCGGTGATGAAGAGGTAGCCCTCGTCGTCGAGGTAGCCGACGTCACCGGTGTGCAGAATGCCGTCGCGGATGGCGGAGGCGGTTTCCTCCTCCTGCTTGTAGTACCCGGCCATGATCCGGTCGCCGCGAACACAGATTTCGCCCTCTTCGCCCGTACCGACGACCTGGTCAGTCGGGTCCATGATCAGGACTTCGATGTCGGGCATGACCTTGCCGACCGAACGCAACCGATGTTCCTTGACCGCGACCTCCTCGGCCGAGCCGTCGAGGCGGTGGTCGTCGGGGCCGAGGAAGGAGATCGAGCTGGTCGATTCGGTCTGGCCGTAGGCGTTCATGAAGCCGACGTTCTGGGGGAAGACATCGACGGCGGCGCGGATCACGTCATAGGGCATCGGCGCGGCGCCATAGGTGAGCAATTGGAGGGTCTCGCCATTGAAGTTGGAGAAGTGGGGATCCTCCATCGTCCGCTTGAGCATGGTCGGGACGACCATCGAGTGGGTAATCCCGTGTCCGTCGACCGCGTCGATCCAGGAGTGCGGCGAGAACTGCGGCAGGATGACGAGCGTCCGACCGCCCCAGACCGAAGAAACCATCGTGGTCGCCCCGGCGATGTGGAAGAGCGGCACCGAGAGCAGCGTCTTCTCGTGCGGCATGTCGGGATCGGCGGGCGACATCGTATTGGTCACGTAGACCGTGAGGTCCTGGTAGGTGACCTGGACACCCTTGGGCATCGCCGTGGTGCCCGAGGTGTAGATGATGACGGTCGGGTCCTTGTCGTCGACCTCCGCCCAGAGGAAGTCGTCGGAGCCGGAGGCCATCAAATCGCGGTAGTGCTGTTGACCCAGTGGGACGTCGTGCTCAAGCGCGATGTAGTTCCGGACGGTGGGGCAGTCGTCCTTGATCGCGCGGACGAGGTCCTGGTAGCGGTCGGAGACGAAGATCGCCCTGGCCTCGACCGTGTTGATCATGTAGGTCAGCTCTTCGCGCTTGGCCCGGTAGTTGAGCGGCACAAAGGTGACGCCAATCTTGGCGCAGGCGTAGTAGATGATCACGTACTCGGCCGAGTTGACCGACATGACGCCGACGTGATCGCCGCGGGTCAGACCCAGGCCTTGCAGGGCGTTGCCGAGGCGCGTCACTTCGGCCTGTAGATCGGCGTACGTTTTGACCGTGTCTTCACAGATCAGGGCGGCGCGGTCAGGGACAACGGCGGCGGACAGTTCGAGGAAATCGGCGGTATTCACGTCTCAGTCTCCCTGGCCCGGCCGGTTGCATGGTTCGGGCCGAATGCGGATGTGAAGGGGTTAACGATCAGACAGTCTATTGGCCAATCGGCGTGCGGTCTGCGTGTCCTGACGAATCGCACCAGACATAGGCAGATCGAGTCCGCGGCGGATGCTGCGTTTGAGCGCGGCGACGACCGCAGGATCGGCATCGGCAAGCCGCTCGGCGACCGAGAACACCGTGGGCTCCAGGTCCTCGGCGAGAACGATGCGATGCACGATTCCCCATTGCAACGCCTGTCCGGCGTCAATCGGGTCGCCGCTGAGAATCATGCCGCTGGCGGCGGAAGGCGGTGCGATTCGCGGCAACATCTGTGTGCCGCCGGCGGAGGGGATGTAGCCGAGAGTGACTTCGGGTAGCCCGATTCGCGTGTTCTCGGCGGCGATGCGCAGGTCGCAATAGAGCGGCAGTTCGATGCCGGCGCCAAAGCAGAAGCCGTGTAGCGCGGCGATCGTGGGCATAGGGAGATCTTCCAGCAGCGCCCAGAGATCGCGCAGGCGGCGAGCTTCGCGCGACTCATGCAATGATGGCGCGCTGCCGAACTCGGAGATGTCTGCGCCGGCTGAGAAGGCTCGCGGACCTTCGCCTCGGAAGATCAGGACGCGCACGTCGGGATCCAGCTGGGCGGCGTGGATGAACGTCCAGAGGTCGTCCCTCATGGCCATGTTGATCGCATTGAGCGCCTCAGGACGGTTCAGCGTGATGCTGGCAACGCCGTCGAGAGGCTTGTCATAGAGGATCAGTGGATCGGACATATGGGGGCTGACGTTCCTGAGCGCAAACGCCGCTCGTTTCCTTTCTGGGCGTATGTGCGAATTTTGTTGCTACGCTCGCGCCATGACGACGCCAAGACTTGAACGCTACGAGGACCTGAGCTCAGAATATCTGCGCCGGGCGCGGGCATACCTGTCGGAGGGCGACCTGACGCAGGCATCCGAGAAGGGCTGGGGTGCTGCGGCCGTCTCGGTGAAAGCCGTCGCGACGACTCGCGGGCTCAATCATGCGTCGCATTACCAGCTTCGGCAGGTGGTGCAAGAACTTGCGCGGGAAGCTGACGACGACGAGATGCGCACCTACTTTGGCAATGCCAACGACCTGCATATGAACTTCTATGAAGGCTGGCTGGACAACGAGACGGTTGCCCTCTATCTCGCCCATGTCGAGCGATTCATCGAGAAGCTGAACGCTCTCAGCTAGCGCCAGTCGGGCCTTCGGATCTCGCTCTTGCGGCGGACTTCCCAGAGTCGCTCGATGTCGTCGTTGATCTTCTCGTGGAGGGCGTCCATTTCTTCGCGGCCGGGTCGCATCTCGCTGGACTTCCAGCGGCGGATGGCGGCGCGATCGGACTTGTCAATCTCCACTTCCTCGAGCATGTGATTGACCACCTGGCTGAAGATTGCCCAGGCCTCTTCGATGTCGAGCTCTACTTTGACCATGATCGTCTTCCCCTCTGTCCTCGCGGAGTGTGGACGGCTAACGGACCGTCCGGTAGTAGTCGCGTCGGCGAATCTGGCGGGTCAACTCTTCGTCGATCGTGTTGCCCAGGGCCTCGTTGACGCCATTGGCCACGGCTTCCATGGCTGCATTGCCCTCGACGACGCCGGCGCGCCAGTCGCGAATCGCCTGGACCGCCTCGTCGGAGAGTTCGACCTGATCCAACACCTGGGCCGTGATCAGGGTCATCAACGACCAGGTCTCTTCTTCATCAAGAATCAGTCGCATCTCATGTGCCTTCCCTGCGGGTACGTCACTACGTTCCGCTGAATTGTGGTGCTCGTTTGTTCACGAAGGCGTCGACGCCTTCGGCTCGGTCGTTCGTGTCCTGGAGCAGAATGGTGAGCTCGGTCTCGTAGTGCAACGCCTGGGCCAACGGCATCTCGAGGCCGTGGCGGATCGCGTCCTTGGCGTAGCGCGTGGCGATCGGCCCTCGGGATGCGATCGAGCCCGCGACCTGCCAGGCGGCCTCAAGCGCGTCGTCGGCCACGAGATTAACCAGCCCCCACTCACAGGCGGTCGCCGAATCGATCTGGTCTTCCAGAAGCAATAGCTGAGTTGCCCGAGAACGGCCAACCGCGCGAGTCAGGCGTTGCACGCCACCTGCCCGAGGGAATCCGTCAGTCAACGCGGCAAGACCGATCTGGCAGTCGGTTGCGGCGACGCGAATGTCGGCCGTCAAAGCCAGCTCCAGGCCTCCGCCGAAAGTTGGTCCGTCAAGCACGGCGATCGTCGGCTGCGCGATCTCTGCGAGTCCGGCGAACAGATCACCGGCGTCGGTTACGCCGTCGAATCCCGACCACACGCGCTTGTCGGGATGCAGGACGACCACACGCACGTCATCGGCGACGGCCGAGCTCAGGTCGGCCAGTCGACCGATGAAATCGGCCGACAGCGTGACGCCGCCGCTGATCACGGCGATGTCGTCGTGGCGCTCGAGGCTGAGCTGGGACAAGGCGGACATCCAGTCGGTCGTCTCTGTGCGTCTAAGTCAGTCAGTGTACCGAAGCCCTGGGAACGAGCCGCAGGCGCTGCGCCCGGTTGGTCGCAGAGGCCTTTGATGCCGCTTCAATCTCCGCCCGATCACGGAGCAGCGGCAGGTGCCGGTCCTTGAGCCAGGCATCGGTCAGCGGGCCGTTTGCGTGCAGCGGATCGTGGATCTGTTCCCCGGCGAGGGCGAACTGAGCTTGTGGCGGATCGCTCATCTTGACGATCAGCCTCAGCGCCGGGATCGCGCTGGCGGCGTCGAAGTGGCGCAGTCCGAGTACGCCGGACTGTGAGATGGTGTCGGCCTCGCCGCCATAGGCAAACGGGCCAGGTGAGAGCAGGGAACCAACGACCGGCGCGTCGGAGAGGCTGTGCTTGAGGATCAGGCGGCGACAGCGACCCCAGGTCCAGGCGGAACGGTCCGGTCCGAACCGACGCCGCAACGCATCGATCGCGCGGTTGTGAGCCGCTCCCAGGCGCTCGCCGGCCGTTTCGGGGTTGGCGGCGATTCGCTTGAGCGCCCATGAGGTTGCGTGCGCGGCGAAGATGTCCAGGGTCGGTATCGCCAGCAATGGTGAAAGCAAATCCTCACCACTCGGTCCCAGCAATTCGGTCAGTTCGCGGCGCCGATACTCAATCAACGTCGCCGCGACAATTGCAGCGGTGACTGAACTGGCGTTCATTTCCCCATCCCACTCGGTGAACGAGTTTTCTGGAAGATGACGAGCGAACTCCCGCAGCGGCAATGAGGTGTTGTCGGACTGGATGGCGGCGAAGGTCTCTGTGGTGTGCGGGCCCGTCTCATCAAGCAGTTCGCGAATACGTGCTGCACGGGCGGGATCGAGGTACTCCGCCCCGAAGCGACTGTCCTCGAACGGCGCCAGCGGCGCATTGGCGCTGACAACAATACCGCCGGGAGGATCGACGACGTGAGGCAGACTGTCTCCGTTGAGCGCCCGAGTGGGCGCGCCGCCCCGATCGATCGGGGCCCAGCCGGCGGCCGGGAATCGCATCGTCGCCATGTCGCCGGCGGGTACGTCGGCGCTGACCCGTAGTCCGACGCGTCGTTTGTCGGCGTAGGCATAGCAGAGGTTGAAGTCGGCCATGTCGCCGGCCGCGGCGCTGAACTCATCCCAGTTGCGGGCCGAGAGCATGTCGGCGATCCCACCGCCGCCATGACTGGGCGCGAGGATGCGCGAGTGCAGCGAAATGGCGCACGTGCCGTTCCATTGTCGATCGATGTCCGGGGGCAAGACCTCGCTGACGATGGGACCGTTAACGGTTTCGCGCAGCGTCAGCGGCTCGTCGGGATGCCCGCGAACACGGATCGTCTCATCTCGCTGTGCAATGTCGACCCATCCGTCGGGCGTCAATGACTTGCTGCTGTCGTCCGAGAGCTGTTCCACGACGGCGACGTTCATAGACATCATGGCCGCGGTTGGTCCCCAGGCGATGTGATCGTTGAAGCCCCAGACGATGCCCGGCAGTCCGGGGACGCTGGCGCCGGCGGCATTGAACTCGGGACAATGCAGATGGACGAAGTAGGTGTGCGGAGGCGTCACCGGATTGAGATGCGGGTCGCAGGCGAATAGCGGCACGCCGTCCGCCGTGTGGCGGCCATCGACGGCCCAGTTGTTGGAGGCGCCCTGTTGCAAGCCCAACAACTCGGACGCCGCCTGGGCGGCTGCCTGAAGCGGTCGCGCGAGTTCCTCGTAGGGCGCATCGGGCGGAACGGCAGCCACCGTGTCAGGTGAGAGCGGCGGATCGAGTTCGTGCAGCGCTTCCAGCCCGGCCGCTTCGACAACGCGCGCGCGGATCAGTTGCTGCTCCCAGGCGGGCGAGAGCAGAATCGACAGCAGTTTGCCCCAGGCGACGCTGTCGGCGGGCGACCACGGCCCGATCCTGTCGCCCAGCATTTGCGCTTCAAACGGTCGCGGGGCGCGCGCGATCGCAGCATTGATGCCGGCGATGAAGGGGAAGAGTTGGTCGCGTCGTAGCGTGGGAGTCTCGTCCCAGGCACGCTCTGAAGCGCGGCCGATGCCGAGCGTCCGGCAGAATCGATCAACCGGCAATGCAGCGGGGCCGGCGATCTCGGCCAGGCGCCCCATCGCCGCGCGACGGCTCCACTGCATCTGCCAGAGTCGGTCCTGGGCCTGCACATAGCCGAGCGCGAACAGCGCGTCGTCCGCCGACTCCGCAAAGCAATGGGGGATGTCGAATCGATCGCGGATAATCTCGACCGGAGCATCGAGCCCGGCGACCGCCGTCTTCCCGCGCCGCTTGTGGGTCTGGGGCATTTGCAGGGCGTTCGCGAGGGTTGTGCCCGCGAGGGCGCGCAACAATGATCCACCCTGGCGAAGCGACAGGGACAACCCGCGCCAGTCGACGCCAAACATCTGATTGCGTCCAGAGTCGCTCATGCCCTGAGCGTACGCGGTCATAGAATGATCGCCGAAGCGGTCCCGGCGAATCGGCCATAACGAGGGTGGAGGCGGCCATGGATCTTGGTCTCGAGGGCAAACGAGCGTTGATCACCGGAGCCTCTGAAGGGATCGGCCTGTACTGTGCGCTTTCGCTGGCGGCAGAGGGCGTCGATATATCGATCTGCTCGCGTCGGGCCGAGGCGCTCGAACAGGGGGCTGCACGGATTGAAGCGGCCGGCAATGCGCGAGCGCACTGGACCGTGGCCGACCTGGGCGAGCCGGACGCGGCCGACCGCGCGGTCGCGGGCGCGGTCGAGGCTCTGGGCGGCCTCGACATCCTGATCAACAACATGGGGGTCTCGCTGCGCGGTGAGGGCGACGAGGTCTGGCAGGACATGTTCGACCTCAATCTGATGGCGGCGGTACGTACGACCCGGGCGGCATTGCCGCATCTCGCGACGGCAGCGTCGGGAGAGGATGCCGACAGCTCGTCGATCATTCACATCGGCTCGATCTTCGGACGCGAAGCGGGTGGCTCGGCGCAGTACAACGCGATGAAAGCGGCCATGCACAGTCACGCCAAGTCACTGGCGCTGGAGCTGGCTCCGCAGAACGTTCGCGCCAACGCCGTCGCGCCCGGATCGATTGCCTGGCCGAACTCACGCTGGCAAACGCGCTACGAGTCTGACCCGGAGGGCATCCAGCGCAGCGTGCTCGATACGATCGCGTTCAACCGATTCGGACGGCCGGAGGAGGTCGCCGACGTGGTTGCCTTCCTGGCCTCGCCACGGGCGAGCTGGGTGACCGGCGCCTGCCTCAACGTCGACGGCGGGCAGACCCGATCCAACATCTAGACTGAGGACTGGGAGAGGGTCATGGCCGAACACCGCTACGAGCACAGCCGGACTCGCCTGGGAGCATTGCCGTCACGCGCCTGGGACACGATGGGGCCGCGGATGCTGCGGCCGCTGATCGGCGGCGCGGTTGGGGCGGCGATCGTGGTGCTGTTTCTGGCGATCCGCGGCGGTACGGCGGTGGAGTTGAATGAACTGACGGGCACGGCCTGGGGCGGCTGGAGCCGACACGCGGACGTGCACCTCTTGATCGTGGTCAATGCGGCGGTTGTGGTCGCGATCGCCGTGAACTTCGCGGCCGAGTGGATCCACAACTGGATCTACATCTCGCTGGCCGTGGTTAGCGCCGGCGTGATGATCGCGCTGCGCCAACTCGCCGGGATCGAAGGCGCGGGCGGTAACATCTTGCTGGGGTTGATCGCGTTCTTCCTGCTTGTTGGAGTTGCGATCGCCGCCTGGGACGTGCGCTCAATCGGCCGCCGCAGCGGGTACTGAGGCTGCCTCTCCCTGGTAGATCACTTTCGGTTCTCGAATGTCCCGTGGACCGGGGTGTTCGATGCCCTCGTACACGTCGCGCCGGCGTCGAATCCGCATGATCTGAATTTGCCGATCTGGCCGCACCTCGTAGACGACCCGCCACCTGCGGCCAGCAGTTGCGCGCCACATGCTGTTCTGGCCGTGTAGGCGCACATCCAGTGCGTAGTCGGGTCCGGCTCGAAGGCGCTTGAGCACCTTGTTGACTTGTTCCTTTGGACGAGGACCTAACCGGCTGAGTTCCCGCCGAGCTTCCGGGTCAAAATCGACGGTGTAGCTCATGCGTCTGCGGCGCGCCCATAGACCTGGTCAGGGAACCTCTTCTCAAACCAGCTCCAGAATTTCTGCATGACGCGTTCGTCTGCTCCGCCTCGCTTGCTTCTGATGAAGCGGATGTCATCCTCATCTTCCTCGGGCGGCGCTTCCAGGTCGTATCTCGCTTTGCGAGCCAGCTCCAACAGATCAGGATCGCTGTCCGAGCTCGCGACATGCCACTCCCGCCAGATTTCGGCTTCGTGCTCGCGCGATTCGGCGACTCGGAGCACTGCGAGATGCTCCGGGTAGTCGGCGAACACGCGCATGCGATGGGCGCGCCAGTCTTCTCCCGGGCGCGGGCCCCATGCTTCGGTTGGGCGTTCTTCGGTCACCATGATGTACTCCAGCCAAGCGCCATCATGGTACCGATACTATCAGTCCTCGGTGACCTCGGTGACGGAGTCGCGGCGGGTGATCGCGAGATGCGACATGGGCGAACCGGTGTCGGCGGCGCCGTGGTAATGCTCCTCGCCCGGTGGGATGATGGCGAAGTCACCGACCGAAATGGTGTGCTCCTCGTCGGAGGTGCCGACCTTGCCGATGCCCGAGACGACGTACAGCATTTGCTCAGACGAGTGGGTGTGCATCTTCGTCCGAGCTCCCGCGCCGAACTGGACGATCGCCAGGTTGAAGTCGGCGTCGTCGGCCGCGTTCTGTCCGCCGATCGAGCCGGCCAGGGCCCGGACCCAGACGTTGCCACCGGTGAAGATGGGCGCGTTGGCCTGGTTGGTGTCGCCGTCGGATGATTTCGTGACTCGCATGGCAAGGTCCTTTCGTGATTCTGTCCGAGTGCCCCACTCTGCCTTCGGCATCTCCCCCCCTGCTTCGCGGGGGAGAGGGAGGATGAGGTTTAGCTATTGGCTGCGATGAAGTTCTGGATTCGCTGCCAGGCGTCGTTGCAGGCGTCGACGTGTTCGTCGTAGCTGCGGTCGAAGAAGCTGTGCGGGGCGCCCTCGTAGGTGACAATCTCGCGAGTGACGCCGCCGGCCCCAAGAGCGGCGTCCCACTCGGCGACGGCTTCGGCCGGGATGCTCTCGTCGGCTCCGCCCATCAGGCCGAGGATGGGACACTCGATCTCGGAGACGGTGGCCGACGGCGCCGGCGCGCCATTGAGACCCTCGGCCGTTGGTCGTCCGTAGAAGCCGATCGCGCCGGCCAGCCCGTGTCCGGCGGAGGCCTGCAGCCAGCTGTTGCTGCCGCCGAAGCAGAAGCCGACGGTGAAGACGGCCCGTTCGGAATCGTTGGCGCGCAACACGGCCACAGCGGCGGCCGTGTCGGCGACGATGCCCTCGGCCGTCGTGCTGCGCACGTGGGGCCAAAAGTCGAACTCGGCGTCGCGCTTGGAGTTGCCGGCGGTGCGGCCGAAGTAGTCGATCGCGACGGCGTCGACGCCGATCTCGGCGAAGCGAATCGCGAGTTCCTCGTAGAAGCGGAAGAGGCCGCGCACGTCGGGCAGGATCACCATGCCCGGTCCGGTGGGCGACTCGGCGCGCGCATGGAAGGCGGCGAACTCGGTCCCGTCGGAGGCGGTCAGGGTCAGGTCTTCGACGTCAACCGCTGCTCCGGCGATCGGCGTGATGGCGGGCAGCGCTTCGTATCGGTGGCACATAATGGATGTCCTCTCTGGCTGTCTGGTTCAGCGTTGCGAGGATAACCGCCCGCAGGCTCCGGCACGTGAAGGAGCATGATCAAATCACTCCGGAATCGCGAAGTTCGGTGCGTGCTGCTTCGCCAATGCCCAGCAGATCGCCGTAGATCTCGTCGTCGTGCTCACCTCGGTTGGGAATCGGCGCGGTGAGCGCTGCTGGTGTGCGAGCCATCTTCCAGGGGGTGCCGGTGTACAGCGAGCCGCCGCGCAAAGGCTCGGCGGCTTCGGCGCTGAGGTCGATGCCAGCGTTCGACAGGGCGGCGTAGTCCTCATCGATTAGCAGGGCGGTCGGATCCATCATCGGGAAGGCCGGGACGCCCACGCCCTGGAGCTCGATGCTCAACTCCATCGCCTCGTGGCTGCGAGTCCAGTTCGAGACGGCGATGTCTAGCGCGTCCTGGTCATTGAGTCGGCCTCGCATGGTCGACCATTGCGGCTGATCCAGGTGTGGCGCGAGACCACAGAGCGATGACCACTCATCGTCCGAGCGGACCACGATAGCCAGCCACGAGTCCTCCTCCAGCGCGGGATAGACGCCGTGCGGCGCCATCGCCGAACCACGATTGCCGCGCGGTCCGGCGTCGCGTCGGTTGAGCAGCCAGTCCATCAGCGGTTGCGCCGCCCGCTGCAGCGTGGCTTCTCCCTGTGCGAGGTCAATGAACTGACCGCGGCCCGTCCGCTCGCGATACTCGAGCGCGGCCAGCACGGCGATGAAGGCATGCCCGGCGGCGGTCGGGTCAAGATCGGCGGTGTCTTCGCGCGGTTGCGGGTCGTCGGGATAACCGAGCAACGATTTGAGCCCGTAGAGCGCCGCCAGCGACGGCCCATAGGTCACCAGGTTGCGCCATGGACTCTCGGTCGCTCCAGAGGCGGACAGGGCAACCATGATGATCCTCGGGTTGACCTCCGCAAGCACGTCGTAGGAGAGCCCCAGCGATGGCATCACGCGCGGCGAGAAATTCTCAAGGACAATGTCCGATTGCTCGACCAGTCTGAGGTACAGCTCACGGCCACGGGGGTCGCCGAGGTGGATCGAGATCGACTTCTTCCCCCGGTCGAGGCCGTGGAAGGCGCGCGGATCGTCGGGAGACGTCGAGCCACGGTCGCCGCCGATCGAGCCCACCGGCGCCCGCTGCCCGCCAATGGAGACCCCCGACAGCCGGTGAGGCGCGCCCACCTTGATCACTTCCGCGCCCAGGTCCGCAAGAAACATGCCCAGCAGAGGCCCGGCCCACACATGGCCATGGTCGAGGACGCGGAGCACGGAGAGAGGCGGCATGGTTTGGGAGTCTAGGTTGTGTTTGCCTTTCGTGTGGATCGGTCGAGGTTGGCCGGTTTCAGGTTTTGGCGAAACTTTTTTCGGGGACGGGACAGAGCACGATCCCGCGTGAAACACTGGAGATCGTGCGTTTGCACTTTCAGGTTTTTTCGGGTTTTTTCGGTTCACCTTGTACGGATTTGTTCGGATTTGTACGATTTTGGACGGCCCTGGTCGGCTCTGGTCGGGCCGGTGCAGGCCTGGTCGGAAGGGTTCGATCGTGGTCGGCGAGTTCTGAAGGGACATGGCCGGGGTCCTTCGTGGGGGTTGAGATGAGCCTGGAAACAATCTTAGATGCACATGTGTTCGATGAAGCAGGCAGCAAGTGTGAAGTCGCAAACGGTCCGAGATGCGGGCGGTACGGGCGAGGGAACTGGGTGTCGGACGTTTTGTAGGGGTAGCCTGCGGCGAGGAGTTTGAGTTATGCGGATTACGTTTTGTGGGTCGGGGGCAGGGGGGTCGGTGAACCCTCGGCGGGGGGCGGCGTCGATCCATCTGGCTCATGGTGATGCTCGGATCCTGGTGGATGCGGGGCCGGGGTTCATGGAGCGGATGGTGGACTCGGGGCTGGATGCGGACGCGGTGTCGGACGTGGTCTTGTCTCATCTTCACTTTGACCATGCGATGGGCGTGGTGGAGCTGTTCACCCGGCTGATCGTTCGCCGGGGAGCGCCGGTGACGGTGTTCGGGCCGCGCGATACGGACACTTACATGGAGGCGGCGCTGGCGTTTGCACGGGTCAATGCGACGAGCGACTTCATCCGGCGATGGCTGGACGGAGTGTCGGTGGAGTTGACGAGGCCGGGCGATGAGCGCGAAATCGGGGGGATGGAGGTGCGCTCGGTCGAGGTGCCCCACGCGCCGTACCTGGAGTGCCTGGCGCGGCGGTTCGAGGCGGGTGGGCGATCGCTGGTCTACACGGGCGACACCACGTATGCGCCAGAGGCCCTGGTCCCACTGGCCGACGGCGCCGATGTGCTGGTACACGAGGCGTACACGGAGTCGTGCCTGGAGCGTATGGCCGAGGGATTGTCTGAAGCGGGTCGGCAGGGCCTCTTCCGAGGGGTGGCAGGGACACACTCGACGGCGGAGTCGGCGGGCCGGATCGCCCGGGACGCCGGCGTGGGAACGCTGGTCCTGACCCATATCATGTCGCTGGAGCGCGATTGGGAGCTGGTCGAGGAAGCGCGGCGGGCGTATGACGGGACGATCGTGGTCGCAACGGACGGAATGTCCCTGGAGGTCTGAGGTCGGTCATGCGAGTGCGCGAGCTGACGATCATGGTCGGCACGGACCAGATTGAGGCGATGACCCGCTTCTACGGCGCGACGCTGGGACTGGAGCGGGTCACGAAGTTCCGCGATCCGGTGTTCGAAGCCGCGGCCGGGTTCATCCGCCTGCTCGATCACTCGGAGATCTCCGGCCCGACGCTGGAGCCCGCGCGGATGCAGATCAATCTGTTCGTCGACGATGTCTCGAGTGAGTTCCAGCGGGTCGTTTCGGCTGATCCAAGCGTCCGGGTTCAACGACGGCCGGAGCGGGAATCGTGGGGCGGCGAAGTCGCTACTCTGCTCGATCCGGACGGCAACTTCGTTCAGTTGCTGGAACTGGTGTAGGGCGGGCGTCTGTCGCGCGCCATGGACGGCGGGCACGGCGGAGAGAGAGAGGGACGTGGAGGCAATCATCCTCATCGTGGTTGTTGTCGCGGTCATCGCGATCGCCCGCCTCCTGTTCTCCGGCAGCGACGAGGCGGCTGAGAGGCGGATTGAGGAGCGGGCGCAGAGGCACGTGGACCATGACATCATTCCGTTGGTCGGCCTGGGCATCATCGGCGTCGAGCTGTTTGAGCAGGACTTGCCGTTCGGTCCGGACGAAGACCTCACCGAGTATCTCGATGATTGGGACGAAGACGACGACCTGTTTGGGTAGGTCGCCAAACTGTCGGTCGAGAGACCGGGCGCGTCCAGGGCGAACGGAGGGAGCAATCGCATGGCGCGGACAATTTCGGTCAGTGAGACGATCGATCGCCCGCCCGACGAGGTCTGGGCGGTACTGACCGACTGGCCCGGGGCGGTGCGCTGGATGAACGGGATCGAGTCGATGTCGATCGATGGCGAGACGGTCGAGGGGGCTCGGATCCATTTCTTCACGCGGGGGCAAGACCGTGAGTCAGTGATCACGCACTGTGAGCGCGGACGGTCGGTGACGCTTCGATCCCAGCAGGGGGGCGTGACGGCGGACTACACGTATTCGATTGAGCCGACGGGTGAATCGAGCTGTCGGGTCAGTCTTGAGGCGGATTGCCAGTTCAGAGGCTTGCAGTACCTGCTGCTGGGACCGTTGATCCGTCTCGCGATCCGGCGCACGGACGGGGGTCAGATTGCGGCGTTGAAGCGGGTGATCGAGGAGGAGTAGCACTGCGAGGCAGCGGGACCCCCTCAGCCTTCGGCAGCTCCCCCTGCGAGGGGGAGCGTGGAGACGGCTAGCGGATGAAGGCGGGTGCGTCGTCGTTGTCGGCGGCGATGATGGCCATGTCGTCGGCGTCGAGGTCGTCGAGTTCGCCCTTGCGGTAGGCGTCGTAGAGGTTGAAGAGCTCCGACTTGTGCGGACGCTTGCGGCCGATCGGGCACTCTTCCCAGGCCTCGTAGTCCTCGTCGCAGTAGCCGAGCCGCCGCTCGCCGCACTTGGGCTGGAGCTGGCGGCCCAACTCGGGCGCGACCTTAACCACCTCTGCCCGCATCAGCGAGACGACCTTGCGAAACTCCCACTGGGCTCGGGTGCAGAGGCGCAGGTCGGAGATGTGCAGCAGCGAGGCGAAGTTGACGGTGATCTTGAAGTTGGTGTTCGTCGCGTTGGGCAGCAAGAAGCGGGCGTCCTCGGCCGGGACGCCAGCCTCGACCATTTTTTCATAGAGCGCGCCAGCCTGGGCGAAGAGCGCCGTCATGTCGTCGCCGAGTCCGGCCCGTTCGACCGTTTTGGGCACTGTGTAGGGGAAGGCGCCGCCCTTGTAGGTGACGTAGCGCTGGCTCTGCTGCTCGAAGCTGATCCCGATGCGATGGCGCACGAACTGGTGGGAGAACGCGCGCGACACGCCCGAGATTCCGAACTCGAAGTGGACCTGTTCCAGCGGCGACATGTGGCCGGTGAGCAGCCGGGCCTCGACGAATTCGAGCATCTTCTCCTGAGAGATGCGCTCGTCGTCGATTCGATCAAGGACCTGCTGCGGCGTCAGAGCCGAATAGCAGACCCGATAGGCCATGTAGAGGGCGCGGATCGGGTCCTTGGTGTGGTCGATCAGTTTGACGGAGATTGCCACGTTTACCTGTTCTCAGGGCGCGCCAGATGGCTGGTGAATATGTCAACTGAATATAGCGGAGGGAGGGTCGAGCCTGACATCAGCCGGCTCAGATGTAGCGCGCCGTGGTCCAGGGCTGCCAGCCACTCTTGCGCCAGATGCGCAGGGCGTATCGGGCGTTGTAGAGCGGTCGCATGGCCAGCACCGGATCCAGGCGCTCGCCGATCTCCTCTTCACCGAAGTACGCCCACCAGGCGTTGATCTGGAAGAGACCGTAGCTGCCGCCGGACGGGTCGTCCTTGTTGACCGCGCGGGGATCCCAACGGCTTTCGTGGTAGGCGATCGTCAGGGCGTTTTCCAGTTCGTCGTGAGGCCATCCGGCGGCGCGCAGGATCTCACGCACTCGCGGTTCTGCAATCTTCATGGCTTGACCGAGGAAAGGCGGCAGCGAGTGGTCAGGCGAACGTCGTCTCGACCGAGGACGAAGCGTCGAAGAAGTCCTGCAAGGTCTGGTTGAAGCGATAGAACAGGTCGCGGCGGTTGTAGTCCTCACCCTTGGCCAACTCCTCGGGGCTCTCAAGGTCGATGGTGTTCAGGGTGTGGTGCAGGTCGGCGTGGCCGTTGCTCCTGATGTTCTCGATCATCTCTCGCCAGCGGTCTTCGGGCATGACCAGGGTGAAGTCGAGATCTTCGTCAGCGGTCGAGGACGAGATGTCGGCGATCTCCGGAATCTCGTAGCCGTCGAAGACCAGTTTGATTGTGGTCTCGCCGACGTTGACGCCCATGGCGCAATCCATCATTCCGAAGTCGCGCCAATGCGGGTCGTCCTGCACGGTGTCGCGAAGCGCTTCAAACCATTCGACCGATGGGAACTGCGGCATGATCATCTCCGGTGGATGTTGTTTGTTGGTACGACGCTGATCTTAGCAACCACTTGCAGAAGCTCGGAACCAGTCACTCAGTCCAATCATCGTCGTCCGATGACCGAGGCGGGCGGAACAGATCTCCGAGCGCGACCACGCCGGCAGCCGTGAGCGCCAGCAGGCCGAGCGCCTTGAGATGCAGCCGGCGAGCGCGGCCCAGATCGTTGATGTCGGGAGCCGGCCGTTGCCAGCCGACTGCACGGCCATTCCAGGATGTCCGACGGTCCAGGGCGACAGACATCGCGGTGACGGGGATCGGTGTTTCCGACCCCAGCGCCAACTCTTCCAGCTCGGGTGGTTGCAGGTCGGAACGGCCGCGAGCCGCAAGCGTTGCGGCCGCGGCGATGGCGTCGCGGCCGCGTCGTACCGAGACCAGTCGCCGAGCGGGATCAAGCATGGCGGTCAGCGGTCCCTCAGTCCCGGGCCCGGCCATGGGTCCGCCCAGAGACTCGACCGCGGCGTAGGCCACGGCGCCGGAGAGGTCGAAGGCGGCGTAAGCGGCCCAGGGGCCGACGACGCTCTCGCTGGGCGCGTTGGCGAGCCGGCCGATCTCTGCCTCGATTCGTTCGCTGTCCAGCGCGGCCACCGGTCGACCATCGGCGTCGACGGGGGCATCGGCCAGTTGGCGTTGCACGACGTCGGACGCACGCACGCCGCGCCAGATGTCGTAGGTGAGGGCCAGTACGGTCGCCTGGATCAGAATCGACACCAGACGTCCGCCTCCCGGGGGACGGCTGCGCTCGACGAATGCGGCGGCGCGGATGATCACCAACGACGCGGCGAACGGAGCGAAGACCCGCAGCCGGGGCGGCAAGGATGCGAGTTGTCGGCTCTGCGCCAGGACCCAGGCCAGCCAGGTCGGCCGACCGTCCGGTGGCGGGCCGAGGAGGTAGTTGACCAGAGCCTGGATGACCAGGGCCAAGCCAAACACTGAGAGTCGATCGGCAACGCGTCGCATTGGTCTTTGAGCATATCCGCCGCCTCGGCTGCGGCCTCAAGTGTGTCTTGGTTCACATTGAATGGCTGTGTTGGGGTGGTTGCGTCAAGGTTGCCCACTGGAACGTGAGGAAACAGAGGGGGAGTTCGTGAAAAAGTTGACAAGCGAGGCATGGGTAGCGCATAATGTGCATCGTTTCACAAACTCCCAATTGTGCAGTCATTCACAAAGTCGGACTGCACCGCCGGTCGAGTTGGAAAGCGAGTCGGCCAGATGCCCGTTACACCTCCGTCGAAGTGCCCGCGCTGCTCAGGCATGATGCTTGTCGAGTCCGACGCCCATAGCGTCTATTCGAGTTGCCTGTCGTGCGGGTACGTCTACGAGAGCAACATCATCTCGGTGTTCGAGCTTGAGCGTGAACAGGCCGTCGAAGAGGGCCGCCAGCGGCGACGCCAGCCGTCACACGGCAAGCTCCGCCTCTAGCTCACACCGCCGACCTACTGGTCTCCTCGCTGCGCCGATTCCAGGCCCAGCAATTGCCCCTCCGCGCTAGCCTGATTTCGGTGCGCCTCGGCCTGACTGGCGGGCCACCGAGGTGCAACCGGGGCTGGATGCGTGGAAATCCGCGAGTATCACAAGGCCACTCACTGCGACCATCGGGCCCGACTTCGCCGATGTCGCGAACCGCTGCTGGGCCAGTGCCAGTACTGCGCCCGCGGCTTCTGCGCTCGGCACGGACGCGTTCACGACGACGGACAGGAAGTCTGTGTTGAGGATCGCTGCCAGCGGCTGCAGACCGATGTCGAGCGGCACCTGGAGTTCAAGGCCGCCGCGAAGACATTGAATCAGGCGCAACGTTGCGGCGAGCCCGAGTGTCTGCAGCCCCTGGTCCTGAACTGCGAACGCTGCAGCTGCCGCTACTGCGCTGAGCACGTCCGGCAAGTGATCATGACCATTCCACGGGGTGGCGAGTTGCAGACCGAAGCAGTGGCGATGTGCGACCACTGCCGGTCTCGATTACCGCTCTGGGCCGAGGAATGACCTGAGAATCGCTTCGTCGTGCGCAAACACGGGCGGAGGACGCCGCCGGGACGGCCGGACGGGGATCCAGGCGGCAGCGAGCGCTTCCGGCCCCGGCCGCAACTCGCCGCCACTCTCCCGGGCACGGTAGGCAATGACGACCACCTGATCGCCGGTCCTGGACCAGACACCCAGGAGATCGGCGATCTCCACTTCTACGCCGGTTTCTTCGCGCACCTCGCGGACGGCGGCGTCTTCGACCCGCTCGCCGGCGTCGACAAAGCCTGACGGCCAGCTCCACCGATACATCGCCGGCTCGTGGTTCCGGCGAATGTAGAGCAAGCGGCCTTGTTCGTCGGAGACCAGGACGACGGCGGCGACCTTGGGATCGACGTAGTTGATCCACCCACATGCATCGCAACCGGTCGTCACCCTTAACGAGGCAGCGCATTGGGGACAGAACCTGGGCGGAGGCGGCATGTCGTCGCGCCGGACCACTCAGCGGCCAAAGGACCAGAGGCTAGAAGACCGGCAGCGAGACCCGCTCGAAGTGTTCGTAGTAGCGGCCATCGGCCGAACTCCAGCGCTTTTCGACGTTGGCAATGAAGTCCTCGCCGCGATCACCGAACTGCGAGACGTGCCGGGTCAAGGCGCGAATCTTGGTCTGAATCACGTCGGTGATATCGATGTCGTAGTTGGCCGCCATACTGCCCCAGATGAACAGTTCGGCGACCTTGTGGCATTCGAGGCCCTCATCGAGGTGCTCGGGGAAGTTGAGCCGGTCGCGCGCGGTCGGATAGACGGCGTCGATCGTCATCTCGCCGGTGCAGCGATGATCGCGGTGATTGATGAATCCACGCCACTCAGAGAGCGGATCGGACGGATCGGCCTCCAACGCCCGGCGATGGATGATGTCGGTCGAGTGGGTGAAGACCGCGTGCGGTTGAATCTGGCGGATTGCCCTGACGATGCCGCCCAGGTACTCGCGCGTGTACTCCAGCTCGCCGTCTTCGCCACCGAGGAATGTGCAGCTGACGACACCGAGTTCCTCGGCCGCGTTTCGCTGTTCCACTTCACGCATCGGGACCAGACGTTCAGAGGTCATCTCCGGGTCGGCGGTGCCCTTGGCGCCGTTGGTCACGACCAGATAGTGCATCTCCCAGCCCAGCGTGGTCCACAGCGCTGCGGTGCCGCCTGCGCCGAAGTCCGGATCGTCGGGATGCGCGGCGATCACCAGGCCGACTCTGTTGTCGGTTTCGGGAGGCATGTTCATGAAGCTGGTCTTTCCGGGCGAAACACGGGGCGTGGGCTTGACATCACCAGCGTATAGGCGCACAATGGACAGGAAAGTACAGAACGGCCGTTCCGCACACCTGCTCGGAGAGATGCTATACTCAGTTATGTCGTTAAGCGGCTATGCATCGCCGTCACTGTGCGAACGCCCGGCACAGCTCCATTGAACAGGAGATCTTGAACATGTCAGACCAGCCCACCTCGAATAGTCCCGATGCACCACAGGCGCGTCGGCGCGGCAAGCGCGGTCCGCGATCGGACAAGCCGGAGCGCATCCTGGCCTTTCTGCAGGACTACTTCGCCCGCTATCACTATCCGCCCTCGGTGCGCGACATCGTCGAGGGTTGCCAGTTGTCTTCAACCTCGGTGGCCGACTACAACCTGAAGATCCTCGAACGCGAGGGTCACATTCGCCGCGACCGCGAGCGGGCGCGCACGATCTCGCTGACCCAGCCGGTCGATCCGGTGCAGCCGGCCCAGCTGGAGCCGAGCGTGGCCTCGCTCGCGGTGCCGTTGCTCGGATCGATCGCGGCCGGCACTCGCTCGTTGGTTCCCGAGGGTGTTGACGTTGAACACGCCGAAAGCAAGATCGCCGTCACGTCGGACATGCTGGCCGGCCGCGATCCTGAGAGTGTGTTCGCGCTCACCGTGCGCGGCGACTCGATGATCGACGCCCTGATCGCGGACAACGACACCGTGATCCTGGAAGAGGCGCAACACATCTCCAATGGTCAGATGGCCGCGGTCTGGTTGCGCGAGGAGAACATTTGCACGCTCAAGCGCCTGTACTACGAACAGGGCCAGGTGCGACTCCAACCCGAGAACCCAACCATGGATCCGATGTTCACCGACGAATCGAACATGCAGATCCAGGGCCGGGTCGTCTCGATCATTCGTCGACCGCAGTAGGCGACCGTTTCCCGGTGTTGCTACTCCGGCAAGTGCATACACTGATGGCGTGCCGCCTGTCCTGACCATCGACGACGTCAGCATTGAGTACAACACGCGCGAAGGCCCAGTGCGGGCCGTGCGCGGGGCGTCGTTGTCGCTGGAACGGGGCGAGATTGTCGCCCTGGTCGGTGAGAGTGGTTCCGGCAAGACCACCCTGGGACTGGGCATCCTGCGCATTCTGCCGCGCAACGCCAACCAGACCAGCGGGACGATTCGCTACGAGCATCGCGACGTCGGCCAGATGGACCGGCAGGAGTTGCAACGCATCCGCGGTGACCAGATCTCGATGATCTTCCAGGATCCCATCGCCGGGCTGAATCCGATCATCACCGTCGGACAACAGGTGGAAGAGGTGATCACGTCGCACCGCACGGTGACCAAGAACGAAGCCCGCGAGCGATCGCTCGAGGCGCTGAACGCGATGCGACTACCGGATCCAATCAGGGTGGCGAAATCGTATCCGGGCGAGCTGTCCGGCGGGATGTGCCAGCGGATCATGATTGCGATCGCTACGGCGCTCGATCCGCAGGTACTGATCGCAGACGAACCGACCGCGTCGCTCGACGTCACCGTCCAGGCCCAGATTCTCTACGAACTCGAGCGGCTGCGGGACGAACGCGGCACGGCGATTCTGCTGATCACGCACGACATGGGCGTCGTCGCGCAGATCGCCGAACGGGTGGCGATCATCTACGCGGGCAGCATGATGGAAGTGGACGACGTGATTCCGCTCTATCGTCAGCCGCGTCATCCGTACACCTGGGCGCTGCTGGATACGCTGCCGCGGCTGGACCGGCGGCGCGGGTCGCGGCTGCGTCAGATCCCGGGCGGATTGCCCGACCTCACCAGCGCGGAGATCGGTGAACATTGCGCCTATCTCGATCGCTGCCCCAAGGCACTGACCAAGTGCCGGACCGACGGCGAGCCGGCCCTGAGCGAGGTCGTCGGCGGCCGGATCAGGCAACGGGTGGCCTGCTACAACCCGGTGCTCGAGGTCTGAGGCCGCTCTCAGCGCTCGGCGCCGGCCAGATCGGCAATCAGCAGTTCCACGGCCACATCCTCGGGCAGGCCCCCGTCGGCACGTCGGTAGTCGATGATCGCCTCTTCAGCCTCAAGGATCCGCGCCAACGCCGCATCGGCCGATGCTTGCGTGTAGGACTGTGCTTGCCGTCGCAAGCGTCGAGCCAGCCAGGCGAAGTTTGCCCGGGCCGCCTGTTGAATCTCTTCATTGGAACCGCCCCGATCGATCACTTCCCTGGTGACGACAATTTGCCGGTAGGTACGCGCCAACATCTGGATGATTCGCGCTTCCGGCTCGCCTTCGGCTCTGACGCCGTCCAGGGCCCGCATGGCATCGGCGAGGCGTCGCTCAGCCACGGCATCGACCAGGTTGAATATCGAAACCGAGCGGGTTGCCGGCACCATCGCTTCAACAATGGTCTGGTCGACATTCGCGTCGCCCGCGTAGAGCGAGAGCTTGTCGATGGCCTGGGTCAGCGATCCTCGGTCGCCGCCTGTGCGTTCGACCAACGCCTGGGCCGCGTTGCGGGTCAGATGCAGGTTGCGGCGGCGCACCTCGCCGCGCAGCCATTCAAACGCTTCCTCGGGTTTGAGCCGGGCAAACTCTCGCGTATCGGCGATGGGCTCGAGCAATTGGAGCATCGGATTGCCGCGCCGCAAGACGTCTTCGACGAAGACGAGGACCGTCGTCGGCGGAATCTGCTCCAACATGCCGGAGAGCCCATCCCATTCACCCAGCTGGCGGCCGCCGCGCCGCGCCACGCCGAATCGCGCGCAGAGCCCGTCGACTCGCACCCATCGGACGCCACCAAGAAATGGCGCCGCCGAGACGGCCGCGCCCAGCTCGCCCACAGAGAGTCGTGCCCCGTCGAAGCTGACCGAGTTGTTCGCCAGCGCGCCGTCGGCGTCGTGTTCTCGCCGCAATGCGGCCACGGCCTCCAGCCGGGCAAACCGATCCTCGCCGTGGAACAGATAGACCGCCATGGCATGAGCCTAGCGAGCCGCCGTCAAGTCACCCGGTAGCGCGACGCCCAATGTCAGGCGCGGCCAGCGTCGCCAGGGCGGCGCGCGCGTCCGCGATCGATTCAGACAGGTTGGCGATCTCCACGGTCTCGTTCGGTTCCAGAAACAGCAGGACACAGCGCTCCACCGTTCGGCCCAACGACTCCTGAAGAATGAGCGCGTACGCGGCGGCCTGCAGGCGATAGCGCTCGACAGCTGCGGCGAGCGATTCACCCGCCTGCAGCGCGTCTGTCTTGTAGTCGACGACGACGAGATTGCCGTTGGGCAACTCGTAGAGAAGATCGATGAAGCCGTCGAGCAGGACGCCGTCGACCTCGGCGGCGGCGTAGAGTTCGCGCCAGTATCGATCGGCGGAGACCGCCTGCCTGACCACGGTGTTGCGGGTCGCACGCAACGCGAGGCGTCCCACCGCGTCGGCGGCCGGGCCGCTCAGCGACTCGGCCGCCGCCTGGGCGTTCGCCGCCTGGCGTATCTCCGCATCGTCTGGATGTCGTAGGTCGACCACCTGCAAGACCGCGTGCGTCGCACGTCCGATTGCCGTGCCGGCTCGGCCTCGACGCCACGGCGGCAGGCCGTCGTCCGGTTCGTGATTCGGCTGACGTTCCCGTTGCTCCGTTTCTCCACTCGCAAGCCGGACGACGCCGGTCGCCGATTCGTGAGGCAGGATCGAGAGACGCCGGACCGCATCAGCGCGTTGCGCGATCCACTTCTCGCGATCCGCCCATGTGTCTGACTCGGGTTCCGCTGAGGACGACGTCTCTGGTCTCGGTGGATCGGGAATCTGATCCGGCTCCAGGACATGGCAGGGAACAGCGAACTCCTGAAGTACGTCAGCAATGACTCGAGCGTCACAACGCTGGCCGGTCTTGCGATAGAGACTGACGATCAGGTGATCCCGCGCCCGCGTGGCGGCCACATAGTTGCGGCGTACGTACTCGTCTTGCTGCAGCTTGTCTTCGCGCTTCCTCAGCGTGGCGAAGCCGGAGGTCTGGAGGTCGCCGCTCAGGTGGATCTCCGGACGCCCGTCCTGGCTCCAGAGCAGCCGCGGGGGATCGCTTCGCGGCTGCGTATTGAGTCCGGCGAAGACGACGATTGGGAACTCGAGACCCTTCGCCGCGTGAATCGTCATGATCCGCACCGTGTCGTGGTCTTCCTCCGGCACGACCGACTCGATCACCTGGGTGTCGGCCTCAGCCTGGTGTTCAGCCCAGTCGAGGAACTCGCCGAGGGTGGAACCGCCGCCGTCGCAGAAGGCGCGCGCCTGATCGTGCAGGAAGCGATAGCGAGCCCACGATTCCCGCGGCTGGCGTTCGGCCACTGCCAGCTCCATGAGTCGGCGCTCTCGGATACAGAGACCAACGAGTTCGCTGACCGACAACTGCCAGCGCCGGCCGGCCAGTCGACCGAGCCAACGCTGCGAGTCGGCGACCGGATCGTCGTCAGGCACGCCCGTTGGAGTCGGCCGACGGTAGTCCCAGTGCCCGCCCGCCTGTCGCCAGCGGTGAAGATCATCGTCCGCACAGGCGAACGCCGGAGAGCGCAACGCGGCGACGAGGGCTATCTGATCGGTCGGATCGTCGATGGCGCGGAGCAGATTCAACAGATCGCGAATCTCCCGTGTGCCGTAAACGAGCGAGCGGCTCTCCAGTCGATAGGGAATGTCGCGTTCCTCCAGCGCAGGCAGCAGATGTCTGAGTCCGGTTCTGGTGGGCACGAGGACGGCGGTATCGGCGAACCGCGCGTCGCGGCATGCTTCGACGGCCCGGTCGTAGACCTGCCAGCGCGATGCGGTGATGTCGGCGATGATCCGCGCGAGCGCATCGGCCTCCAAGACACGGGTGGCGTCGACCGGACCCTCATAATCTGTGCCAACCACGGTGACCGCGTGATCAACGTCAGCCATCGGCCCGCGGTCCGGGTTCAGGTCTTCCCAGGCGGCCTGGTCCGGTGCGCCTTCGGCCATCAGGGGCCGAAAGACTGCGTTGACGAACGCCGTGACACCCGGCGCGGAGCGAAAGTTCTGCGTCAGCTTCGTCAGGCCGTCCTGCTGATCGTGCTTGACCCGGTTGAACTGTTGGATGTCGGCGCGGCGAAATCGGTAGATCGATTGCTTGGGATCGCCGACATAGAAGGCACGTCCATGCTCGTGTTGCGTGATGGCGTCGATGATTCGCGTTTGCAGCGGATCGTTGTCCTGAAACTCATCGATCAGCAGGCGCTTGAAACGACTGCGAACGGCGAGCGCGACGCCCTCATGCGATTCCAGCAGCCGGCTGGCGCGGATCAGGAGATCCTGGAACTCCAGCTCACCCATGCGCCTTCGTTCATCGGCGTATGCGATCACGAAGGCACGAAGGGCGTTGTGAATCGGCGCGAGCACGGGCTCGAAGGCCGCTGCCAACAACAGGCCCGGAAGTTGCTTCTGCGCTGTGAGACGCTCCTTGATCTCCTTGACTCGCTCGGCTCCGCCCCAGGCGGCCGCGCGACCTCCGCGACCCGGGCCCACCTTGAAGTCTGCTTTGCGGAGGTAGCGTCTCAATTCCGCGCCCGATGGATCACGATTGGCCATGATCCGCACCTGATCCAGGACGCGTTCCATGCGCTCCAGATTCTGCGCCAGCTTGTCTCCCGGTTCGTCACAATCGAACCGCAACGATGTAATCGATCGAAGCGGCGCTGAGATCTCAACGACAGTTTGAGGCAAATCAGGCGGCTGCAGCTCCGCGGACTGTGATTCGGCTCGATCCCAGTCGGAGTGCAATGCCGCGGCCAGTTCCTTCAGGTGCTCAAGCGTCATGCGCTGATCGAGCGCGGCCAGCAGCGGTTCGGCCAATGACTCGTCCTCAAGGATCTCGTCCAATGCGTCCTGCCAACGGCGGTTGAACGAGAGCAACGCCTCCGACTCATCGAGGATTCGGAAGCCCGGGGGCAATCCGGCTTCGAGCGGATGCAACCTGAGGATGCGTGCGGCAAACGCATGCAGCGTCTCGATCGCGGCCTGTTCGAGCTGTTCGGCGGCGACCGCGTAGAGCGCGGCCTGATCCGGATCGGTCGCTGCCTCGCGCTGCCGATCCAGTTCCTCCAGGATTCTGTCGTAGAGTTCGGAGGCCGCCTTTTCGGTGAACGTAATCGCGGCGATCTCGTTTGCCTGTACCTGGCTGCTGGCAATCAGATTGACGATGCGCTGCACGAGTTGATGCGTCTTACCGGTGCCCGCACCGGCTTCGACGAACAACGTCTCATCGAGGCTGTGTTCAATGCGCTCGCGTGCCTCCTGGTCGGCGAGCGTCATGCCTCTTCCTCCACTTCGGTCGGCCCTTCTGCGAGCTCGAGATACTCGGCAAGGGCCGGATCGCGCCTGGTTTGCTTCCAGCGGACTGACCGATCAACCGGGCAGATTGCGTCGAAGCTGCAGTAGCGGCAGCTCGAACCCGGGTCGCGGTGATCGTCGGTTCCTGGGTTGGCCGGGAATCTTCCCAGTCGGATGTTCTCGACAATCAGGTTGATCGCCCGCTCGAATCGTTCGGTGTTCTCCCGATCCCAGTCGACGGGGTTGTACTTGAACCCGGCCCGGTCACTGATGAACCAATAGGCAGATCCGACGGTCGCTTCAGCTGCGAGGTCATAGACCCGGCGCGCGGCCAGCGCGTAAATCGGCAGCTGCAGGTAGCGACCGCCGACCACGGGGTCATCACGAAGCTGGGACAGTTTCGGCCGCTCGCTGCCGGTCTTGTAGTCGATCACCGTCAGCCGGCCGCCTGTTGTCGATCGGTCAATTCTGTCGATGATGCCTCGCAGCTGGAGGATGTCGCCGCCGTCGAGCCTGAAGCCAACCGGCGACTTGCTCTCGGGCAGATCTCCGAAGACCAACTCGCTGTCGACCTGTACGGCATGGAATCTGTTGCGGTGTTCGTCGTCCTGTTCGAGCAAGGTCCGCAGATCGTCGAGAATTCGCTGTCGTTCTCGGCGCCAGAGCAGTTCACGTCCCGTCAGGCCCTGCTGATGCGCCTCGTCGAGCGTTCTGTTCGCGATGGCTTCGAGGCGTCGTCGATCGTCCGTTGACCAGCGGGTGCCGGATGCCGGTTGGGCGGTCACCTGGCGAAGAAACTGGTCGAGGATGTCGTGGATCAACGAGCCCTTGTCGAGAGCCGTGATCTGCAGGTCGTCTCGAAGATCATCGCGTTCTTCGATCCGCAACACGCGGCCAAGGAAGTAGCGGTAGGGACAGGTGGCCCAGTCCTGCAACGCGCCGGCTGAATGCGGCCGGGCAATGACCTCAGAAGCGCCTTCGGCAATGAGACCGTCCCAGCGGGTCAGCAGAGGTCGCCAGCGCTCACGTCGCTGAATCAGTCCCCGGCCCAGGGAATGGAATCTGTTGGAGAGATAGTGGTGTTGGGGTCGTCGAGAGCGGCGAATGCTCTTCAGATCGAATTCCTGGAGGTCGGCCGGCATGGCGGCGCCGATGACAGAACCTTCGAACGAAGGCGTCGCTTCGACAACTTGAGCCGGCGCACGATCGATCTGAGAGGCGTAGACTCGTCCGCCGGCGTTCAGCTCGGTCGCTGACTCCAACAGCCATCGGCCGGGCAACCTCGCCTTCTGGGATCGCAGGTCAGCCCTCGGATAGCTCAGGACGCGGTGATCGGCTGCGTGCAACGCGACCAGGAAGTCGGCACGTTCCCGGCGCGATTGATCCGCCGCGACAGGTAGTGTGGCGCGCACGCGGAGCGGTTCGGGCAGTAACGGATCCTCTGATCCGCGCTGTGGCAGCGACTTCTCGGCAGCGCCGACGATGTAGACGACATCCCAGCGCAGACCGACGGCGGAGCTCAACGGACCGACGTAGACGCCATCTCCAAAGCGGCCGTGATGACCGGCCGACCGGCCGAGGCCTCGGCGCACGGCGGACGCGAAGCGCTCCGGCTTGGCGTCTCCGAGGGCGTCGAGCCAGGACAGTTCGGTCAACAGCTGCTGGACGTCATCCCAGCGCGCGAGTTCGATGTCCTCGTCATCCAGCATGTGGGCGGCGAATCGGCTGCGGGTTCCGAGCAACAGCTCCAACAGGCTCCGCGCCTGTTGGACGTATGCCGACCACCTCGCGTGAGGAGGCGTGTTCAGGGCGACACCGGCAACCTGAACAACAAAGTCGGCGAAGTCGTCCAACTCGCGGATCTCCGAGTCGACCCAGGCCCGGCGTCCCGGTTTGCTCTCATCCGCGACGCGACTGAGGCGCTCAAGATCGGCGGCACAGGCCGCTCGGTACTGGTTGAGGCGCGTCGTCCAATCCTGGGGATTGCGGTGCAGATTGGCCCGGCGAGCGAGTTGATTCCAACGCGCGATCGGCGCCGGTTCTCCGTGGGCGTCGCTGATCGGGGCAGCAGCCAACCAGGGCGCGACGTCGCTTAACCAACTGATCGACGACTCGGACATGAGCCCGATCAGACCAACTAGCGTCCGCCCGGCGATTGACTGCGCCAGGGTTTGAGAGGACGGTCCGTTCCAGATGAATCCGGCGGAGTCGAGCTGTTCGGCGCAGATTCGTTGGTACGGCTCCGCCTGGCGGTAGAGAATGGCCGTCCGATGCAATGGGATCGGCGTGTCAGCAACCAGAGACGCCGCAATCTGGCGGATCGCCGAGCGAACCTCCTCCTCGGCGTCCGGTGACTGGACGACCTGCTGAGCCAGGGGAATCTCCCCGGATTCGGCGTCCGGATCCTGCACCCAGGATGCCAGGACGTGTCGGTCGACGGTCTCGCGATCAGCGGTCAGGCCGAGCAAGATCTCGACAGTGGCGCAGCCTGCGAGCTTTTGCACAAATGCCCGATGCGAAGCGCTCAACTGCCGGGGGAGATAGACGATCACGGCGCCGATGTCGCGCAGCGCGACTGGCTGGCTCTCCAGCGCCTGCGTGGCGGATTCCGCCAGATCGCGATCCGTGTAGTAGTCCCGGGTGCGTTCCAGCACAGCACGGTACCTGCCGACCAGGTACGCCGGCAGTCCAGCCTGAGCTTCGATGACATCGAGCTGCGAGAGATCAAGCTCATCGAATTCGTCGAACCGCTGCATCACGTGATCCAGGAGCGGACCATCAATTGGCACATCGCCGAAGACCGACGCGCCGTCCTGAACGACGTTGCGAATGGTCTCGGCGCGCAGCGGCGCCGGCAGCGGCCTGCGTCCCTGATTGGCCAACGGCGCCGAGCCGATCAGCTCGATCAGCGCTCGCAACGGCTTGACCTGGACATTGACCACGCCCCCGGGTCGGCGACCCAGGGAGCGACGGATGTGGTACCCGGCGAGCGGCGAGGGGACGACGACCGTGACCGGCGCCAGCGGATCACGCCGGCCGGAAACGGTCTTGAGGCGATCGATCGCTTCGATCAGCGCCCGCTCTGCGTCCTGTCCATACGAGTGAGCAGAGACCGTCAGGGACATGCCGATACGGCTTTCGTTCAACAGCGAGGCAACTGCGCCAGCAAATCATCTCCGGCATCGGGGTGGGTTCTCACGATTTTGCCCTGCGCCTCGACCGCGACGATGACCTCAACTCGTTGTCCCTGGCTGCCGCAGACGAAGTAGCTGTGGCGCCGACCTTCAATATCGTCGATCAGGTCGAGAATCCAGACTCTCCAGTTGAACGGTTCATCGCCGCAGAATGTGAGCGAGTTGCCGACGCGGTCGCGACCAACCGCCTTGATCTCCCATTCAGCCACGATGCACCCTGGGACATTCAGGCCGGCCTAGGCGTCCTCCCACTGGACGAACATGGGCATGAGCACATGCACATAGTTGTCGCGGCCGACCACCCGGAAGACGCCGGGATTGCTGGGGCCGCTGGTTTCCATGGCGATCTCCGCAGATGATGCGCCGCTGGCGATCTGCAGCACATCCTGCAGGTAGCGGACGTTGTACGCGATCCGTGAGTTGTCTCCTTCGATCACGGCATCGACGCGGCCGCGGTGATTGCCCAGCTCCTCCGCTCTCGCCGTCAAAGTGATGCTCTGATCCGAACCTTCGCCGCTGAAGATGAGACGGATAATGCCGCTCGACTCGCGGGCGAAGACGGCAGCGGAGCGAACGCCGCCCTGGAGCACCGAGCCGGGCAGAATGGCTCGCGTCTGATACTCGGACGGGATCAGCTGGTCGTAGCTCGGATAGTTGCCCTGGATCAGTTGAGCCGTCATCTGCACCGAGCGCACGTGGAAGCGGACGTAGGTGCGGTCGGCGTGGATGTACATCTCGACAGCCGAGTCGTCGTCGGTCAGCAGGCGCTCGAGCTCGGTCAGAGCGCGTGCCGGCACCGTGATCTCGAGTCGTTCGGCCAGCTCCGAGGCCACGTTCATGTCGTACACGGCGAGACGGAAGCCGTCGGCCGCGGCCAGGGTCATCTTGTCGCCCTCGAAGCGGAAGTGGACCCCGGTCAGGACCGGTCGGCCGTCATCAGTCGCGGCGGCGAAGACCACGTGGCGCAGCGCCTCGCGCAGGTCGCGGGCGACGATCTTGATCCAGTCGCCCTCGCCGATCCCGGGGATGTTGGGGTAGGTCGTCGACGCCATCCCGTGGATTGAGGACTCATTGGCGTCCGTGGCGCGAATCTGGGCGACCAGCGAGTTCTCGGCCACGTCAATGGTGATTTCAGCCGAGGCCAGCGCTGTGACGAGATCGTTGATGAAGCGATGCGGGACCGTGATCGCGCCGGGCTCGGAGACGACAGCGTCGATACTGCAGATCATTGCAATCTCGGTATCCGTCGCCGTCAGCCGGACGCCGTCATCATCGGCCTCCAGGTGAACGTGCCGTAGCTGATCGAGTGAATGCCGAGCCGCCACTGCCCGGGACACAACACTGAGTCCGTGCTGCAGCGCCGCCTGGGATGTCTGGATGCGCATCAGGCCGCTCCCATTTCGAGTTTCCAACCAACGCCTAAGTATTGATCACTTAGGTTATCGATATATCCACAGTTTATCTGACGGAGCGGCAACGACGCTGTCGTGTTGATGGCCGGTTGACACAGTGTGGAAAACCAGATGGCCGGCGGGGTCGCAGCGGCCGCCGGGACGGGCTGCGGCGCGTCGATCAGGCCGGCGCGCGGGTTGGCAGCGCGTCGAGGATTCCGGTCAGATCCGGACCGCTCCAGGTGGGATGGGAACGCATCATCTTCTCGCGGTCCGGATCCGGATAGCGGGAGACCCAGTACACCGGCAGGCCGGCGTGGTTGGCGCCGGTGACGTCGGCCCAGGGACTATCGCCCACGTAGAGCACCTCGCAGGGCTCGAGCTCGAGTCGCTCGCAGAGCTGCTCGAAAAACGGCTTGCGCGGTTTGTACGACTGCGCCTCCTCCGAAGAGAGCACCATTTCCACCTCGATGCCAGCCCTCTCCAGCGCATGCTCGAGATGGTCGTCGTCGGCGTTGCTGCCGATGGCGATTCGGTAGCCGCGCTGGGCCAGTTCTGCGAACACGGGATCAACCTCGGGATATGCCGGGGCGACCGAGAGTTCATCCCAGAGATGTTGGAACGCGGTGGCGGGTGGAATCGTCTCGACTGAGTGATGCTTGAACGCCTCGCCGAAGAAATGGGGCCAGGTCTCGGAGAACGGACGGAAGGTTGGCTCCGGACCCTCGAGCGGTCGCTCGGGATTGCGGCCTTCGCGCTTCGCCATTTCGCGCGATGCTTCCAGCCAGGCCTCCCAGACTTCCTCGCCGCTTGCGTGCCTGACGCCGTGCTGATGCAGCATGTCCTGGATCAGCGACGCGAACTGTCGCTCTTCGAGCTGCAGCAAGGTGCCGTAGCAGTCGAATGCGACCGCCCGGACGGTGTTGACGGCTTCGTCCGATCCAACCGCCGGCGGCGCGGGCTCGTTGGGCGTCTCAGTGCTCGATTCGGTCATGCGACTCCCTTGATTGCCAGATCGTTCCGACAGTGGCGGTAAGACGGGTCTCTGGTCCGCACTTGGGCGCTCAGCCGCCCGCTCGCGCCAGCCAGCGCGAGGCTTCCTTGGCGTGATAGGTGAGAATCAGATCGGCGCCGGCGCGACGGATGCCGGTCAACGTCTCCAGCACGACTCGTTCCTCGTCGATCCAGCCGTTGGCGGCGGCCGCCTTGAGCATCGCGTACTCGCCGCTGACGTTGTAGGCGGCCAGGGGCGCATCGAATCGCTGGCGCGCCTCGTGAACCAGATCGAGGTAGGCCAGCGCCGGCTTGACCATGACCATGTCGGCGCCCTCGGCGAGGTCGCGCTCGATCGCGCGCATCGCCTCGCGACCGTTGGGCGGATCCATCTGATAGGCGCGGCGATCTCCGAACTGCGGGGCCGAGTCAGCGGCGTCGCGGAAGGGACCGTAGAAGGCCGAAGCGAACTTGGCCGAGTAGGCCAAGAGCGTGCGATCGTCGAATCCGCCCTGATCGAGCGCTTGTCTGATTACACCAATCCGGCCGTCCATCATGTCCGACGGCGCAATCACGTCGGCGCCGGCCTCGGCCTGGCTCACAGCAGTCTGGGCCAGGAGTTCGACCGAGTCGTCGTTGATGACCGAACCATCGTCGGCCAGGACGCCGCAATGGCCATGGTCCGTGTATTCGCAAAGGCAGACATCGGTCACGACGATCAAGTCAGGCTGCGCATCTTTCAGCGCGCGAACAGCCTGTTGAATGATGCCGTCGGGAATCCAGGCGCCGCTGCCCTGTGGATCCTTCGACTCGGGGATGCCGAAGAGCAGAATCGCCGGGATGTCGAGCGAGCGCAACTCAGCCGCCTCCTGCGCCAGCTGGTCGACGGAGAGGCGCGATTGCCCGGGCATCGATGGAATCGGTTCACGCACATCCCGTCCCACGGTGACGAAGACGGGATAGATGAAATCCGTCGGCGACAGCCGAGTCTCGCGGACCATGCGGCGCAGGCCATCGGATTGGCGCAGTCGGCGCATCCGGTGTTCGGTCGGTATGCCGCCGGCGGTGCGAAGGAGGGCGGGCTGCTGCGCGCTGGTCATGCTGGTTTCCGTGTTCCGTCTCCAGGCGGCCCGAGGCTGGCGAGATATCGCCCGACTGCCTGGACCAACCCTTCGATCGTGTGCGTCTCGGCGGTTGCCACGACTCGGAAGCCGAACTGTCGCGCCGCCTCAGCAGTGACCGGACCGATGCACACCGTATGCAGTGAGTCTAAATCGACCAGATCGCCGGCCAGCTCGGCTAGTCCTCGGGCAGTCGAGGGAGATGTCAAGGTGACGACATCAATGCCCTGTTGGAGTTCGGCCAACGCGTCGGGCTCAGCTTGAGGCGTCGAGATGTCATAGAGAGCAAGCTCATCGACATCCGCGCCGGACATTCGGAGGCGCTCGCTCAGCGTGCTGCTTGCCTGGGAGGCCCTCGCCAGCAGGGCGCGCTTGCCGCCGACGCCGCGCTCGGCGAGCGCGTCCGCCAGGGCGACCGAGGTGAATTCGCGCGGCACCACGTCCGCAGCCACGCCGCGTTCGTTCAGGGCGGCGGCCGTCTGGCTGCCGATCGCTGCGACACATGCCCCGGCCAGCGCTCGGGCATCCAGACCGCGTCGCCTCATTGCCGCCCACAGATGTTCGACGCCGTTGACGCTGGTCAGCGCCACGATGTCGTATTGCCCGTCCGCCAGCCGCCGAACCGCCGCGTCGACCGACTCGTTGTCGATCACATGGACATCGATTGTCGGCAACTGAATCACCTCGGCGTTGAACGCTCGCAATCGCTCGACCAGCGCTGTTGCCTGACGAGCGGCTCGCGTGACGAGAATGCGGCGACCCATAATGCTCCAGCAGACTTCCGGCGTGGATAGCGTGGTCACGTCGCCAATCACGACGGTCACGGGTGGTTGAAAGTCCGCGGCTCGGCGCCTGAGTTGCGCCAGCGGGGCGAACAACGCGCGCTGCGATGAGGTCCAGGCCTGTTCAATCGCGGCGGCCGGCGTGTCAGCCGGCATGCCGACCGCTATCAGGCGTCGAGCGATGTTGTCGAAGTTGTGCCAGCCCATCATCACCACAATGGTTCCGCCGACCCGGGCGACCGCACTCCAGTCGATCGGCGGCGCGCCACCGTCACCCTCCGAGCCCGTGACGACGGTGACCGCCGATGCAGCCCGGCGGTCGGTCACGGCGATCCCGAACGCGGCAGCCGCCGCGTGGGCGCTGGACACGCCGGGCACCAGCTGCACGGGAATGCCCGCGCGGGCCAGAGCCGATGCTTCCTCGCCGCCGCGACCGAAGACGAAAGGGTCGCCGCCCTTGAGCCGAACGACTCGTTGTCCCCGTCGGGAACGGTCGATCATCATCCGGATGATGTCCAGCTGCGTGACGGCTGGCCCTCCGGGCGTCTTGCCGACATCGATGAGTTCCGCGTTCTCGGCCAACTGGAGCAGTTCTGTCGCGACGAGACGATCGTGGAGGACGACATCGGCAGTGCGCAGCGCCTCAGAACCCGCGAGCGTGATCAGCCTGGGGTCGCCCGGCCCGGCTCCAACGATGAAGACGGTGCGCACTTCTGCCGGCGTGCCGCTCACGATGACTTGTCTTCCTGCATGAGCTTGCGGCCGCCCCGTTCGAGCAGCGTTTCGGCAACCTCGGTTCCGACCGACTCCGGATCCTCGCCCGAGCGCTGGATTTCAATGCGCTCTGTGCCGTCGGCGCTGAGTAGTCGTCCAGCAAGCAGCACCTCGCCGCCGCGCATTCCGCCGAGGGCCGCCAGCGGCAACGAGCAGCCGGCGCCCAGCGCGCGTAGCATGGCACGCTCAGCCGAGACCGCCAATGCCGTTGGCTCGTGGTTCGCTGCCGTTAGCCGGTCAGTGTCCTCCGAGCGGCATTGAATCACCAGTGCTCCCTGACCCGGCGAGGGCATCATCAAGTCGATCGGCAGCAGTTCCGACGGCGCTGCGCCGAGTCGCTGCAACCCGGCCGCCGCGACGACCACGGCGTCAACACTCCCTGTTTCAACACCGCGGACTCGAGTGTCGACGTTGCCGCGGATGTCTGCGATCTGAAGATCGGGCCGCAGACGGAGGAGTTGCGCCGCTCGGCGGCGCGAGCCAGTTCCCACCTTCGCGCCAGGCGACAGTTCAAGCAGCCCAACTCCGTGCCGGCTAATCAGCGCGTCGCGAACGTCACCGCGCGGGAGATAGGCGGGCAGCGACGTTCCCTCGGCGAGAGTGGGCGGCACATCCTTGGCCGAGTGGACCGCGACATCGATCTCCCCGTCAAGCAGCGCTTGCTCGACCGCGCGGACAAAGATCCCCTGCCCACCGATTGTGCGCAGGCTCGATGTTCGATCACGATCGCCCTGTGTCGTGATGGAGACAAACGCCGTCTCGAAGCCAATCGCCGACAGGGCCTCGGCAGCCAGTGCGGCCTGCACGCGCGAGAGCTTGCTGCCGCGCCCTCCTAACCGCAGCGTCCGCCGCATCGTCATACGTCCGGTGTCGCCGACGCCGCGTTGAGCCGTTTCAGCAACAGCGCCTTCGCCTCTCCTCGGCGACGTTGCGCCAGGAGGATGCGCAGCCGGCTGTCCATGGCGGTCTGCCATGCCTCGGCCGGAATCGAGCGGAACTCGTCGCGGTCCCTGAGTTCCGCGCGTACCTCGGCAACCAGTTCGGCCAGACTCGAGGTCTCCGTATCGAGATACTCGGTCAGCTCTTCCCGGATGCGCCGCGCCATCGCCGGGCTGCCGCCGCCCGTGGAGATCGCCAGTGTGACCGGCGACTGTCGGACCACGGCGGGCAGGATGAAGTCGCAGTGGGCCGGGTCGTCGGCGGCATTGAGTGGCACGCCAATCGCCCGGGCGTCTGCCTGCAACGCCTCATTGGCGTCGCGATCATCCCCTGCCGCCATGACCAGCGCTCTCCCCTGCATATCGCCCGGCCGATACTCGCGTGCCAGGTGTTCGATCCGGCCGGCGTCTCGGAGGGCCGCCAGTTCCTCAGTCAGCGCTGACGCCACGACCGTGACCTGTGCAGCGGCGGCGAGCAGTCCCTGGACCTTCTCCAGCGCGAGTTGGCCGCCGCCAATCACCAGCACCGAGCGGCCTTCCAGATCGAAAAAGACGGGATAGTACTCGCGCGGCACGTCGAGCCTGCGGCCTCAGCTAGCTATCCGGCATCGAGCTGAGCAATGCCGATCCCGCGTTCGCCCTGGACGGTGTAGAGCAGGTAGGCGCTGCCATTGTCCTCGAAGATCGCCGGATCGCGCAGCTCGTGTACCGGCTCGGGGGCGAAGCCGCGGACGCTGGGCGCGATCGGCAGTGACGCTCCCTCCCAGTCATAGACCGGACGGATCACCTCGCGGTGAACGCCTGCCGTCCAGGAGCGCCAGTCGCCCGACAGCTCGATTGGCGACACGTAGATCCGCTCCGGCGCGTCGCCGACGTTGGTCCAGAACACCCACAGCGTGTGGCCCCGACGCAGCAGCGCACAGTGCCGCATCGTGTCGGCGAACAACTGCGGGCCTTGTTCAAAGCCGCAGAGTCCGTCATCGGAACGATAGAGAATGCCCGGCATCGACATCCCGTACCAGCCGGGTTCGTCAACATCATCCAGGTGAATCATGCGCAGATAGCTGGTGGAGAGAATCTCCTCGCCGGCCTCGAAGTTGATCCCGTCACTCGATGTCGCCACGCGCGAGACCTGTCGACCGTCATAGAGCTGCCCGTGGAAGTAGAGCCGAATCTGTTGCGCGTTGTGGTCCACCACTGCGTCGGGCGAGGCGATGTGGGGGTAGACGTGCCCCCTCTTCCGAGCCGGACCGAGGCCGGGGTCGAATTCCTCATCCGACTTGGGGAACACGGTCTGGCTCAACTGCAGCGCGCCCGATTCGTGGGTTCGCCAGGGACCGAGCAGATCGTCGGCCACGCCGAGCCGGATGTAGGAGCCCTTGTGATCGGCAAAGTAGAGGTAGAACTCACCCAGGCGATCGGGCAGCCACTCGGGCGCGCGGATCAGCGACGGGCCGTTGATGTTGTCTCCCATCCTGGCGTCCATGTGCGGGCGGATGATCGGGCCCTCGGTCGACAGCCGCACTGCTCTCATCTCAGACACTCCGTAAAGACTGGCTGGCAGTCCACTTTGCCTCATGGTAAGGCGGATAAGCTCGACCGTATGAGGCTGCAGTATGGAGCGCTTCGTGAGATCATCGAAACGGCGATTCTCGGCCTGATCGTCTTCCTGCTGGCCCGGGAGGCCGTGCAGAACTTCCAGGTCGAAGGCCGCTCAATGCAGCCGACGCTGGCCAGCTCCGAGCTCGTGCTGGTCAACAAGATTGGCTACTGGGAGGTTGACCTGGGGCCGTTCGACGCGCTCGTCCCGGGCCGCAGCAACGGCGACTTCCTGCTCTCCGGACCACACCGCGGCTCGGTGATTATCTTCCATCCGCCTTATCAAAGCGCGCACGATTTCGTGAAGCGCGTCATCGGCCTGCCCGGCGACACGGTGGAGATCGTCGGCGGTCGCGTGTTTGTCAACGGCGTCGAACTGGACGAGCACGACTACACGTTCGAGCCGCCCAACTATCAGTGGGGACCGGCCGTGATCCCGCCCGAGCACTATTTTGTGCTGGGCGACAATCGCAACAGCAGCCAGGACTCGCACGCGTTCGGCCCGATCCACGAGGACCAGATCGTCGGTGAAGTGATGTTTCGCTGGTTCCCCTTCGACCGAATCAGCAGCGACATCTCGAGAGACGCGACCGACCGCGAAGGGAACATCCTGCGATGACCGCTGTGAGCGAGTCTCAAGACGATGCCATGACGTTGTTGCAAGAGGCGGGCGCAGTGTTGACGGGGCATTTCCAGTACGCGTCGGGCCGCCACGGAGACACGTACATCGAGAAGTTCCGGCTGCTCGAGAAACCCCGCGTCACTGAGGCGCTGTGCCGGCAACTGGCCGATCACTTCCGCCCATTGAGGCCCGAGCTGGTCGTGGGCCCAACGACAGGCGGCATCCTGCTTGCTCACGAGACGGCCAAGCATCTGGGCGACTCGGTCAAGGCCTTCTTCGCCGAACGTGCGGAGGACGGAGGACGCTACTTGGGTCGTGGGTTCGCTGTTGAACCCGGTCAGTCGGTGCTGGTCGTCGACGATGTGCTGACCACCGGCGGCTCGGTGCGAGACACGCTGGCAGCCGTGATCGACGCAGGGGGACGACCAATGGGAGTTGGACTCGTGGTCGATCGGACGAACGGCTCGACCAGCTTCGGCGAGCTTGAGACTTTTGCCTGCCTGGCGGTCGACGTGGCCAGCTATGACCCTGCGGATTGTGAGATCTGCGAGGCTGGCGTCGAGCTGACGATCACTTAACCGATCGCGTGGACGAACAGGCCGGAGCCCACGCCGAGCAAGTCGGCGGCCAGCGAGAGCAGCAGGGCATAGACTCCGAAGCCCACGCCCACGCTGACGATCGCCGCTCGATCGTCGGCCTGTGGAGCGGCTGCGCGGACGGCGAGTACGGCGAGCAGCACTCCGGCGATCGTTACGAACAGGCCCACGGCAAAGCTGGTCGGTCCGGCCAGCATGAAAAACTGCCAGACCGCGAAGCCTCCGACCAGCGCCATCGAGCGCATCAGGTCGCGCCAGTCGACGTCGACCTGGAAGATTGATCGCAGTGCGTGCCAGATAAGTCCCAACCACAGCGCCCACGCGCCCAGTGACGCGATCGACCCCAGCAACAGGATGTTCAATGCGGGCCCTGCGGCCTCGGCGCCGCGGCTGTCGATCACGACCCAGAGCCATGACCCCAGACTGGCGACCAGAATCCCCAGCGTCAGTACGGCCAATGCGGGCTTGGTGTCCGACTCTGTGCGCGAGACCTCGCCGATCACGCCGAGTTCGCCGGCCAGCAACCGTCGCTGCAGTGACAGTGCGCGCCGCCAATCGAATGGCGCGTCGAGGCCGGAGAGATAGCGTGCTCCCGACAGCCTCGTCCCTCGACCGAGCGTGCGCGTCAACGCGCCCGCCGGATCGGATCGCATCTGCATCATCGTCACTCGTCTGGACATCGTCTCGCCTTGGCTTCACTATGGCCCAATGCCACCGGCCGACGATCAGCAAATCAGTAAATTCGAACTCGCGGAGCTTAACGATGCCGTCGTCGCTTGCCGACGTTGCCCCAGGCTGGTCGATTGGCGCGAACTCGCCGCACGCGAGAAGCGCGCCGCCTTCCGCGATCACGACTATTGGGGCAAGCCGGTCCCCTCGTTTGGTCCGGCCAATGCGAAGATCCTGGTCGTTGGACTCGCGCCCGCGGCCCACGGAGCCAACCGCACCGGCCGAATGTTCACCGGCGACCGCTCGGGCGACTGGCTCTATCGCGCCATCTGGCAGGCGGGCCTGGCCAACGGACCAGAATCGACGGCAGCCGATGATGGACTGCAACTCCTCGACACGAGAATTACGTCGATCGTTCGCTGCGCACCGCCTGAGAATCGGCCCACGGTCGAGGAACGCAACCTCTGTTTGCCGTACTTCCGACGCGAACTGGAACTGCTCTCGCAACTCCGCGTGATCGTCTGCCTGGGAGCGTTCGCCTGGGAGAACTGTGCCCGCGAGCTGGGTATCCGGCCAAGACCGAAGTTCGCCCATGCCCTGGAGCACAGCGTCGGAAGCCTGACCGTGATCTGTTCGTATCACCCAAGCCAGCGAAACACGTTTACCGGACTCCTCAGCGAGGAGATGCTGGCCGCGATCTTTCAGCGAGCAGCGGAACTTGCTCGGAGCGACCGCGTCAATCAGGGTGCGGTGGATTCGTAGACCGTGTCTCGAGTTCCCGCTATAGCCAGGTTCTGAATGCGCCGATCTCTCGACGGCGGCGTCTCCTTGTCGTTGAACGGCGTCTGGCCGTAGAAGCGAGCCAGATACTCCGCCAGCGCGTCCTGTTCCGTTCCCGGCCCGGCGAAATCGAACAACCCTCGATCCAATGCGACAGCCGCATCGATCACACCATTGCCGTTGGTGTCCGGAAACTCTGGCGTGGCTGGGTTGTACTGACCGGCCTCACCGGCAAGGTCGACCCGCCCCAACGCGGGTTGAGGGAAGGGATATCCGTCGCCTCCGTTGGCCGTGAAGTTGAGCGCGGCCATGCGGATCACCCGATTCGGATTGCCGACCAGCGCGCCGCCCGCGATGATCGGATCCGCAATCGCGCCACTGTCGTCAACGACCGCGAGCGATTGAATCCGCTCACCCGGTGGTCTGCCGGGATCGAAGCTGAATCGCATTCCTGCCACCTGTGGGAACCGGCCGTCCGGCGTCGACCCGACGCCGTCGAACCCGATCGCGTGTTCCATCAGGGTCACCAGTTCCCGTGCGGTCAACGGCACGATGACCAGGCCGTTGTTGAATCGCAGCACGCTCTCGATGTCGAAGCGAGTGATCTCGCCGTCCCGCTTGCCGCTGGCCGGATTGCCGGCGGGCGGCGAATAGACAATCTGATCTGCGCGCGTCGTGCCCGGAGGTTGGGAGACATGCCCGATGTGATCGCGGATTCCGCCTGAGTTCTTCAGCGCGACCGCAACCCGAGGATCGATCTGCTGCGCCGTCCAGAGCATCGCATCCGCGACCAGATTGCCCAGGTTGGTCTCCTGCGTGCGTACGTCGCCGCGACGGCCGGCCAGATAGACGCCGGTTCGAGCCACGACCTCGCCATCGCGATCGCGGATTTTGGACCGCAGCGCTTCGACGATCTGGCTGACCGCTCCGATCGGACCGGTTGCTGTCGCTGCGCGACCCGCTTCGTCGGTCGCATAGATTCCGCTGACGGACGGATCGATGCTCTGCCGCAGAATGCGTCCCTGACCGTCGAATCGGACGATCAGGCGACCGAGGTAGCGGTAATCGGCATCGGTGTTGACCAGCAACATGGGTTCGCCTGAGGCGGAGGTCATGTGCAGCGGATACTGGCCGATCGCCCGATCACCCGGCCGCAGGCGATCCGTCTCGTCGGCCAGAAGCGTGTTCGATCCACCCGCCACGATGATATCCACGTGACGCAGACGGCCAGCGAGCTGTAGCTCGATTTCGATCTGTTGCATGTGGGCCAGCAAAATAATCTTGTCGATGCCCTGCGCCGCCAAATCATCGACCGCACCTTGGATGATCGCCGCCAGTGCGTCCAGATCGAATCCGTCGGCCGGCTCCACCGTGACCTCTCCGGCGCTGGAGATCCAGGCGAGATGCGGCGTGGTCGCCCCGACGATCCCAACGGGCTCGCCGTCAACGTCGATGATCAGGCTGCTGGCCAGGCTCCCCGCCTCTACCAACGGCAGCAGATTCGGATCGTCGGCCAGCCCCAGATTTGCCGATAGATACGGGAACGCGGCCCCGCTATAGAGGCCGGATTCTCCCTGCTCCGGCGCGATGATTGAGGCGAGCGCTTGAGGTCCCAGGTCGAACTCGTGATTGCCCAACGCGGAGGCCTGAAACCCCATGGCATTGAGCAGCCCGATATCTCCGCGTCCGATCCCCGGCTCGCCGAGCAGGCTGAGCTCGGCAGCGGCATAGAAGCGCGGGCCAGGAATGAAGTTGTCGCCCGAGCTGAGCACCAGCGTCCGCTGCGGCATCTGCGCCCGAAATCCGTCGAGCAGGGCGGAGAACGTTTCCACGTTGTCGAGCGCGCCGACTGCGCCGTCCATGTCCGAGGCGTGCAGCAACTGCAGCACGAATCCGTCCGTCTCCGGCTGTGCCTCTTCCGGGTCAACAGATCTGGACTGTTCTGCCACAGTCCCGGCTTGCGTCGGGACTCGAGCGCGGACGACTCCGATGGTTCCCACAGAACGGGAGGTTTGCGGCGCGGTCTGCTCCGCCGGTTGAATCGCCGACTGTTGAACCTGATTCCCGTCGGCCGTGATCGATTCGGTGTCAGAGCCGGAGTCGCAAGCAGTGGCGGCGTACAGCGCCGTTGCCAGCGCCAGGCCCAGCAGCGCGACCAATCCTCGCCGCCGACTCCTCGTCCGGGCAGTTAGCCGACGCAAAGGCCGCCGTCAGCGCAGCAATCCTCGATCGCCGTCGCACCTGCCGACACGTCGGTCAGGGCAATCAGATTCTGGGCTCGAGATGCGTACGAGTTGTCCATGAGGTCATCGGTCACGGTGTAGACCTCCCAGCGCGTGCCGGAAGGATCGGAGACCCAGACCTTGTCCTGTTCGGCGTGGCAGCAGACGATGCCGTCTTCGATATCCATCTCCATGCCGAGATCGCCGAAGCGCTGGGTCTCGGCGTGGACTTCTGAAGTCGTGCCGACCTCGACACCGAGGTGGTTGAGCGGCGCGGTCGCCGACGGATTCTCAATCAACACCAGCTTTAGTGGTGGATCCTCAACCTCGAAGTTGGCGTACCCAGGACGAACCTTGTGCGGTTCGGTCCGGAACATCTGCGTGTAGAAATCGATGGCCGAATCGAGTTCGGCCACATTCAACGCCAGTTGCAATCGCGACATGTCACATCTCCTCTGCCGTCTCAGTCGGCGACGGCCAACTCCCGCTCGCCGCTGGTCACGTTCACCCTATTGCGCTCGTGGACGAGAGGCATGACCCAGTCTCCGAATCGCTTCGCTTCATCGTCGTGCGGGTATCCCGAGAGGCAGAATTCGGTGCAGCCGATTTCGACGAACTCCTGCAGCGTGTCGGCGACCTGCTGCGGATTGCCGACCACTGCCAGTCCGGCGCCGCCGCGAACCGTGCTCAGACCGCTCCAAAGATGCGGGGCAATCCGGTAATCGTTGTCCTGGGACTCGTCCGCCAGCTGCCACATGCGGCTGTCCGCCTCCGATTCGCCGCGCCAGTTCTTGCGCGCCTCTCGTTGGCGCTCGGTTGTACCGGCAATCAGACTCTGGGCTGCCGCCCAGGCCTCGTCCTCCGTCTGGCGCACACAGACCTGGAGCCGCATGCCGAAGGTGATATCGGGTCGGCCGAACCCCACTGCCCGGCGCTTCACGTCGGCAACCTTCAGAGCGGTCGCTTCAGGCGTATCGCCCCAGAAGAAGTAACAATCGGCGTGCTTGGCCCCAACGTCGCGCGCCGCGTCTGATTCGCCGCCGATATAGAACCGCGGCCACGGGTCCTGGTACGGCTTGGGATAGGCGTGGGCGCCCGTGAGTTGGTAGTGCTTCCCGTCCCAATCGATCCGCTCGTGCGACGTCCACAGCGCCTTCATCACCTGGACCGATTCGTCCATGACCTCATAGCGCTCGTCGTGACTGAATGTGATGCCATCCCCTGCCAGTTCGCGGGGATTGCCGCCTGCGATCAGGTTGATGTACACGCGGCCCTCGGAGAGCTGGTCGAATGCAGCAATCATCCGCGCCAACTGGGTGGGCAGAATGTAGCCGGGCCGGGCTGCGACCAGCATCTTCAGCTTCGTGGTCCGAGCCGACATCATCGCCGTCGAGATCCAGGCCTCCCAGCAGGTCGGCGTGACGGGGACCAGGGCGTACTCGAAGCCGGCCGACTCGGCCGCCAGCGCCACACGCTCAAACATCTCCATGGATGCGGGAATGAACTGTTCGGGGTCGGCGAAGTTGGTCAGATCGCCGTGCGTGGGGATGTACCAGCCGAAGCGAATGTGGGAGTCGGGCATACCAGCGTCCAAGTCAGTGCAAGTCAACAGATTCTACGGCAACCCGGGAAGCTCAGCGCGATTACCCGTCTGTGACCGGTACAATGGCACTCCTGTCGATGATCGAACCCGTTGGAGCAACCATGACCCTGAACACCTACCTCACCTTTGAGAACAACTGCCGCGAGGCGTTCGAGTTCTACCGCTCAGTCTTTGGCGGTGAGTTCTCGGAGTGGCAGACGTTCGGCGACGGCCCTCCCGACATGGGCGTGCCTGAAGAGGCCAAGAGCCTCGTCATGCACGTGTCCCTGCCGGTCGGCGAGAGCGTCCTGATGGGCAGTGATTCCAACCCAGCCTTCGGCCCCGGGCCTGTGGTCGGAACCAACTTCTCGATCAGCTTCGCAGCCGCCAGCCGCGCCGACGCCGACGAGAAGTTCGCGTCGCTCTCGTCCGGCGGCCAGGTCGACATGCCGATGGCCGACATGTTCTGGGGCGACTATTTCGGCTCCTGCACCGACCAGTTCGGCATCGCCTGGCAGATTCTCTGGCAGCCACCGCAGACCGATTAGACCACCAGGCCAGCCGGACCCTTCCCTCGCTACCATCAGCACAACGCGCCGGCGCATTCTCCACCGGGCGCGTTGAGCGGTTGGAGGTTCGCGTGGGCAAGCTCGACGGCAAAGTGGCGATCATCACCGGCGGCAACAGCGGAATCGGAGCCGAGACCGGACGGCTCTTCGCGGCCGAAGGCGCGAAGGTCATCCTGATGGCGCGTCGGATCCCGGAGGGCGAAGCGATCGTCGGCGAGATCAGGGATTCCGGCGGCGAAGCCACCTTCATTCATTGCGACGTGGGAGACAACGACTCCGTCGTCGCGGCCGTTGACCAGGCCGCCAAGGCCTACGGCCAAATAGACCTGCTCTTCAACAACGCCGGCGGCGGCGCAGGCGAGTACTTCCCCAACGAGCCCAACGAGATGTGGCTGCGGGTGATCAACGTCAACCTGACCGGCACGTTCTATGTCAGCCAGGCGGTCTGGCCGCACATCGTCGCCGCAGGCGGCGGAGCCGTCGTCAACATGTCTTCACTGGCCGCGCAACGAGGCTTCTCCTCGCGCATGCAAGACGAGTTCGGCACAACTTCCGCCTCGTACTACGCCGCTAAGGCCGGCGTCGACGCTCTGACCCGCTACATGGCCGGCGTGGGCGGCCGTGACAACATCCGCGTCAACTGCGTCCGACCGGGACAGATCATCACGCCGGGCGCGACCCGCGGCACCTACAACGACCCCGACGGCGGGCACCACGTCTTCGAGAAGATGTTCGACTTCGCTCAGATCGTGCAGGGTCCCGGCTACTCAATCGACGTGGCCAACCTGGTCCTCTTTCTCTCCTGCGACGATTCCCGATTCATCACCGGAGAGATCATCAATATCGACGGCGGCGTCGCCGCGAAGATCTAGGACGCGGCTTCGCTGACGCTGCTGGCCGACTGACCAGCCGTCACCTCGGCGTTGATATCTGAGTCGATCCAATCGGTGAAGATCTTGCGGTGCGCGATCTTCCACGCACCGTCGACTCGTCGCAGCCGATCTTCGTAGCGTCCCTGGAACGTGATTCGGGCCGGTTCGACAAAGGGATTGTCGCGACTTCCGCCACTCACGACCGTGCAATAGGACTTCATGGTCGCCTCATCGCCGTCACCGTCGATGACGAAGTTTGAGGGTTGGTGGCGCGACACGCGATCGTCGCCATTGTCGGTGACGCCAGAGGCCAGGCTCCAGAGCGCATCGCCGGTAATCCAGAGTTCCTGGAGTTCCATTTCCATCACCGCGTCGTCAGTGAAACAGGACCGCCAGCCATCCGGGTCGCGAAGATCCAGCGACTGGCTATAGCGTCCGGCCAGCACAATGATTTCTGATCGATCGTCAGCAGTGAGCGGCATGATGAGCTCCTTTCTTGGATTTAAGTGATTGATCAAGCGAAGGGTAGGGAATTGGAGAAGGGTCAGCGAAGGTGTGGGAGGCGTCGGAGCCGTCGATAGAAATCCCGTCGGTGGCCGACTTGCTCGATTTGTATCAGCTTGTCGTCCTCATGCAGCGTGTAAGCGATTCGATAGTCGCCAGCCCTCACTCTCCAGACATTGTCGAAGTCCTCCAGCTTCAAGCATCCTGGTCCCCTCGGAGCAGCCTGCAGCCGGCTAAGCCGCTCCAACACCCTGAGTTGAGTGTCGATTGGGAGCTGATCAAGCGCCTGGTCGGCGCGAACTGTGAACTCGACCCTCGGAGGCACGGGGGCTACTTGAGGTCGTCCAGAGTGAGTCCACGTTTCGCGAGTACTTCTTCGAATGGGATGGTCCGACGTCCCGTGCCACTCTTCCGCTCTTCTTCCAAGTTGTAGTGGACGAGCGTGGCAAGGGCCGCGTCGTCCCAATGGTCTTCGTCCCATTCGTCAACGGGCGGAAACGCGTCCGAACTCAGAATCTCCCAGTTGATGAGTTCTGCCCTTGGGTCGGACGTCGTTGGCTTGAGCATCGGGCCTCGCTCTCTTGTGTCATCCTACGCGGCTCAGCCTTGATACTCGGGATCACGCCGCTCGGCAAATGCCCTGGTGCCCTCCCGCGCGTCGTCCGAGCTGAACGCCAGCCTCGAGTACTCCTGGTAGAGGCGCAGCCCGTCGGCAAGCGACATGTCGCGCCCTCGGCGAGCCAGTTCCTTGGTCAGCCGGATGGCGAGGGGACTGTTGACGGCAATCTTGGCTGCCATGTCGTTGGCGGTTGCCATCAACTCCGATGGCTCAACCACCTGGCTCACGAGACCGATGCGCAGCGCTTCGGCGGCGTCGATGAACTCGCCGGTCAGCAGCAATCGCATTGCGTCCGATGTTCCGACGAGGCCCGGTGTGCGCAGCGCGCCGTAGCCGTGCAGGATGCCCCAGCGCGGTTCGGGACAGCCGAACTGCGCCGTCGTGTCGCAGATCCTGATGTCGCAATAGAGCGCCAGCTCCAATCCGCCCGCGAGGCAGTATCCGTTGATTGCCGCGAGCACCGGCTTGGCCGTCTCGAGGCCGTTGTCGAATCGCTCACCGGTCCACGGCTTCCACGCCTGCCGTTCGCCGAACTCGAGTAAGTCGTGACCCGAGGTGAACGCCCGACCGGAGCCGCTGATCACCACGCAACGAACCTGCGGATCGGCGTCCGCTTCCTTGAACGCATCGCCGATCGCGCGGTACATCTCGTCCGTCATCGCGTTTAGCTTCTCCGGCCGCAGCAACTGGACCGATGCGATGTGCCCGTCCACCGAATAGCCAATCTCGTCCATCTCAATCGCCTCCCACTACGTTCGCCCGACTGTTGCCGTTCATGGTCAAGATAAGAAATCACCGAGCGCGAACGGGCGGACGTAGAATGAGCAGCAGACAGAGACCGCCGACGTGCGGCATTGGCAATGAAGGAGAGACCGATGCAGGTCAAGGAACTCGGTCACGCAGTCATCAAGGTCCGCAACCGCGAGCGCTCCGAGCACTTCTACGGCGACATTCTCGGAATGAAGCTCGCCGCCCGCCACGAACAGATGCCGATGACCTTCTACACGCTCGGCAACCACCACGACCTCGCGCTCCTGGAGGTCGGCGAAGAGGGCCCCGAGACCGCCGACCCCAAGGCGCCAGGCCTCTACCATCTCGCCTTCTGCATCGGCGACACGCTGGACGAACTGCGCGAAGCGCGCGACGAACTCGAAGCGGCAGGCGTCAAAGTCTTCGCGACGATTGACCACGTGGTCTCGAAGTCGCTCTACCTGAACGACCCAGACGGCAACGGCGTCGAGCTCTACGTTGACGGCTCGGATATCTGGAAGACCGACCCGCAGCAGGTCGCCCAGGGCGAGCCGATGGAGCTGTAGAGGGCTTCACGGTCATCGGCGTAGCAATTCATAGATATTGTCTCGGTTCCCGACTCCGTGAACGATCATCTCCTGAGACGAGTCGTCAATGGCAAAGACGATACGGAGATTGCCGACTCGTGATGCCCACCGTTCAGGACGGCCTTTGAGCCGCTTGGATCTGTGGCCTCTCGGATCCTTGGCGAGCTGAGCCACGCGGCGGAAGACACGCTCTCAATCTCGATGAGAGAGTCGAGCTAGCTGTTGTTCCGCACGTGACGTATAGAAGTAGCGAAGAGCCACAGTGGCTTAGTCAGCCGCATCGACCTGCGATCGGTGTTTTGCCTCGATCTCCTGGCCAGGAATCAACCTTCCTTCGCCCGCTTCGATCTCCGCCTGCGAGATCGCTGCCAGAGTCAGCAACCCCGCCTCCTCCCAGTCTTCTTCAGTCCATTCCTCGAATGGTGGGAACTGGTCCATGTCGAGAACATCGAAGTTCACCAACTCGAATCTCGGGTCCACGGACTTCGGCTTGGCCATCGTTCCTTCGCCTCCGCGCTCCCGACCCATTCTACTCGCCAACACTACCCTGCACCGGCAGGAGCCTCGATGAATCAGACGTTCGGCGCCACTCTGGAAGAACGCGAGGCCTTGCTCGAAGCGGCTCGTTCGATCGCGCCACAGATTCGTGAGTCCGCCGACGAGATTGAGGCCGCCCGGCAACTCCCCAGGCACATCGTCGACTTGCTCAGAAGCATCGGCGCGTTCCGGTTGCTCCAGCCGCGATGGCTGGGCGGACACGACGCCGACCCGGTGACCCAGATCCTGTTCATCGCCGAGCTGGCCAAAGCCGACGCCTCGACCGCCTGGTGCGTGATGATCGGCTGCGACGGCGGCCTGCTCACCCGGGAGCTCGAACCCGATGTCGCCCGCGAGATGTACGCCGACATCGACGCCGCCACCTGCGGCGCGGGCTTCCCACCCGGGACCGCTCGACGTGTCGAGGGAGGATATCTGGCAACCGGTCGCTGGCCCTACATGAGCGGGATCACCCACGCCGACTGGGTGCAGATGAACTGCCGGCTGAGCGGCGACGATGCGCCGTCGGACGGACCGCCGTTCATCAGGCTGGTCGCGCACCGCAGCGAGGTGACAATCCTCGACACCTGGAAGACGGGCGGCATGTGCGGAACCGGCAGTCACGACGTTGAGATCAAGGATCTATTCGTTCCTGACGAACGGAGCGTTCCTCCGCGCCTGGGCCATCGCTCCGTGCCGGGCGATCCGTTGCGCCATCCCGCATGGCTGCTGCCCAAGCACCTCGGCGTGGCGCTCGGTCTGGCCCAGGCAGCGCACGACGAGGTGATGGATCTCGCCCGCGAACGGGTCGCCTTCCGCGGAGCGCTGCGCGAGGATCCGCTGACCCAGGCCACGCTCGGCGAGACGGCGGCGCAGATTGCCGCCTGCCACGCATATGCGCTGTCGGCGTCTGACATCGCCTGGCAAGAAGTGTGCGACACCGGCCAGATGTCCGACGCCAACCGCGTAAACTTGCGGCTCGCAATCACCCACGTTCACCAGGAGTGCCAGAGAGTCGTCGAGCGCCTCTACGCAGTCGCAGGCTCTACGGCCCTGTACTCAGAACGTTCGACGCTCGATCGACGGCTGCGCGACATCTACGCGATGAACCAGCACGTCGTGCTGGGTGCCTCCAACTATGCGGCCGCGGCGCGTGTGTTGCTGGGCGACGCGGCCCGCGCCCCATTCTGGTAGCGGACCGGTCGTCGATCGCTTAGCTGCGATACATCGGCGCCATGAAGAACCAGACCGGCTGAGGCGCGCCCTGCGCAGCGAGCGCTTTCCTCACGGCCAGGACCAGTTTGCCCGCCTCCGTGCGTTCGAAGAACCAGTCTTCGGTCTGATGACCTCCCGGATTGGGCGCGTCGGTCAACTCCAGCGCCGCCTCTTCGTAGTAGGCGCGAATGTCATTCGCGAGCGCCGTGGTGTGTCCGCCCGGGATACCGGCTTCCTTCCACGGCGTGCCATTCACGATGTTCTGGAGCACATCCAGGGCGTGCGGCACGCCATCGGCGTCGACCGCATTGCCGACTTCGCTCACTCCGCGGCGGCCGAGCGCGCGATCGTAGGCCTTGCGCAATCCCCGTGCCTCGTCGACCGCCGGCGCGAGATCGGGATCGAATCGCGGCGGCACCGTGCAACTCAATGGCTCTTCGTCGGCCACGATCTCATTAGGGTGATCTTCCAACACGGGACCGGACTCGCGTTCCAGCAACGAGAACGCGCGGCGCAGGACATCGTGCTGGAACTCGGGATCGTTGGTCTTGCCCAGCGGCCGACCGAGCGGGAACTCGCAATGCAGCACCCGCGGAGGACGCATGCGTTCGCCGACCGCGCGAATCGAGGTAATCGTCACGGTCGACAGGCTGGCGGCCTCGAAGACGTGCGCGAGCGTACACACGGTACGCGAGCACAGCGGTCAAACCGGGGTCAGGAAGACCACGTCCACACCGTCCGCCTTGAGCTCCGCCGCGCACGCGGGACCGGAGTCGTAGCGGATCGTGGCCACATCGTCGGGCTGATTGCCGGCAAACGCGTAGTGCTTCGAGGCGACCGACCCAATCACGCCCTGCTCGACCAGCTCATCCAGGCGGGCCAGTGGGTAGACGACGTTGTAGTCGATGCCGAATGCGGAGCGATCGAAGTTGGGACTCCAATGTCCCATCACCAGCTGGCGTTCAGCGTGGTCGAGCGCGCGATAGCTGGTGTCGGTCACCGTGAACGACTCCCCGTCGCGCGGGTAGAGCGCCGCCGAAGTCACGACCGCCACTTTGGCTTCAGCCAACGGAGGTGGCACGGTCCAGGCCGTCTCGGAAAACTCGGGGACGGGCTGCTGGCCGACCTGTGCTCGGATCAGGGCGTCGCCAGATGGTTGCTCTGCCATTGATTACTTCCTCACGCTGGAATTGCGTCGTTTGAGATTTACCACGTGTCGATGTTAGGCCGACGGCCGCGACGGATCGGCTCCGGGTTTTCGCAGGCCATCAGGCCTCGGACAATCCAGCGGCGGGTGTCGGCCGGGTCGATCACGCCATCGTTCTCGTGGACCGAGGCCGAGTTGATCGCGTTGCCCCGCCAGTAGGCGTTGGCGACCAGCGCCTCGTAGCGGGCGGCGCGTTCCTCAATGTCCTCGATCGCCTCCAGCTCGGCGCGGTTGCCCAGGCGGATGGCCGCCTCGAGGTTCATGCCGCCCAGCTCCGCCGTGGGCCAGGCGAGCGCGAACAGCGGCGCGCGGGAACTGCCGGTCATCATCGCCTGCGCCGCCAGACCATAGGACTTGCGCAGGATGATCGTGAATCGCGGCGACTGTGCATTGGCCAGAGTGACAAACACGTTGTTGCACTTGCGGGCGAGACCGGTGCGCTCGATGTCGGGGCCAACCATCATCCCGGTCGTGTCGACCAGCACGAGAATCGGAATATTGAAGCAGTCGCAGAGCTGCGCGAACCGGCAGAGCTTGTCCGCGCCGTCGCTGTCGACCGCTCCGCCGAGATGTTGGTTGTTGTTCGCAATCACGCCGATCGGGTGACCCTCGATGCGAATCAACGAGGTAATGATCCCGACGCCAAATTCCCCACGCAGTTCCAGCACCGAGTCGATGTCGGCCATCTGCTCGATCACGTTGCGCACACTGAATGGCCGCTTGCGGTTCTCGGGAATCGCATGCCGCAGATGGCGCTGATCGACGCAGTCCCAGCTGGGGATTGAACCCTGGAAGTAGGACAGGTACTGCTTCGCCGCCGCGATGGCCTCGTGCTCGTCGTCGACGAGGATGTCAACGCTCCCGGCCGGGCCGAGATCGGACATCGGGCCGATCTCTTCAGGCGTGAACAGGCCAAGTCCGCCGCCCTCGATCGTCGCCGGACCGCCCATGCCGATGTTGGCGTCGCGAGTGGCGATGATGCAGTCGGTGATGCCCAGGATCGATGCGTTGCCGGCGAAGGTGCGCCCGGCAGTGATCCCGATCATCGGCACGGTGCCGCTGATCCGCGCCATCATGTCGTAGGTCGGCACCCACTGTCCGGCCGCCGAGATATCGGAGAAATCGGTGTCGCCGGAGCGGCCGCCGGCGCCCTCGGCCCAGACGATCAACGGCGTCGCCTGTTCGTCGGCGAACTTGATCACGCGGTCCGTCTTCTGGTGACCCATCATGCCCTGGGTGCCGGCCCAGACCGTCTCGTCGTACATCGCGACCAGGGTGGTCGCGCGATTCTCGTCGAACAGGTTCCCGTTGACCGTGCCGATTCCGGTAATCATCCCATCGGCCGGCGCGCGCACGCGCATCTCTTCGATTGACATGATCCGATGCCGAGCCGGCAGGACCAACTCGCCCATCTCGACCCAGCTGCCTTCGTCGACCAGTTCGGCTAGGCTCTCTCGCTGTGTCAGCTTGCCTTTGGCGTGACGGCGCTCGACCCAGGCTTGTCGATTTTCGTCCTTGCCGGCGTCGAGATTGTCAAACAGCTTCTGCAGGTCGGCCCGGATGTAGTCCAGATCGATCTCCGCCTCTTCCTCGCGAATCGCGTCGCCGACGTCGGCCTGCTCAATGAAGGCGAGCGGGTGTCCCTCATAGACCACGTCGCCGACCGCGACCGTGAGCCGTCGCAGGTAGCCGCCGATGTCCGAGTTGATGATGTGCTCCATCTTCATCGAGTCCATCACGAACATCTGCTGGCCCTCGCGAACGGCGACTCCCTCTTCGACCAGGATCTGGATGATCGTCCCCTGGAGCGGGGAGTCGATCGGCTCCGTCCCCGGCGGTCCCGCGATGGTCGGCGCGGGCTGCGTCCCGGGCGTGACTGCGCCAACGCCTTGCCCGGCTCTCGTGCCCGAACCTTCGCGGAAGTAGTTCAGCCCGGCGAGCGGATCGAGCGTGTCCAGCTGCGCTCCGGCCAGTCCGGATTGCAAGTCGGAGGCGCCATTACGGGCCGCAGCCTCTACCTCGGTCGCTGCCGCGAGTTCGGCAACGTGGTCGTCGACCCAGCGGGTGTAGATTCCGCCCGAGCCGAAGTCGTCGTGCGCCAACGACTGCTCCAGGAACGAGAGGTTGGCTTCAACTCCCTCGATTCGAAACTCCGCCAGCGCGCGCCGAGTCCGTCCCACGACATCGGCGAAATCCGCCGAGGCCGAATAGGCGATCACCTTGGCCAGCAGCGAATCGAAGTTGGGGTTGGTCGTGTAGCCGGGGTAGCCGTACGTGTCGACTCGGACGCCGGGTCCCGAGGGCGGCTCAAACGCAGTCAGGGTTCCGCCCGACGGACGGACGTCGCCGCTCGGTTCCATTCGCTCCATGTTGACGCGCGCCTGAATCGCGAATCCGCGAGCGGCCGGCACGTCCCCTTGAGAGAGTCCGACCGCCGCCAGCGATTCTCCGCCTGCGATCCGCAACTGCGCGCGAACGAGATCGACCCCTGTGACTTCCTCGGTCACCGTGTGTTCGACCTGGATGCGGGGATTCGCCTCGATGAAGGCCAGGTCCGACTCGTCCTTGGCGTTGACGAGGAACTCGAACGTGCCCAGGCTGCGGTAGTGGTCCGACGCTGCCAGACGAACGGCCGCGGTCGTCAGACGCTCGCGCGTCTCATCCGAAATCGACGGGCTCGGCGCCCACTCGACGACCTTCTGGTGTCGCCGCTGCAGGCTGCACTCGCGCTCGCCGAGGTGGGCGACCGCGCCGGAGCCGTCCCCGACAATCTGCACTTCAACGTGACGCGCCGTGGTCATCAGGCGCTCGACCAACAGGTCGCCGTTGCCAAATGCCGTGGCCGCCTCCGACTGGCACCGCTCGAACGCTTCGGCGATCGCATCCTCTGCTGTGACCACCCGCATACCGCGGCCGCCACCGCCCGCAATCGCCTTGAGCACCATGGCGCCGCCATCGCCGAGCGAGCGGAAGAAGTCGGTCGCGCCCTCGACGTTGACGGCTGTCTCGGTCCCGGGCAGAACCGGAACGTTCAACTCCACCGCCAATGCTCGCGCCCGCGCCTTGTCGCCGAACAGTTCCAATGATTCCGGCGTCGGACCGACAAAGGTGATCCCGGCCGCGTCACACTCCCGCGACAGCTCCGCGCTCTCTGCGAGGAAGCCGTATCCGGGATGCAGCGCATCGCAGCCGGCGTCCATCGCCGCGCGGACGACCGACTCGACATCGAGGTACGCGCGAGCGCCGGAACCGCCCAACGACACCGCCTCGTCGGCCAGACGCACGTGCAGCGAGCTGGCGTCATCCTGCGAATGGATCGCCACTGCGCCAATCCCAAGTTCGCGCGCGGCGCGGATGATGCGAATGGCAATCTCGCCGCGATTGGCGACCAACAGTTTGCTGACAGGCATCAGGGTTCCTCCGTCGGGAAGCAGAATAGAGGCGAACACGCCGGCAACTGCTGCGGTTCGCGGCTGGGTTGGTTTGCCTGCGTGCGACGGCTCGGAGGAGACCTCAATGACCACCAATACAGCACCCGCAGCAGTGATGAACGGCGAGTAGCAGGGTCTGTTCCCAAACGCCGGCGACCTGCAGGCCGAGGCTCGCACGGCCCAGGTGATGTACAACGAGCACAATGCGATCGGCTACTGGCTCGGCGAGGCGTACTCGGCGCCGACCGAAACCACGGGCGGCGCCTACAACCGCTGGCCCGTCCGGGCGCGGCAGGGTCGAGCGCAACCACGTTTCGGCACGAAAAAGGGCCCTCCGCGGATCGATGGCCAGCTGGCTCTGCTGATGTACTACTGCGCCTACGTTCGTGACGACGGCAGCCAACCACGCTCGACGCTACGACAGAGGCGTTCAGGCAGCCTGCGCCAGTTCGGCGGCCAACTTCTCGAAGCTCTCGACCCAGCCTTGATCGGCTCCCTCGGGAACCTGGTTGTTCGGCCAGCCTGTGTGGTCCAGGGTCAATCGTGTGCGACCGTCGCCAAGATCCGCCAGGGTGACGCTGAGCAGCATGTTGAGCACGACGCCGGGCTCAGGCTCAATCTCCATCGTTGCGACGAAGCGTTCGAGCGGAACGATCTCCTGGAACACACCCGTGGTACGAATCTCCGTGCCATCCGGTGTGCGCTCTGTGATTGCGTAGCCGCCACCAACACGACAGTCGATCTCGCAAGTGGGCACGCTGAAGTCATTGGGGCCGTACCAGGCCGCTAGCCGATCTGCGTCGGTCCAGGCACGCCAGACGAGTTCGCGAGGTGCGTCGAAGACGCGCTCGATCACCAGGGCTTGCAAGCTGCTGGCGGCCAGCGTGGCCTCGAGTTTGTCCAGTGCCTGAGCCCAACCGCCGCCGGCGCCTTCGGCCATCTGCGGGTCGGGCCAGCCGTCCTGGCGCATTGTCAGCCTTGTGCGTCCGTCGCCGAGATCTTCCAGTTCAACGGTCAAGGTCGTCTCGTCGTGCATGTCGGCCCACATCGTGGCCACAAACCGTTCGCCCGGCACGATTTCCTTGAACTCGCCGAAGTTGCGCATCTCCCAGCCGTCCGGTGAGCGCATCACCAGCGAATACTCGCCGCCCTCGCGGAAGTCGAACTCGCAGGTCGGAACGCTGAAGCCATCCGGACCGTACCAGCGAGCGAAGTGCTCGGCTTCGGTCCAGGCTTGCCAGACCAGCGCCGGAGGCGCGTCGAAGATGCGCTCGAGCTGCACCCCTCGCTCGTCGGTCGTGATGGTGCTTTCGGTTGCGGTCATCTCGGGGGCTCCTGTTCTTCGGTCTCGCCTGGCAGTGTGGTGTCACGCTCTTGATCGCCGTCAACGTGGCGCTGCAGGTCGCTGAGATACTCGTCGAGGCGATCGAGTCTCGGTTCCCAGAATTCCCGGTAGCGCTCGACCCAGTCGGAGACGTCCTTGAGCGGTTCTGGGGATAGCCGGCAAGGCCGCCACTGGGCGCGGCTGCTGCGCTCGATCAGGCCCGCCCGCTCCAGCACCTTGAGATGCTTGGACACCGCCGGCAGCGTCATCTCAAACGGCTCGGCCAACGCGGTCACCGAGGCCTCCCCGTCGGCCAGGGTCGTGAGAATCGCGCGCCGGGTCGGGTCGGCCAGCGCCGCGAATGTGGCGCTGAGCGGATCGCGAGTCGGAGCGGCAGTCGGCACAGTATTTCACCAATCGGTTATCTAACCTGTTGGTAAAGTACCCAGCGCAATCGATGATGTCAAGTCTTCCTTCGCGACAAGAGGAAGACTTCCGATGCCCCGTGCTTGACACGGAGCCCAGAGCAATGGACGCCGCTTCCGAGTCAGACCGTTTCCAGGCTCAACACTAGAGAGTGAGGATGCCTCCACTCGGTGTTCGAGGCGATTGCGACCGCCAATCTTCGCTCATCGTTCGGGGACGGGACCCCGTGTCAAGCACGGGGCAACGAAACCGGTGAAATCGTCTAAAAGGAGAACACGTCTACTCGGTCGCATGCGTCCGCGATGTATGCCTCGATCCCCTCGCGGCGGCCCAATTCGGGTCGCTCCCACTGCCAGCTAATCAGCACCAGCCGGCGAATCAGCAAGAAGAGCGGCAGCAACGAGAGCGCCTCGTCGCTGAATGGCCGAACCGAACGATAGCCGTCCACGAGGGCATCGGTGACGGCATCGAAGTAGGGCAAGTCCTCCAGGCCGAAGAGCACGACCGCCAGGTCGTACTGGTGCCAGCCGAAGCCGGCGTCGTCGAAGTCGAATGCCTGGAGGTTGCCGGATGGATCGATCAGGATGTTGTGCGCATGGAGATCCGCATGGATCATCGAGTATGTGCCTCGATGCTTGCCGTAGTCGCTGAGCGTTTCGCGAATCCGCGCGCGGGCCCGGGAGAGCACATCGCGCTGACCCCTCGTCAGTGGGGGAATGTCCCAGAATCGTCCCCAGAACGGTTCCTCGCCAACGTAACCCGGGACATCGAAGGCATGCCTCGTGAACGCCGACGGGGGCGCCCAGGCACTCGCCTGATTGTTCATGGCGGCCAGGATCCGACCGATCTGACGAAAGTGCTCCACAACCCGGGTCTCATCTGTTTCCTCCCCGATGACCGAGCTCAGGAGCTCGCCTTCGAGCCAGTTCACCAGTCCGACGGCCCGGCTCGACTTCCCGTCGGGCGTCGGGATCGTGGCATATCCGGGGCCGTCAAGGGTTCGCACTCCAACCGGCACGCGAATCCCCGCATCGTTGAGCGCCTGCGTCCAGAGCAGCTCCGATTCGAGCTCGGGCAGCGTGTGGTAGCCGGGCCGGTGAATCCGCAGCGCGTAGCGCTGTCCATCGGGCATGTCGAGCCGAAACACGGTGTTCTCGCTCCGCGAGACCAACTCCACCGCTTCTGGCCGTAGCCCCCAGGAGGGAAGTGACTGTTCCGCGATCGCGTGCAGATCGGCGTCGCTCAGATTCGTCGGCTCGGGCATCGGCTCAAGTGGGATCGGCGATCGCGGCTTCGAATGCCTCGAGGAACAGATCGGCCTGCTCGCGCTTGAGCACGAGCGGCGGTCGCACTTTGAGCACATTGCCGTGCTCCCCGGCCTGACCCATGAGGAATCCGGCATGGCGCAGACGATTGACGATCACCGCGGCTCCGGCCTGATCGGGTTCCTTGCTCTCGCGATCCTTGACCCACTCCATGCCGATGAATAGGCCGTGACCACGCACGTCCGCCATCGGCTCGCAGCCTTCCTGCAGCGAACGCAGGTTGTCCATCAGGTAGCCGCCGACATCGGCGACGCTGTCGACCAGCCCCTCGCCTTCGATCACCTCCAGCACCGCCTTGCCCACGGCCGCCTGCAAGGGACTCGAAGCGAACGTGTTGAAGTAACGGGTCTGGTCGCGGAAGGTCTCGACCAGTTCCTGCGACGCCACCACGCCGGAGAGCGGCAGTCCGTTGCCCATCGGCTTGCCCATACTGACGATGTCGGGCCTGACCTCAGTGGTCTCGTAACCCCACCAGTTGCCCGAGCGGGCGAATCCGGCCTGGACCTCGTCGCAGATGAAGAGGCCGCCGGCGTCGCGAACCATGTCGGCCGCGCGCGACATGAAGCCGGGCGGGATATCGGGCAGCCCTTCGTTGGCCAGAATTGAGCAGACCATCATGCCGGCGAACGGGACGCCGTCCTCGGCGAAACCATCAATCTCGGCCCTGAGCCGTCCCAGGTAGGCCTCGGACAGCGACTCGTCCTCAAGTCCCTCCTCGATCGGCCGGTAGCGCTGGGGCACCGGGATCGAGCGGAATTCAGGCTCGTTGTCGCCCCGCAGACGCGAGAGCTTGCGCACCTCGGTCGAGTTGCCGTGATAGGCCGCCTGCGTGTAGATCAGGCCGCGGCCGCCGGTCGCCGCCCGGGCCATCAGCACGGCGATCTCGTTCGCTTCGGTGCCGCTGCAGGCGAAGACGGCGGTTGTGAGGTGGTCGGCGTGGACCGAGGTCAGGTGCTCGGCGTAGTCGAGGATCCCCTCGTGCAGGTAGCGCGAGTGAACGTTGAGCGTCTCGGACTGGCGCTGCATCGCCTCGACCACGTGCGGATGCGCGTGGCCAACGCAGGGCACGTTGTTGTACAGATCGAGGTAGCGACGGCCGTCGGCGTCGTATAGCCAGACGCCCTCCCCGCGGACAATGTGCACCGGGTCGTTGTAGAAGGTGGCGATGCCCGCTCCCAGCAGCCGTTCCCGGCGTGCGAGCAGGTCTTGTGTGGTTGGTGTCGTCATGGGCCGATTGTCAGTGCTGCACCGCACGGTTGCAAGCTCCGGCGCGTAGACTCGGCCAAAACCTCAATGGCGATCACCCTCCTGAAGGGAGGCAATGATGAGTGAAGCAATCACGACGACGCCCGGCGCGAAAATGATGTTCATGATCCGCCGGCGCGAAGACGCCTCGCGCGACGAGATGATCGCCCACTGGTACAAGAACCACATGCCCGGCGTGCTCGAAGCGCAAGAGGCAGCCAAGGCCGCAGGCCGACGGCCGGCGCGCAAGTACCTGGTCACCTTGTTCAACGGCGAGCAGGGCGAGCACGTTGCTCGGCCGACCTACGACGGCATGGCACAGCTCTGGTTCGACAAGCCATTGCGCAAACCCGACGGTCCGATGTTCAGCGAACCGCGAGACACCTTCGATCAGAAAGTCGAACCGTTCGTGCCCTGGGCCACAAGCGAGCACGTCGTGATCGACGGCGCAGACGAACTTCCTGTCGTGCCGTTGACGCTGAATGAGCCATTCCCGACCACTCGCAGCAGCCTGTTCAAGGTCTCGTTCCTGGTCAAGGCGAAGGACGGCGTCGACTGGGACGAATTCTTCCGCGTCTGGCTGGAGGATCACGCGCCCAACGTCAGGGAGACCATGCACCAGGTTGGGGGGCTGCGCTACGTGGTCAGCCACAGCATCGATCCCGACGATGAACCCTACGCCGGTATGGCCGAGCTCTACTTTCGCGACCCGTCCGGCTGGGCGCGCTACGGCGAGACGATCACGCCTGACGACTTCGGGCCCATGGTCGACAGAGATGAGACCGTCTGGTTCGGCGCGGACACGGAGTTGATTGGGATTCCCTGAGCGCCGGGACCGGAAATCAACAGACACGGACGGAGCCTCCCGATGACCACCGACCTCGCCTACGCAACGATTGAGGAACTCGCCCCGCGGATCGCCTCCGGCGAGCAGTCGCCCGTTGAGTTGACCCAGGCGCAGTTGGACCGCATTGCAGCGCACGATGGCAGGCTCAAGAGCTATGCCACGGTGATGGCCGAGTCGGCGCTGGCTGAAGCGCAACAGGCGGCGGACGAGATCGCCGGAGGCAACTACCGAGGGCCATTGCACGGGATTCCGATCGCGGTCAAAGACCTTTGCTACACCACCGGCGTTCGGACGATGGGCGGAACGAAGGTGCTCGAAGACCTTGTGCCCGACTTCGACTCCACCGTTGTCGCCCGGTTCAAGCAGGCCGGCGCGGTGTTGCTGGGCAAACTCAACCTGACCGAGGGCGCGATGGCCGGCTACAACCGCGCTCGACAGGTGCCGGTCAATCCCTGGGCCTCGGACCGCTGGACCGGCGTGTCCTCCAGCGGTTCAGGCGTCGCTACGGCAGCTGGTCTTTGCTATGCCTCATTGGGCAGCGACACCGGCGGCTCGATCCGCGGGCCGTCGGCATCGTGCGGGATTGTCGGGCTCAAGCCGACCTGGGGTCGGGTCAGCCGCTATGGCGTGCTCGACCTGGCCCAGTCGCTGGACCACGTCGGGCCGATGTGCCGTTCGACCTGGGATTGCGCCGTCACACTCGAGGTGATCGCCGGAGACGATCCGAACGACCCGACCACCATGCCCGAACCGGCGCCGGCGATGCTGGACGGGATCGACGGCGGGGTCGAGGGAATGCGGATCGGCTACGACGAGCGCTATTTAACGGCGGAAGTGATCCCGCCGATCGCAGAAGCCGTCGCAGCGTCGGTCGAGACGCTGGCCTCGTTGGGCGCAGAGATCGTCTCAGTCGAGTTGCCAGATTTTGAGGTGTACATGGCCGATTGGCCGACACTCTGCTCGGTCGAGGCGCTGCACGCGCATCTGGACCATTACCCGAGCCGGGCCGGCGACTACGGCAACTGGTTTGGCGCCTGGCTGGAGCTGGGCTCGTCGGTCAGCGCGACCGACTACGCCGACGCCTGCATCCGGCGAGAGGAGTTGCGCGGCCGGCTGGCTCGAGTATTCGCCGACATCGACATGCTCGCTTGCTCTGCGCAGGGCACCTTGCCGCACCAGGTGACCGAGGACATGATGTACGACGACACGCCGGGCGAGTTCCAGTGGTCGCGGCTGCAGTACACCGCGCCCTGGGACATGAACCGCGCCCCGACGCTGACGCTGCCGAATGGCTGGAGCGAGCAGGGTCTGCCGATGGCATTGCAGCTCGTTGGCCCGCTCGGCAGCGAGCAGGCCCTCTGCCGGGCCGGCTACGCCTACGAGCAGGCCACCGACTTCATGCGCAACCCCGAGCTCTAGTCGTCGGTCGACTCCCCGCGCAGACAGGAGCGTCATACCCCCGCCTGCGGTGGGTATCTCGAAGCAAACCGCACGCTGTCAAGTGGGTGCGCGACAGCCGAGATTCCTGTGACAAACGCGGGAAACTCGGATGGTGAGCGTGGCAGCCGACCCTAGTAATCGGTCCGCTCGCCGCGCTCCTGCTGCGCTTTGCGCTGGTTCATGAAATCACGCATGCTGCCGGCGCTGTCGGGCGGCGGCGGAGCCATCCGCAGCCAGGAGTTGAGACTGGTCGTGTAGCGGAACTGCGCGCCCCAGCCGAGCATGTCGGCCTGCGTATGCCACATTTCCTTCTTCGTCAGCAGACTCGCCAATGGCGCTTCAGCGACGCTCTCCGCCATCTCGCGGACGGTCTCATCCAGTTCAGCTGCCGGCACACTACGTGTCACGAGGCCCCACTCCTCGGCTTCCTTCCCTGACAGCACTCGGCCGGTGAAGAGCATGTCGTTGGCCCGGCGCGGACCAACGAGATAGCTCCAGAACGGGATCGAGCTGGCGCCGCCCATACGCATGAACGGTTCGCCAATGATCGCTTCGTCCGCGGCGACGACGAGGTCGCAGAGCATCGAGATGTACATCCCGCCGGCGATGGCGTGTCCCTGGATCTGGGCGATGATCACCTTGGGGTTGTCCCAGATCGCCTCGTAGATCCCGCGCATGATCCGCTGGTGCTTGTGCCCGTTGACGATGTTCCACTCGGAATCGCCGTCGGGTGTGTTGATGTACGGGCTGCCGTCAATGTCATACCCGGCGCTGAACGCGGGACCATTCGCGCGCAGGATCGCGACCTTGAGCGAGTCGTCCTCGGCGACGACGTTGAGCGCGGCGAGGAGGTCATCGAGCAAGGCGTGATTGAGCGCGTTGCGCTTGTCGGGTCGGTCCATCGTGATCGTGGCGATCGGACCCTCGGTCTCAAACTCGATGGCGGTGTAGGTCATCTGGCCCATCCTGTTTCCATGCTCACCGAAGCCTGGTTCGACAGTTGAGCTACTTGGTTAAGCAGGCTCTTCGCGATGAATCGTATCTATCCGATCGAAGTCGCGATCGAACGAGGCGACTGTTAGAACTCCACTGCCCTCTGCCAATGCGGCAATGTAGGCATCGGGAAAGTCGAGCCGAAGTGAATCGTACAGTTCGAACGCCCGAAGCAGGACCGGCGCATCTGTCACGACTACCGCCTCGGAGAGAATCACGGATCTGACTGACTCAGCGATTCTCGACCGGCTGAAGCCGTAGAAGGATTCGAGCACATAGGCGACCTCAGCCACAATCAGATCGGGTAGCAGCAGCTCAACGGCCTGATCAAGGTATGCGGACGCCCTGGAGGCCTGGTCCCGTGGCTCACCAGTGATATGTCGAACGACTACATTCGTATCGAGATACGCGGTCATCTCTTGACGCGCTCAGCCGCGCGCCTGCGCCAGGTTTCGGCGCGAATCTCCTTCCAGGGCACATTCTTCTTGTCCTCCGGCACCTCAAGCGATCCCGCAATCTCCACGAGACTTGGAACGCGTGTGATCGTTGCCTCGTCGCCGTCAAAGGTGAACAGGACGGCGTCGCCCTTCTTGAGGCAAAGCGCTTCCCGCACCGCCTTGGGAATCGTGATTTGACCCTTGGAACTGACTCGCGCGAAGTCTTGCATCTCAGCTCCTTACATTCCTGAGAATGTAAGGATATCTGAAACCACTGGCACTGGAGGGTTCACGTCATGTCGTGGATCTGTTGACCGCGGTCGTAATGGGCGGCCGGCAGCGCTCGTCCGGGGCCGAGCAGCTGCAGCGCTCTCACAACCCACGAGCGGGTATCCCCGGGCGTGATCATCTCCGAGACGAGCCCCAGGTCGGCGGCCTCCCAGGGATCCTCGGAAGGTGGGGACTCGGGATCGCGCGCGAGGTAGCCGGGACTGTCGGTCATCGCCGGCCGGGCTGACGGCCAGCACCAGATGAAGTCGAACCCGGTGCCCATGCCGCCGAGCGCGAAGTCGCCGAGCGCATGGCCCCAGCCGGTGATCATCGTGATCTTCGCCGCGTGCGAGGCGCGCAGCGACTCGACCGCGCGTGCGGCGGCGAACATGAACTCGCCGCTCGCGGCGTCGACCGGGTCGTAGCCGAGCGTGTCCTGGGTCGAGAGAAACGGAATCTGGTAGTCGGCGCTCCACGAGGCCGCGCGGGCGATCCGCTTCATGTCCGCCGTCGTGAGCGACGCTCGAGGCGACCCGCCAGTCAGCGCGAAGGCGACCGGGACGCCTTCAACCTGGCCCACGCCGACCGCACAGTGTTCGTCGGCCGGACCGAGCAAGGTGATGCTGCCGGCGTCGAAGATCGCATCCATCTGCTCGCGCGGCGAGGCGTACATGTCCTCATCGGTGAGGTTGTGTGCGGCCTCCGCTGACGCGTCGCCGATTGGCAAGAGCGGTGAGCCAAGATCGATTGGTAACGTCGCCAGAAACCGTTGCGCGGCGCCGATCGCCTCGGTGTCGCTCTCGCAGACCAGGTCGGCGACGGACTCGGCGGAGCCCTCCTGCGCGCCGAAGCGAGCGCGATCCGTCGCTACCAACAGATCCGAACGAACCGCCAGCGCGCCGTTCTGACCGGCGCAGAGACCGCAAGCGACTGTCACCAACGGCGCTTCCCGCTCGGCGATATCGCGGGCCGGCAACTGCTCGGCCACGCGACTCAGCAGCACTCCTGCGTGGGCGTCGAACTCAGGAACCTCGTCCGATGTACCGTCGGCGAGAAACACGATTGGCAGGCGACGGTAGATCGCATTCGAAAGCATCCGATTGCGCTTGTTCTTGCCGACCTGCGCGTCCGAGTTTGCCAGCGCAATCGGATCTTCCGCGATCACGACCGTCCGGCGCCCGGAGATCTCCGCGTAGCCCACGATCACACCGTCGGCCGGCGTCTCCTTGGCGACTTCATGGTGCTGACTCTTGGCAAACGCGCCGATCTCGAGGAACGACCCCTCATCGACCAACAGCTCGACCCGCTGGCGCGGGGTCAGCTGGCCGGGCTGCAGCTCTCGCTCGCGATCAAACGCCTCGATATGCGCGCGCTCATCGTCGACCCGCTGCAGGCGCTCGGCAATGGTCAGGTTCTTTTCCGGGCTGACGTGCCGCCGGCGTCGAGTCGTCATCTGCGTCCCCCTCTGCCCAGTGCGTCGAACGCCTGGATCACGCGCGGCCGCGTCTCGACCGGGTCGATGATGTTGTCAATCGTGGCCATCTGCGCGCCGCGCCAGGGATTCATGTTGCGGCGGAACGGCTCGGCCAGTTCGTCGAGCAGGAGTCGGTGGTCGTCGCGATCCTCGATTTCCGCGAGCTTCTTCCGATGTACGACCGCGGCGCCGCCCTCTGGGCCGAGATAGGCGATCTGCGTGGTCGGCCAGGAGAGCGTGATTGCCTCCGGGTCGCTGCCGCCCATGATGAAGTAGCCCATCCCAATGCCCTTGCCCAGCGTCACGCAGACCGTCGGCACCTCCGACGCCATCTTCTCCGAGATGTAGACCGTGGTCTCGGTCAGCAGACCCTTGTGTTCCTCCTCCTGCGTCGTCATGATCCCCGGCGTGTCGCAGAAGCTGAGCAGCGGCAGCGAGAACGTCCTCGCCGTCTTGACGATGCGGCGAGCCTTGATGAGCGCGTTCATGTCGATTGCGCCGCCGCGCACCTTCGGCTGATTGGCCATGATCGCGACCGTGTGCCCGTCGAGCCGGGCGAATCCCGTCACCATGTTCGTGCCGAACTCGGGCTGCCACTCGAAGAAACTGTCCCGATCAACGACCCGCTCGATGATCTTGCGCACCTCATAGGGCCGGTTCGGATACTTCGGTACCAGCGACCGCAACTCCTCGTCGCAGCGATCCCTGGGGTCGCCGCTCATGATCCGAGGCGCAGACTCGAAGGCATGGCCGGGCAGGTACGAGAAACAGGTGCGCAGCGTCTCCATCGCCTCAGCTTCGTCCTCTGCCCGCCGACAAATCTGTCCGGTCATCTTCGTATGGACATCGACGCCGCCCATCTCGTAGAGGTCGGGGCGCTTGCCCGTGGCGAACTCGATGATGTACGGACTGACGAAGGTCGCCGTCGCGCGCGGGGTCATCACCGAGAAGTCGGCCACCGAAGCCGCCCAGGGCGCGAATGAGTTGCCAAGGATCGCCGTGAACACGCCGCCTCTGCGAGGCACGCTCGAACGGGCGCCGACGTTGTGCCCGCCGACGGCGGAGAAGCCCGAGGACATGACGTGGTCCTCGATCTGCCCGCCCGCCCCCTGGAACAGGTAGAACATCGGCAACGCGGCCTTGTCGACAATGTGACCGACGGCCCGCATATTGACCCGCGAACGCAGGTTGTATGCCCCCGCGCCTCTCGACGCGTCATGCGCCTTGTAGAGCACGGGCCGGCCGAGGATTTCGCCGAAGCCCAACTGCAGCGGCGTCGGTCCCAGGCCATAGCTGAACGCCCACTGGCTGCCCGGATCGAGCAGCAGCTCGATTCGCTCGTTGGCGGTCAACAGACCCCGGCGATGGGCCCGCTCGTCGCCTTCCGGATTCGGAGCGAAGAACTCGTCTCGTCGACGCCGCAGTTCGGCGAGATGCTCCAGGTCAGAGGGACTAGCCGTTGACACCGGTACCCCAGTCGATCGCGTTCTTCAAGAGCTGCTCGTATGGCTCGGTCTCCCAGGGACCGCGGAAGCGCAACGGCACCTTGCCATCCGGGGAGATGCTCTCGTGGACCGAACTCTGGCCATTGGTCAGTGGCGTGTGACAGTGGCCCGGCGCGATGTAGGCGATCTCGCCCTCTCCGACCTGGCGGGCGAAGCCGAGCGCGTGCGATTTGCCATCGGGCAGCAGTGAGAGATCCCCGCCGTAGAGCTCGTCAACGAACGGCGGTTTCTCGATATCTTCGGTCGTCAACAACACCTGCGTGTCGGGATGAATCACTTCGACCATGTAGGGCTCGTCCTGGACCGGGAAGTTGCTGGGCAGGTTGTAGGTCAGCGGATGGTTGTGGTCCGAGACCTTGACGTCCATCTCCCGGATCGGCGGGTGGGTCATGAAAAAGCCGCCCAGCGCTTCGTGGTAGTCCATCTTGGCCATGCGGCGACGGCCGTCCTCGCGGCCGAGGCGCTCGGCCTTGCCGCCGGTCGAGCCGTGCAGCGCCAGCCAGCGCCCGCCGTCCCCGAGCCAGTCGCGGATCACGCCGGTCTGATAGTCGTCGGCGAACGGACCTGCCACGTAACAGATCAGCAGCTGCGCGTCGCGGATCCACTTGTGGCAGTCGGTGAAATCGCTGCTCACGGTTGTATGCACGTCCTCGTTGGATTGCAGCGCCATCAAAATGCGCATACGGGCATAGTCCATGTCATGCCCGGCGTGCTTGCCCGGAGGAAACCCCCCAACCACGACGTGGGCGCGGATCGGTGTACTCATGGCGGCCTCCTCGAACTCATGCAGCCTGCCGCGATACTAGCCGCTAGACACAGCGCGAGAGTTCAGGACGGAAGTCAGACATGGAACCACTGCAACCGATGGCCGAGAACATCGCTCGTTTTCTCCGAGAACGAGGTGAAACTGTCGCAATCTGCGAGACCACCGCGGGAGGCCTGGTCTCGGCTGCGTTGCTCTCAATCCCCGGCGCATCCCGCTACTACGCCGGCGCAGCGGTGACCTACACCGGAGTCGCCCGCTCGACCTTCCTCGAGATCGAACTGGAAGACTATCCCGGCGTCCGCTCCAGCAGCGAGCCCTACGCCCAGATCATCGCCAATACGATTCGCGAACGCCTCGGAGCGACCTGGGGCATCGGAGAAACGGGCGCCGCCGGACCCGGAGGCAACGTCTACGGCGACGCCTCCGGCCACACTTGCATCGCCATCTCCGGCCCAACCGAGTACGTCGAGACCCTCGAAACGGGCCTCGAGGATCGAGAAGAGAACATGTGGCTCTTCACGAAGCGGACGCTCGAGGTGTTCGAGTCGGTGCTGCGTGGGTCCTCAAGTGAGGAGTCCTGAGTTCTGCAGTCGGCCCGGAGCCAGGGCGTTCAACGCGAACTGGTCTGCTTCACTCGCTACTCACTCAGCGTCAGGATGAGTTCTGCGTACTTGTTCCCCTGCGGATCGACCTTGTGGATCTCGATTCCGCCCGGCATCGCGTGTTCAACCTCGTAGTGGTCCTTGGTCCAGAACTGGAAGATCTTCCCCGACAGCTCGTCTTCGGTCTCGGCCGTCAGAACTCGAGTCGCGGGAAACTCATACTCCACCTCCAGTGAATCGAAGTCCTCGGACGAGATGTGGTCCGGGAGATTCTCACCGAGGACGCCAACGAAGTGAGTCACCCCGACGCCGTCGGGGACGTAGACACAGGTATGGTCGGGCAGTTCGGCCAAAGCGCTCGCAGCGAGCCTGGCCCAGGTGTCGGGCAGGGTGCTCAGGTCACTGGATCCCTGAAACCCCACGAAGCTGAATCTCATCAGGTGAACTCTCTCCGTCGGCGATAGCTGGCCAACAAGGACGTACTCCTAGCGCGACCCCGGCACGATGCCCCGAACCGTCGTCTCGATGCTGAACAGGCTCGTCCCAGCGGTCATGAACAGCGTCGAGAAATCATCGCCGCCGAACGTCAGGTTGGCGGCGTGCTCGTCCATCTCAAAGACGCCGAGGTACGTGCCATCGGCCGCGTGGGCGGAGACGCCGCCGGCGCCGGTCGTCCAGAGACGGCCGTCGCTGTCCACCTTCATCCCGTCGGGCGCGCCCAGGCGGTCGTCCTGGGATTGGTCGACGAACAGAATGGGGTCTCCGAGCGTCAAATTGTCGTTGACCTCGTAGCGCCAGATCAGACCCTCCTGCGAGTCGCCGATGTAGAGCTGGGACTCGTCGGGATTGAAGGCGAGACCGTTGGGGTTCGAGAAGCCGGTCGGCGCGACCAGGCTCAGGGAGCCGTCCGGGTCGATCCGGTAGACGCCGCGGAAGTCCAGCTCTTCCTGCTGGCCCTCTTGACCGAACCGCGGCGTGCGGCCGCTGTCCACGCCGTAAGCGGGATCGGTGAAGAAGATTGCGCCCGACGAGTGCACGACGAGGTCGTTGGGACTGTTCAACCGCTTGCCGTCCCAGGTGTCGGCCAGCGACGTTTCGCTGCCCGGCGAGCCGTACGGCGCGCTGGACACGCGCCGGCCACCGTGCTCGCAGGCGAGCAGATTACCGGACGCGTCGAGCGTCAACCCGTTCGACCATCCCGACGGCTCGCGGTAGATCGCCGCTTCCGTATCGCCCGGTCGCCAGATGTGCTGCCTGTTGCCGGGGATGTCGCTGAACACCAGGGAGTTGTCCGAGGCAATCCAGATCGGCCCCTCAATGAAGCCGAATCCGCCGCACAGCCGCGTCTCCTCGCCGATGAGCAGACCGGAAATCCCGTTGTCGTCTTCGATGCGCATGAACGCTGTCCTGATCTAGTCGTGATGCTCACGCTTCTCAGGGATGGTAGCCGCCGGAGACGGTCGGTCGGGCAACCGATCGGTGGCGTTCCAGATCCGATCCATGATCGGGCGGCCCTCGCCCGCCGGATCGACGAACTCCGGTCGATACAGCCACGGCAACTGACTGGAGTGGGCGCGGATCACCACCGGACGAACCCGGTAGCCGAGCAACCGATCCTTCGTAAAGCCCAGTTCCATCAACATGCCTTGTGTGGTCTCGATCGACCAGTTCTGGTCGAAGATGAAGTTGCCGAAGGAATAGGCCACAATGCTGTCGCCGAAGTGTTCGATCGCCTGGACCCAGTGTGGATGATTGCCGAACAGGAACGTGGCCCCGGCCTCCATCGCGACGCCGGCCAGATCGCGCTGATAGGCGACCGGATTGGAGACATACTCGACGCCCCAGTTGACGCCCACCACGACATGGTCCGCGAGTGTTCTCGCCGCGCCGATGTCACGTCGCAGGTACTCGGCCTCGAGCGCCGCCGTGCCCGGCTGATCTTCCTCGGCGTGATACCAGGGCGCGATGATGTCGTAGCCGAGGAACGCGAACATCACCTCGCCCTGCTCGGTGCGAACGGAAGCAACCGCCGGCGTGCGTGCGGCGCGCAGATTCTCACCGGCGCCGGCGGTGGCGATGCCTTCCTTGTTCAGGCGATCGAGCGTCTCGTACAGCGCGGCGACGCCGGAACAACCCTGCCAGCAGTCCATCATGTGGTTGCCGACGGTGAGCACGACATCGATGCCGGCATTGGCCATCGCCGGGACCGCCCGATGGCTACCGGTGAAGATCACGGTCTCGACGCAGGGTGTCAGCTCCTCGTTCGCGGTCAAGGGATGTTCAAGCGGCGCAACAGCGATATCGGCGTTCACCAGCGTGTCTCGGACGCCGTCGAACATCGCGTCGTAGTCGTCCAGCAGGGAGAGCACATGATTGGTGCAACGCACCGGAATCAGCTCGCCGGTGACGGCCATGCCGACCGGGTCGAACCGGCCGGCCACCGCGACGCCCGTCTCAGCGAGTCGTTGGACGGCCTCGTCCGTGGTCCGCGCCCGGACCCAGCGCAACAGACGCAGCGGCGACTGGCGCGCCCGATCTTGATATGGATCATGACCGTCGACGGTCAGCGCCAGGACGCCCACGGTCAGTCGCTCCGGCTCGATCAGTCCAAACGCTCCGGGAGTCGAGGCAACCGAGTCGAGTAGCCGAGCGTTCGTGACGAACACGGCTCGCAGGTCCACCAGTGACAGGCCGAGCGCATCAGCGATGTCCGCCGCCTGCGACCCCGGCAGGAACACCGCAATCGACTGCCGGCTGCCGCCTAGCTCCGACCAATCGAGCACCTCCCCGCGCAGGATGCGCCGAATTTCGCCAAATGTCAGATCCAGCACGTCGCGGCGCTGATCGGTGATCGCCGCCCATCGAGCGACGATCACCATCCGCGAGCAGGGCTCAGGCCGATCGGAAATCCCCGATGCCGCCGTCCACGCTTCTTCGTCGCAGGGCTCATGCTCCACCGCCGGGAGCGACGATGCGGCGGCTACACGTGTCCCGGTCACGGGACGGGCGACGTCCCCATCGGCGTCAGCGCGCTGCGCCAGGATTGTCCCGCTCGCCAACAGCAAGGCAGCGGCAACTGCCCACCTGGTCAACAACATGGAGTAGCCACAGGTCGCCCCAACCCCGGTTGGCGATGTTACCGCGATGCCGCGTCAGACAGCGTGGTGTTCGTCAGATCGAGCAGGATGGACATTCGCAGGCCCAGGGCCGTTCTTCTATCCAGACTGTCAAGCAAACGTCAATCGTCAACCCCGCTCCAGAACTCGGTGAGACGGCTCGACTGTCCTCGTGACATGCTGAGCCGAGGAGAATCAGGAATGCGCATCGACATCGGCGACTGGATGATCCGCAGCTACCGGACCGATGACGCGGAATCGCTGGCGCGCTCGGCGAACAACCGCAGCATCTGGCGGAATCTGAACGACTACTTCCCGCACCCTTACACCCTCGAAGACGCCCATAGCTGGATCGCCCTGACCAGGCAGGAGTCGCCGGAACAGAACTTCGCAATCGGCGACGAGAGCCAGGTCATCGGCGGCATCGGACTGAAGCTACGCAACGACGTGTTCCGGCGCTCCGCCGAGATCGGCTATTGGTTGGGCGAGCCGCACTGGGGCCAGGGCATTGCCACGGCAGCCTTGTTGGCGCTCACGGACTACGCCTTCGACCAGTTTGACCTCGTCAGAATCGACGCCGGTGTGTTCGAGTGGAACCCGGCCTCCTGCCGCGTGCTCGAAAAGGTGGGATATGTCCAGGAGGCTCGACTGCGCCGATCCGTCCTCAAGGACGGCCAAATCATCGACCGCCTGATCTACGCCAGGCTGCGCGACTAGCAGCCCCAACCCGCCCTCTGGTCTCCGACCGCTCAGTGCCTGCTGATCGACTGGTTACAAACGCTCCACGTTTGCGCTACTCTCATTATGACAAGAAACAGTAATATCCCCCGGGGGTCTACATGCGACCTCGCCGCGGCTGCCAGGACTGTACGCCATGATCGTATCTGGTGGAGCGCTGGCGCTCGCCGGTGTGATGCTGCTGGTCAACCTGCACCTGCAGGTCAACCCACTGCCGGCGACGCTAGAGACGCCGCAACCGCCAATCACGCATCAACTGCACGAGCGCATGGTCGAGGTTGACTGGAACGATGTCGCCGGCGCTGATCGCTATCAGTTGCAGCTCTGGTATCCATCTGGCTGGGTTGACCTCCCTGATAGCGAGATGGCGATCGACGTCCACTACGACGGTTCTCGTGCCGTGGTCAGCAAACACTCACCGGGAGCGCTGATCAACACGTTCCGCGTCAAGGCGTTGGGCTGCGGCCGCACATCAGCTTGGTCGGGCTACGGCCGCAAGGTCGACTCGCGACCAACCAATCAAGGCGTTGACTCACTGGCATCGGCGCATCCCTTCCGGGTCGATTCTCAAGCCGATGCTATCTGGTCGGGCATCCTGACGAGCGGCAAGAGCGGCGAGATCCCGGGCGACTATGGATACTCCAGGGCAGGGAACGTCGGCATGCTGTCGCCGGGAGCGTTCATGCTGGACCGGCACGAGTACCAGATTGTTCATGCCTCGCAGGCCACCGATGGATTTGTGCTCGAGTTACAACACAGCAACGGCACTGCGCCCCAATTTGTTCTTGCCGTTCATGACTCCAATGGAAACAATGTGAAGGAACTGTCGACCTGTGACAGCGTACGAATCAAAACCCCAAACGGTGACCGTTATCTCTGGCTGGATACCGAAGTTGACTGGGCGGCCGGCGCTCACACCGCCTTGAGCATCAGCCTGACCAGGGGTGCGGAGCACACTGCCTCAGCTCAACTGTTGCGGCCGGTGCGACCGCTCACGGCCCAATTTGAGCACGTGCCGTCGAATCACTCCGGCAACGAGTTCTCCCTCAATGTCCGCTTCAGTCACCCAGTTGCGGCAGCAGCTGAGTTGCTTCAATCAGACTCGCTGTATGTCAGTGCGGGCAAGGTTATGTCAGTAAAGCCGCTCAGCGGCCAACCCGACCTCTGGCGGGTGGACATCGCTCCTGATGCCAATCGCAGCGTCCACGTGAGCATGCGCAGCGCGCCCGGTTGCGACCTGCCGGGATCGATTTGCACCCAGCACCGGATTCGCCTCGCCAACGAACCTCAAGTAGTGATTCTCGGCCCGCCGATCGCGGCACGGTTCATCGACGCGCCCGAAGTGCACAGCGGCGATTCAGAGTTTCCGGTACGAATCCAGTTCAGCGAACCGTTGCTCAGCACCTCCTCGATCGTCGTCCGTCAAGCGCTGTCGGCTTCGGGCGGCGCGTTGACCGACGCGCGGCGAGTGGACGGGCGCGGCGATCTGTGGGAGTTGATCGTTCGTCCTGAATCTGCCGCCGCGGTCGAGATCGCGTTCGATCCTGCGCTCGACTGCGGCGCGTCGAGAGCCGGCTGCCTGGACGACCTCTTCCGAATCGCCAAACCGCAAGCATTGACCGTATCGCCGGCCGTCATCCATCTGACGTTCGACGACGGCCCCAACCCCTCCTTCACGCCGCAGATTCTGGACATCCTCGCCTGGCACGGGGCCCGGGCGACGTTCTTTGTGACGGGGGAGAGCGCCACGCGCTATCCCGATCTGATCGACCGCATCGTCAGCGAGGGCCACACGCTCGCGAACCATACCTGGGATCACGTCGCGCTGGACACCCTGTCGGCGGAGGAGTTTGCGGACACCGTTTTGCGCACGCAGCGGGCGTTGGGCGAGCACGCGACCGCCTGCATTCGGCCGCCGTACTACCGCGCCGATTCGGAAACCTACGAACGGGCCGATCAAATGGGTCTCAGAGTGATCATGGGCAACGTCAGACCGAGGGACTGGACCCGTCCCGGCGCCACGGTGATCGCCGACCGTATCATCGGCGGGGCCGCGCACCAGGCAGTCGTCGTATTGCACGACGGCGGCGGGGACCGCAGCCAGACGGTCGAGGGCCTGCGCATGGCGCTCGCCTACCTGAGCTCGCAGAACTACCGCTTCGAACCGGTCTGCAGCTAGATATCGGGCCGGGTCAAGCTGGCGCTGGCCGGCGGTCTCAGTCGGCGGACAGGACGGGCTCGTTGTTGGCCGGATTGACCTCGAAGGGGCCGTTGAGGTCGAGCTCGGCGCCGATTTCACGGACGGCGGGCAGGACCTCTTCGCCCATCAGGCGCAGGCTGCGCATGGCGTCGTCGTGGCTCATCGAGCCGTCGCCGTCCCAGAAGATGATCGCGCCGGGACGCAGTTCCTCCAGCACGTGGCGGATCTTGGGCAGCACGGTCGCGGGCGTGCCGTGGATGATGCTCAACTTGTCGACCTGCTCCTGGAAGGTGCCTCGATAGTCGCGCGGCTCGGCCGGCTGGGATGTGCCCGACAGCGCTTGATGACGCTCGGTGCGTCCACGTGACGCTGCAATGGCGCGAATCTGCGAGGTGGGCAGGACGTCGGTGCGGGAAGTCAGCCCCGGCAGGGACTGGAGGAAGGGCCGCACCTTGCCCTGGTTGCCCTCGAGGAAGGGGTTGCTCGGCCCCTGCAGGTACTTGCGGGCGGTGTCCTCGGCCAGTTCGTCGGTCTCGTCGACGTGGACCTTGAACAGGTAGGCGGTGTGCTGCGTACCGGCCTCGTAGCCGGCTTCGCGGGCGCAGTCGCGGTAGTAAGCGAACGACTGCTTGGTCGGCTCGATATCGGTCGCCAGCATCACGTAGGGATAGCGGCGTTCGGCGGCCCACTTGACTGTGTTGCGGCTCATCACGCCCGGGATCCAGATCGGCGGGTGCGGATCGGAATAGGGGCGGGCCCAGGGATTGACGTAGCGGTACTGATAGTGCTCGCCCTCCCAGCGGAACGGGCCGGGCGTGGTCCAGGCCTTGACGATGAAGTCGTGCGCCTCCTGGTAGCGATCCCAGTTGAAGGGCGAGGCGGTGTTGTGCGCGACCGACTCGCGTCCGGTGCCGCGCACCCAGCCGCTGACCAGCCGGCCGCGGGAGATCATGTCGATTTCGGCCAGTTCCTCGGCCAGCCAGAGCGGATCGTCCCAGATTGGCAGGACATTGCCGAGCAGGACGATCTTGGCCCGGCTGGTAATGCGAGCGAGGATCGCGGCCTCAACGTTCATCACCCCGCCCATGCAGAACGGTGTGGAGTGGTGCTCGTTGAGCATCAGGCCGTCGAAGCCCATTTCCTCGGCGTAGATCTTCTCGTCGAGGTAGCGGTTGTAGAGCTCGGCGCCGATCCGCGGGTCGTAGCTGCCGTTGCTCAGGTCGAGGTCCTGGATGTCGCGACCGGCGGCGCCGAAGTAGCCGGAATTGGGGTCCTGATAGGGCCGCTCGGTGAAGTATCCGATGAACATCTCGCCGCTCCTGAGTTCGATTTCAACGTGCGCCAACGAGGCGTGGGCGCAGTCTAGGAGTGTGGCGGTCGCCGAGGTTTCCAATCAGGCGCAGGGGCGTTTCCAATCCGCGACAATGGCTGGACAACCGGCGGAAGGGGTACTCATGATTGAATCTCTTGGTATTGAGCACCTGTTCGACCTGACGGCGGAGGAGAAAATCCTCGCGTTTTTCACGCCGCTGATCATTTTCGCGGCGTTCGTCGTCGCCCAGATGGCGTTGACCGCCCGCACGGTGACCGGATACGTGACCAATGCCGAGACCGGCGAGCCGCGCACGTACCGGCTGAACGGGCTCCTGGTCTTCGCGATCATGGTGATCATCTGGGCGACCGAGGCCACTGGGATGCCGCGCGACTGGTTCTACCGGTCGTCGCTCTGGGCCGTGTTCGGGGGCACGGTCTTCACCGTCATCTTTTCTCTGATCGCCGTGTTCGGCCAGCCCCAGGGCGAGGTCAAGAACCCGATCATCGCCTTCTATCTCGGACGCAAGCAGGAGTTCTCGTTCTTCAACGAGTACTTCGACGTCAAGATGTGGTTCTACGTGGTCGGCGGGGCGATGTTGTCGCTCAACGCGCTCTCCGGGGCGGTCTGGCACCATGAGAACTTCGCCGACGCGAACCTCGGCGTCTTCCTCTACGCCGGCATCTACACCTTCTACATCACCGATTACTTCATCTGGGAGCGGGTGCAGCTGTACACCTACGACCTGATCCACGAGAACACGGGCTTCAAGCTGTTCTGGGGCGGACTGGTCGTCTACGGCTGGCTGTTCATCCTGCCGCTGTGGGCCATGGCCAACCAGCCGGATCCGGGCTTCTCGGCCGCCGCGGAGTACGCAATCGTGGGCGGCTCGGCGGCGCTGTTCCTGACCGGTTGGACGATCTCGCGGGGCGCGAGCCTGCAGAAGTACTGGTTCAAACGCTGGCCCGATCGCAAGTTCCTGTGGTTCGAACCGGAGATCATTGAGGCCGGTAACCGCAAGATCCTGTGTAACGGCTTCTGGGGCGCCGCGCGTCACTTCAACTACTTCGGCGAGGGCCTGTTCGGCCTGGCGATCGCGCTCAGTTTCGGCCACTTCGGCAATCCCTGGGCCTGGAGCTACATGCTCTTCGTGGTGACGATGTTCACCTGGCGCCAGTATGAGGACGACCGGGCCTGCGCGGAGAAGTACGGGCCGGAGAAGTGGGCCGAATACCAGGAGCGGGTGCCCTGGCGAATTGTGCCCAGGGTCTGGTAGAGGAGCCGCCGCGGGCGCTCCATTGCCGGGCGGCCGGGCCGCTCCACGCCCGTTCGGACGGAAGTCAGGCGACTCCGAGGCCATTTGACCGGGAAATGGGTCAGTTTGGGTCAATTTTGAACGGTTTTCGGCCGGTTTTGGACGGATTCGGCGTTCGGCTTGTTCGGATTTGTTCGATTCTGTTCGGATTTGGACGGCTGTGTGCGGTCTGTGCGGTTCTCGACGAGGATGTGCGGCGCGGTTCGGGATTGTGTCGGCGTCAGGCGAAGGGTCATTGCGGTTGTTCTCGACGGTGGATGGGCGGATGGGCCGTCTCGATCATATGCGCACGGATGTGCTGCGGCGCTGCGGAGTTGGCTGCGGGTGTCGGAGGTGACAGATGGGTCGGGCGCGTTAGCGTTTGGCGGAGGCGGGTGTGAATGGGCGCCGAGACGATGCTGCCTTCGATCCGGATCGACAGCTGGGACGACTGGACGCGGGTCTACAACGATGTCTCGGTCTGGCGAGGCCTCGTCGACGCGATCTGCGCGCAGGAGAGCATCGGCTACCGGGAGATCCGGTCGGCCAGCGCGAACACGAACGCCGTGTTCCTGCTCGACCGCGCGTGGGCGTTGAAGATCTACAGCCCGTTCTGGGATGAGTTCGATCTGGAGCGGAGACTGGTCGACGCGCTCAGGCTTGAAGAATCGATTCCCGTCCCGGACCCTGTGGGTTCCGGTCAGGTCGCCGACGCCGACGGTGTCGCCTGGGACTACCTGATCACCCGCTTTTGCCCGGCTCGCCCGTTCTCGGAGATTCGCCAGGAGCTCTCCGAGAAGGAGGCCGTGTCGCTTGCCGAGCAGCTCGGTCGGATGGTCCGCCGGCTTCACTCGCTCGATGTGAGCCGGTTTGCCAATGCAGGCACCAGACGGAACTGGGGTGATCTCGTGACAGCCCGACGCGGCGCCGCGGTGGGCGAGCTGATTGCGGGGGGCGTGCTGGACGCGGGACTGGAGGGCTCGCTGTCGGCGCTGCTTGATGATGCGATTGGGGCGGACCTGGCGGAGTCGCGGGTCGTGGCGCATGGAGACCTGGGGGCCGACCACGTCCTCTGCTCCCGGTCCGACGGCGGCTGGCGGATTGAGGCGCTGATCGACTTCGGCGACGCCAAGATCGGCGTGGCGGAGTATGAGTGGATGCCGGTCTGGATGGGATTCTGCAAACTCGATCCGACGCTGGCTCGCGCATTTCTCGACGCCTACGATCCCGCTCTGCCAGGCGACAGCCAGTTCGCCCGGCGAGCGGTGGCGTGGACGCTGCTGCACGACTTCGGGGCCGATGAGGTGATCCGCCAGTGGCGGGAACGCGGGCAGGGGAGGGCGATCGGAACGATGGAGGAGCTGGAGGCGCTGCTCTGTCCGGGGTCGATTTTCGGATAACTCACGCGCGTTGGGCGATGGTGATGATCTCGGGGCTGGAATCGGTCAACGGCTGGCGCTCCCAGTCTCCGAACTGCGCTTCGATGGTGAATCCGGCGTCGGAGAGGTGGGCGGCGAGGGCGTCGAGGTCGAGGAAGCGGAGGGTGCTTCGGCTAGTTTCGGGGTGGTCCCAGTCGGGGCTGGAGAAGGTGTGGGTGAAGGAGACGAGGTCGCCGGTAACGGGGGTTTCGACCTGGGTCTCCATTCGCACCGGGGCGCCGCGATGGACGATTTCCCTTGCGTGCTCGGGCGTCCAGTCGTCCCAGGCGCGGGCGAGGGGATTTCGGGTCTCGAAGGCGAAGCGGCCGCCCTCGGTGAGGGCGCGGCGGATGGCGGAGAGGGCCTGTCGCAGCTGGTCGTCGTCGAGGAGGACCTGAAAGGCGTGGCCGGTCATGGTGACGAGGTCGAACTGGTTGGTCCAGTCGACGGTGGTCAGGTCGCCGTGGACCCAGTCGATGTCGGAGCGCTGGCGGGCCTGGTCGAGCATGGCGCCGGCGGGGTCGAGCCCGCAGAGGCGTCCGCCGTGGCCGGCGTCGTGGGCCAGGTGCAGCAGCTCACCGGTGCCGCAACCGACGTCGAGCACCGCGTCGGCAGAGAGCAGCAGGGGGAGGTAGAAGTCGAAGTCGCGGCGGTGGGAGGAGAAGGCGTCGTAGAGCTCGGCGAGGCGCGGGTTGGAGAAGTAGGGGTCGGGCTCGGCGCTCACTGAGTAGCCTTTGCTGGCGCGGCCTCGCGGTTGCGGGCAGCGGCAGCGTACAGGGGAGGGCGAGATGGGCAGGGTGTTCATCAATATCGGCTTGAGCCTCGACGGGTACATGGCGCCGGAGGGGATGGCGGTGGCGCACTGGGAGGATCCGGAGTGCCTGGACTGGGCGGCGAAGTGGGGGTCGCTGATGGGCTGGATCTTCGAGCTGGAGCACTTCCGCGAGAATCTCGGGTTCGGGGAGGGCGGCGAGACCGGTCCGGTGAACGACCTGCAGCGTCGGATCACTGAGGAGACGGGGGCGAACATCATGGGTAAGCGGATGTTCGACCAGGGCGAGATTTCCTGGCCGGAGGAGGCGCCGTTCCACAATCCAGTGTTCGTGCTGACGCACGAGCGGCGCGACCCGTGGTCGCGGCCGGGCGGGACGACGTTCCATTTCGTCAACGAGGGACCGGCGCGTGCGCTGGAGCTGGCCCGGGAAGCGGCGGGCGAGCGGGACATTCGGATCTCGGGCGGGGCGAACGTGATTCAGCAGTACCTGCGGCTGGGCGTGATCGAGGAGCTGGAGATCGCGCTGGCGCCGGTGATTTTCGGCGGCGGCCGGCGGCTGTTTGAGGACGTGCCGGAGGTGGGGTCGGGGTATCGGATCGCTGAGGTGATCGACGGTCGGTTGGCGACGCACCTGCGCTACGAGCGAATTTCGGGGTGATCGGGCGGATCTGGCGTCGTGGGCTGGGAATTGTGGCGTTTTGTGTCCGGGGGAGTCCAGATTTGTCTCGTTATGTGTGGGTTTTGTGGGTGTGGTTCTGGGTGAGGGTGGGTGATTCTCGGTGAGTGTGGAGGGGAACGGCGTTCGGGCTTGTTCGGTTCTGTTCGGTTGTGGGGCGCGCGAGTCGGGGCGGTAGGCGGAGCGATGTGCGGGAAAATTTTTCCTGGCGGGGAGAAAAAGGCGGAAGTCCAGTGTTTTGCTGGAGATCGTGGGATCTGGGGGTTCAATTTTGCACAATTTCGTGATGGTTTTGGCTGATTTCGGCGGGTCGGATGGACGAGATTGGACAGTTCGGCACGCGGAGCGGTCGAGGCGCGGGGAGGGATGGGCCTGAGGCATCGCGGTGTCGTTTCGTGTTCGAGGCACGGTTGGTCAGGTTGATCATATGCGCACGACTGTTCTGTTGGGGTTGGCTGGAAGTGTCGGAAGCGACAGTCACAATCGCGTTTCCCGTATCGCCCAAGGGTGTCAAAATGGGGGCAGAGCAAGCTCGCCATCACGGACACCGGTCTGCTTCTCGGTTGTCCCCCGGGACAGTAGCAACCTCAGGCGGCAGGATGCGGGAAGTGCATGCCAAATCCCTTCGCTGGACTGATGCCAGCCCTTGAGATTTTGGGGCGCGAAGCCAGGGTCCTGCCTGCCACGGGCCAGGCCATTGTTGACGGTGTTCGGCCTGACATCGAGGAGTTGTACGACAGGGCGACAGGTGGAGGCGCACAAACGGATGGTCTGTGGGAGAAACCAGCGGCTTCCTTGTACAGGGAAGTACCTCAAGTCCCACGCCAAGAGCGGCATCTGTTCAAGTACTTCGCCGACGGCTCGACAAAGACGTACTTCATTGGCACCATCCTTGAACACGACCGATCCAGTCCGGTCCAACTTGCGCAAGTAGGCGCAGCAGGCGTCCGGAGAGAGGACGACGGTCGGTTACGTAAGGCTGCGGTCATTAGCAACATTGCCCTGTTGCTCGACAAGTCGGCCCTTTCGGGGGTGATATGGGAGAAGGTGCAATCGGCGGCAGCTGAGATACCTAGCCTGCTCATTCGAGACACTTCGGAAGAAGACAGCTATTCGTCCGTCGGCGGCGACGAGCCTCGCTCCCGGGGCGCACACAAGGCCAATTGGCTAATGCGCGAGGCAGAGCGGCGCATTGCGCAGAACGGGCTGCCCGGGCGTTCTCAGGACGACTGGCTAGTCTCTGACGGCTCCCTGGGGAACGAGTATCTCAACTGGGACGGCCCACCACTGATTGGCGTCGCTAAGACGTTTCGCCGAGACAGTACGTTTCAGATCGGGAAGGGCCCCGCAGCCAGAACTCTGAACTTATACAGCCTCCTCTCCGGTCTCGAAGAAAGCCACCGCACGGCCGTGTTCCCCAGGCGACGGCCCAACCACTCCCAAGTCATTGCCTTTTGGTACGTCCGGTTACGTGCCCAGAGACAACTCGACTACCCATTGATGGGCGTGGTGAAGGTTGAGATCCCGTGCCCCGACGGGAAACCCGTCGACACCGAAGTTGCCGACCTCATCTCAGGCGCGCTGGTGGCGGAACGCAGTGTCACGCCTCACGGACAAGACTCCAGGTGGCATGCCCACCTGTACCCCGTTTGGGTCGCCGAGCGAGTCATCCGCGACTCCTTCTTCTCAGAAGAGGTCCTGAAGGCCGCGATCCGCTGGCCCATCAACGAAAGTGAGTGATGGAGAATGGTCTCAAATCCAAATGGTGCTGACGGCCCGGCAGAAGACACCCAAGCAGACGAACCTGCTCGTGAACCATTCGTCGGGCGCTCCACCGCCACTGAAAGAGACTCTAACTCCTCAGAGGCATTTTCCTTCTGGGTCAGACCCAACGTTCGCGTGAATCCCTTTGACATTGTAGATGCAGAACATCTAGAGGGTAGTAGCACATATGGCCTGATCACCAACATATTCCATTCAACAGACGCCGCGAGTCATCTCTCTAACTTCATCTCGAATGATTTTGGTGAGCTTGTCGACGAGCCGAACACACCGCGACAAGGCACAAATGTAGCCGAAGTATCCGTGCTATCAAACAACGGCGACATATACATGCCCGTTCAGAGCGAGGCGCGCGTCGCATTCGCCGACGAAGCAGGGATCCACCAGGCGCTCGGCATTGATGCAATGCTGGAGAAGCAGGAACGTGAAAACCGCCAGCTCAGAGTCCCCGCTGGGCTAGTGCAGATGAGCAACGGCGTTGAAGCAGTCGCCTACCTCGATGCTGACTACGTTCTAGGTCCAGAGTCGGCTCACGTCAACGTTTCTGGTATCTCTGGCTTGGCGACGAAGACCTCGTACATGACATTCCTTATACAGTCGATTCTCCAAACCTTGGGGTCCGACGATATCGCCGTAGTCTTGCTCAATGTGAAATTCGACGACTTGCTGCACATCCATGAGCCACGCACTCTTGACTCCAACGAGAAGAACATCTGGAAGAGCCTGGGTCTGGACCCAAGACCATTTCAGGACGATCGTGTGCACTACCTGCTTCCTTGGGGCCATGACTCCGCACGGACTGAGAAACCGAACAGCTTCGGCAGACCGCCCGATAACTATAAGCTCTATTCCTACCCGCTCGACTACACCGCTCGCATGCTCGACCTGCTGCTGCACCAGATACCGGATCCCTCTGATACGTTGGGAGCAGTAGTCGGCGAAGTGATGCAGGGGTTGGGTCAACAGCCGCGGGAAGCTGCCTGGAGCAGAGTGAAGGGTTGGGATGACCTCCTGAACGACAAACCTCTGGTTGTGGACGGGCAACCCAAAGGCCTCGGAAGCATCCGACCCGCCAGCGTTGGTAGGTTCCTACGACTCATGCGCAGAGTGGTGAAGACTCGACAGTCTGGACTCTTCGTCAATCGCCTCGCAGCAAGCCAAACTACAGTGGGCACGGAACTCTCCGAACTCCAAGGCGGCCACACATATGTGGTCGACGTAGCAAAGCTGCGCCCTGATGAGCAGTCGCTCGTGTTCGGCGATGTATTGCGAACGGTGTACGACTTGTTCGCGGGAGAGAGTTCCATTGAGGACACGGACCTGCCGAGCAAGGTCATCGTCTTCGTCGATGAACTCAACAAATACGCACCTGCTCACGCACGAGGCGTGGATACACCTATCCTGGACCAGATATTGGATGTCGCGGAACGTGGCCGATCTTTCGGCATTGTGCTCTTTTCTGCCCAGCAATTCCTGAGCGCGGTGCACCCGCGCGTCGTTGGAAACACCGCGACGAATGTGCTGGGTCGAACCGACAGTGCTGAACTTAGCGACAGTGCGTATCGCTTCCTGGCGAACGACATTCGGATGCACCTTACGCGGCTCAATAAGGGCGAACTCCTGCTGTCCCACCCGATTTATCGGCAGCCAGTCAAGGTGCGCTTCCCGGTTCCAGCCTATCAACTCGGCTCACAACAAGACTGAGCCCAAGGCTCTCCGTCATGCGCACGCCCCTCCTGCAACGCCGCCTAGATCTTTCGAGATTCGCGACGGCGCGTCGTCTTTCGCATCTGCCTCGACATCGTTGGTTCTACTTTCCCCACAGTTTTGATCCCGCCTTGGTGAATGCGATATTGACCGAGTGCGAGGTCCAGTCTGGCGGGAAGGTGCTTGACCCGTTCGTAGGTTCGGGTACGACACTGCTGGTAGCCCAAGAAAATGAGCTCGAGGGGACGGGCTTGGATTTCTCTCCTGTCTCGGTCTTGATCACCCAAGCAAAGACGAGTCATTACGACTTCAGACTCCTAAACCTGTACGCGGAACAAATCTGGTCGAACCCTACCTCTCCTTGCCCATCTACCTCAAGTCTGTCCCCGCGCTTGAGCAGAGCCTTCACGAGTGGCGAACTGAGACACTTGCTGGCGATACGGAACACAATAGCGTCCTTCCCCAGCCCCTACCGCGAGTTCTTTACGGTTTCCCTTCTGCAAACAGCGCAACGATTTAGCCGCGCACGGCCTGACGGCGGGTGGTTTCGTTGGGTTGATAAACCGGCCTGCGAGTGGGCTGTTGCCGAACAGTTCGACAGAATCGTCGGAAGCATGATCAGTGATGTCAGGCGAGACCCCCTAGGTCAGAGGCAAGTCGCGAACGTCTATCAGGGGGACGCAAGGCTGCTCGATGAAACCGCTAGATTCGACGCGGTCGTCACGTCTCCTCCATACCCAAACCGGCATGACTACACTAGGGTCTTTCACATTGAACTCCTGTTGGTGGGGCTCGCCGAAAGTGAGATCCTCAAACTGCGTCGCAGGTCATTACGCTCACATGTGGAGGCTCGTGCCCTTGACCCTGGCCCCGGCGATTTCTCCCCGCCTCCATTGCTGACTGAAGTCCTCAATGACTGGCCCGAAGACGGCGATCACCGTGTACCCCGGATGCTCAATGGCTATTTCGAGGACCTTTCAGCAACACTAACCCGGCTACGCGGCGCCCTACGCCCTGGGGCCACTGCAGCGTTCGTCGTTGGAAACGTTCGGCACGCCGGTCGATTGGTGCCAGTCGACGAGATACTTGCGGACTTGGGATCGCAAGTTGGCCTTAACCACCGAAATACCTGGGTAATCCGCGAACGAGGGAACAGCGCGCAGCAGATGGGACGACTAGGCCGCGTTCCTTCTCGTGAGAGTGTCGTGTTCCTGTCGCGACCGTTAGCAACAGATTGACGGACAGTGTCGCCGTGCGAGTTCAGGTCGCGGGTCAAACCTCGCGACACTGGTGGGTCCTCTGGGACTCGAACCCAGGACCTTCGGATTAAAAGTCCGCTGCTCTGGCCAACTGAGCTAAGGACCCGCAGCCAGTTTAGGCGGGGATTGCTCGTGTGGGGTGGCGGATCGGTAGCCTTGGGCTCACTTGATTGCGCGGATGGATGCGGGAGCGACGGCCATGGCGGAGCCTTTGCGGGTTGGATTGATTGGGGCCGGGGGGATTTCCCGGCAGCACTTGCCGGGCTACCAGCACGACCCGGAGCGGGTGCGGCTGGCGGCGGTCTGCGACATCCGCGAGGAGGCGGCGCAGGAGTTTGCGTCGGAGGCGGAGATTGAGGCGTCGGCGATCTTCACGGACGCGCGGCAGATGTGCGAGCTGGCGGACATCGACGCGGTCGACATCTGCACGATCCACGACACGCACGCGGAGCTGGCGATCGCGGCGGCCGAGGCGGGCAAGCACGTGCTGCTGGAGAAGCCGATGGCGATCTCGGTGGACGAGTGCCGGGCGATCGTGGAGGCGACGGAGGCAGCCGGGGTGACGTTCATGGTGGCGCAGCATCTGCGTCACGTGCCGAGCTACGTGGCGCTGCGGCGCCGGATCCAGGCGGGCGAGCTGGGGCGGATCTGGTCGGCGCGGACGGACACGTTCCTGACGGCGGCGCTGGAGGATCCGAACCAGCCGATCGCGATCCGTCCGGGCTGGTGGGGATTCGACGGCAAGCGCGGCGGCGGCGGGGTGGTGACGCTGCTCTCGGTGCATCACCTCGATCTGATGCGGTTTTTCGTCGGCGAGGTGGTGCGGGTCGAGGCGCGGGCGTGGCGCGGGCATCCGAGCTTCACCAACGAGGCGGAGGACCGGGCGGTGGCGACGCTGGAATTCGCCAACGGAGCGATCGGCACGCTGACGGCGAGTCTGACGAGTCGGGCGCCGTGGCTGTTTCAGACGGTGATCCTGGGCGACCAGGGCGCGGCCTGGACGCCGCCGCCGGAGGAGAACACGCCGCTGATGTGGCATCGGATTCCGGCGGTGATGACCAGCGCGCAGCAGGAGGGCGAGGAGAGCTTCGATCCGGCGACGAGCTTCTGCCCGGTCGACACGAGTGAGGTGTCGCTGCCGACGATGAATCCGTACGTGAACGAGATCATCCACTTCGCCTCGTGCTGCGAGGACGGGGCGGAGCCGGTCAGCGGCGGTCGGGACAACCTGGAGACGATGAAGATCGTGTTTGGGATCTATGAGTCGGCGCAGACGGGTCGGTCGGTGGAGCTGGGGAGTCTGTAGCGGGGGCATGGCAACCCGTCGAGCGCTGTGAGGCCCCGCCTGCGCGGGGCCGACTTTGATTGGTTTGGGTACAAACGTGCGTGAAACGCGGACTGGATCCTGAGGTTAGGCTGGCTGTTGCCATGCGCGAACTGGCGATTTTGAGTTTTGTGACTCTGGACGGGGTGATGCAGAGTCCGACGAGTCCGGAGGAGGATTCGTCGGGCGGGTTTTCGGGTGGGGGCTGGGGGGCTCCGTACTGGGACGAGGTGATGCCTCAGGTGTATGCGGAGGCGATGTCGGAGCCGTACGACCTGCTGTTTGGTCGGCGGACGTATGACGTGTTCGCGTCGCACTGGCCCAACGTGGATGGCGAAGAGGATCCGGTGGCGGCTCGGCTGAACGGGGGTCACAAGTACGTGGCGACTCGGTCGGTGGATCGTCGGCTGCCGTGGGGTCCGGCGACTCGAATAGGCGGGGACGTTGTTGCTGAGATCAAGGCTCTCAAGGCAGGGGATGGGCCGCTGATCCAGGTACATGGGAGCTCGGAGTTGATTCAGACGTTGCTGAAGCATGATCTGATTGACGAGTACCGGTTGTGGACGTTTCCGGTGGTGGTGGGCGGCGGGAAGCGGTTGTTCGAGGCGGGCGCGGCGCCGGCGGGTCTTCAGCTGGTGCGGACAGGGTCGACGGGGAATGGCGTGGTGATGTCGGTGTATCGGCGGGGGTGACGGTCGTTAGGCGATGGCGGCAGAGGCCGAGCGGGTCCCGGCTCGGGGCCGGGACGGGAGAGTCAAGCGGAGTGTCAGCTGGTGTGGTCGAGGATGGCGGGGATGACGGTGTCCCAGACGGGGCGGGGGAGTTCGTGGCCGACGCCGTCCATGGTGAGGAATGTTGAGCCGGGGATGGCGGCGTGGAGGGCCTGGCCGTGGTCGTAGGGGAGGATGGGGTCTTCGTCGCCGTGGATGACGAGGGTGGGGATGTTGATCTCGTGCAGCCGGTGGTGCCAGGCGTTGGACTGAGCGATGGCGGGGGTATGGTTGACGGAGCTGGCGTAGTTGAGGGCGCGGTCGAACTCGCGGGCGACGTACTCGGTCATGTCGGGATCCTCGGGATAGCGGGAGCCTTTGATCGTGGCGAATGACTCGACCTGCATCCTGATGACCGTGTCCCGGTCGGACCAGTCGATCTGGTCTCGGTTGGCGACGAGTTCGAGCACCCTGGGATGAGGCGGGGAGAGCTCAGCAACCTCTTTGCCGGCGAAGGCGTCCGTGACCACGCCGGCTTGCGGGGTGGACATGATCGGGGTGAGCGTGAGGGCTCGGTTGGGGTGGTTGAGTCCGATGAGCTGGGTGATCATCCCGCCCATCGAGATGCCGACGATGTGGGCCTGGTTGATCTGGTAGGCGTCGAGCACAGCGACGGCGTCATTGGCGAGGCCGTCGAGTGTGTAGTTCGGCTCGCCCGGCGGACAGTGCGGCGTCGTCTTGCCGGTGTCTCGGTTGTCGTAGCGGATGACGAAGCGTCGGGCGTCGGCGAGGCGCTGGCAAAGTTCCTCACGCCAACCCAGCATCGAACCACCTGCGCCGTTGACCAGGAGAATGGTGGGGTCGACAGGGTCGCCGAAGGCGTCAGTACAGATCTCGATGCCGTTGCCCTGGACCAGGCGCTCGCCGTGATGGGTCGCCATCGTTCCGCTCCTTGACCGGTTACTGCAGTGCGCCGGACGAAGCCAGCTCGATGATTTGCTCGTCGGTGTAGCCGAGTAGGTCGCGGAGGACGGCGTCGTTGTCGGCGCCCATAGTCGGGGCGACCTGTGGACGTCCGGCGGGGGTGCGGCTGAAGACGATGCGTGCGGCCTCGACGACTGATTTGCCCTGGGTGGGATGCTCGAGTTCGGCGAAGTGGTTGCGGTGTTGGAGCTGGGGGTCGGCGAAGCAGGCGGCGGAGTCCTGGACGGCGTGGGCAGGAACGCCGGCGGCCTGGAGGGTGTTCATCGCCTCTTCGTTCGTGCGGGATGCGGACCAGTCTTCCAGCGCCTGACCGTTGAGCACCGAGTTCAGCGCGGCGCGGTCGGCGTCGTCACGGCAGGCGATGGCGATCCAGCGGTCTTCGCCATCGGAGGGGTAGACGCCGTGCGGGGACATGTACGGGTCGTTGTTGCCGTCGGCGAGCCATTTCTCGCCGGTCAGGCGGTACTGGAGGAAGGCCGGCGTGAGGAAGTGGATGGCGGCCTCCATCTGCGAGACGTCGATGTACTGGCCCTGACCGGTGCGGTCGCGCTCGTCGATCGCGGCGAGCAGCGCGGCCGAGGCGAAGCGCGGCGCGACGTAGTCGGTGTAGGCGCCGAACGGTCCGGCGGGCGAGCGGTCGGGCCAGCCGCAGAGCGGGGTGAAGCCGGCGAAGGCGGCGGCGAGGTTGCCGAAGCCGGCGAACTCGGCCAGCGGGCCGTCCTGTCCCATGAGGCAGGAGGACATCATGATCGCGCGCGGGTTGACTTCGTGGATCGTTTCCCACGTCAGGTCCCAGCCGCGCATGGCGCGGGGTGTGAAGGACTCGGTGATGACGTCGGCCCAGCGGACGAGATCGAGGATCAGTTCGCGGCCTGCGGGATTGGCCGGGTCGACGGTCATCATCTGTTTGCCGGCGTTCATGTTGTGGAACATGGACGAGCCCTCCGGCTGGGTCGCCTCGTCGTCGATAAAGGGCTGCAGGGTGCGGGCGGTGTCGATCCGGGTGCTGGACTCGATCCGCACCGTGTTGATGCCGAAGTCGCAGAGCGCTCGCGTGCCGGCCGGGCCGGCCATGACCCACATCAGGTCGAGCATCTTGAGGCCGGAGAGCGGCGGCAGGTTCGGCGTGGCGGCGTTTGCTCGATTGAGAGGTGCCGCCTGGCGGTCCACAGCGAGCACTTCATCGGTGTGTTCGCCGAGTAATGGCGCGGGTCGGCCGTACTCGATCGGCGTTTCGGAGAGTCGGGCGAACGGTCCCGGGAACCTGATCGTTCGACCGCCGCGCTCGACATCGCGCCAGTAGGAGCGGTCGGCGAGGTGCTCGTTTTCGTCGAGATCGTCCATCGTCGAGACCGGCACGATCAGCAGGCGTCGTTCCTGAGCGACCTGGAAGAGCTCGGCCTTGGTCTTGTCGGCGCAGAGCGCGCCGACCACGTCACAGCAGCGGAAGTACTCGCTGATCGGCTCCTGGCCGCTGAGGATCAGGTTGGTGTAGTTGAGCCAGTCCTTGTCGCGGGTCGCCTGGTCGCAGTAGCCCTCTTCGAGCGCGTACTGCATCAGGCGGTCGGTGAAGGGTCCGATCGCGGCGCCGAACAGATAGGTGATGGCGACATGCCCGTCCTTGCAGGGCCAGAAGAGGCGGATTTCCAGGGGGCCCAGTGCTGCGCCAACCGCTGAGCGCTGGAATTGGCCGGAGTTGTTGGCAGCGGCAATGATTCCCGACTGCGTCGCCTGGGCGTAGGCGGCCTGGGCGGAGACGTCGACGAACTGTCCCAACCCGGAGCGCTTTCGCTCGTGCAAGCCCATCAGAACTCCGAGGGCGGCCTCGGCGCCGGCGTGCAGGGCGGTTTGCGGCAGGCCGACCCTGAGCGGCGGTCGGTCCTTGTCGCCGCTCTGGATCATCGGGCCGGCTGCAGCTGCGACGGTGACATCGGTGGCCGCCCAGCCGGCCTTGGGTCCGGCAGAGCCGAAGGGAGTGATAGCGACGTAGATCAGGCCGGGGTTGGCTGCCGACAATGCCTCGTAGCCGAGGCCAAGCGAATCCATCGCGCCGGCGTCGGCCGACTCAATCAGCGCGTCAGCGCTTCGAGAGAGTTCGATGAATTGCGCTCGTCCTTCCTCTGTCTCAAGATCCAGGACGACCGAGCGCTTGCCCCGGGCGTAGGACTGCCAGACTAGGGAGTCCTCGATGCCGCCTTCGTTGGAACCGTCTGCAAACGGACCTCTGCGACGGGACTCATTGCCGCCGGGAGGCTCGACCGCGATTACGTCTGCGCCGAGGTCGGCGAGGATCATGCCGCCAATCAGGCCGCGGTCATCGGTCAGGTCGAGAATTCGGTAGTCGCTAAGCATGGCGAATTCCTCCGCTCTCTTATGGGGCGGAGGCTAGCGAAGCGTCATCGGCGTGGACGGTAGTCGGTCAGGTCGCGGAGGCTCTCGTAGTCGGAAGCGTCGAAGTAGTGGCACCAGACGGCATACGGCGCATCGAAATTGAGCCGCCTTGCCTGCCTGCCTGAGCGCCAGGCCGCGACTTCCACGGAGATGTCGGAGTGATTGTGAGCAACGTACTCGAGGGCGGGCCGCAGATCGGTGTCCGCCGAGAACAGGACGCCGACATCGAACTCGCCGCGAAACGCCATGGTGACGAAGTCGACTGCGATGGCGACGTCGATGCCTTTCTCACGTGCGATGTTCATTTGCCCTTGGGCATCCCACAGATACTGCAGCGGCCTAGTGATTACTTCGGCGCTGTCTCGGCGCCAACGGGCAATCTGGTTTCGCCGGGCCATGAACATGGTGCGATTGCGATGCGGGTCTGCCACGCCGCAATAGACACGAACAGTGGTCAGCTCTCTGCTCACGCCCGGGGGCGTTCGTGTGCAAAGCAGATGACCAAGTCCCACGGGATCGATTTGGCCATCGGTCGACCGTCCGGCGGACGGCGCGGCGTGAAAGGACTCGCGAGCGCGAGCGTGCAGATTCTGCCAGTCGATAAACAACGCCACGCGCTGTGCCACGCCGGTTCCAAACAGCAATAATCCCCGCCAGTCCAGCACCCGAGAGGCGCGGAGGGCGGGGAGGAGTGCGCTCTCTTTCTGTTGTACGCCGCCTGGTAGAGAGCTGACCGTAGCGGCGCACCACAGTCATTGTAACAAGCAATTCTGGTCTTGACGAGCGGAAACCGCCGCCGTTTCAGCCGCCGAACGCCCACGTCGCTGCGAGCAGCGTTGAGGCCTCTTCTCGCACCGCGACTTCCGATTGAGAGAGCGCGCCACGCAGGTCGTTCGGATTCTCGGACAGCCAGTCGGCCATTCCTCTGGCTGCGGCCTGGTGGAGGGCGGTGCCGACATTGATCTTGGCGACTCCGAGGTTGACGGCCACCCGGAGTTCGTCGTCGGTCAAGCCGCTGGCTCCGTGCAGGACCAGCGGGACCGGGGCTACGTCTCGGATTGCCTGCAGGCGTTCGGCTTGCAGTCCGCCGACGGCGGGGCCACCGTGGGTGTTGCCGACGGCGACGGCGAGCCAGTCGACGCCGGTTGCTTCGACGAAGCGGGCGGCCTCGTCGGGGTTGGTCCATGACGCGTCGCCGATCGTGACGCCGGCTTCATCGCCGGCGACGTGACCCAACTCGGCTTCCAGCGACAGGCGGGACCAGGTGACCAGGCCCTTGGCCGATTGGGCCAGGGTCAGGTGCTGGTCAAAGGGCAGCGTGGAACCGTCAATCATGACCGATCCGAAACCGGCGTTGATTGCGGCAGACAGTTCATCCAGGGTGTCGGCGTGATCGAGATGCAGCGCGATTTCGGCTTCCGAGTCCTCGGCGATCGATTTGACCACGTGGGCCGCGATGTCGACCCCGCCAATCAACGACAGCCCCGAGCGGTTGAACTGGATCAGGACCGGTCGTTGCGCATCCTCAGCGGCGCGAACGACGCCGCGGACCATCTGAATGGTCGATACGTTGGCGCCGATCACCGCCAACCCACGCGCATGCGCTTGTGCGATGATTGGGCCTGGATCAGCGAGGGGCATGGCCGCAGTGTCCCACAGGCAGCGCCTCCGCTGTGGCGCCGGCGGGAACTCCGGGCAAGCGCGGCTGCAGGGGAGCGCATTGGTGAACCGTCCCGGCGGACCTCTGGACCTCGGCGCGCTGGACGACGACCAGCTGGTGGCCGTGTCGTTGGACGGGCGGCTGGACGCGTTCAACGTCCTCGTGCTGCGTCATCAGACGCGAGTTCGATCGACCTGCCGCGGGATTGTCGGCATGGCCGACGCCGACGATCTGATGCAGGAGTCGTTCATCAAAGCCTGGGATCGGCTGAGCACGTACAAGCAGCGCGGCAAGTTTCCGGCCTGGCTGGGTGTGATCGCTCGGCGCACGTGCTTCGATCACCTGCGTCAGCGCCAGCGCCGGCCGACAACCTCGTTGGACCGTCTGACGGACGACCTCGGGGATCAATTCGCGCCGGAATCCGGCGATCGATCACTCGACGATCATCTGCTCAACATCGAACTGAGCGGCGTCTTGCGGGACGCGCTGGATTCGTTGCCGGAGGAGCAGCGCCGCGCGGTCTTCTACCGGGACGTTGCCGACATGGAGTATCGCGAGATCGCCGATGCGACCGGCTGGTCGATGGGTACCGTGAAATCACGGATCAGCCGCGGACGATCAGCGATGAGAGACTTTCTCAACGCGCGCAACACGCTCAAGGAGAAGGTACCACGCAGTGCCGATCGCTGACCGAAATACACTATCGCCTGTCGTCGGACAGTGGGTCTGAGGGACGAAGTGGCGGCTTCATCGGGTTATGTATGCACGGACGCTGCCCCAGGATCCCGAGCTGGGACGATGGGCGGAACTATCGGGGGCCGACGAGCGTCTAAATTCATAGATGAGAACATGGCAGTGCCGCTGAGCGTCGCTGGCGCGGAGGTGGAAATCGGGGTTGCAGTGAGATGACGTGGGGACTGATCGGCTGGTTCTCGTTCCGGCGCGCCGACTGGCGCGACGAGGTTTCGGCCTACCTGGATGATGAGCTGTCCCTGCGCGATCGCGCGCGCGTCGAGGCGCGAATAGGCGAGTCGGAGGAGATGCAGGAGTACCTCGCCGATCTTGAGCAGATGCGCTCCGTGTTGCGGAGGTTCGAGCCGGCGCACAGCGCGGCGCCATTCCAGCTGACTCCGGAGATGCTTGACGACCAGGCGCGGATTTCGGTACGACCGGCAGGGACCGCACGGGCATTGCGACTGTCGATGTCGACAGCGGCGATCGGCGTTGCGACGTTTGCCGCGTTCATGGTCTTCGACGCAGTTGATTCTCCCACGGTCAACTTCACGACGACGTCGGCTGACGCTCAGCCGACCCGCGTGCCGACTGCGGCGGTCGTGACCGACGAGGTCGAAGTGCAGGCTCAGGCCGAGGAGGCGAGCGACGAAGCGGCGTCTCCAACGTCGAGCGAGCCGGAGTCTGTTGCCGCATCAGCCCAGGAAGAGCAGGCCGAGGAAGAGCGGGCGGCGGTCGCGGCGGTGGCCTCGGAGCAGGCTGAGCAGCAAGAAGCGGCCCAGGAGGCGGTCGAGCAGGAAGAGGCCGAACAGCAAGCCGAGGCGTATCAGGCGGAGCAGGTTCAACACGAGGCGCAGGAGTCGGCCGATGAGTCGGCCGTCGATCCGTCGCGCCGCGCGCTGACGGCCGGCCGAAGCGGCGGGGACGCCCAAGCCAAGAGTGTCAACGTCGAGGACGTCGTCGCCGATCAGGATGAGGCGGAGGCGGCAGAACAGGGGCAATTGGAAGCTGAAGTCTCGTCGGACGCAGATGCAGATCACGCTGCCGATGGGGCGGATGAGCAGCGCCTGGAGGACGACCAGGTCGCTGCGGAATCGCGAGTCGAGGAATCCTCAGCGGATGAGCAAGCGGCCGCCGGCCCGACCGAGACCCGATCCGTCGCCACGTCGGTCGCGCAGGGAGAGTCGGATTGGCCGCTTGAGCAACGACCTCGCTCGACGACGGTTCAGCTGGCCCGTGATCCATCCTGGGAACTGCCCGTTCAGATCGTGCTCGCCGCCGTGGCGATCAGTTCCGCCGTGTTCTGGCTGGTGCTCACGATTGCCGATCGCCGCCGCCGAGCATGAGCGCCCGCTCGGCCGGCAGCTCACGCCTGATGTCGCGGGCGTTCGAGCTAGCCCGCGCCGTGCGCGGGACGACCAGTCCCAATCCGGCGGTCGGCGCAGTGATCGCACACGGCTCCGAGATCATTGGGGAGGGTGCGACGCAGCCGCCGGGCGGCGCTGATCCTTCTTCACGACACGGCCGCCCGCGCCAATCCCAGGACACGGCGCGTCCTGGTGGGCCGCATGCCGAGGTGATGGCGTTGCGGCAGGCGGGCGAGCTCGCGCGAGGCGCCTCGATGTACGTCACCCTCGAGCCGTGCGCTCACTTCGGTCGGACGCCGCCCTGCACGGAGGCGATCATCGAAGCGGGAATCGCCAAGGTCATTGTGGCGGTCGGCGACCCGGATCCGCGCGTGTCGGGTCGCGGACTGGAGCAGCTTCGCGAGGCGGGCATCGACGTGAGCCTGGGCGACGGCGCGGCGGAAGGCGCTGTTCACTATGAGGCGTACGCGCACCATCGCCGGACCGGCCGGCCGTTCGTGACGGCCAAGTTCGCGGCGTCGCTCGACGGCCGGATCGCGTCGACCAGCGGCGACTCGCGATGGATCTCGGGGCCGCAGACGCTCAACTGGGCGCACCAGAACCGGCCGTTGTTCGACGCCATGCTGGTGGGGGTTGAGACGATCATCGTCGACAACCCGCAGCTCACCGCGCGTCCGGAGCGTTGGAGTGGTCCGGTACCGCAGCCGCTGCGCGTAGTCCTCGACAGTCGCGGTCGGACGCCGCTGGAGAGTCGGGTCCTCGAGGACACTTCGTCCTCGCCCACGCTGATCGCCACGACATCGGAAGCGCCATTGGAGTGGAGTGAGATGTTGGCTGCTCGAGGAGTCAACATCGTCGAGCTTCCGACAGACGAGGACGGGCGGGTGTCGTTGTCCGCACTGCTCGATCTGCTCGGCCGGGAGCGAGGGGTGGTCAGCCTGCTGGTAGAAGGCGGGGGCGAGGTGCTGGGTTCGTTCTTCGACCAGCAGTTGGTCAACAAGGTGACGGCAGTCGTGGCGCCGATGATCATCGGCGGCGACGCGCAGACGGCCGTGCGCGGACGGGGGGCCGAGCGGATGCTCGACGTGTTACGGCTGACCAACATGGAGGTTGAACGCTTGGGCGCGGACCTGCTCGTCAGCGGCTATCCGGTCATTCCAGAGCGCGAACTGGATGTCCGCATTCGACCGGCCGGACAGGCGGATGTCGACGCCGTGGACCAGCTCTTGGCATCGCAGATTGTCGAGCGCCCGCCGAAGTGCGAGGAACTGCTGGCCGAAGCCCGCACCGGGGACGCGGTAGTCTGGCTCGCGACGAGACAGGGCGCGCGCACAGACGCGCAGGGCGAGGCGGAAGTGTTCGACGATGTCCTCGGTGTTGCCGCGGTCAGCTTCGCCAACGAGCGGGCTGCCATTCGCTGTCTGGCCGTCCGGCCCGATGCTCCGGCGAGCGTGGCGGAACGGCTGAGGGACTCCTGCGAGGCGTCAGCCAGCGGGCGGGACGCAGAGTGGCTGACGTTGACGACCTCGAGTGCCATCGGACTCAGCCGGGAGCAATACAGGTCGTCCGGCTATCGCTACTACCGTCGCGACGCCAATAGCTCGGACGTGTTGATCAAGCGGCTGCATTCATAAGCAATCACTATTCGTTTTTCACCATCGCTCCACAACTCCCATTGTGTTGAGCAGTTTCCGGCTGCGCGTTATGCGCGATGTTTGGGGATCCGGGGCTAGCATTGACGCCGACGAACCAGATTTCGGGGGCGAGCGATGTTCACGGGCATCATCGAAGAGGTCGGCGAGATCACGGAAGCGGCCGAGGGTCTGTTGCGGATCTCAGCGCCGATGATCCTCGAGGACGCGCAGCTGGGAGACAGCATCGCAATCAATGGGGTTGACTTGACGGTCACCCACATTGAGTCGAGCCAGTTCCTGGCCAACCTGATGCCGGAGACGTATCGGCGTTCGAACCTGGGCGATCTGCAGGTGGGCGATCGGGTTAATCTTGAGCGCTCGGTGCGGCCGATGGACCGGCTGTCCGGGCACCTGGTGCGCGGCGTGGTTGAGGGTCGGGGCGCATTTCGGGACACCCGGCCGGAGTCGGACGCGATCGTCGTGACCTACGACGCGCCGGCTGATCTGCTGCGTCACATGATTGTCAAGGGCCCTGTCTGCATCGATGGCGTGTCGCTGACGATTATCGACAAGGATGAGTCCGGCTTTGCGGTGTCACTCGTTCAGTACACTCAGCAGCACACCAACCTGCTCGACCGACGACCTGGCGATGCCGTGAACCTCGAAACCGACATCCTGGCGCGATACGTGGATGAACTGCTGGAAACCAGGATCGACCAGATCCTGGAGGAACGGCTCGGGGCGCGGGATGCGAGTGAAGGCGGGGCCCGATGACGGATTCGAAGGTCCAGGCGGCGTCGAACTCCAGCCTCACCGAACAGAAGAAGCCGCGACCGGCCCAGCGCACGAGCGGCCGACGGCGCAAGTCCCCGTTTTGCTCTGTCGAGGAGGCGATCGAGGCGTTCGCCCAGGGCGAGCCGCTGATCATCACGGACGACGAGGATCGGGAGAACGAAGGCGATCTGGCGCTGCCGGCGCAGTTCGTGACCTCGGACACGATTAATTTCATGGCGATGCATGGCCGCGGCCTGATCTGCGTGGCCATGGACGGCGGAATGCTCGACCGACTGGACCTGCGCCTGATGGTCGAGCAAGGTTCGAACACCGCGCCACTGGGCACGGCCTTTACCGTCTCGGTCGAGGCTCGGTCCGGCGTGACGACCGGCATCTCCGCGCCCGACCGCGCGCGCACGGTGCAGGTGCTCATGGATCCGAATTCCACCCCGGAAGACCTGGTCCGGCCGGGCCATATGTTCCCGCTCCGGGCCCGCGAAGGCGGGGTGCTGGTCCGGGCCGGACAGACCGAGGCGTCGGTCGATCTCTGTAGGCTGGCCGGCCTACAGCCGGGGGCCGTGATCTGCGAGATCATGAAGCGCAACGGCGATATGGCGCGCCTGCCGGAATTGGTCCGATTCTCGCGACGGCACAAGATCAAGATCGTCTCGGTCGAGCAGATCATCCAGTACCGACTGCGCACTGAGCAGTTGGTCGACCGGGTCTCCGAAGCGAAACTGCCAACGCCGATGGGCACCTGGCAGCTGATCGGCTACCGCACTCGCGACCACTCCGAGGAGCACGTCGCCCTCGTGATGGGCCACGTCGGCGGCGGTGAACCGACCCTGGTTCGGGTCCACTCGCAGTGTTTGACCGGCGATGTGTTCTCGTCGCAGCGCTGCGATTGCGGCGAGCAACTTGAGATTGCAATGCGCCGCGTTGCCGAAGAACGACGCGGCGTGATTGTCTACATGGCGCAGGAAGGTCGTGGGATCGGTCTGCACAACAAGATCGCCGCCTATGCCTTGCAGGATCAGGGCATGGACACGGTCGAGGCCAACCTCGCGCTGGGCTTCGCAGCCGATCGGCGTGACTACGGGATCGGTATGCAGATCTTGCGGGATCTGGGTGTGCATCGCATCCGCCTGATGACCAACAATCCGGCGAAGCGTCACGGACTGTCCGGATACGGACTGGAGATCGTGGAGCGGGTACCGGTGATCGCGTCCGCCAATCCCCACAACGTCCGCTATCTGTCGGTCAAACAGGAGAAGATGGGGCACCTGCTCGACAGTGACGACATCGCGGCCACCGATCCGGGCGACGACGGTCATCCACCGACCCGCCGCGCGGCGATCGGCTAGGCCGCAAACAGCCCGACATGCCAAGAGTCCACGACGGCGCGGCGAATCCGGATCCCGAACACGGGCCAGCCAGCGGTCTGCGCTTTGCCGTGGTGGTGAGCAAGTTCAACGACTTCGTGACCAGCAAGCTGCTCGACGGCTGCATCGACCATCTCGAGGAGAACGGCGCCGACAGCGACGAGATCGACATCTACTGGGTGCCCGGCGCATTCGAGATCCCGATCGCCGCACAGAAGTGCGCCCAGACCGGCCGGTTTGACGCCGTGATCTGCCTGGGCGCGGTGATCCTGGGTGAAACCGATCACTACCGGCTCGTCGTGGACGGCGCGACACAGGGGATCGCGAGGGTCGGGCTGGACACGGGCGTGCCGGTGATCTTCGAGGTGTTGGCCACGCAGACGGTGGCCCTGGCGATGGCCAGAGCCGGCGGCTCAGCCGGCAACAAAGGCGAAGAGGCAGCCCAGGCGGCGATTGAGATCGCCCGGCTGCTGGCGACGATCGAATAGCAATCTCTGTCCTCCACCCGAAGTTCTCGATGCCCCGCGCTCTGACGCGGGGCCCAGCGCAGCCAACGCCGACGGCGGGGCGACCTTTCAGTTGCTGCAGGCCGAGCCAAGCAACGGCGCGTCGTCCTGAACGACAACCGAGGTCTGAGCCCCGCGTCGGGGCACGGGGCAGGGGAGTGGCTGTAGTCAGGCCTGGCTGAACGTATTCCCCCGGCTGCGGAAGTTGTCGATGCCGAGGCCGTCTCGCCACTTCGCCGATTCTTCCCTTGAGAACGGGTCCAGGGGAATGCCGCAGCCGTCCGCGATGCGGACCATGCGCTGGAAGTTGGCGATGGTTGCGGCGCAGTCGACGACTGCGTCGGGGCCCATGGCGACACTGAGCGCCTCGCGCGCCGCGGCGAGATCATCGGAGCGGCCGACGGCGGCATCGGAGAAACGCAGCAGCACGTCTCCGTGCTCGATTCCGCTGTCGACCTCGTTGCGCACCGTGCCGTTCAGGTTGAGCGCTTCGTTGCCTTCGCTGTTCCGACCGAGCAGCATCACATGGGAAATCGTTCAATAGAAGCACTCATTGAGCGCCGAGACGCGGGCTGCGACCAGCTCGCGTTGCGGCCGCGTGAGTACGCGGAACGGCTCCTGCTCGGACTGGATCTCAATCCAGCTCAGATAGTGGGCGTCGAAGAGATCGGTCAGCCAGCGCACGCTGTCGGGATGCAGACTCATCGCCGCGCGCACGTTGGATGTGCGCTCCATTCCGCCGTAGATGTCCGCTTCGCTCTCGTGCAGATCTTCCGGCAGGATCGTCTGCGGCCAACTGCCGTGCGCCCTGGCTCCAGAGGGGCGAACCTGCGTCGGCTCTCCGGGAATCGGATCGGGGAGCGGCTCCAGGTCAATGTCCAGCGCGCGGTGGAACTCGTCGACCGACCAGATATGGACCACGACGCCCAGCATCTCGATGTAGCGCGCGTCGGACATGCCTTCGGCGCTGATCGTCTCGTCGTACCAATCGTGAGTGACGTTGGGCAGATCGCCGATCAGCTTGTGGATGGCGAAGACGGCGGCCTCGGGCAGTTCGGCCGGCCCAGGCCCTGGATCGGGCAGGCCGTCCACCAGCGCCGACGCGCGGCGGCACTCGGCAGCGATGCTGATCCGCTCGGCGCCGGTCCACCATTCGCCTGGCGCGGCCAGCATGTCCCAGCTGCGGCGATGCGCTTCGGCCGTGCGTTCCAGCACGGGCCAGGCGGTGTCGGCGTAGGAGAACATCGCTGCGGTGGAGGTCATCCGGGACTCCGGGATCAGACGGTGTTGGCGGCCGAGGCATATTCATGAATGCCGAGTTCATCGCGAACATCGTCAGTGGCGTCCCTGGTGAACTCGTCGAGCGGGATCCCGCAGCCGTCGGCGATCCGGACCATGCGCTGGAAATTGGCCACCACGCCGGCGGCGTCAACCAGTTCCTGCGCGCCGAGCTCCGACGCGATCTGCTCGCGCAGGCCGGGCAGCGCGTCGGTCCGGCGGACGGCGGCCTCGGCGAATGCGGTCAGCAGGCTGCCCTGCGGGACGCCGCTGTCGGCGTCGGCATTCACCGTGCCCTTGAGGTTGAGCTGGTCGAGGGTGCCACTGCGTTTGCTGCTCTCACGGAGCATGCGCACGTGCGAGGCGGTTCAATAGAAGCACTCGTTCAGCGCCGACACCCGCGCGGCGATCAGCTCAATCTGCGAGCGCGAAATGGCCCGCAGCGGATCGGGCTGGCGCATCTCGGCGAACGAGAGGTAGTGACCCTCGGAGAGGTCGTGCAGCCAGCGCACGTTCTCAGGAATCAGCGAGAGCGCCGAGATGACGTTGGCGCCCCACTCCATTGGTCCGTAGAGCATCTCGTCGCCGGGGTTGAGTCCGGACTTGGGCACGATGGGCGGCCAGGAGTACCGCTGCTCTGCCTCTGCCGGTCGCTGGAGCGTGGGTTCGCCACGTACAGGGTCGGGCAGGGGTTCGAGTTCAAGGCCCAGGGCACGGTGGAACTCGTCGATTGAGAGCGCGTGGACGACCACGGCGACCAGTTCCACGTAGCGGTCTTCGGTGATGCCGTCGGAGGCGATGATTTCCTCGTACCACACGCGGTTGAGGTTGGCGTTGTCGACGACCAGCTTCTGGATCGCGTAGACGGCAGCCTCGGGCAGGATCTCGCTGCCAACGACCTCAAAGTCTCGCGCCGCGCGTCCGATTCTCGCGATCTCAACGCGTTCCGCGCCCGTCCACCAGCGGCCGGGGTTGGCGATCATCTCCCAGCTCATGCGTTGGGACGCGATTGTCTTCTCGCGAATGGGCAAATCGACGCCGGCGTACTCAAAGGCCATTCCTGCACCTCGCAACCTGACAAGAGAGTAGCGTTTAGTCCGATCCGCACCTCGGTTGCAAGCCTGAGGTGCATGCGACGGCAAGGAGGCAACAACATGGCCCAGACGCTGGATGTTACCGGTGGGCAGTTGATCTACGACGAGTTCGGCGATGGCCCCGAGACCATCATCTTCGTGCATGGAGCTGGCGGAAACCATCTGAGCTGGTGGCAGCAGATTCCGGTCTTCCGCGACCGCTATCGCTGCATCACCTACGAGGTGCGCGGTTGGGGACGCAGCCGCGACGACTCGGGCGAGGGCCGCAAGGCGTTTTCGCGCGACCTGGGCGAGTTGATGGATGCGCTCGAGATTCCCGAGGCGGTGCTGGTCGGTCAGTCGATGGGTGGGTTCACGATCCTGCCCTTCGCCGTGCGCAACCCGCAGCGGGTCAAGGGTCTGTTGATGGCCGACACCTTCCTCGGCATTGATGCGCCGGAGCTGGTCCAGGAGATGCGCAAGGCAGTCGAGTCGGCGCAGGTCAACCAGGAACAGGGCGGGTTGACGCGGATGGTCGGCCCCGCCTACCTCGAGCGTGAGCCGAACGGCGTGTTCCTTTACAACCAGATCAGAGGGTTGAATCCCCCGCTCGATCCGAATCAGCCGCTCGCCTTCGGCCAGGAAGACGGCGCGGTATCGAAGGACAAGCTGTCGGCGCTGACCATGCCGACGATCTTCCTGGCCGGCGCGGAAGACGCGATCATTCCGGCCGAGCTGATCGAACGCGCTGCTCAGATGGTGCCGGGCGCTCAGTACATCCAGGTCCCCGAGGCCGGGCACAGCGTCTATTGGGAACTGCCGGACGAATTCAATCAGGTCGTCGAAGTGCTCCTGCTGGAGGCGTTCGTCTAACCCCCAAGTGGTCGCTGATAGCCTCGCACTGTTGTCCATACCCGCTGAGCGGAGCATGCCATGACGTACCACGAAGTGATCTACGAGCCGGGCCCGGTCGCTCGCGTGATCATGAACCGGCCCGAGTACCGCAATGCGCAGTCGCGGGTCCTGTTGGAGGAGATTGACCGGGCCTTTCAGGAGGCGGCCGACGACCCGGAGGTCTTGGTCATCGTGCTCTCGGGCAACGGTCCTGACTTCTCCGCCGGTCACGATCTCGGTTCGCCATCCGAGATCGCCGACCGGGAGATTCGCGGCTGGGCCGAGGATTTTGTCGGCGTGTTCGACCGACAGCGCGACACGCGGATTGCGAACACCATGCGCTGGCGCAACAACCCCAAGCCGACGATCGCGATGGTGCACGGCAAGTGCATCTTCGGCGGTTGGATGGTGGCCGCCTCGATGGACCTGATCTTCGCCTCCGACGATGCGCTCTTCCTGCCCTCTCACACACAGTATTTTTCGGCGCCCTGGGACCTGGGCGTGCGCAAGGCCAAGGAGATCCTGTTCCAGAACCGGTTCATCCCCGCTCGCGAAGCGAAGGAACTGGGCTTCGTCAACCAGGTCTATCCGGCCGAGGCGCTGGAGCGGAAGACGCTGGCCTATGCGGGCGAGGTCGCCCAGCGCACGCCGATGTCGCTGCGCCAGATCAAGCACTCGATCAACAACATGCAAGACGCGCAGGGATTCACCACCCACATCAACGCGAGCTTCATGACCTACGCCACCGGCGCGCGGTTCGGTCAGCCCGACCCACGCATGGTGCAGGGAAAACGCCAGCTCTCGCCTGTGGCGCAGGCGCTGGCCAAGCTGCAGAAGCCGGGTCATTCCTAGAGAGATTCGTCCTGTGTCGGACGGCAATCTGCTGAGCGGCATCCGCGTCGTCGAGTACAGCGGCGACGTACCGGCGGCGGCCTGCGCGAGAGAGTTCTCGCGTTGGGGCGCACGGGTCTCGGTCTTCGAAGCGCCCGATTCGCATTTGCGTTCAGCCCCGCCAACGATCGAGCGAGACGGCGAAACCGTTTCTTTGCTGCGCGAGTCGTTGATGATCGGCAAGATGTCGCCAACGGGGTCCTGGCGAGCCGAGCTCCCCGACGCGGATGTCTTCGTGACGGACGCGCCGCTGGCGGAACTGAATGGGATCGCCGACGAGTTTCCCGAGCTGGTTGTCGTGCACTCGTCGCCGTTCGGGACCGATGGTCCGTATGCCGACTACCTGTCCGACGATCTCATCATCCAGGCGTTGTCCGGCTTCGCCGGGACGAATGGCGTCGCGCCTCAGGAACCGCTGGCAGCTCCGGCGGCGATCATCCCCCGAGCGATCGGCATCCTGGGCGCCGTGGCGGCGTTGGCGGCGCTGCTCGAGCGGATGCACTCGGGCCGGGGCGAGTGGATTGAATTGTCTTCGCATGAAGCCTGCTCGACATTGATCATGTCGTTGCGCTCCGAGTTCCTGGGCGAGGCGCTGCCGCGCGTCGGTGGGACGCCGGGCTGGGCCGAGGTGATGGAGACGGTCGACGGCTACATCACCCTCTCGCCCTGGTCCAGGGAAACGCTGCGCAACGCGCCGATCGCGTTTGGCTGTGATCCGCCGCCAGATGAACTGTTGGAGGGCAGAGGCCGTTTCGCCGAGCAGGAGCCGTCGCTGGCATATGTACGGCCGATCGTCGAGTCGCTGGACGCGACGACGATCTGGACGAAGCTCTCGGAGCTGGGTTCAGTGATGGCGATGCACCGCTCGGCGCGGCAGCTGCTCGAGGATCCGCAACTCCAGGCCATTGATTTCTTTCGTAGTAACAGCGGTCTGACGGGAGCGGGCCGGGCGATGCGGGTCACAGAGGTCGAGAATCGGGAGGAGCGCCCCGATCGGTTCGCGCTGCGGCGGCCACCTGAACGCTCGACCGGCCCGCTCGACGGACTGCGGGTGGTCGACTTCACCCATGCCTGGCTGGGACCGTATGCGTCGGGCTTGCTCAACGATCTGGGCGCAGAAGTGATCAAGGTGGAGGGGCCGAAGCGCCCCGACCTCTGGCGCTACGAGGCGAGCGGCCCGATGCGGGTCGCCTCGCCGGACGCGCACCCGCTGAACGTCCGGCCCAACTTCAACATGGCGAATCGCGGCAAACGAACGATCTCGATCGCGCTCGACACGGACGAAGGTCGTCAGCTGGCGCTCGACCTGATTTCGCTGGCCGACGTAGTGCTGGAGAACTTTCGTCCGCGCGTGTTGCAGAACCTGCGCCTGACCCACGAGCACATGCGCGAGGTCAACCCGCACGTCGCGCTGGTCTCGTTCTCGGGATTCGGCACCGGCGGCCCTTACGACAACTTCCGCGCCAACGGCGGCACGACCGAGGGCAACGCCGGATGGGATCTGCTGCTGGGCTACCGGGGCGACAAGCCGGTGATGCTGGGCACCATGCAGGCCGACCCGATCGTTGGCGCGCAGATGGCGGCCTCGGCCCTGGCGGCGGCGTTGCGAGCCCAGTCGGAACGGTCGGCGATACACGTCGAGGGTTCGATGTTTGAATCGGCGGTCGCCTACATCGACGAATACCTGCTGGCGGCGTCGGCGGGGCAGGAGATGCCGGCGCGCAACGGCAATCGGATTCCCGGCGCGGCGCCGCACGAGTGTTTCCGCTGCGCCGACAGCGTCGACGGCAACGACGAGTGGATCGCGATCTCGGTCCCCGACGACGAGACCTGGCAGCGACTGGCAACGTTTGCCGGGCTCGATCGTCGGGAGTGGCGCACCGCGACGGGCCGGAAGGACGATGAGGTTGCGTTGGAGTCGGCCCTGAGCGAGTGGACGCGCCGCTGGAACGCGCTCACGTTGCAATACCGGCTGCAGGCGATCGGTGTCCCGGCCGCCGCGGTGCACTCGACCCTGACTCATCTGCGGGATCCGCATCTGGCCGCCCGTGACTGGTGGCTGCAGCTGACGCATCCCGATACCGGCACACGGCAATACCAGGGATTTCCCTGGCGGTTGAGCAGGCGGCCCGCCTCATGCTCGACGCCGGCCCCGCGAATGGGCGAGCACTCGGTTGAGATCCTCAGGGAGACGCTCTGTCTCACAGATGAAGCGATCGATGAGTTGATGGAGCGAGGCGTCGCCGCCGGACTGACCGCCAAGCAATCACCGGACGATCTACCGCCGAAACCGATCAGTCCGCGCTAGGTTCGTGAGACAGTTCAACCGGCTAGCCAGGTGATCAGCGCTTCTGCAGCTCCCGCTCCGAGTCCGGCGATGAATGCGGCGAACAGCGCAAGAATCACTTCTCGGCGCGCCCAGAGCACGGCGCCGCGGGCCTGATCTGAGATCGAACTGCTCCGAAGCTCGGTCGACGGAATGCCAGGCGGCGTAGACTTCTGCCCGGACTGATGTCCGATTCCAGCATGCTCTCGGCTAGTCGGCACGGGACTCCCATGCCAGATTCCATCGTCCCGTTTCCCAATCCCCTTTGAGCACGGTTCTCGTGAACACCACAGTGCCTTCAGTGAGATCCAATGTGAACGCCGGCCGATCAAACAGTCGCATCAAGTTTTGAAGGTTGAAGACCAACGCTGTGACACCCAGGTCATCGACGTCGTTGTCCACTGCAGCAAGTCGTTCGATCAACGCAGTCGCAGCAAACTGCAGGGCCCGATTGTCCATCTCCTCAGGGGCGATGTTCTGAGGGGGAGGAAGACCCTGTGGAACGGCCTGCTTGGTCGTCATTGCGCTGTTCTCTCATCAACGATGTGCCGATCCTAGAGCCTTCACTTGCTCACCGCACATCAAAACCGGCAGGGTTTTCGTTGGCTGACTGAAGGATCGGATTTCACTCCGCCAGGCCGAAGGCCTGGAGATAGAGGGTTCGGGCGTCTGCGGGCGTTTCGCCCTGGCCGAGCCATCCGTCTCCGACTCGGATCTCGAAGTGCAGGTGGATATCGGTGCCGGGATTGGCGTAGACCTCTTGCTGGCCGGACTCGCCCGGATAGCCGATCAGTTGACCCCGTTGGACTTCGACGCCGACTGCGATGCCGTCCGCGATCGCCGACAGGTGCGCGTAACGGGTGACGATTCCGCGACCGTGATCGATCCAGATCTGCCGACCTCGCAACTCGTCGAGGATTGCTTCGCCCTCCCAGTTGGCGTCGATGAACCGCTGCCAATCCGCCGGTGTGATCTCGACGTAGTCAAGGTCGGCGCGGACGACGACGCCGGCCTTGGCAGCCAGGATTTCGGTGCTGTAAGTAACCGCGGTGCAGGAGGCCCATTCGTAGAAGTCGAGACCTTCGTGAACGCCACTATTGCGGTAGGTCCTGGGTGAACCGGGCAAGTGACCGGGAAACTCGGTCACGCACGCGCCGGCAATCGGGCGGATAAATCCGCGCAGCGGATGATCCTGATCCTGTTCAACCTGAGCGGGCGCCGGCTCGGCCTGTTGTTGGGGCTCGGCTGCTGCGGCAACTTCCTCGGTCTGGGCGTCAACCTCGGCAACGGCCTCAGCCTCTGCTGCGTCTTCCTCCGGCGCTGCCGCCTGCTGGACCTGAGGGGCCGGCTCGGCGTCGGCAGGGGCTTCTTCCGGCTGGGTTGCCACTGCCGACTGCTGCAGCTGGCTCTGAGCGGATGGTTCGCCACTGGTGGTCTGTGCGACTTCCTGCGCGCTGGGTTCATCGGAGCCGGTCGCCTGCACGACCGCTACAGCCGCAGCGGCGGCGAATATGACGATCGCGGCCAGGACGTACAGCCAGGTTGGGCCGATGAGCCAACCGTCGCTCCGCTCGGGGCCTCCTCGGCGCCCGCCTCCCCGGGAAGCCGAGAGGCCTCGACCGGACGGCTGCTGACCCCAGGGACTATCGGAGCGGCGGATAACCTTCCTCCTCCAGCGCGGCGTCGATCTGCTGATCGGTCGCGGCAGCGGCGTCGTATTCGACGTCGACGCGCTTCTTGTCGACATCGACCGAGACGGCGGAGACCCCTTCGATGGCGGAGAGGGCCCCGGTGATGGCGTTGGCGCAATGCTCGCAGGAGATATCCGGTGCGGTACGGGTCAGGGTTGTGGTCGCGGTCATGGCGATTCCTCGTTCGGATGCTGACAGTTCGACTGTACGTCATGCACGTTATGCGAAGCGGCGTCCCATTGGCGATTCTCCGGCTGACAATGCGGCATGCAGCGCCTCGGCGTGGGCCTTGAGCGCGACGCTGTCATCGAGCGGCGCCAGCTCGGCCGCCTCGGGACCGTAGCGGCGCTCCAGCGCCAGTGAGATCAGACGGTCGGCCAGGCGCGGATTCTTGGGCAGCACGGCGCCGTGCAGATAGGTGCCGTACGCGTTGCGGATTTTCGCCCCCTCGAGGCCGTCTCCGCCGTTGTTGCCGAACCCGTTGACCACGTCGGCGAGCGCTTCCTGCCCATCGTTGAGGTAGGTGCGGCCGCCGTGATTCTCGAAGCCGACGACCGTTTCGCCTTCCCAGAGAGCGACCACATTGCCAACGCAACGCGCGATCTTCGGCCCGGGGTGCGCCGCAACGGCGTCGAAGATGCCGATGCCTTCCATGATCTCGCCGTCCCAACCCCGATATTGATGGCCAAAGAGCTGGAACCCGCCGCAGACGGCGAGCACGACGCCGTCGTCGTCGACGTAGTCGCGCAGGTCGTCGCCTCGGCGCTGGAGGTCTGCCTGGACTCGGCGCTGCTCGCGATCCTGCCCGCCGCCGACGAGGACGATGTCCGCCTGGTCGGTATCCCAGTCGTCGCCGATGTCGACGCCTGTGACAGTTGCCTCCATCCCGCGGGCTGCGCAGCGCTGCTCGAGCGCGCGAGCGTTGCCTCGGTCGCCGTAGAGATTGAGCAGGTCGGGATAGAGCACGGCGATGTTGAGCGCAGTCTTGGCGGTGCTTGTCATCAGGCCACATCCCAGAGACGCGAGGCGCCCATCTGTCCAAGCCGTTGGCGGACGTCGAGCATCGCGGTATATGTTGCCAGAATCGTCAGACGGCCCGAGTCGGGAACGGTGTCCAGGGCGGCGCGCAGCGCACATCCGACATCGTTCTCGATTGGCGAGCAGGGAGCGGGAAACCCGGCGTATTGCAACCTGAGCGCCATGTCGGCGGCGCGGCGGCCTCCGACGGTGAGCGACTCGCAGTGTTGGGCCTGCGATTCCCAGTCCACGTCCCAGATCCAGGAGACGTCGGTGCCGTCGGCGACGCCGTCGTTGAGCAGGATCAGCAGGTGATGGCGCTCGCCAGGGCGCTGGAGCGTGCGCAGCGCCTGGTTCATGCCCGACGGATTCTTGCCCAGCAGGACGCGTACGCGCCGGCCCTCGACGATCATCTCTTCCTGGCGGCCGAAGGCCGCCTCGTGTGACTGCAGACCGTCGCGGATGGTTTCGGCAGATACGCCGAGCGCCGTCGCGGCTGCCGATGCCGCCAGGGCGTTGTAGACGCTGTAGAGGCCCTCGGCCGGCAGTGCGATGTTGACCGACGACTGCGGCAGCCGGAGCGTGAAGCTCGTCGGTCCGGGGCCGAACGTAATGCGGTCGGCGGCGATGTCCGGAGTGGGCCGCCGCGCGCCCGAGTCGGTGTGCCAGCGGCCGAGTTGGGCGAAGTAGCGGCGAGAGTAACGGAAATCGTCGTCGGTGTCCGGATCCCAGACCGCATCCATGATTTCGCCGTCGGGCGCTGAAGGAATGTCGGGATCCTCGATGCCGAAACTCAGACTGGACCCGGTCCAGTGGTGCGAGAGCGACGCGATCAGCGGATCGTCGACGTTGAGCGCGATGGTCGTGTCAGGCGGAAACGTCGGCAAGGCAGCCGCCCAGCGACGCGCAATCGATTCGATCTCGCCGTAGCGGTCGAGTTGATCTCGCATCAGGTTGGTGAAGACGGCGACGCTGGGCGGCGCGGCGGCGGCGATGGTCGGCAGCGCGGCCTCGTCTGCTTCCAGAACGGCGTTGGTTCCGTTTGGCAAGCGACCAAGCGGCGAGGCCGACTCGATGAGCGCGGAAGCGACGCCGCGCACCAGGTTCGAGCCGGCGCGGTTATGCACCACGGTCCGGCCGTCGGCGCGCAGGATGCGGGCCAGCATTGCGGCTGTCGTGGTCTTGCCGTTGGTTCCGGTGATCAGCGCAGCGGAGGCGAGCCCTGCCGCCAGGCGGTTCACGGCGTCGGGATGCAATCGTTCGACGACCAGACCGGGCAGCGCAGTCCCACCGGAACCCAGCGCTCTCATCGCCATCCGAACGGCCTTGCCAGCCAGGACGGCTGCGGCGAGACGGGGAGACGGCATAGTTGTCGGGCGGCGATGGCTCACACCATCGACTGTATCGGCCGGCGCGTCAGTGGCACTCGCGCTGGCTCAGCGTGCGAAGTGGGCGGCGGCGGAGTTGGGAGGGAGAATTCGGTGGGTCGGAGTGGAAGTGGCGATCTGCACTGGGGATCGAGCGATTGGGTGTCCAGATTCGTCCAGATCTGTCCGGATCTGGCTCAGTCTGGGCACATTTTGTCCAGAGATGATCGGTGTATGAACAGAAGAATCCGGGTTGGCTGCTCGTCGGGGCACTAGGCGCCGGAGGAGGGATCGAGTCTCGGCGGCGGGCCCTGGCCCAATGCTTTGAGGATCTGGTCAAGGCCGACAACTCCGAGCAGGCGTCCACGTTCAACGACGGGCAGGACGAAGGTGCGCTCCTGGTGGAGGCGCTGCAGCGCCTCGTCGGCGCCGGCGCCCGGGTCGAGCGGCTGCACCTGGTCGGCAGCGATCATGATGTCGCGCAGGCGGTCGCTCTGGTAGCGCTCGTCCTCGAGCAGGAGGATCTGAATGGCCGAAGCGATGCCGACCGCGGTGCCGCCCTCGGCGACGATGAACACGTCCTGCTGGTCGAGCTGCGCGCGCGAGGGCGCGAGAATACGTACCGGCAGGTCCGCTTCCGCGGTGCGCGCGACGGGCGGCGCGAGCATCAGTTCGCCCACGCGCAACCTGGCCAGGTCGCGCTCCAACTCGGCGGTCTTGACGCCCTGGGATGCCTGGGTCATGAGCAGGAACCCGATCAGGGCGATCCAGAGCGAGTTGAAGCCGCTGTTGAAGATTGCGGCGTCGGTCAGCAGTCCGCCGAGTCCGTAGACAATCATGGCCGCGCCGAGCAGCTGTCCCAGGCGGGCCGAGGCTCGGGTGGCTCGATGGCGCGAGCCGGTCAGGCGCCAGATCAACGAGCGCGCGACGCGGCCGCCGTCCAGGGGGAAGCCGGGCAACATGTTGAAGCCGGCGAGGAAGCAGTTCAACAATCCCAGCACAAAGGCGACGTGGCCAATCGTCGTGTCATCGGGCAGGGCGAACAGCGAGAGGAGGATGAAGATCGCCCCCAGGACGAGCGACGCCAGCGGTCCGACCACAGCGATCCAGAATTCCTGGCCCGGACGTCGCGAGTCCTCGCGAATCAGCGACAGGCCGCCGAAAAAAAACAGGGTGATCGAGGCGACCTCCATGCCGTAGCGCCGGGCCACGAGCGAGTGCGCCAGTTCATGGATGAGCAGCGAGAGGAAGTAGACCGCACCGGCCCCGACGGCATAGAGCCAGCGCTCGGCGCCGCCGAGTCCGTTGACCGAGTCGGGCAGGATCTGCGTGGCGATCAGGAAGACGAGCAGGGCAAAGACGAAGAAGAAGGACAGGTCGAGACGGATCGGGATCCCCAGGATCCGACCGACCTTGATGCCGTTCCCGCCGAACATGCCGAATCTCATGTCCTCAGCATATGTTTCTGTCGACAGGACCGGAGGCGTAGGCGGCAAGGACTGCGTCGGGGGCGACGCACCGATCATCCCCTTTGACGGGGAGAACCCTCCCGAACCCGTGGCGGTGCATTCGCAACGGCGTGGTCCCTTCCGTCGGGCGACCTGGGCGTCCTTCTGGATTCCGTCATTCCTGGCTCTGCCTGGAATCTCGCTCCCCTCGGCGTTCTTGAGTGGTAGGAACGAGATTCCCGCCACAGGCGGGAATGACGAGATCGAGGGTAGGAGGTGTACGCGCCAGCCTCTTGCGGGGACGGGGTCCGGCGGCGAATCCTTACGTGGGGCTCCTCAGAGTGAGAGCAGGCCAGCCTCGACCATTGAGGCGGTCAGCCCCTTGATCGACGGAAGCTCGATGTCGGGAACGATTCCCGCTTCGGCCTTGCCGCCGACCAGGACGGAGAGGGCGAAGCCGGCGTGGCGGGAGCCGAGAATGTCGGCTTCGGGCGTGTCGCCGACGAAGGCGGTCTCGGCAGCGGTCGTTCCGAGCGCGTCGAGGGCGGCGGCGAAGATCGCCTGGCCCGGCTTCCAGCTGAGGACGTCGTCGGACCAGATCCAGTGGTCGATCCAGCGGCCGAATCCGCGCTCAACGAGGGCGCGTTGGACGAACCGGCCCGGCGCGAGTCCCGTGTTGGAGACGACTGCCAGGCGAAGGTCGCGCCGCTTCAGCGCTTCAAGCTCCTGTTCGGCGCCGTCAATAACGTCGGGCGGTTCCCAGCTGGCGCTCTCGCAGATGGCCCCGGTCAGCTCTTGGAGCAGGGCGTCGTCCTCGACGGTCGCGGGGCACTGCTCCAGCATCGAGCGGCGCACGGCGTTGACACGGTCCTCGCCGGAGAGGTCGACGTTGGACTGGTGGGCGATGACGAGTTCGTCGATCGCGTGGCGAATCGCTCTGGGCACCGCGTCGGCGGCGGCGGCACCGGCGCCGGCCTGTTCGTAGGCCCGGGTCAGGCGATCTTCTCGTCGGCGCATCCGCCTGCGGCCGCCGCCGGGGGCGTCCACGATCAGGGTGCCCCAGAGATCCAGGGCAACCGCGCGCAGCCGGGTCAACAGTGGTGTACTGGCGTCAGAACGTCAACACGTCAACCGGAGGAGCCGGACGAGGACCGCTTGTCTTCGTCTTCAGACTCGCTCGACGAAACCGCGACTTCATCCGATGCGTCTTCGTCGCCCTCCGTCTCCGAATCGGACGTTCGCGCTTCCTCGCGGAACTCACGCAGGCCGGTACCCAGCGCCTTGCCGACGCCGGCCAGACGACCCGCGCCGAAGACGACCAGCACGACGATCACGACGACAATCGCTTCGACAGGACCAAACCCGATCATTGCCATACCGAACTCCTGCTGTGCCGCCGGCGCTCAGCGCGCGCCGCTCGCTGGGTGCGGCGTGTCGCCTCGGACTTCCCTTCCGGCCTGACAATGCCGGAACGGCCCGGTACGGGCGGCTGGTACCTAGCTTACCAGTGTTCCCAGTGCCGGGCGGGTGATCGCTTATGCATCCTGCGCTTGGCCGGCGGGAATCGTCTCCAGGAGCGGCAACAGGCGACGCGTGATGCCGACTGCCACGTCGGCCAGTTCAGACCAGTCTGATGCGCCGGCCTCTGCGAAGACGGCGCGGACTTCCGAATGTTCGGAGTCGCGAACGTAGTCTGCGACTTCGCGCATGCGCTTCAAGTCGTCGAGTCTGGTCGCCGCATCGACATCATGCCGAGATCGAACAGCGTCAATGACCGCGACGTGGGATGGCCTTCGGCCGGACAGGCCACCAGCGTCCAATCCGTACAACTGGTCGCGAGCCGTCAGATGGCAGGCGTAGTAGAGCCGATTGACCGCAGCCCGGCAAGCGGCCTCATTGCGCAGCGGATCGGCAAGCAGGCGCTCGCCCAGGTCAGTCAAGTCGGCTGGGTCAAGCGCCATTGGCGCGTCCGTCGGCGCGTTTCAGCCCAACGACGCTGACCGGGATTAACCCGGCGACCTCGCGCTCGGCGGGTGACAGTCCGTGGAACCACGCTTCTACACGGGAATTCAGCGAGCGCCTGAAATCCCAGGACTCCTCAAACGTCACGTCACAGTGAACAGGGACGAAAAACAGGGTTCTGTCTTCACGATCTACGTAGATATCCATCCAGGCGGCGACGATCGGCATGCCGCTGCGCAGGGCGCCGTCACGAAGGATTTCCCAATGCTCGGTCGCCAGGCGGCGGACGAGCGGCGTGACGCGCGGATCGTCGGGCAGCTTGAGTTCGACCTCGCTGGTCGGATTGACGGCGGTGTCTGGCATCGGAGTCCCCGCGCGCCTCGGATCAGGCTTCCAGCTTCTCGACGAAGATGCGCATGATCCCGCCGCAGATCTTGTCTTCGCCGTCAACCGGCTCGGTCAGGTCGACCGTGACCATGCGGGCATCGCCGTCGTCGAGCGCGTCCATCGCTTCCTGCCAGACCTCGGCCTCGCCGCAGCCGCCGCCGATCGTGCCGACAAACGAGCCATCCTCGCGGACCAACATCTTGGCGCCGGTCTTGCGCGGGGTCGAGCCGAGCGTCTGGGCCACCGTGGCTAGCGCGACCGGCGCGCCCTGATCGAAGGCGCTGGACATGGCTTCGTAGACTTCGTCCTGTGGCATCGTCGTTCCTCTGCGTCTCTCGGCTTCCCAGTTTAGCGCCGGATTGAGGCCAGCATGCGGCCGTGCTCCGACATCGGCTGCGCGCCTCCGCCGCGGCGGACGAGGATGATCTCCCCCAATACCGACACGGCGATCTCCTCTGGGGTTTCCGCGCCGATGTCGAGGCCAATCGGGGTGAAGACCTTGTCGAGCGCCTGCGGATCAAGGCCCTCTTCAGCCAGGTGCTGGAGCACGGTGCGGGTGCGGCGCTTGGAACCGATCATGCCGACATAGCCCGCGCCGCGTTCGGCGACGGTGCGGAGCGCCAACTCGTCGACCTTGTGTCCGCGCGAGACGAGCACGATGTAGGTGTTGGCGGTGATCGGGAAGCGTTCGAGCTCGTCGCCGAAGTCGCCGCAGATCACGTTCGCCTCGTAGGGGAAGCGGTCTTCGTTGGCGTAGTCTTCGCGGTCGTCGATGATGGCGACTTCCATGCCGAGCATCGCGCCGAGCTGGCCGACGGCGAGGCCGACATGTCCACCGCCGACCACGAGCAACGTCGCGGCCGGCTCGACTACCTCGACAAGGATCTCGACGATCGCGTCGGCGGCTTCGATCGCGCGGCGGCCCTCGACCAGCTCGCCGTCCGGCGTGAAGGCGCAGGTCTGGACGAGGTGTTTGGGGATCGCTCGGCGTCCGAAGTCAGCCACGGCCGCTTCGAGTGGGCCGCCGCCGATCTCGCCAAGGTTGCGGTCCTCGTACACGAGCATCTTGGCGCCGAGCGCGACCTCGACGCCATCGGTTGCGCCCATCACGGTGCATGAGGCGACGGCCGGGCCCTCGCGGGCGGCGATCAGCAGGGCGCGGGCGATCTCGGCGGAACTGGCCATGGGGTCAGGATACGCGGACCGCCGAAGCGAACACTGCGAGATTCTCGCGTCAAGCGCGGGAATGACGAACCTGGACTTCAGACGTTGAAGAGAATGTGCAGGACGTCGCCGTCCTGAACCTCGTAGTCTTTGCCCTCGGTGCGGAGTTGGGCGCGCTTCTTGGCTTCGGCTTCCGCGCCCGAGGCGCCGACCGCAGCGCCGCAATCGAGCAGATCGTCCCAGCGCACGACCTCGGCGCGGATGAAGCCGCGTTCGAAGTCGGTATGGATCCTGCCGGCGGCCTGGGGCGCGGTATCTCCGGCTCGGATGTTCCAGGCGTGGCAGTCATCGGGGCCGACGGTGAAGAAGGTACGCAGGCCGAGCAGCCGGAACGTCTCCTGGAGCGCCGTCTCGACCGCGCCGGCTCCGACGCCGAGCTCATCGCGATAGGCGGCCGCCTCGTCGTCGTCGAAGTCGCGCAGTTCTTCTTCCAGTCGCGCCGAGAGGGCGATGCCCTCGATCGCGCCCTCGGCGGCGGACTCTTCGTCGACATTGAAGATGGTCAGCATCGGTCGCTCGGTCAGAAAGCGGTAGTGGCGGATATCGGCTCGTTCGAGCTCCGAGAGCGGAGCGTCGAGCAGCGTGCCGCCCTCACCGAGATGGGTCTGCAGCCGGCCCAACAGGTCTCGTTCGCGGTCAACGGCGACCCGTTCGGCCGCCTTCATCGACTTGGTCTCGTCGGCGATGCGTTGGAGGCGCTTTTCGATTAGAGCGAGGTCGGCGAAGGTCAGCTCCAGTTGCATCGCTTCGATGTCGGCCTCGGGATCGATCCGCTCAGCCGGATGGGGGACGGCGTCGTTGTCGAAGGCGCGCACGACGTGGACCAATGCGTCGAGCTGGGCGAGCTGGTCGAGCAAGCGGCTCGAGGGGGGCTCGTTGCCGCCGCCCAGCGCGCCGGAGAAGCCCGCGCCCGGGAAGTCCAGGACGTCAAGGACCGCGGGCGTGGTCTTCTTCGGCTGATACAGGTCGGAGAGCTTGTTCAGGCGGGCGTCGGCGGCGGGCACGACGCCTTCATGCGGCTCCATGTGGGTGGAGAAGCCTGTCGGCCGCCCAGCCCCGGTCAGAGCGTTGAACAGCGTCGTCTTGCCGGATCGCTCGAAGCCGATCAGTCCAATGGAGGTCATGGGCTCATCGTTGCACGGTCGAGGGGGATGGTCAGTTTCGTGGTGCCCATTGAAGACTCGCCAGAGAAGGGAAGCACAAGCCTATGCGAAGTGTTCGACGATCACCTGCGGGCCCCCTCTGTCGCTCCGCGACATCTCCCCCGGAGGGGGAGACCCGGTTGGGCGGTTCACTACTGGCTCAGGTCACCGATGTTGAGTGGATCGAACTCGGTCACGCCCAGGCCTGGATGCTCCGGATCGGCGAGCGCTTCGCCGACCATCAGGATCGAGTCCCGCATCGCCGCCCAATCGACGGTTTCTGCCGCATCATCGGGTCTCTGCCAGCGCCAGGCCTGGTGTTCGTCTGAGATCGTCGGTTCCGCGCCGGTCGCGACGAGGGCGGCGAAGGCGGGGACAAAGTAGATCGTGTCGTTTTCCGGGTTGTAGAAGGTCTCGGGGCGGTCGATCCGAAACCAGCGCTCGACGTCAAGGGCGGTTTCCTCGTTCAGTTCTCTCAACGCGGCCTGCCAGGCGGTTTCTCCCTGCTTCTCCTCGATGTGACCGCCGACGGTCTGCCAGGCGCCGGCGAATCGGTGTCCCTCGGGTCGCTGAAGCATGAGCAGCTCGACCCCGTCAAGCGCCGGACGGACGATGTACACCGCGACGATGTTGCTGCGCAGCCGCGGCACCGATCGCTACTCCGCCCACTTGGGAATCGTGGCGTCGAAGGAGTCGTAGAAGGTCACGTACGGCTTGACGTCAAGCACCGGCGTGCCGTTGACCAGGTCGAGGCCGATCACTTTGGCGACGTGGCCGTCGACCGATTCGAGCGGACAGATCGAGATTGAGATCGGATTGGGCCGATGCGCCGTCCGAGTGGCGAAGACGCCGACCTCGGGCGTGTCTTCGCCGCCTGATGGATGCAGCTTGAGCAGCGCCCGGCCCTCGTCCGTTACGTCGCCCATCCAGCCGATCACGAAGAGGTGGGAAAAACCGGACAGGCCATCAAGGGCGGGCTCGAACTCGGGTCGGAAGACCAACTCGGAGCGGACCTGCGCCCAGACGCGTCCGGAGGTGTCGTTGATCGCGTTGCGCACGACGGCGACGGGCGAGAGGTCGTCGATCTGATCGGGCAGTGCGTGCAAGGCGGCGTCGCGCGCGACGCTGGGATTCGTCAGTCGCAGCCGCTCACGCCAACTCGTCATTCAGGCCTCATTCCGGTGCGGGAATTGTGTGCTCCGGGCCTTATGCCAGTGGTAAACTGAATGTACGCAGAGTACCCCTGTGGACCACCGGTCCCGGTACCCGCCGCGCGGCGCGGTTTCGCTTTGTCAGGATTTGCACGTTGACCCAGCAAGAACCTGGACAGTCTGAGTTGCCGCTCGACGGCGCCGATCCGGCGCGTGGACCAGCAGTCGAACCCCCTTCCAGCAACGGCGTCGGCAGCTACGACGCCTCCGACATTGATGTGCTGGAGGGCATCGAGGCCGTCCGTCGGCGGCCGGGCATGTACATCGGCTCGACCGGGCAGGCCGGGCTCCACCATCTCGTCTACGAGATCGTCGACAACTCGGTCGACGAGGCGATGGCCGGCCACGCGAGCCGGATCGACATCACGCTGCAGCCCGAAGGCTGGGTCCAGGTCCGCGACGACGGCCGCGGGATTCCCACCGATCAGCACGCCAAGACGGGTAAGTCGGCGCTGGAGACGGTGCTGACCGTGCTGCACGCCGGGGGCAAGTTCGGCGGTGGCGGATACAAGGTATCGGGCGGACTGCACGGCGTCGGCGCGTCGGTGGTCAATGCGCTCTCCTCACAACTTGAGGTCGAGGTGCGTCGGGACAGCCAGTCGCACACGCAGAGCTATGTGCGAGGCGTGGCGACGGGCGCGATTGTGCGACGCAAACTGGCGCGCGACGCCGCTCCGCAGACCGGCACGATGGTCCGCTGGGTCGCCGACGACGAGGTGATCGATCATCTCGAGTACGACTTCCACACGCTGGCGCAGCGGTTCCGAGAGATTGCCTACCTGAACAAGGGACTCTGGATCTGCTTCCGCGACGAGCGCGACGCTCCGGCTGAACTGAACGAGGACGAGCGCCGCTCGAGAGAACCGCTCGAGGAGAAGAACTTCTACTTCGAGGGCGGGATCCAGTCATACGTCCGGTTCCTCAACCGCGACCGCGAGGTGCTGCAGACGCTGCCGTTCCACCTCGACCGCGAGGTCGGCGTCAACGGCACGGCGGTGATGGTCGAGGTGGCGATCCAGTACAACGCCGATTTCCACGACTCGGTCTACGCGTTCGCCAACACGATCAACACGCACGAGGGCGGCTCCCACCTGACCGGGTTCCGCTCGGCGCTGACGCGAGCGATCAACGATTTCGCCCGGCGCAACAAGCAGCTCGGCGACAAGGACCCGAACATCACGGGCGAAGATACGCGCGAGGGCCTGACGGCGGTGATCTCGGTCAAGCTGGGCGAGCCGCAGTTCGAGGGCCAGACCAAGACCAAGCTGGGCAACCCCGAGATCAAGGGGATCGTCGAGTCGGCGACGGCCGAGGCGCTGTCGGAGTACCTGGACGGGCAACCCCGCGAAGGGCGGCGGATCGTCGAGAAGTGCCTGACGACCGCCCGTGCTCGCGAGGCGGCGCGCAAGGCGCGTGCGATCGTGCAGCGCAAGGGCGCGCTGGAGGGGGCTTCCCTGCCGGGCAAACTGGCCGATTGCTCCGAGCGCGACCCGGCGCTCTCGGAGATCTTCATCGTCGAGGGACCATCGGCCGGCGGCTCGGCCAAGGAGGGGCGCGACCGGCGCACGCAGGCGATTCTGCCCCTGCGCGGCAAGGTGCTCAACGTCGAGCGGGCACGGTTGGACAAACTGCTCGGCCACGAGGCGTTCCGCACGCTGATCACGGCGTTGGGCACCGGCATCGGCGAGGACTTCGATCTCTCCCGATTGCGTTACCACAAGGTCGTCATCATGACCGACGCGGACTCGGATGGCGCGCACATTCGCACCCTGTTGCTGACCTTCTTCTTCCGGCACATGCGCGAGCTGATCGAGGACGGGAAGCTCTACATCGCGCAGCCCCCGCTCTACCGCGTCAAGGTGGGGAAGCAGGCCGAATGGCTCTACACCGACGCCGACCTGGAATCGTTCATGGACAAGCAGAAAGAGGGCCAGAAGAAGGTCTCGGTCCAGCGATTCAAGGGCCTGGGCGAGATGAATGCCGAACAGCTCTGGGAGACCACGATGGACCCCCAGGCGCGGCTGCTCTGGTCAGTCGACATCGCCGACGAGCACGCCGCCGACGATCTGTTTGTCAAGCTGATGGGCGATGACCCGGCCAAGCGCCGCCACTTCATTGAACAGCACGCCGATCTGGCCAAGATCGACGTCTAATCGAGTGACCCAACTCGCTTCGGCTCCCCGGCTGACAGTCCCGCCGGCGTTGCGGCGTTGGTGGCGCGGCCAGCCGCGCCTGGCGCTCGAGGACTCGCCGGCGCCGCAACTGGTCGCGCTGACCGCGATGGCGCCGGTCGAACGCTTGCTTGTGCTCGGGCCTGATTCGCCGCCGCTCGCCGCACTGATCGCCGCCGCCGCCGGGCTTGAACCGACGCCCTCCGCCGTACTCACCGATGATCGCGCGCCAGCGGAGCGGCTGGGCGTTCAGATCCTCCGCGCCGAACCGCAGCGTCTGCCGTTCGGCGATGGTTCATTCGATTTCGCCGTGGTCCCGCACCAACTCCGACGCTGGGACGACGAGCGAGCGCGGCGAGTGCTCGAGGAGCTCTGGCGGGTGCTCGACCACAACGGCGTCGCGGTGCTGTGGGAGGTGGCGCGGTCGCGCTCAGCGGCTATCAACGGCGTCTGGTCGAGTCTGCTCGGTTCGAACGGGACAGCGCCCCATTTGCGGACGTTTGGACAGCTCGGACAGCTCGCCTACGACGCCGGCTTCGCCTGGGTGCAGACGCTGCCGCTCAGACCGTTTCTCTTCCCCCCGGGCCCACGCTTGACCGTCCTGGTGCGCAAGGAGCACTACACCTCGGACAACATTGGACGAGGCTGACCCGGAGTTCCCTCCCCAAACGCGGAGCAACGCTACGTGTACAGCCCGTGCGCTCGCGCGTATCCGAGCGCTGCTGCCGGCACGTCGTCCGAGACATCGTCGCCCGCCGCGATCCGTTGGCGCAGCTCGGACGCCGATAAATCGATTGGTTCCATCGGCACCCAGTCGAGCCAGCGGCCGAGGCCGTAGACGATCTTGTCGAGCTGGCGGCGGTCCAGCTCGGCGCCGGGACGAACGGCGGCCGCGATCCGCGCGCAGGTAAGGATTTCGTTCGGTTTGTGCCAGTGCGGCAGATCGAGGACCGCGTCGGCGCCCATGATCCACCAGAGTTGCTGGGCGCCACGATCGCGCAGTTCGCGCACCGTGTCGAGCGTGTAGGTCGGGCCATCGCGGCGGACTTCCAGATCGGACACTTCGAGACCGCCACCGCGTTGAGCGACGGCGGCGGCGGTCATGGCGAGGCGATGATCCGCGGGCGTCACCTCGCGGTCTCGCTTGCGCCAGGGATCGCCGGCCGGGATCAGGACCAGGCGGTCGAGTTCCAGTGCCTGGGCTGCAGCATCGGCCAGGTGCAGGTGGGCTCGATGTAGTGGATCGAATGTGCCGCCCAGGGCGCCAACCCGTTCGTGCGGCTCGAAGTGCAGCCCTCTGTCCTCAGCCACGACCGTCAGCGCTCCCACTCCCAGGTGATGCTCGACTGACCGATCCTGACGACATCGCCAGGCTGGCAACCGGCGCGCTTCAGGGCAGACGCCACACCGCGCCGGTCAAGCCAGCGATAGGTCTCGGCCAGGGCTTCATCCTGATCCAGCTCCATCATCGAGACAAAACGCTCCACCGATGCGCCTCGCACCTGGAACAGACCTGAGGCCAGCTCGTCGACTTCGAAGCGGCGACCATCCTGCCTGGGCCGGACGACGGGAACCTCTGCTGTTCTGGGCGGTTCGTCCAGACGAAGGTCCTGGAGCGCTCTCGCGCACGCCGTCACCACTTCGTCCGTGCCTTCGCCGCTTGCGGCGGAGCAGAAGAGCGGCGTCGATTCCATATCGGTGAACTGCGCCGCGATTTCTTCGCGGAAGAGGTCGACTTCCTCGAGATCGACCTTGTTGATCACCACGATCTGGGGACGCGCCGCCAGCTCCGCCGAGTAGCCGCCGAGTTCGTGGTCGACGAGGGCCTTTGCTGCGCGCGGGTCATCCTGCGAACCGTCGATCAGGTGGACCAGCAGCCGCGTCCGCGACGTGTGCCGGAGGAAGTCGTGCCCCAGGCCCGCGCCGTTGGCAGCGCCCTCGATCAGACCAGGCAGGTCGGCCATCACGAACTCGTCCCAGCCAACCGAGACGACGCCGAGGTGGGGCTCCAGGGTTGTGAAGGGGTAATCGGCGACTCTCGGGCGCGCAGCGCTCAAGTGCCGCAGCAGGGAGGACTTGCCCGCGTTAGGCAGCCCGACGATGCCGACGTCGGCCAGCACGCTCAACTCGAACCTGAGTCGGCAGCGCTCGCCGGGCTCGCCTCTCTGGGCCACGCGCGGCGTCTGGTTGGTGGCGCTGCGGAAGTACATATTGCCCTGTCCGCCGCGACCGCCCCAGGCGACCACCAGCGATTGTCCGTCAGCCTCGAGGTCGACCAGCTGTTCCGCATCCCGGCCCCGGACGCGGGACACGATCGTGCCGACCGGCAGCTCGAGGACCATGGTCGCGCCGGCGCGACCGCGCTTCTGATTGGTACCGCCGTTGGCGCCGGCCTCGGCGCGGAACCGCTGTTGGCGCCGATAACGTCGCAGCGTGTTGAGCTGAGCGTTGGCCTGGACAACCACATCGCCGCCGCGGCCGCCGCGGCCGCCATCGGGGCCGCCGCGCGGGACGAACTTCTCCCGCCGGAACGACACCGCGCCGCGACCGCCGGCGCCGCCTTCAGCTTCGATTTCAACGGAGTCGATCATGAATCGAGTTTATCCACACGCTCGGCGGGCACTTCGGATCAGGAATTCAGGAATGGCAAGAGAGGGTAGTGATCTGCTGTCGTTGTCTCTGGTGCTGTTGAGGTTGGGGACAGAGCGCGGAATCCAATGCCGCGCTTGAGCATGCCGCGGGTCCAGTTGTTGGCGGCGCGTGAGTCAATGGTCCGTCGCGCTGGACGGTCGGTTGACGCCGTGTGGAAGTTGGACCTGGAGCGGTTAGAGACGCAGCCGGGAGCGAATCTCTGAGATCTGCTGGATCCACCATTGTGAATCGGCATTGTTGGAATCAGCGAGCAGCTGCTCGACCTTGTCCCGGCCGTGGAGGACTGTCGAGTGGTCGCGTCCGCCGAGCGCGTCGCCGATCGCATTGAGCGACAGATCGGTGTGGTGACAGGCGAGGTACATGACCAGTTGCCGGGCCCGCGCCGTGCGCCGATCCTTGCGCGCCGCGGTGAACAGATCGGGCGCGACGCCGGTGATGTCCGAGGCCGCGGCGATTAGCTCGGCCACCGTGGGCTTGGCCTTGCGCAGCTCTTCTTGCGCATGCCCGGCCAGGGCCCGCATCACGACGCCCGGGGTGACTGGGGAGCGTTCACTCTCGGCAAACACCCGCACCCGCTGCAGGCCGCCCAGCAACGAGCGGACATTCGTCCCGCCGCGCTCCGCGATCATCTGGATCGTCGGCTCATCGACAACCATGTTCCAGTCGCGGCTCATGCGCTGCAGAATGGCCATGCGCAACTCGAGGTCGGGAGGGTTGATCTCGACCACCAGCCCGCCCTCGAAGCGGGTGACCAGGCGCTCGCTCAGCCCGGTCAGCCGTCGGGGCGGCATGTCGGAGGCGATCACGATCTGCCGGCCGCGCTGATGCAGCGCGTTGAACACGTTGTAGAACTCGTCCTGGGTCTGGACCTTGCCGCCCAGCTTCTGCACATCGTCGATGATCAGGACTTCGGCCGATTCATACTTTTCCTGGAAGGCGGCCCGCTCGCCGGCGCCGACACTGTTGACGAATTGGCGGACATAGGACTCCGTGTCAACCAGCACCGTGTAGTGCGACTGCATGGTGACGTGCGCGATGGCGTGCAGCAGATGGGTTTTGCCCAGCCCGGAACTGGAGTAAATGAACAGTGGATTGGTGTCTTCCCCGGGATGGAAGGCCACGCGGCGGGAAGCGGTGACGGCGATCTGATTGGACGTGCCCTCGACAAAGCGATCGAACGTGGCCTGGTTGAGAACGGAAGGTCGGCTGCGCGCCGGCTGAATCGGCTGACTGCGCTCGGCGGACAGCGGGCTGTCGTCGCCGGAGGAGAGGTCGAGTGCCTGGGTCACCGCCTCCGGCGCCGCCGCGACCCGGAGTTCGATCTCCATGGAGCGGCCCGAAGCCTGTCGCACCGCCGAAGCCAGTTGCGGATAGTAACTGCCGCGCAGGGTCTCCAGCTTGATCACCGTCGGCACGCCGACGTGCAGCACGCCGCCGCGAATCTCGATCGCGTGCGTGTCGGCGAACCAGGTGTCGAAGGTCTCGCGGTCCAGCGAATCTCTCAGGATTTGCAGGGAGCGCTGCCAGATGGCGCGGTGATCCGAGTGCGGATCGCCAAATGAGCGGGCGGTTCGGGTGACCATGCCGCTGTCGCCTCCTTATGGCAAAGACTGCTGCAAGCGAAGCGGATGCCCTGACGGGCTGACCAGATTCGCCGCTCAAGAGAGGGGCCGCTTGAGGGAACATACTAACCAGCATCTGCGCAGACAACAGCCGGTCGCCGATCCGTGACAACCAGGGGCGTGACCAGATATCTCATCCACATCTTCCCCGACTCGTCCACTCGCCTTGGCGGGCCTCTTGACAAGTCTCGTTCTGTCATCTCTGCCCCGCTGGCGACTCGGGCGAAGCGCCGACCGATTGGCTGGAGCCGATCTTGCCTAGAATGCGCGAGATGATGAAGCAGCGGGACGATCGCGCCGCGCCGGCGTGGCGCGGATCGTGAGTCCCTGGCGCATCGGGAAGGACAATCTGTCTTGTTGATTGCGATCGACATCGGCAACACGACCCTGCAGATCGGCGTGTTTAACGACCGTAAAATTGTCCATACTTGGCGTCTGGCGACCCAGCACGACCGACTGTCCGACGAGTACGGCATCTTCGTCGCATCGCTGCTGCGCTACGAGGGCATCCAGATCGCGCAGATCGACGGGGCGATCATCTCGTCGGTCGTGCCCCCGCTGGCGCCCGTGTTCCAGGAAGTCTGTCGCAAGTTCCTCCGGACGGAACCGTTGCTGGTCTCACCGCACATGCGCAAGCCGGTCCGGATCGGAATCGAACACACGGAAGAGCTCGGCGCGGACCGCATCGTCGACGCGGTGGCCGCGCTGTCCCGGTATGGACCGCCGCCACTGATCGTGGTCGACTTCGGTACGGCCACGGTGTTCGACGCCATCAATGAGCATGGCGTCTACGTCGGCGGCGCGATCTCGCCCGGGATCGGCATTTCGACTGAGGCGCTGTTCGACCGGGCCAGCCGGTTGGCCCGGATCGACCTGGACCGCCCGCCCGCCGCGATTGGCACACGCACCGAGACCGCACTGCAAAGCGGCATCCTGTTCGGCTACGTCGGCCTGGTCGAGGGGATCATTGCCCGCTTCCGCCAGGAACTGGGACAGGCTCGGGTGGTCGCGACCGGCGGCTGGGCGCCGCGGATCGCGGAAGAGACGCAAGTCCTGGACATCGTTGACGAAGACCTGATTCTCTGGGGACTGCGCGAGCTCTACTACTTCAACGCCGAAGGCACCCCATGAGCGGCGGAGGCGATGTCCCTGCGCCGCAGCCGCTCGGCGGCCGCCGCGTCACACTGGGCGTGACCGGTTCCATTTCCGCTTACAAAAGCGTCGAAGCGGCGCGCCGGCTCGAGGACGCCGGCGCCATCGTGGATGTCGCGCTGACTCCGTCGGCGGCGCGCTTCGTTCCTCCGTTAACGTTCCGTTCGCTGGTCAAGGGTGAAGTGGCAGCCGATCTCTGGGATCCCTCTGCCCCCGCCGAGCAGCACGTGGCGATGGGCCGTCGCGCCGACGCCATGCTGGTCGCCCCGGCCTCGGCGACAACGATCGCCAAGCTGGCCCAGGGCATCGGCGACAATCCAGTCACGCTCACCGCGCTGGCTACGTCCGCACCGCTGGTCGTCGCGCCGGCGATGGATTCGGTGATGTATGCCCAACCCTCGGTGCAGGCGAACCTCGAGCTGCTCAAGGCCCGCGGCGTCTTCATCGCCGGACCAGCGATCGGGCGGCTCGCCTCGGGCGGGCGCGGCCTGGGACGACTGATCGAACCAATCGAGTTGGCCGCGGCCGTGCGCTCGGCGGTCGGCCGAACCGTGGGCGACCTGCGCGGGCGACACATCATCGTCACGGCCGGCGGCACACGTGAACCGATCGATCCGGTCCGGTTTGTCGGCAATCACTCCAGCGGCAAAATGGGCGTCGCGGTGGCCGAGGCCGCTCGAGACCAGGGAGCGGCGGTCACGCTGATCACCACGCAGCCGCCGCCCGACGGACGCTACGGAATCGTCGTACGCTCCGTTGGCACCGCGATCGAGATGCAGGAAGAGATCCAGAAGGCGGCCCGCGGGGCGAACGCCCTCGTGATGGCGGCGGCAGTAGCGGACTACCGACCGGCGGAAGCGGCCGAATCGAAACTCAAGAAGCAAGACGCGGATCGGGAGGGCATGACGCTGGAGATGGTCGAGAATCCCGATGTCATCGCCTCAATCGACGCGCCCCATCTGCTCAAAGTCGGGTTCGCCGCCGAGACCGACGACCTGATCGAAAACGCGAGGGCCAAGATCGAAAAGAAGGGCCTCGCCTTCATCGCCGCCAACGACGTCAGCCAGTCCGACGCCGGCTTCCAGGTCGACACCAACCGCGTCGTGCTGCTCGACGCGTCGGGAGAGCCCGAGCGTCTGCCGCTGTTGCACAAGTACGACGTCGGCGTGGCCATCCTGGAGCGCCTCAAGTCGCATCCCGAGTGGCCGGTTCGGGCCGACTGAGGTCTGCTACTTCAGCTTGACCGCCGTGCCGTACATGTAGACCTCGGCCATGTTCTGCCCGACATCGGAGGACATCATGCGGGTGCAAACAATGGCGTCGGCGCCCATGGCGCTGGCCGACGCTTCCAGCTTCTCGATGACCTGCACTCGCGTGTCGCTCATCAGCTTCGTGTAGGCGTGAATCTCGCCGCCGAACAGACTCTTGATCCCGGCCAGGATGTCCCGACCGACATTGCGCGAGCGAACGCTGTTGGCGCTGACCAGGCCCAACACTTCGGCGATCTCCCGGTTGGGCACGGTTTCGGTCGTCACGATCTGCATGGTCAGCCCCTGTCGAACTGGATCGGCATCCTGAAGCTCAGCCTACGACTGAGGACGACGACCCCCCACGCGATCGCGCAGACACCAATGCCGGCGAAGGCGTCCAGCGTCCAATGGTTGGCCGTCGCCACGACGGCCCAGCTCTGTGACAGCGGAATGGCGACGGCAAACGCGCGCATGAGCGGGTGTCTCGATGTCTGCCAGACCGCCAGACCGGCCAGCAGCGCCCAACCGACGTGCAGTGAGGGCAACGCGGCGTATGGGTTGACGAACAGGCCGACCTCCTGGGCCTGGTAGGCGGGCGCCGCGCGGAAGGCCAGCGTGTCGATGTAGCCCAGCCCGGGCATCAGCCGCGGCGGCGCCGTCGGGAATAGGTAGTAGCAGACCATACCCACCGCAGCCGAAACCAGGAGCGCGTTGCGGAACGTGCGCCAAATTGTCCGGTGCGATCGCCAGAGCCACACCGCGATCACGATCAGCAGCGGCATGTGCCCCCAGAAGTACGTGCCGTTGGCAACATCGATCAGTGCGTTGGAGCCGAGGATCGCCTCGTGGATCGCAAGCTCCCAGTCCAGCCACAAACGCTGTTCCAGGTTGAGGATGTCGCGAGCGCGCTGGAACGCCTCGTCGGCGCGGTCGGAAACGGCGCCGCGAACCAGGTAGTAGACCAGCGCGGCTGCCGCGACTGCCGCCAGCTCGCGTAGGAATTCCCGCATTTGGCCACGTTATTCCCCGCCACGCACCCGGATGCATCGGGGCGGTCGTTAGGATGATCTGGATTGCACCGTTCCGTTCAGGCCCAGTTCCTCTAGAGACCCGCCGAGAGACACCCATGGATATCACCGCCAGCGGCCAGCCCCCGCTTGACGCCGCCGCCGACCACCTGCTGATCTTCGCGACCAAGGATGACGACATCCTCGATGGCGGCGCGCTGCGCCAGCTCAACGAGGCGCTTGACGGCGGCCTGGCGCCGCTTGTCGAGTCCGGCGAGTTGTCAGGCGCAGTCAACGAAACCGTCGTCGTGCATACGTTTGGCAAGACCGAAACCTCCCGAGTCGTAATCGCCGGACTCGGACCGGCCGAGAAGATGGGACTCGACGAGATCCGCCATGCCGCTGCCAACGGCGCGCGCAAAGCTCGGTCGCTCTCCTCCGGCGCGCTCGCGGTTGCCGTCGACGGCGAGGAATGCGGCTTCACGACCGAAGAGATCGCCGGCGCCATCTGCGAAGGTCTCGACCTCGGGCTCTACCGCTTCGACCGGCATCAGTCGCCGAAGAAGGCGCCGAACGTGCTCGAACGCGTATCGCTGCATTCCCGGAATGTCGCCGGCGTCGAGGCGGGGATTCCGCACGGGCGCTCGCTCGCCGGCGCGGCCAACTTTGCCCGCGATCTGGCCAATGAGCCGTCCAACCTGTTGACTCCGACCGAGCTCGCCAACCGGGCCGAAGCCTGGGCCGCCGATCACGACGTCGAAATCGAGGTCATGGACGAGGCGACCGCGGCCGAGCTGGGGATGGGATCGTTCCTCGGCGTCGCCAAGGGATCGCACCAGCCGGCCAGGTTCCTGATCCTGCGCCACCGCGGCGCCGCTGATGAGCCGGGCCTCGGCTACTGCGGCAAGGGCATCACCTTCGACACCGGCGGCATCTCGATCAAGCCGGCGGCCAACATGGAGGCGATGAAGCAGGACATGTCGGGGGCCGCTGCAGTCGTCGCTTCGATGGGCGCGATCGCCGACCTCAGGCTGCCGATCAACGTCACCGCGCTCGCCCCCTGCACCGAGAACATGCCCGGCGGCAACGCGATTAAGCCCGGCGACCTGTTGACCGCGATGAATGGTCACACGATTGAGGTGATCAACACTGACGCGGAGGGTCGCCTGGTCCTCGCGGATGCGCTGTCCTACGCCAATCACCTCGGCCTCTCCCCGCTGATCGACGTCGCCACGCTGACCGGCGCGGCGGCAGTGGCGCTGGGCGACGTCGCCACGGCCGTGATGGCCAACGACGACGACCTCGCGGCCGAAGTGATCGAAGCCGGCAAACGCGCCGGCGAGAAGTTCTGGCAACTGCCGATGTTCCCCGAGTACGACGAGCAGATTCGCAGCCAGGTCGCCGACGTGAAGAACACCGGCGGTCGGCTGGCCGGCGCGATCACCGCGGCCAAGTTCCTCGCTCGCTTCGCCGGCGACACACCCTGGGCGCATCTCGACATGGCCGGCACCGACGACGCCTCCAAGACCCGCGGCACGCAGGTCAAGGGCGCGACCGGCGTGCCGGTCCGATCGTTGGTGCGCTTCGCCGCCGCTCGGGCCGAGGCCTCAGCCTAAACTCAAGACAATCAATCCAATGGGAAGAGGCCGAATCATGGCCGAGTTCGAACGCCTGACTGACCTGCCGGAAGAGGAAGAGCGCGCGCTGCGAGAACAGTACCGCGCCGAGATGACCGAACTCGCGGACAAGTTCTGCGAGGAGCGCGGCTACATCCTGATGAACGCCGACCAGACGATCGAAGACTTCGTCAACATGCGAATGCGCTTCGGCAAGTTCTACTGCCCCTGCCAGCCGGCCAACAACGACGACACCATCTGCGTCTGCGAACCGGTCCTCAACGGCCTGGTCGATTTCGAGGGCACCTGCTTCTGCAACTTCTTCACCCTCCCCGAAGGCAAAACAGCGATCAAGGACGAGGTCGCGCTGGATCTCTGAGGGCTCGTCGCCAATCTCGTTGTTATCGCAAAAGAGAATCGTCATACCCGCGCTTGCCGCGGGTATCTCGTAGCGACGCGCACTCGCGACCGATACTCTCTCGGGCATGCCTCGACAGCCATGCGTCTACATCCTGGCAAGCCGACGCCATGGCGCGATCTACACGGGTGTCACCAACGACTTGGCCCGCCGGGTGTGGCAGCACAAACGCGGCGAGGGCTCGGAGTTCACCAGGCGCTACCAGATCGACAAGTTGGTCTGGATGGAGCCGCACGACACCATGATTGAGGCAATCGAGCGCGAAAAGCAGATCAAGCGCTGGAGCAAGGCGCGACGGCGAGGCTTGATCGAAGTGTTCAACCCTGAGTGGTGCGACCTCTATCCGGATCTGGCGTGAGGCGGCATTGCGAGCGCTGGATCGCCAAGCAGTTCACTGCGAGATACCCGCGGCAAGCGCGGGTATGACGGAATGTTGTTCAGACGCGACGAAACAGGGCGCGTGTGTAGCCGAGGCGCCACGACCCTAGTTATGGTGCTGAAAAATCGGCAACGGCGCGAGCGGCGCGTAGATCTCAACCGACAGTTCGTACACCTGGTCAGCCCAGTGGTCCCAGTCTCTGCGCGCGACCTGGGCTTCTTCCGAGGAGAGGGCCGCCTGGACAACTGATTCGTCCTCGAACGTGTAACCCATCAGATGCGCGCCCGCGATCGGGTCGGAACCACGCACGCGGAAGGCCGAGACGATGCCCGGAATCTCGAGCACGTGCGGCAAGTGCGTCTGGCGATGCCAGTCCTCGAACTCCTGCAATACCGTCGGATCGAGACGCGCCCGGACGATCATGATCGGATGGGTCATCAGCACGGCCATGACGCCCAGTGTCGCATACGCGACCGATCTGTCGTCTGCCCGGCGGAACAGTCTGATAACGTCTAGGCAACGAGACGACCACGCAGCGAAGCGGTGGGGAGCCGGCGGCTTGGAGAGTCGCCAGCAGACTCGAAGGAACCTGGTACTCACCGGGAACAGGGCAACCCCCTCGCGCAGACTCGCCTGATGGCCCCACGTGGACAGGTGGACAGGTGCATACATGCTGAGTAAGGATGAGAAGGCCGCCATTGCGGCGCAGTTCGGTCAACACGACACCGACACCGGATCGCCTGAGGTCCAGATCGCACAGCTGACCCAGCGAATCTCGCGGTTGACCGATCACCTGCGCGAACATCGGCACGACTATCACACTCGGCGCGCGCTGACGAAGCTCGTTGGCCAGCGGCGGCGACAGCTTCGCTACCTCAACCGTGAGGATGTCAACCGATACACCGCGCTGATCAGCGAACTGGGTCTGCGCCGCTAACGCGAGGCGAACAGATCCGAGCCAGCGCTGTGGACCGTCTCGGACGAACATCAGCGACGCGCCCCACGCGCGCCCGACACGGGCCGGCCGTTGCAGATCAATGAAGGGCTGCCGCCGAGGAAACGGCGGCAGACTCGATAGGCAGAAGGAAGCACAGGAACACGACAACCCATGGAAATCACCACACGCACCGTCCAGCAGGAAATCGCCGGACGGACCCTCACGATCGAGACCGGCAAGCTTGCGCACCAGGCCGGCGGCGCGGTCACGATTCGCTACGGCGACACGATGATGCTCGGCACCGCCACGGCCTCCAAGCCGCGACCCGGGATCGACTTTTTCCCGCTCTCGGTAGAGTTCGAGGAGCGGCTCTACGCCGCCGGCCGGATTCCCGGTTCGTTCTTTCGCCGCGAAGGCCGTCCGACCACGACCGCCGTGCTCTCCGCGCGGCTGACCGACCGGCCCATCCGTCCGCTCTTTCCCAAGGGCTACAACGACGACACACAGCTGATCATCACGATCTTCTCGGTCGACATGGAGAACCCGCCTGACACGCTGGGCACGATCGCCGCCTCGGCGGCGCTCTGTGTCTCCGACATCCCCTTCGACGGCCCGGTCGCCTCGGTGCGCATCGGCCATGTCGATGGCGAACTGGTGCTGCAACCGACGTTCGCCCAGCTCGAGGATTCCGACCTCAACCTTGTCGTCGCAGGCACCAAGGACGCGATCACGATGGTCGAGGCGGAAGCCGGCGAAGTGCCCGAATCGCTGCTTGTCGAGGCGCTGGCAATCGGTCAGGAGGCGATCACCACGATCTGCGAGATGCAGGAGGCGCTCGCCTCCGAGGTCGCCCCGGCCAAGCGCGAATACACGCCCCAGTCGGTTGACGCCGACATCCTCTCCGCAATCGAGGAACAGATCGGCGCCGACCTGAGCTCGGCGCTGCGCGAGGCCGAGGACAAGGCCGACCGCGACAGCCGTCGAGCCGCCGTCAAGGCTTCGCTGCTTGAAGGTCTCGACGAAGACGCCGACTCTGAAGCGCACGCCGAGGCCTTCGACGCGCTGGAGAAGCGGATCGTGCGGCGCAGCATCCTCGACGACGGCGTCCGCGCCGATGGTCGCGGACACGCCGATTTGCGACCGTTGTCCGCCGAGGTCGACCTCGTGCCGCGCACACACGGATCGGGACTCTTCCAGCGCGGCGAGACCCAGGTGCTCAGCTTCACGACCCTGGCTGGGTCGGGCATGGCTCAGCGGCTCGATGACCTCACGCCCGAGGACTCGAAGCGCTTCATGCACCACTACAACTTCCCGCCCTTCTCGACCGGCGAGACCGGCCGCGTCGGCAATCCGTCGCGGCGCAGCATCGGTCACGGCATGCTCGGTGAGCGTGCGATGGCCGCGATCCTGCCGCCCTTCGAGGAGTTTCCCTACACGATCCGGATCGTCTCCGAGGTGCTCGCGTCCAACGGTTCGACCTCGATGGCGTCGGTCTGCGCCTCGGTCCTCTCGATGATGGACGCCGGCGTCCCGATCAAGACGCCGATCGCGGGCATCGCGATGGGCCTGATCAAGGAAGAGGATGACGTCGCCATCCTGACCGACATCGTCGGAATGGAAGACCACCTCGGCGACATGGACTTCAAGGTCGCCGGTTCGCGCGACGGCGTGACGGCGCTGCAGATGGACATGAAGGTCAAGGGCATTGACCTCGAGATCCTGACCCGGGCGCTCGACCAGGCCCGAGACGCCCGACTGGAAATCATGGACGTGATGACCCAGTGCATCGAGGCGCCGCGCGAGCAGATGTCACCGCACGCGCCGCGCATCCTGCGCATCGATGTGCCGCAGGACAAGATTGGCCAACTGATCGGCCCCGGCGGCCGCAACATTCGCGCCTTGCAGGACGACACGGGCGCCGAAATCTCGGTCGAGGACGATGGCGCGGTCTTCATCACTGCCGTCGATCAGGCCTCGGGTGAGGCCGCCTTCGAGCGCATCTCGGCCATGACGCGCGACATCGAACCAGGCCAGATCTACACCGGCAAGGTTGTCCGCATCCTGCCCTTCGGCGCCTTTGTCGAGATGGTCCCGGGCAAGGACGCGCTGGTCCACATCTCCGAGCTCGCCGACTACCGGGTCGACAAGGTCGAGGACGTTGTCAGCGTCGGCGACGAGATGCAGATCATCGTGATCGAAGTGGACAACCTCGGCCGGGTCAACGCCTCGCGCAAGGCGCTGCTCAACGGCGACACCGACTCCGGACCGCGAGAGCCGCGCGAACCGCGCGAGCGCCGCAGCCGGGACGATCGTCCGCCGCGACGGGAGCGGGAGCCGCGTGAGCCGAGGGAACCCCGCGAGCCTCGCCAGCGCCGTCCACGCGTCGCTCGAGAGCCTGAACCGGTCGAGGCGGAGGCAGAAGCAGAGCCAATGGAGACGGCCGTCGCGGAACAGCCCGCCGAGGCCGTCGCCGCGTCCGAGCCGGAAGCTGCCGAGACCGCTGTTCCGACGCCGTTGGCCTCCGCTGGACCCGATGAGGGATCGGCCGCCGTGGCTCCGCCGCGGGAAGGACAGCCTCGTCGCCGACGGCGTCGGCGACGCCGAGGCGCCGCGCAACAGCAGGGCGGCGAACCGAACCAGCAATCGAGCGATGGCTCGAACCAACAGTCCGCCGGACAGCGCGGCGAGCGCTCGCCGCGCAACGATGCGGGCGAACAGGAAGAACGCCAGCCCGACACGAACGTGGCGCCGCGCCGCCGAGGCGGCATCCTCTCGCGAGTCAACATCCGTCGCGGTCAGGAGCCCCAGGGCGATGGCCCGCCACCGCCACCGCCACCACCGCGCAGCGATTTCGGCGCCCCCAGCCGCTAGACCGAGCGGCAATTGAGTAGGTGAGTCATGGCCCGGCCCAGCATCCGAGTAGCGATGAGCGGCGCCGGCAATATGGGCCGCCAGATCATGACGGCGATCGAGTCGGCCGACGACCTCGAACTGGTCGGGGCGCTCGACGGCCTGTCCAACGAGACCGCGATTGCGATTGATGGTCGCGAGGTCCCGCTCAGCAACTCGCTGGAATCGCTCGCCGACTGGTCGCCGGACGTGGTCGTTGACTTCTCCAACGCCGAATGGACCGTGAACCTCATTCCAGCTGCGGTCGACGCAGGGATTCGCCCTGTCATCGGTACCAGTGGGCTGTCGGACGACGTCATCGCCGAGGCCGAACGACGCGTCAATGGCGCGGGTCTCGGAGGCGTGATCGCTGCGAACTTCGCACTCGGCGCGGTCCTAATGATGCACCTGGCCAACGTCGCCGCGCCGCTCTTCGACTCCGTCGAGATCATCGAGCAGCACCACGACGGCAAGGTCGACGCGCCATCCGGCACTGCGGTCGCCACGGCGCAATCGATGCGCGCCGCCCGCGCCCGCGATTTCACGCGCAAGCAGGCCGAGCGCCACAACGTAGAGGGCTACGACTCGCGCGGCGCCGAACTGGGCGGCGCATCGCTGCACTCGGTCCGGCTGCCGGGCCTGGTGGCGCACCAGGTGATCGTGTTCGGCGGCAACGACGAGACGTTAACCATTCGCCACGACTCGATGAGCCGCGCCTCGTTCATCCCCGAAATCCTCCGCGCCGTCCGCGCCGCGCCCGAGCTCGACCACCTGGTCATCGGTCTCGACCGCCTGCTCGGACTGCGAACGGACTGAGACGAGTTGCGATGAGTTACCGACGGACCCCTCAGCCTTCGGCAGCTCCCCCTGCGAGGGGTAGCGAGTGTCTGTGAAGGAATAGGAGCAACACCGTGGGACGTGAACTGACCGTTGCCCTCGTCGGAGCGACCGGCGTCGTGGGGGCAGAATTCCTCCGCTGCATGGAAGAACGGGATTTCCCCGTGAAGGAACTCCGGCTGCTCGCGACGAAGCGCTCGGAAGGACGCGAACTCAGCTTCCGCGGCGAAACGCACGTCGTCCACGAGACCACGCACGACGCCTTCGACGGGGCCGACGTGGCCTTCATTTCCGCCTCGACCGCAGCGTCGAAGGAACTCTGCCCCGTCGCTGCCGGAAAGGGCGCGGTCGCCTTTGACGATTCCTCCGCCTTCCGACAGCAGGAAGGCGTGCCGCTGGTCGTGCCCGAGGTCAACCCGGAAGACCTGCGCCAGCACAACGGCATCATCTCCACTCCCAACTGCACCACCGTCCCGCTGGTGCTCTCGCTGCATCCGCTGATTCGTGATCGCGCGGTCACCCGGGTGATCGCCGACACCTACCAGGCCACCTCAGGATCCGGCGGCGCGGCAGTGGTCGAGCTCAAGCAACAGAACGCCGCGCTCGCGGGCGGCGACTCGATCTCCGACGAGCAGATCTCCGAGTACCCCAAGCAGATCGCCAACAACGCACTGCCCCAGGTCGACGTCTTCCTCGATGACGGCTACACCAAAGAAGAGTGGAAGATGCTGGTCGAGTCTCGCAAGATTCTGCACCAGCCCGAGCTGCCGCTCTCCGCAACCTGCGTCCGCATCCCAACCGAGCGAGCGCACGCCATCGCCGTCCACGCCGACTTCGACCGCCCGATTTCGCCGGAGGAAGCGCAAGAGCGCTGGGCCGCGCAGCCGGGACTGACGGTGATCGACGGTCGCGGGGCGGGCGAGTGGCCGACGCCGCTCGACGCCGACGGGATCGACGACACGCTGGTCGGTCGGGCCCGGGTCGACGTGACCAACCCGAACGGTCTCGCCTGGTGGGTGGTCGCCGACAACCTGCGCAAAGGCGCGGCGCTGAACATCATCCAGATGGTCGAGTGGATGCTCGACGACGGCTGCCTCTAAGGCACTCAGGCTCGCCGACGGGCCGGTATGATCGCGGCCATGAAGGCGACCGACACTAGGCGAATCGGACGTACAGCTCTGCGGGTCACCCGGCTTGGACTGGGCGGCGTCTTCCTTGCGATCGACGCGCAACCGGCCGAGGCCGACGGGCTGATCGATCGGGCTGCCGCGCTTGGCGTTCGTTGCTTCGACACGGCCCCGATGTACGGAAATGGCGAGAGCGAGCGTCGCTACCGCGGACCGCTCGCCCGCCTCGATCGCTCGGACGTCGTGATCTCGACCAAGGTTGGGCGGCGCCTGGAGGAGGACGCCGCCGGCACGGAACAGTGGCACTTCGACTTCAGCCGCGACGGTGTCATGCGTACCTTCGAATCGAGCCTGGAGCGCCTGGGCGTTGACCACATCGACATCCTGCTCGTCCACGATCCCGACGACCACGAGGATCAGGCGATGCGCGAGGCGTTTCCCGCACTGATCGAACTGCGGGAACAGGGGTTGGTCGGCGCAATCGGTGCCGGGATGAACCAGTGGGAGATGGAGTTGCGGTTCGCTCGCGAACTCCCGCTCGACTGTTTCCTCCTGGCCGGGCGCTACACCCTGCTGGAACAGGGCGCGCTAACCGAGTTTCTGCCGTACTGCGCAGCGAACGGGATCAGCGTCATCGCCGGTGGGCCGTACAACAGCGGGATACTCGCCTCGGATCTGGGCGAGAGCGCAAGCTACAACTATCGCGCGGCGCCTGCCGAGATGCTGGAGCGCGCTCGAGCGATCAAGGCCGTCTGCGACCGTCACGATGTGCCCCTGAAGGCGGCGGCGCTGCAGTTCATCCTCGCTCACCCGGCGCTCGCCGCCGTGATCCCCGGCGCCGCCTCGATCGCCGAGGTGGAAGAGAACGTCCGCATGGTTGAGACGCCAATCCCCGGTGCGCTCTGGACCGAGCTGAAGGAAGCCGGCCTGCTCGACCCCGACGCGCCGACCTCCGCCTGAGGCATTTGGAATTGAGCGGGCGCAACCTAGTAGCCTTGATCTTTGGATCCCGACCGACGGAAAGCCCGAATCATGACTGAAGCAAACGACGCTCCGAACTGGGGACGCCTCTACACAGCGATGGTGACGCCGATGACCGAGGCCGGCGGCATCGATGTCGAGCAGGCGCAGCATCTGGCTTCGGCGCTGCTCAAGTCGGGCTCCGACGGCGTCGTGGTGTCCGGTACGACGGGTGAGTCGCCAACCCTGACGCACGAGGAGGAGCGAGTGCTCTTCCGCGAGCTTGCGGACGTGGTTCACGACGCCGGCGGGACGCTGATTGCGGGGACGGGTTCGAACAGCACCGCGACTGCGGTCGACGCCTCCGAGCAGGCGGCAAAGCTCGACGTTGACGGCCTGCTGCAGGTCGTGCCCTACTACAACAAGCCGTCGCAGGATGGCCTCTACCACCACTTCAAAGCGGTCGCCGACGCCGTGCCCGAGACGCCGATCATGCTCTACAACGTGCCGGGACGGACCGGGCTGAACATGTCGGCGCAGACGGTTGTCCGGCTGGCGGAAGACTGCTCCAACATTGTCGGTGTCAAGGAAGCCTCGGGTGACCTGGAACAGATCGCCGAGATCATCCGCACGGCTCCGCCGGGCTTCCGCATGTGGAGCGGCAATGACCAAGACAACCTTGCCCTTCTCGCGATGGGTGGGCACGGGACCGTCTCGGTGATCTCGCACCTTGTTGGCGGGCAGCTCAAGGCGATGTACGACGCCTGGGAGCGGGGCGACACGGCGGAGGCAGGACGCATCCACGTCAAGCTCGCGCCGCTGGTGAAGGCGATGTTCCTGATTGGCAATCCGGCGCCGGTCAAGTGGGCGCTGAACGACATCGGCTTCAACGCCGGTCCGCTGCGGGCGCCGCTGGCCGACCCGGACGAAGGCATCCAGGCCACGATCCGCTCCGCACTCGAAGTCGCGGGCGGCCAGGACCTGATCTAGACCGGGATGAAGTCGGACGCCGCCGAAGCCTGGGGCTACGCGCTGCTGCTGACGCGGCGGGTGCTGACGACGGCGCTCGCCGGTGCGACCGAGGAACAGTTGCATCGTCCGACGCCGATCGGCTCCCTCGCCGACTGCGCGGCCGAGGCGTGTTCGGCCGAGGCAGACCTGATCTGGCCGGAGGACCTGCCGCCGGCGCGGCTCGAACCTCCGCAGACCCCGGTGCAGATCCTGTATGCGCTCGTTCGTCATCGCGCGGTCACCGAGGAAGTCCTGATGCAGGCCTCGGACGAGACGATGCAGCAGGCCTGGTGGACGCGCGGCAAGCGGCTGGCGCCGGATCCCGAGCAGACGTTGACCGAGTCGCTGCAGCAACTCGCGGTCCAGGAGTTCGCCTCGGCAGTGAAAGCGACCATGATTCGCACTCAGATCGACGCCGAGTGGTCGCCGCAACTCGACCTACAGGAGCGCGCCCAGTCGGCCATCGCGGCGGCGCGCTGAACTAGAAGCTCCACCTGTCGTCGACCTCCTCGTCGTCATTGGCTGATCCTCTCTGGAGCACAGGCCTCGTAACCTGCTCCAAGATTACGAAGCGACGGAGCCGACTATGACCTGGGAACAAGAGATTGCCGAGATTGCCAAGCGCAAGGAGCTGGCCAAGGGTCGGGGTGGGCCGGAGGGGGTGGCTCGGCAGCGGCGACGGGGGAAGTTGCTGGTCAACGAGCGGATTGACGGGCTGCTGGATCCGGGCACACTGACCGAGTTCATGTCGCTCGTCGGCCGGCCGGAGTATGACGAGGCGGGGGAGCTGGTCGCGTTCACGCCCAAGGGCGCCATCGAGGGGTTCGGCAAGGTCAATGGGCGCAAGGTGGTGGTCTCGGCGGGCGATTTCACGGTGCGCGGCGGATCGGGCGGCGGCGACGGATCGGACGGACTGGGCTCGGAGAAACGCTCGAACCAGCGGGCGCTGGAGTGGCGCCTGCCGTACGTGCGGATGCTGGACGCGGCGGGCGGCTCGGTGCGCGGATTCGAGACGCTGGGCCGCACGTATCTGCCCGACGGCAACATGTGGTCGACCTTCGACACCGACCTGCTGCGCAATGTGCCCGTGGTTTCGGCGGTGATGGGATCGGTCGCGGGGCTGCCCGCGGTCAATGCCTGCATGGCCCACTTCACGATCATGGTCAAAGGCATTTCGCAGCTCTTCCCCGGCGGTCCGCCGGTGGTCAAGGCGGCGCTGGGCTACGACGTGACCAAGGAGGACCTGGGCGACGAGCGGATCCACGTCTACCAGTCGGGCTCGGTCGACAACCTGGCCGAGGACGAGGAGGACGCCTTCCGCCAGATTCGGCAGTTTCTCAGCTACCTGCCGCAGAACGTGTATGAGATGCCGGAGCGAGCGGAGCCGACCGACGATCCGAACCGCCGCGAGGAGCGGTTGCGTCGGCTGGTGCCTCGGGATCGGCGGCGGGCGTACGACGGGCACCGGGCGATCAACTGGTGCGTGGATGAGGGATCGTTCTTCGAGATCGCGCCGTTCTACGGCCGCTCGCGGATTACGGGACTGGCGCGGATCAACGGCTATCCGGTCGGAGTGATGGCCAACAACCCGATGCACGAGGGCGGTTCAACCGACGTCAAGGGCGGGAGCAAGGTGATCCGCCTGATCCAGCTCTGCGACATGTTCCACCTGCCGATGATCTCGTTCGCCGACGAGCCCGGATTCATGGTCGGGATCGAGTCGGAGAAGCTGGGCATCGAGCGGGCCGGCGCGCGGCTGGTGATGGCCACCTGCCAGTCGCAGATGCCCTGGGCGACGGTCGTGATGGGCCGCATCTTCGGCGTCGCGGGGCAGTGTCAGCACCGTCCGACGGGGATGTTCCAGCGCTGGGCCTGGCCCTCTGGCCGCTGGGGCTCGATGCACATCGAGGGCGGGGCGATGGCCGCCTATCGGCGGGAGATTGACACGGCCGACGATCCAGAGGCCAAACAGGCGGAGATCGAACAGCGTCTGCAGGACCTCGCTTCCCCCTTCCGGACGGCGGAGGCGACGGGCCAGGACATCATCGATCCGGCGGAAACGCGCCCGCTGCTGTGCGAGTTTGTGGAGGATGCTCAGGCAATTCTGCGGACGCAGCTGGGTCCGTGTCCGTATCCGTACATGCCGTAAGGGGTGCGCGACGGAGATGCGATCTGTCCTGGTTGCCAGCGTGTACGGAGTGACGCCAAAAGTGAGTGCACCTCTACCTTGACTTTGAGCCTTGATTCCGTCATTCCCAGCTCTGCTGGGAATCTCGTTTGTTGCGATGCTCAAAAGGGGGCGAGATTCCCAGCAGAGCTGGGAATGACGGGGTTGGGGCTGGGAGTGACGGCGGTGGAGTTGGGAATGGTGGGGAGTGGAGAGTGGCGTCGGTTGCGGTGAATGCGAAACGCCTACCCTGACGGCAACTACGACAGAGAAGAGGCGCGATATGTCGGACCAGATCATGATTCACGTAGGCACGATTGGACAGGGGGTCTGGCGCTCGCCCGATGGCGGTGGGGTGTGGCAGAAGGGGCGGGGCGTCGGCGAGCAGTCGGTCCGATCGCTGGTGGTGTTTCCCGATGACGCCAACCGTTTGATGGCGGGGGCGGATGAAGCGCTGCTGCTGTCCGAGGACAACGGGTCGAGCTGGAGCGTGGTCGACAGCTACGAGCCGGACCGGCAGACGTGGTCGCTGGCCGTCGACCCGAGCGACACCAGCACGATATTCGCCGGCGGACGCCCGGGCGTTCGGCGCTCGCGCGACGGCGGACAATCGTGGGACGACCTGCCGGTCGACATTGTTGAAGAATGTCCGATTGGGACGCCGCGGACGACGGTGGTGGTGATCGACCCGCTGAATTCGCAGCGCATCTACGCCGGAGTTGAGGTCGACGGGGTACACAAGTCGATCGACGGCGGCGACACTTGGGTGCGGGGCAATCCGCTGGGGCCGGAGACGTTCCAGGCCGACATCCACTGCATGGGCCGCGCGACCGCGCCCGAGGGTGCGGCGACTTTTGCCACCAGCCCCTTCGGAATCGCCCGGTCGGACGACGAAGGCGAGTCCTGGCTACAGCACGAGTTTCCGCCGCTGACCGAGCGGACGCCGCGGTCGTACTGCCGCGCGATGATCGTCAAGCATGACGATCCGAACACGATGTTCGTCGCCAGCGGCGACGGCATTCCCGGCACGACCGGCGCGATTCAGCGCACGACCGACGGCGGCCGGACCTGGGCGCCCTGCGAGCTGCCGGTCGCACCAAAGTCGGTGGTCTACTGGCTGGCCAGCCACCCCTCAGCGCCCGACACGATTGCCGCAGCGACGCTCTACGGCTACGTCTACCTGAGTGAGGACGGCGGCGACAGCTGGCGCAAGCTGGACCGGGAGTTCGGCGAAATCCGGGCGCTGGCGCTGTCGGCTGCGTAGGCGCCGCTACCTCAATCGCGGGGTGCCAGCCCGCGAGTGCGCGATACAGTGAATCCACTGCGAATGACCGTGTGGAGGTGGCTGTATGCGTGCGTTGTTTCTGGTGCCGCTGGCGCTGATGATCGCCCTGGGTTTGGTCGTTGCGGGGTGCAGTGACGACGAGTCGCAACCACAGCCGTCGCAGGCCGAGCAGCAGGAGGCGCCGACCGAGCAAGGCGCCAGCGAGTCGACCACGCAGCGCGCGGCGCCTGAGCAGTCCTCGGAGTCTGAGCAGGATTCACAGTCACAGCAGGCGGACGAGCCGGCTGCGGGTCAGCCGGAACAGGCAGCCGAGTTGGAGGACGAGGATCCGCTGTTTGCCGCAGCGAGGGGCGCATTCGAATCCTGGGTCGCCGAGCTGGAGTCGTGGGAGATGGCGATCGACGTGGACCTCAACCTGGGCGGGCTCGCCGCGCAGGTCGCGACGACGGTCACCGTCCAGATGGAGCCCTACACGGCGTTCGTGGTGATCGACGCCAGCTCGTTGTTCGAGGTGGCGGGCGAACTCGCCGGCGACGCGGAAGCCGAACTGGATGAGCCTCTGCTGATGCGCGTGCTGATCGAGGAGAACGCCGCCTATCTCTCCATGCCCCAGATGGAGGGCTGGATCGATCTGAGCGATCAGTTCGAGGAGACACTGGATGGCCTGTCGGGCATTCTGGGCGCCAGTCCGACGGATCTGACCGACCGAGAACAACTGGGACAAACCTTCGGCTGCGTCGACGCGGTTGGCGGCACGACCGTGGAGGGGCAACACGCCGGCGAGCCGGCCTGGATTGTCGAATGCACGATTGATCCCGAATCGCTCGATGCCACGGCTGCGCAGCAACTGCAGGCGTGGGGCATCGAAGCGGCTGCCGGAGAGATCGATTCGATGCAGCTGCGCCTGGCGATCAGCCAGGCGTCCGGGGCGCCCTTGCTGGTTGAGACGGAGGTCAGACTGCGCGACGTGTTCGGCCTGTCGGGCGACGACGCGGGCAGTGCAGACGATGCAGCAGGGTCGGACGACTCGGATGAGGCTGTCGGATTCTACGTCTCGACGGTGGCCACCCTGATCGCCTGGAACGAGCCGCTCGCGTTTCCGACGCCGGAGCCGTTGGTGGACGGGTCGTTCCTGGAGCCGCTGGGCGACTTCGACGATGACCCCGGCGCGCAAGACGACTCCGGCGACGAACCGCCGGAACTGCTAGCGCCAGACCAACTGCTGGAACTGGCCGCCCGTTGGATGGCCGAAGCCGACGAGTTGCACGTTCAGTTTGTCGCCCAGGCCTCGATCGACGGCGAAGCGCGACTGGCCTCGACAATCGTTCGCAGTTCTCGCGTTGCGGGCGCGTTCGAGACGACAGTGAATATCGACGACGCCAGCACCTTCCGCCTGTTCTGGAGCCGCGACGGCGTCTGGACCAGCGACGCTGAGGAGGCAGGCGAACCGGTCTGGTCGCCGTCGAGTCCAGCCTTGCTGGGCTTTGCCGAAGCGACCGTTGACGAGTTTCTTGGCCAACCAGATCGCTTCAATCTCAATCCATTGCAGGCTTTGCTCGAAATCGCCTGGGTGACGCGCACGACCGGCGGCGGCGGACCGCCCGTCTATGAGCTGGTGATCGAAAGCGGACCGCTGATTCCGGGCGACGATCGGTTCGATCACGTCGCCCAGATCCTCAAAGCCGACACCGCCGAGTTGCTCGCCGAGAGCGTCACGATCACGTCGATCGAGTACTACTCCACGGTGTTCACGCTGGTCGGATCCGACGGCGAAGTGACCAGCCAAATGACGACCGCCGAGTTTGAGACGAGCGCGGGACGCGTGGAACTGGTTGCCAGTCTGCATGTCGTGGGCGGCGGTCCGATCGAGTTCTCGCGGCCGACGGATTAGCCGCGGAATTGCCTCGCCCCAGATTCGACGCGTCGCTGGTGTCGGAGGGGCGTGGTAGCCTGCTTCCCAGATTGGCGGCGCGCTCAGAGTGACGGTCGGCCGTGCCCAGGACTGGCCGGCAGAGACGCCGACGGAAAGGAACTGGTAGATGAGCACGCGGAACTATTGGCAGCGCATGCGGCGCAACAAGATGTCGAGGCGTTCCCTCTTGCGGGCGTCGGCGCGAGCCGGCGTCGGCGCGGCAGGTCTGGCATTGGTTGGCTGTGGCGACGACGACGATGACGCACAGCCTGCGGCGGCGCAGGTCCAGCAGCAGGCGCAAGAGCAGCAGGCGATGGCCGAGCAGCAGGCGCAAGCGCAAGAGCAGCAAGCCGCACCGGCCCAGCAGCAACAGCAGGAGCAGCAACAGGCGGCGGTCGCTCAGACAGCGGCCGGACCGGGCATTGCTCCGATGTGGAACGCCGGCGTCCATCTCAATACCACGTCCCTCGACCCGCACACGGGCACCTCGGGGACGGACGCCTACTTCTTCCAGCCGTTCCATGACTACCTGGTCATGCACGACACCGAGAACAACCAGCGCGGCGACATTTCGCTCGCCGAGTCCTGGGAGTTCCCCGACAACACGACGATCATATTCTCGCTGCGCGACGGCGTGAGCTTCCACAACGGGGAGCCGTTCAGTTCCGAGGACGTCAAGCTCAACCTCGAGCGTGTGACCTCGCATCCGGCCTCGACGCCGAAAGCCAACTTCGAGGTAGTGCACACGGTCGAGACGCCCGACGCTACGACCGCCACGTATCTGCTGTCGGAGCCGTCGGCTGCCGTCATGCACCTGTTGGGCGACCGCGCCGGCGCGATGATCCACGTGCCGACGGCAGACGAACTGGGTGACGAGTACGGTCTCAACCCGGTCGGCACGGGCCCGTACAGCTTCGTCGAGTGGGTCGACCAGTCGCACGTGCTGGGCAAGCGCAACCCGAATCACTGGATGCGGGGACCGGAGCCGGGCTCGGCGACGGGCAGCCAGGTGCCGTACTTCGAAGAGATGCGGTACGACATCATCACCGAGAACTCGACGCTGATCGCGACCGGTCTGTCGGGCGACCTGGACACGATGTTCATTCCCGAGCCGCAGTTCAACCCGCAGGTGGAAGAGCACCCCGACTGGCGCATCGTGGAGATGCAGGGCGCGTTCGTCTCGGAGATCCTGGTCTTCAACTCGAAGAAAGCGCCGCTCGAGAACATGAACCTGCGCCTGGCGATCATGCACGCGGTTCACCCCGAAGCGGTCAACCAGGCCGTACACAACAACCTGATGATCCAGGCGCTGGGTGGTCAGTGGCCGAACGGCACGCTGGCCTACAGCGAGGTGCCGGGCAACCCGCAGGTCGCCTACCCGAACATCGCCGACCGGCGCGAGCGGGCCAAGGAACTGCTGGCCATGTCGGGCGTCGACGTCGAGGCGCTCAACGCCGCGGGCGGACTCTCGCTGACGACATATGTCAACCAGGTCAAGATCGACGCCTGCCAGGTCTACGTCCAGCAGATCAAGGAAGTGCTCGGCATCGATGTGGCCTTCGAGCCGCTGGAGCTGGTCCAGTTCATCCCCGCCTTCTTCGAGAATGGCGAGTACCACATGACGATCACCGGTTGGAGCCGTTACCCGGAGCCCGACTGGATCGCTTCGTTGGCCTACACCGAGTCCGGGGTCTACAACCCGACCGGCCCGCAAGACGTAGCCAGCCCGATTCACCCGGAGCTCGACCAGCTGGTCGCCGACGCTCGGGCGACGTTCGATGTCGAAGAGCGGCGTCAGCTCTACGGCCGCATCAACGACATCATCGTTGGCGAGGGTCACTTCTACACGATGCTCTACGGCGTCAACTTCACTGGCGTGCGCAACGCCATCCAGAACGCCGAAGAAACGCTGTTCAACGGCGAAGGCAAATGGCAGAGCCGCTGGCTGTGGAGCGACGAGGTCTAACGATCAGTCACTCTCCTTCGGCTGAGACGATTGCTCCGGCGTCATCTCATCTCTCCCCCCCCCGCAACGCGGGGGGAGATGCCGAAGGCAGAGGGGGGTTCCCACCGGGCAGTGACCCTTGGTAGTTCCCTTCAGTCCTTCCGAGCGGTGACGCAAGATTGACCGGAACGCTGCGATGTGGACATACATCTCGGTCCGTGTGCTCCAGTCGATCGCCGTGATCATCCTGGTCGCGATCGCTTCGTTCGCGATCTTCCGCATCCTGCCCGGCGATCCCGTGGCCGCGCTGTCCGGCGAAGGCGAAGCAATCTCCGAGGAACGCCGCCAGCAGATCGAGGAACGGTTGGGACTGAACAAGTCCGTTCCCGAGCAGATGGTCGACTGGATCGGCAACATCCTCTCGTCGGGCGACTTCGGTCAGTCGACGCTGACCAACCGCGACATCGGTCCGGAACTGCTGCAACGGTTGCAGAACACGCTGCACGTGGGCGTGGCCACGATCGTGGTCGGAATGCTGATCGGCATTCCCGCAGGCGTTCTGTCGGCGATCAGGCCCAACTCCCTCGCCGACCGGCTGGTGACGATGCTCTCGGTGGGCGGCGTCGCGATCCCTGACTACCTGACCGGCCTGATCCTGATCCTGCTGCTGGTCGTGACCTGGGACGTGCTGCCGGCGGCCGGCTTCGAACGGATCTGGGTCGATCCGGTGGCATCGATCAAGTCGCTGATCATGCCCACGATTGTCGTGGGCTGGGTGCTCTCGGCGATCGTCGCGCGGCAGACGCGATCCTCCATGCTGGAGGTGATGCGGCAGGACTATGTCCGCACGGCGCGCGCGAAAGGGCTGCGCGAGCGCCGGGTGATCGCGCTGCACGCGCTGCGCAACGGCCTGCTACCGGTCGTAACGATTGTTGGACTGCTGCTGGCGCGCGTGTTCGCCGGCGCGGTGATCGTGGAGCAGATTTTCAACATCCCCGGCATGGGGCGCTGGCTGGTCCAGGCGGCGTTGCAGCGTGACCTGCTGATTGTGCAGGCGATGATCCTGGTGATTGCCATTGCCATTGTCGTCGCCAACCTGCTGACCGATATCTCATACGGCGTGCTCGATCCGAGGATCCGCTATGGCTGACCAGGCGACCGCCGAGACGACGTCGGGCGGCTACCCGATTCCCGAGGACGCCAGCCGGTTTGAGCCGCTGCGCATTTTCATGCGACGGTTCTTGCGGGTGCGTCTGGTCCGGCCGGCCGTGGTCATACTGTCGGCGTTCGTGTTGATCGCCATCTTCGTCGACCTGTTTCCAATCCCCGGATTCGAGGAGCAGGCGACCGACGAGAACGGGCTCTACGTCTCCTGGCAGTCTCCCAACGCTGATCATCCCTTCGGTACCGACAAGATCGGCCGCGACACGTTCTCGCGCGTGCTCAACGCGACCCGCGCCGCGCTGGCGGTTGGGTTCGGCGCGTCGCTGTTTGGGGCGATCTTTGGCCTGCCGATTGGCATTGCGGCCGGGTACTCGCGTGGGATCGTCGACGAGGCGCTCATGCGTCTGATGGACGCGGTACTCGCCTTCCCCGGATTGATCCTGGCTCTCGCGTTGGTGTCCGTGCTCGGCAGGGACATCATCAACATCATCGTGGCGGTGGGAATCGCGAACATTCCCTGGGTGGCGCGGATTGCGCGGTCGATGGCGTTGTCGGTGCGCGAGCAGGACTACGTGCTCGCCGGGCAGACGATCGGGGCGAGCAGTCTGCGGATCATGATGCGTTACGTGCTGCCCAACAGTTTCCAGCCGGTGATTGTCCAGGTCTCGCTGGGGGCGGGATTCGCCATCATCGCCGAGGCTGGTCTCTCCTTCCTCGGCCTCGGAATCCGGCCGCCCGATCCAACCTGGGGCGGCCTGGTCTCAGAGGGACGGCAGGTGATCATCACCGGCAACGGCTGGTGGCTGTGGGTCTTCCCCGGCGCCTGTATCGCGCTGCTGGTCTGGAGCCTGAACATCATCGGCGACGGGCTCAGAGATGTGCTCGACCCTCGCCTGCGTGGCGCGCTCGAGGGCGACTGACCGTTCTCAGATCCCGGAGATTGCCAGCATCCGCCAGACGCCGCCGCGCCGGCCGACGAGCGCCAGTGCGTCCTGTGTCACGCCGTCGCGCTCAACCTGAAACGTCACATTGGCGCCGCTGTCGCCGCAGTTCACGACCCGCACGGACCCTGAGGGAACGTCCAGCTGGTCGTCGCCGACGCTGCGCATGGCCGTTGCCGTCTCGGGAGCGGAAGCAATCTGGATGACGACGCCCGGCGGTCCGATCAGCGTGAACGGATAGGCCAACGCCTCGGCGTAGGCGTCGACCTCGCGGGCGCCCAACAGTTCGAGTGTGGACTCGACCGCCTGCAGGACGTAGGACTCCGCCGCCGAATAGTCGCGTCCGGCAACGAAACTGTCGGTCTTGAGTTGGGCCTGGAGACCCCAACCGTCGTCGGTCCTGGTGGCGACGTAGACGACGCGGTTGGCGGCCATGGCGTTTCCGTCGACGTCGTAGCGGGTCCAGCCACCGGCGATGTGGGCCTTGACGTCTGAGGACTGGACGATCGTGGGCGGATCGGACTCGGAGCGGGCCCAACCGGTGGCCTCGAGATCGTCCCAGAGCGGGGCCGCGAGGTACTCGTCCGCGTCGATGAAGATGCGGGTTGGCGGGCGCCAGTGGGCGGCGCTATCGGCGGCGGCGGAGATCCTGGCGTGAGGCCAGTGGTTGACTCCGGCCCAGCCGGCGGCATCGCGGGCATTGAAGGTGGCGAGGAAGGCGAAGTAGGCGGCTTCCGGCGACTCGTATCCGGCCATGTTCAGGCGGCCATGTTCAGGTGATGGCGGAGACGGCGAGGATCTTCCAGTCGCCGTCGCGGTCGGCGATGAGGAAGGATTGGTGGAAGGAGTCGTCGCCGCGGGTGATTGATTGTGACAGCGTGACGCCGTTCTGACCGGCGGCGATGACGTCGGCCGTGTAGCTGATCGGCAGGGCCTGACCGGCCCAGTCGCCGAAGGCGTCGCGCATGGCGTCGGCGTCGTCCATCGTGTCGACGGCGCCGGGCGCGCCGACCAGCGTGAGGGGATAGTGGAAGCAGTTGAGCCAGGGCTCGACGTCGCCGGCTTCGAGCGTGGTCATGAGGCGTCCGAGCGCGGCCAGCGCGGCGTCGGATTCCGCCGGTCGAGCGTCGTCCCGCGACCAGCCGTCGACGCCGAAGCGGGCCTGGATCCCCCAGCCCTCGTCCATCCTGGTCAACACGTAGAGCACGCGGTTGGTGATGATTTCGGAGTCGTCGGCGCGGTGCCGGGTCCAGCCGCCTGAGAGGTGCGCCTTGGTCTCGGACGCGGCCACGACGCGCGGCGTGATTCCCTGCGTGCGCACCCAGCCGGTGGCCTCGAAGCGTTCCCAGCCGGCGCTGGTGGCCATGGATGCATAGTCGGCGGCGGTTGGGTAGACGCCTGATGCGGTTCGCGGACTGGGGCCGTCGCCACGCCTCGGCTGTTGCCTGGCCGAGACCCGTACGTGCGGGTAGGACATGGCGCCGGCCCAGCCGGTCGGGTCCTTGGCGTTGAAGTTCTCGAAGAAGGCCCAGTACGCGGCGGCGGGTGTGGGGTGTGCGCCCATGGTGAACTCTCTACTGGCGATGCGAGCGGAAGCGCGTTCAGGTTAGGGCAGGGATTGAAGTCCGGCCTGAGATGGGAACGAATGCTGGGCGCTGCGAGATTTCTGCGGCAAGCGCGGCAATGACGGTGGCCCTAGGGAGAGGGTGCGGCTACTGAGCCCACTGGCCGTAGTTCTCGTGGCCGAGCGCGTCGTTGTTGGGGTCGATGAGCGGTTCGACGGCGGGCAAGGTTTGCAGCCAGGACCAGATGTCGGCGATGTCTTCAACCGAGACGTCTTCGGCGGCGAACTCCTGCATGATGCCGCGGGGTTGCCGGTACTGGGAGATCACCCCCTGGATGTCGAGTCCGGTGCGAGCGATGGTGGGACCGACGATGCCTTCGCCCGCCTCGCCGTGACAGACCTGGCAGCCGTTGGCGACGTAAAGGTCGGCGCCGCGCAAGGGATCGGCGGCGGCGCGGACCGCGTCTTCACCGCCGTACTCATCGTCGTTGAGGTTCTCGATCGGCAGGGGCGCGGCTTCGGCGCAGGTCTCGGGCGGGCGCTCGGTCAAGGAGAGGGAGGGATGGTCTTCCTTGCCCTCTTCGATGCAGAACAGACCAGTCTCCCAGCCTTCGGCGCCGGCGACCTCGGAGAGCGCCTTGGCCTCGACGATGCTGCGGTCGGCCCCCTTGTGGATGGCGAAGCCGACAAGAGCGAAGATGCCTGCGGTGAGCAGGGCGAAGACCATGATGATGCCAAAGGACTGGGGAATCCCGGTGCGACTGGGCATAGACCTCTACTTCATCTCGCTGCTTCGATGTCGCCCGATCTTCGTGGCGTAGACGCACGCGCACGACTCCGACGTATCCTACCGCAGCATCTGGTTAGGCGGAATCGGCGAGGACGGCGCTGGGGCTGCGCATTGAGGTCGCGGTCTGGACCCCGCATCCAGTCCGGGGCTTCGGGAGTGTGGTGAGCTAGCTCTTGGGCGCAGAGGGGCGCTTCTTGGCGGCTCCGTAGTCCTGGAAGGGGCCGTCTCGCCAGTCGAGGGCGGCTTTGAGGCCCTTTTCCTGGGCGATGCGACCAAACTCTCCGGCGGAGTCGCGGAAGGTGGAGAGGGCCTGGATGTCGGCGCCGACCTGGAGGGCGGTGCGGAAGCCCATGACTTCGTAGGCTCGGTTCAGGCCGCGCTTGGACATCATGACCATGTCGGGGGCGATGTTGGCGATCCGCTCGCCCATTTTCTCGGTTTCCTCGGCCAGCTGGTCCACGGGGAAGGCGCGGTTGGCCCAGCCCAGTTCGACCGCTTCGAGGCCGGTGACGGAGTCGCCGGTGTAGCAGAGCTCGCGCGCTTTGCGCATGCCCATGTGCCAGGGGTGGTAGAGGATGTCGACCGTGGTCATGGCGCGGACGGGCGGGTAGCCGATGATCGCGTCTTCGGCGACGTACATCAGGTCGCACATCGAGGCGAGCTCGGAGCCGCCGGCGAGCGCGTAGCCGTGGACCTGGGCGATGACCGGCTTGGCCAGTTCCCAGATCTGCCAGTAGCCGGAGAGCAGGTGCTGCGGCCACTGACCCTGACCGGGATGGATCGGTCCGACCGAGGGCAGGCCGGAGCGATAGTCGAGGTAGTCGGACTCGGACAGGTTGGGCACGGGCGTGATGTCGTAGCCGGCGGAGAAGGTGCGGCCGGCGCCGCGAATGATCACGACGTGGACATCACCGTCGGCCTCGGCGACCTTGAGCGCGTCGAACAGCTCGGCCCGGAGTCGGTGGCTGAGCGCGTTCATCTTTTCGGGCCGGTTGAGTGTGACGATGCCGAGCCGTCCTTTGGTTTCGTAGAGAATGTCCTCGTATTCGCGCATGGTGATGCTCCTCAGTGGCTTCGCGCACGGCGCGTAGGCTCGACGCGGGTTGAGCGTGTTCCGTGCAGGCTATCCGACCAGGTTCACTCGATGCCCTGGATGGCGGCCAGGATCTCGGCCAGCGGCGCCGCGCCGCGAACCACGCCGCGGTAAACGCCGCGGGCGTCGAGCAGAAACAGTTCGGGTAGGCCATCGACTCGATAGTGCCGCGCCACAGAGCCATCGACGTCGGACAGATGCAAGAGATTGTTGGCGTGCTCCTGCGCGAACACCTGGCCGGCGCCTTCGCGGACTTCGTAGACGTTGACGCCGAGCACGAACACGTCCTCTTCGTGCTCGGCCAGGTTGGAGAGTACGGTCAGCGTCTCGCCGACGAACGGCGCCCAGGATGCCCAGAAGACGATCACGGTGATGCGATGGCCGGCGGATCTGGTGGAGGAGAGAGAGCGCAGGGTGTCGTTCTCCCCTCCCAGTTCGGGCAGGCGGAACTCGGGTGCCGCCGTGCCCATCTGCAAGCGTCGCGCGCCGACTGCGATGCCAGGGGGTGCGTCCCAGAGTTCATGGTGCGGCGCGACGGGCAATTGGAGGGAGATTGCGCTGGTTTCCTGCCATTGATCGACGGGCGTGGCGGGCCAGTCCAGCGACCAGGAACGTGCTCTGAGGCCGCGCCGCGCTCCTTCAATGGAGACGCCCAGTCCGAGGTCGAGCCGTTGCCCCACGCGCCGAGCGCGGACCCAGAGCTCGACCTCAGGGGCGACGGCGATGGAGCGCGAGCGCAGCCATCGATTCTCCCCGGTTCGAGTGAAAGTGAGCAGTCGACGCTGCGGGCACTGGCGCGTTTCGCCGACGGCGGCGTCGCGCAGGTCGATGCACAGTTCAATCGTGCCCGCGGTAGATTTCCAGGTGGCCAGGCTGACCGAGAGTGAGGCGTTCTGGGCGTCCGCGTGTGAGCTGCCGGCGAACAGGAACAGCGCTGCCACAGCAACGATCGGCGTCAACACCGCCAGAGCTCGTGCCAGGACGATTCGAGACATGTTCGTCAGGAGGGCAGCATCGCGAAGTTGTGGTTGCCGAGGAAGGCGCCAGCGCCGGCGACGAGCAGGGTCATCAGCAATCCGGAGATGGAGAGGGCGATGGTGATACGTCGCACGCGCTGCAACTCTGGTGTGTCTTCATCCGCCTCGGCGGACTCGCGGGCGAGCTCGAGCTGGCGCGGACCGAAGACGAACTGGTGCAGGCCGATCAGGGCGATCATGACAGCCCAGAGCGCCATCTTGATCACGAAGATGTAGCCCCAGCGAGCGGCATAGAGGTCTTCGCCGAAGTTCTCGACCTGATCGAGGCGGGGATCGATCATCGCGCCGCCGCTGATCACAATGACGACCATGGCGGCGACGCCGATGCGGCCGAAACGGCGGGTGAACCCTTCCAGGGCATTGAGCCAGATGGTGCGGTCACCGACGGCGCGGAGGGCGGGAATGACGCAGGCGGCGGTGACGATCTGTCCGCCGAGCCAGATGGCGACGCCGATGACGTGCAGCCAGACGAGGACCGAGATGACGGTTTCCGACATTGGCCGGCTCCGAAGCCTTCACCCTAGCTCCCGCATCAAGTGCGGGACAGGTCTCTCCTGGAGGGAGAGGGGATCAGAATGCAGTGTCTTCGTCCGCATCCCTCTCGCTGTGAAGAGGTGCGCAGAGGCCCCTATGGAGAAGTCGCCCCCGCGAAGGCGGGGGTGCGGCGACGAGGCAGACACTGCGGGCCCCCGCCTTCGCGGGGGCGACTTGGATCAGTTTACGCGCACGTCACCTGTGCGAGGCGGTGAGGTGAGGGCAATCACAGGATGGGATCGACGATTATCGCCTGGTCGCGTTCGGGTCCGACGCTGACGAGTGCGGCCGGGGCGCCGATCAGGTCTTCGATTCGGCGGACGTAGCGCTGGGCGTTGGCGGGCAGGTCGTCGAAGCGTCGGCAGTGGCTGGTTTCCTGTTGCCAGCCGGGCAGTTCTTCGTAGATCGGCGCGGCGGCTTCGAGCGCCAGCCGGGAACTGGGGAACTCGTCGACACGGCGGCCGTTGATGTCGTAGGCGACGCAGACCTTGAGCATTTCGAACTCGTCGAGCACGTCGAGCCTGGTCAAAGAGATGCTGTGGCAGCCGTTGAGCCGTATCGTGTAGCGCCCGGCGACGGAGTCGAACCAGCCGCAGCGCCGGGGCCGGCCGGTGGTGGTGCCGTATTCCTGTCCCGCGTCGCGCAGGCGGTCGCCTTCGGCGCCGTGCAGTTCGGTGGGCATCGGTCCGTTGCCGACGCGGGTCTGGTAGGCCTTGTAGACGCCGATCACGCGGTCGATGTCGCGCGGGGCGATGCCGGCGCCGACGGCGGCGCCGCCGGCCATTGAGGTGGGCACGGACGAGGTGACGTAGTCGTAGGTGCCGGCGTCGAGATCGAGCAGCGAGCCCTGCGCGCCTTCGAGCAGGATGCGATCGCCTCGGCGCAGGGCTTCGTGGCAGATCAGCGAGGTATCGGTGACGTAGGGGGCGAGGCGGGCCCAGTGCTCGCGGTAGGTCTCATAGATGTTGTCGAAGTCGAGCGGCTCGAGGCCGTAAAGCTTGGTCAGAATCTCGTTCTTGTAGTCGAGCACGAGCCGCAACCGGGCCATGAAGCCCTCGGCGTCGGCCAGTTCGGACATGCGGATGCCCCAGCGGCCGACCTTGTCGGAGAAGGCGGGGCCGACGCCCTTGCCGGTCGTGCCGACGGCGGCCGAGCCGCGGAACTGTTCTTCCTGCAGGTCGATGATCGGATGCCAGGGCATGACCAGATGGGCGCGGTCGGAGACTTTCAGGCGTTCGGTGCTGACCCCGCGCGTCTCGAGCATGGTGATCTCGTCGATCAGCGCCTGCGGGTCGATGACGAGTCCGTTGCCGATGATGGCGGTTTTGTCGGAGTAGAAGATGCCGGCGGGCACGAGATGCAGGGCGAACTTGCCCTTCTCGTTGACGATCGTGTGTCCAGCGTTGTTGCCAGCGGAATAGCGGACAACGATCGACGCGTGGCGAGCGAGCAGGTCGACGACACGACCCTTGCCTTCATCACCCCACTGGCCACCGATCGCCACGACTGCCGGCATTTCGCGCACTCCGACTCGGGCGCTGCTCGTCTGTCGCAAGCGCCATGGTTACTCGACGGTGAAAGGAAGGGCCACCGCGAACCGCAGGCAAGCGTAGCACGGTGGAATGCGACCGCAAACGCTGGCAAGCGCTGGCAACGATTGTGGCTGGCGGTAGTCTGCGCGCATGAGCGAGTCCGTCGACCGTTCCGATCTGCCGCCCACTCCGACTGCCACGATCACCGAGCGCAAGGTCGCCCTGGACGGGCGGACTCTCGAGTTTCCACTCGAGCGCTGGCTGACGACGGCCGAGGTGATCGTCGGGCGCTGGGTGGCGGACCGGGATCCGCGGGCGATCGAGCGGTATCCGCGAGCGAGCGGATTCACGAGCTGGGGCGTCTGGTGGCCGGGCAAGCCGTACAGCGCGTATCGGCTGCATCGACCGGACGGTTCGCTGCGCATCTATCGGCTGGATACGGTCGACAGGGTCTGTTTTGACGGTCAGACGGTCGAGTTTCACGATTTGCTGCTGGATGCGCTGATTCGTCCCGATGGCGAGGTGACGATTGAGGATGAGGACGAGGTCGAAGAGGCGACCGCAGAGCGCAAGCTGAGCATTGAGCAGCGTTGGCGGATCGATTGGACCAAGCATCTGTACCTGAACCGGTCGGAGTTATTGATGGAGCGGATCGACGCGGCAATTGAGCAGGCGATCGTGAGTGTGAGAAACGGGGGCGGCTGAGATGGCCAAGCCGTTTCTCAAATGGGCGGGCGGGAAGAAATCGTTGCTCCCGGAGCTGCTCCAGGCGGTGCCGGAACAGATCGAGACGTACTATGAGCCGTTCGTCGGAGGGGGAGCATTGTTCTTTGCGCTGCAGTCCGAGGGGCGCTTCAAATGGGCGGTGCTGTCGGACAGCAATCGGGAGTTGATCAACGCGTACGTCCAGGTGCGGGACAATGTCGAGGGGCTGATCAGGGCGCTGTCGGTGCATCAGCGCAAGTATCGGGAGGCCGAGGATCGGGCCGAGTACTACTACACGATCCGGAGCAAGAAGCTGACCTGCAGTCTCGGTGGGGCGGCGAACCTGATTTTCCTCAACAAGACTTGTTACAACGGCCTCTATCGAGTGAACAGCAAGGGCGGATTCAACGTGCCGCACGGCCGCTACGCGAATCCGAGGATCTGCGACGAGGAGAATTTGCGGGCGGCGTCGGAGGCGCTGCAGGGGGTGGAGTTGACGGTGGCGGACTTCGCTGAGGCGCCTGCCAATGCACGCGAAGGGGATTTCGTCTACTTCGACCCGCCATATGTTCCGCTGAGTGAGACGGCGTACTTCACCTCGTACACGGCCAAGGACTTCGGGATGGACGAACAAGCTCGGCTGGCGAGAACCGCGACGACATTGGCCGCTCAGGGTTCATGCGTGACGCTGTCCAATTCGGGGCATCCGGACGTCGCGTCGATGTATTCGTCGCAGGCATTTTGCCTCAACGAGGTTCAGGTCAGAAGAGCCATCAACTCTAAGGCCAAGAGCCGGGGGCCGGTTCGTGAGTACTTGATCCAGTCCGGCTGAGGCTCAATCGGGGCGCTTGGGGATCATCACCGCTCGATGGAATGAGAGGACCTCGGTACCGTCCTGATTGGCGGCTGTCGTGTGGACGGTGACGATGCCTCGGTCGGGCTGGCTCTTGCTCTCGCGGACTTCGAGGACTTCGGTTCTGGCCTGGAGGGTGTCGCCGTGGAAGACGGGGGCGGTGTGGCGCAGGTCGGAGGTGGCGAGGTTAGCGATTGCCTTGCCGGAGATGGTTGGCACGGTCATGCCGAAGACGAGCGAGTACACGAACGGGCCGGAGACGACGCGTTGGCCGAACTGGGTGTCCTCGGCGTACTGCTTGTTGGTGTGCAGCGGATGATGGTTCATCGTCAGCATGCAGAACATCAGGTCATCGGCTTCGGTGACGGTGCGGGCGGGCCAGTGCTCGATCACTTCACCGATCTCGAACTCGTCCAGGTAGCGTCCGTACAGTTCCTTCGTTGGCATGGGACAGCTCTCTTCTTCCGTCATTGCCGAGCCTGCCTCGGCAATCTCGCAGTGTTCACTTCCGTCGTCCCGCGCTCGGCGAGGTACCCGCCTCGGAGTGCGGGTATGACGGAACACGACATCAGTTACTCGACCGCGTACATCTCCAGCAGGCGGCGTGCGATCACGATGCGCTGGATCTCATTGGTGCCCTCGGCGACGGCCATGAGCGGGGCGTCGCGGTAGAAGCGTTCGACCGGCAGCTCCTTGGTGTAGCCGACGCCGCCGTGGACGCGCATCGATTCGAGCGTGCATTCCAGCGCCACTTCGGTGGCGAACAGCTTGGCCATGCCGACATCGAGGTCGGAGCGTTGGCCCGAGTCCTTCTTGCGCGCCGCGTCGCGGGTCAGCAGGCGCGCCGCGCGAATCTTGGTTGCCATCTCGGCCAGTTTGAGCTGGATCGCCTGGTGCTGCGCGATCGGCACGCCCATCGTCTCGCGCCGCTGGGCGTAGATGATCGCCTCATCGAAGGCCGCCTGGGCGACGCCCGTCGCGCGCGAGGCGACGTTGATCCGGCCGATCTCAAGTCCCGAGATCATCTGCTGGAAGCCGCGGCCCTCCGAACCGCCGAGCAGGTTCTCGGCGGGCACGCGGGCGTCTTCGAGGAACAACTCGGCCGTCTCCGGCCCCTTGTAGCCCAGCTTGTCGATCGTCCGCGCGATCGAGAATCCCGGCGTGTCCTTCTCGACCAGGAAGGCGGAGATGCCGCGATGCCTCGGCTGCGCCGACGGATCGGTCTTGGTCATGGCCAGGTAGACGTCGCCGCGGTCGCCGTTGGTCACGAACAGCTTGTTGCCATTGAGGATGTAGTCGTCGCCGTCACGCGAGGCAGTTGTGCGAATTGCCTGCGCGTCAGAGCCGGCGTTGGGCTCGGTGATCGTGAAGCAACCCTGCTTCTCGCCGGTCGCCAGGCCGGGCAGGAAGCGGTCCTTCTGCTCCTGCGTGCCGTGTTCGTCGATGATCCAGCCGTCGATCACGTTGGTGTTGATGATCCCGGCGAGACCCATCCAGCCGCGCGAAATCTCCTCGATCACGGCCGAGTAGGTCTCGAACGAGAGCCCCAGCCCGCCGTGCGACTCTGGGAACGTGATCCCGAAGATGCCCATCTCGCACATATCGGCGTGGATCTTGGCCGGGAACTGGCCGGAATGCTCCAGCTCGGTCGCGTGGGGGATGACCTGTTCGTCGACCCAGCGGCGCACGTTGCGCGTGATCTCCACACCGGTCTCGCCGTCGCCGGCAATAATCTCCCGCACGTCGGATACACCAGCCATCAGCACCCTCCAATCTGCCGCAACACTCCCTCGACCGCGTTGCGAACCCAGTGTATGCCCGGTACGGTCAGCCTCGACCGGAGAGGCCAGGAGAGGCGCGACCGATGTCGTCCGATCTCAACGCACAGCGCAATGAGTGGCGTGAGCGTAGCGAGTCGATCGCGCCGATCATTCGCGCCGAGGCCGATCACAATGACCGGCTGCGCCACCTCTCGCCTGCAACAATGGACGCCCTGCACCGCGTTGACGCCTTCGGGATCTGTTCGCCGGTGGAACTCGGCGGCTCCGACCTGCATCCGGTCGCCCAGCTCGAGACCGTCGCGACGATCTCCGCCGCCGATCCATCGACCGGCTGGAACCTGATGAACGGTTGCCAGGAGTCGGCCTGGCTCGCCACGCGATTGCCGGACGAGACGGCCGCGCGACTCTTTCGTCCGGGCGACCGCGACTGGCGGTTCCCCGTCACCGCTGGAGGTCTGGCTCCCGAAGGTGAGGCTCGGTCGGTTGAAGGCGGCTGGGTCGTCAACGCTCGATCCGCCTGGGCCTCGGGGATTCACACGGCCGACTACGTGCTGATCCAGAGCTTCATCGCCGAGGAGGAACCGGAGGCCGGCGCGCCTCGATCGACAGTCACCGTGGCTGCGCGTCGCGAGGAGATCGTGATCGAGGACACCTGGCACACGCTGGGCATGCGCGGCACCGGTTCGGCGCACTATCGCTTCGATGAGCTGTTCGTCCCCGACGAGATGCAGCTCGTCAATCTGGACCTGCCGCCGGCCCGCGGCACAGGCTTCGTCACTCGGCCCAACCCGATCTTTCTCGTTCCGGCGATGTACGCGACCGGCCTCGGGATCGCCCGCCGAGCGCTGGAGGAGTTCGCCGCACACGCGCCGGCGGGTCGTCGGCGGGCGTACCGAGGGTCGATTGGAGAACGAGAACGGGTGCAACACGACATCGGTGAGGCGCAGGCGATGCTGGAGGCGATCGAGGGCTACGGGCGCAACCTCTGCGAGCAGCTACATGACACGCCGGTCGACACGGTCGAGCAGGCCGTGAAACTGGGCGATCGGGCTCGCTCCGCCTATCGCTGGTGCAACCAGACGACCGAGCGCATCGTCAAGATCGTCCACGATCACATGGGCGGCGCCGATGTCTACGAAAACAGCATGATTCAGAGATTGTTGCGCGACATCCAGACGTCGTCTCAGCACGTCATGCCGGGCGACAGCGCATACGTCAGGCTGGGCCGGCATCGGCTGGGCCTCGAGGTTCGACCGGGAATCTGAGTCCGCGGCCTCATAACCTAGATGGAACCAGCGGAGTGAGGGGATCGATGAGCAACACACTGGCCGAGCAGCGAGCGGAATGGCGCGAGCGGATTGCCGGGATTGGCGACACGCTGCGGGGTGAGTCGGAGGCCAACGAGGAGTTGCGCCAGCTCTCGCCGGCCACTGAAGCGGCGCTGCGCAGCGTCGATGCCTTCAACCTGTGTTCACCTGAGGAGTTGGGCGGCGTCAATGCCCATCCGAGGCTGCAGACCCAGGTGATCGCGGACATCACGTCGCATGACTCCTCCGCCGGCTGGTGCGCCTTGATCGGCGCGCACGAGTCGGCCTGGCTCGCGTCGCGCCTGCCAGACAGCGCCGTCGAGCGGATCTTCGCCAACGCCGACCAGCGCTGGCCCGTCACCTGCGGGTCGATCGCGCCCGAGGGCGAAGCCGAACAGGTCGAGGGCGGCTGGATGGTCACAGGTCGATGGGGCTGGGCTTCGGGCATCCATCACAGCGATTACGTGCTCGCTCAGTGCCGGATCCCGGCGCAGGAGCCGGAACCGGGCAAGCCGCCGCCTCTGGTCACGGTCGCCGCGCCGAAGGCGGATGTTGTGATCGAGGACACCTGGCACACGCTGGGTATGCGCGGCACCGGCTCGACGCATTACCGCTACGAGAACGTCTTCGTGCCCGACGAGATGTGCCTGGCCGGGTTTGAGCGCCCGCCGCTGAGAGGCGGCGGTTGGCTGGCGCGCCCAACTGTCACCTTTCTGACAGCGGCCGGCTACGGATTCCCGCTCGGGATCGCGAAGCGAGCCGTCGAGGAGATCACACGACAGGCGACGGCACACACACGAACCGGACAGCGCGCGTCGATCTCGGAACAACAGCACTTCCAGGGAGATTTGGGACGCTGCGTCGCGCTGGTCGAAGCGATGGAGGGCTACGGCCACCATCTCTTCGAAGAGCTGCTGGACGCGCCGATTCGCTCGCTGGAAGACGCCGTGCAAATGGACGATCGCGCCCGTGCGGCGCTGCGCTGGGCCCATCAGACCGCCGAAGATGTCGTCCGAACGGTGCACGAACACGCCGGCGGTCCGGCGGTGTACAGCGACAACGTCCTCGCCCGGCTACTGCGCGACATTCAAACGGTCAGCCAGCACGTAATCCAGACGCAATCCGCCTACATCCGCCGGGGCCAGCACCAGCTGGGAATCCCGGTCCGGCCGGGACTCTGATCGATAGGCTGAGCCTGTTGGACGCAGTGGGAAGGACGATTCGATGCTGCGAATCGCGCCGAAGCCGGAAGCCGTCGCGCAGTTGACGCGGATCCTCGAGGAGACGCCAGTGGGATTGACATACGTGCCTGTGACGGTGATCAATCCGGCTGAACCGGATCGAACATGGCGAGCCGATTTTCTCGTCGACACCGGCTCGATGAGTTGCGTCGTACCTGAGTCGGCGTTGCTTTCGATTGGGATCATGCCCCGGGCCGCGACAGACATCTATCTCTTTGATGGCTCCAGCCAGAGGCGTTTCGTCGCGGACGCTCAGTTTGAGCTGCTTGATGACAGTGCGTCGAGCCGTGTCATCTTTGGCGAGGACGGCGAAGAGCCGATCATCGGATTGACCATCCTGGAGTCCTTGGGCCTGATCGTCGACCCATTCGCCGAGCAACTCCACAAGCGCTCGCCAACTCGCAACGGCGCATCGTGACGACGCTCTCCAGCGACGACCTGCGACGCGAACTCGCCGACTGGCGCGAGCGTGTCGAGTCGATCGCGCCCACCCTCCGAGCACACTCACAGGAGTCGGTTGAACTTCGCACACTCGCTCCGGCCTCGGTGGCGGCGCTTGACGAGATCGAGGCGTGGAAGCTCTGCGGTCCCCGCGAAGTGGGCGGACTGGACGCGCATCCACGGACGCAACTGGAAGCGTTCGTTGACCTGGCGCGCGCCGACGTGTCGGCCGGCTGGTGCACGATGGTGCAGGCGATGGTCGCCGGGATCGCCGGCGCGCATCTACCGGACGGAGCGGCATTCGACGCGGCCTTCGGGTCCGCGTATCCCAAGTGGTCGGGCACTGCCAATCCCGAAGGCACCGCGCAGCCGGTCGAGGGCGGCTATCTGCTCAACGGACGCTGGTCCTACGCCAGCGGGATTCGACATTGCGGCTGGGTGCTCGGCGGCGTGCGTCTACTCGACGCCAAAGGCGAGCCGCAACTGGGCGCCAATGGCCGACCGTTAGAGACCGCGATGGCGATCCCCACGGAGCTCGTCGAGATCGAGGACAGCTGGCGAGTCAGCGGGCTGCAGGGCACCGGCAGCCCGCACTACAACGCCCAAGATCTGTTCCTGCCGTCGTACCACCGGATGCCGTTCGGCGGCCCCGAGCCGCTGCGCGGCGGACCCTGGTTCGGCGTACCAATGACGACCTTTCTGGTGGTCGGCGTGGCCGCCAGCTGTATTGGACTCGCCGAGCACGCGCTGGATCTGTTCCGCGAGTACGCGGGGCGCACGCGATTCTCGACCGGCCAGGCGCTGGGCATGCGAACCACGATCCGGCACGACTACAGCGATGTCGCGCACGGCGTGGCGGCCGCGCGCGTCTACGCCGCCGACGTGCTCACGCGGGCAGCGGAACAGCGACAGCGCGAAGAAACGATTACGCCCGCCGACGAGGCTCGCATCCGCGCCATGGGATCGTGGGTCGGCGACCGCTGTCTTGAGGCCGTCCGCATGGTCTGGCGCGCAATCGGCGCCGCGGCCAACTTCACCGAGCACCCGATGGACCAACTGCACCGCGACATGCTCGCCGCGTCCAACCATGTGATCGTCTCTGACATCAACTACGAAATCGACGGCGCCCGGCGTCTCGCCGTTGATCAGGAGGCCCCTGCATGAGCCGCACCAGCCCTGAACGTCAGCGAGAACGCTCCGAATGGATCGAGCGGGCGGAATCGGTCGGGCCGACGCTCAAAGATTTCGCAGGTGCATCAACCAGAGGCAAGACCCTTGCGCTTGAGTCGGTCGCGGCCCTGGAAGCCGCCGGGCTGTTCTCGATGGCGTCGCCGCTGGAGGTCGGAGGCTATGACGTCCATCCTGCCTCTCAGGTCGAAGTCTTCGAGCAGCTCGCCTCGGTCGACGTCTCCAGCGGCTGGGTCGCAATGATCCAGGCGGAGTCGCCGGCCATGGCAGCGTCGCATCTGCCCGACGGGAACGGGCTGGACACGGTGTTTGGCGGGCAGTTCCCTCGGGTCGCCGGCACGGCCAATCCCGAGGGCATCGCCACGGCGCAGTCGGACGGCTCCTTCCGGCTCAACGGGCGCTGGTCCTTCGCCAGCGGCATCCGTCACTGCGGATGGGTGTTGGCCAACGCAATCGTGCGCATGGAGGACGGTGGACGCCCGACCCCGGCGGACGAACTGCCGCCGGTCGTCGGGTCGCTGGTACCGCTGGAGCAGGTGGAAGTCGAGGACAGCTGGAACGTCATGGGATTGGAAGGCACGGGAAGCTGCCACTACCAACTGCACGATGTGGTCGTCGAGCGTCCGTTCATGACCTCATTCGGCGGCGTGCACTCCTACCGCGGCGGCCCCTGGTTCGCCAACCCAACGATTACGTTTCTCAGCCCAGGACACACCGGGATCGCGCTCGGATCGGCCCGGCGAGCGCTCGATCTGCTGACTGGAGATGTCGGCAATCGAACACGATTCGGACAGGCCAGCGCCGTCGCCGACCGGGGCGCATTCCAACGGGACTATGGCGAGATGTCGTGCCGCTACGAAGCGGCGCGTGCCTACGCGCTGTCCACGCTCGACGACGCGATGGCCCAACGCGAGGCGGGCGAACCGATCACGCCTGCCTATGACGCTCGGATTCGGGCCATGGTCACTTGGGTGACTGACACCTGCGTCGACGTGGTTCGTTTTGCCCATCACCACGGCGGCGGAGCCGCGGCATTCACTGATAGTCCACTGCAACAGGTGCTACGCGACATCCTCGTCGCCAGTCAGCACATCTACGTCGCCGATGTCGCCTATGAGCGCACCGGCGCCTTCCGACTCGGCAGAGAGGCCAGGGGCGGCTTCTAGCGCGCGTTCTCGGAGACGTATGCTGGCTATGGTCCGGCTTGCTCCGACCGCAGCAGAGAGAGGCCAGCATGTCAAGCGTGCATGACGCCGCCCAGTACTTCATTCGACGCGCTCACGAAGAAGGCAATCTGATCACGCATTTGAAGTTGCAAAAGCTGTGCTACTACGCGCAGGGTTATGCGCTGGCCCTTTCGAATGAGCCGATGTTTGAGGAAGAGATTGAAGCTTGGGAGCACGGACCGGTGGTTCGCGCACTGTTCGACGAATACAGGAGTTTTCGCAGAAGTCCCATTCCACCGCCGGAAGGCCCGCTTGAAATGGAGCCCTGGCGCAGAAGAATGTTAGAAATGGTCCAACAGCGCTACGGTTGGATGCCGGCGTGGGAACTCAGAAACCAGACGCATTTGGAATCGCCCTGGCAGGAGGCCTGGCTCTCGGACGATCCTCGACCCGTCTTGTCGATTCAATCAATGAAGATATTCTTCCGCACGACCTTGCGCGGGCAGCGCCTGTCTCCTGCCCCCAAAGCAAAGCCCGAGTTGCTCAAGACAGTCGAGGAAGACAACGCTTTGCGGGAAGCGACCGCTAGAGGTCGGGCTGACCTGCGCGCTGGACGGAAGGTCTCGTGGACAGGTAGCAGTGGTCGTGCCGTATGACGTACTGGTTTCGAGAGAAGTCAAGGAGTTCATGTCACGGGAAGCGGACGAACAGGCGTGGCTTGATTTCAATGAAGCGATCGAGTCGATTATGCGAGATTCAACGGAGAACAACCCTCGTGTCGTCAGAGTTTCGCAGGGTTACGGGTACGATCTGAATGAATTCGCGGTCGGCTATGGAGTAGTCACCCTAATCTTTGAGCCGATGAACCTGGATGTCGTTGAGGTTATCTCGGTTGCACTTCGCCCGCGACCATGAGCTCGGCTACCAGCCAGCTCTAGCGCGCCGACTCCATCGCCGCGATCTGGTCCGACCAGGCCAGGACGTACTCGGCCTGTTCGAGGACGGGCTTGTCGATCATCTGGCCGTCCAACGCGACCGCGCCGAGGTTGCGCTCGACGCCATCCTGGTACGCGTCGACGACTCGGCGGGCCCAGTTGACGTCTTCGGCCGGGGGGCTGAAGATGCGGTTGGCCGGACCGAGCTGGTCGGGGTGAATGCAGAACTTGCCCTGGAAACCGATCTCTTTCATCCGCCGCAATTCGTCCTCATAGCCCTCTGGATCGCGGATATCGGTCCAGGGCGTGTCGAGCGGCGCAATCCCGGCTGCATGAGCCGCGTTGACCGAGGCCCGACGCGCCAGCTCCAGCTCTGCGCCGCCTTTGGTCCGCCGCACGCCGATGCTGACCGCGTAGTCCTCGCCGCCGACGCAGATGCCGACCAGCCGCTCCGAGGCCGCGCAGATCTCATACGCATTGGCGACGGCGTGGGCGTTCTCAATCCAGGCCGCGATCTTGACCTGACCGTCGTCCAGGCCACGGGCCCGTTCGAGCAGCGTCAGATAGTCGTCGATCCGCTGGACATCGCGCGCCGACTCAATCTTGGACACGCTCACGCCGTCCAGCCACGGCCGCACAATCGCATCGAGTTCCTGCTCGATCAGCCCGGTGTCGTAACCGTTGGTGCGGACAAAGACCTGGCGCCCGCGCTTGGGGAAGTTGGGCAGAAGACGGCAAAGCAGATCTCGCGCGGCCGGTTTGTCGTCCCACGCGACCGAGTCCTCGAGATCGAAGCAGAGCACGTCCGCTTCGGCGTCGCGTGCCTTCTCGATGAATCGCTCGCGGATGCCCGGAACCGACAACATAGAACGCATCACCGTGGCTGCCACTACGAATCCTCCTCGTCATCGTCGTTCTCAGGTTCGGGTCTCGTGAACGTCGCTCGCAGACCCTCCAGGTCGGTCAGCTCTCCGGTGGCGCAGCCACGGAAGCCGAGCGACGCGGCGTACGCCGCGTCGGGCGGCGATCCGTAGACGACCGGCAAGTTGTAGGCCGCAGCCGTCATGATCACGTTGGAGCTGGCAGTCGCGACCGTTGGACTGTCAGGTTGGACGCCCAACGACTCGGCCATCTCCACATGGTCGTAGGCGATCCACGTCATCCGATCGGAGGAGTCGCGCATCGCGGCCAGGCAGTCGGACATGATGTCGATCGCTCGTGGATCGTGAAACCCCACCGCCATCGCGGTCAATCCGGGACGGATCCCGGCCCGCAGTTCGAGTTCCTCCAGCACGCCTTCCAGGTAGCGCAGCTGATCGACGCTCGCGGCCGTCTGGACCGCGACTCCGTAGATCCCTGGCTGAAGCGAGTGCTGCAGATAACCACGCGCCTGTCCAGAGTCCAGCGGCGGGATGACGAGATACACGGGTAGCCCGACCTCGATCGCTGCCGCCGCGCGCTCGTGCGCCGCGGCGTAGTCACCCTCGTCCTGGGGAAAGACAAGGATCAGCCCGTCGGCGGCTTCAACGTCCCCCGGATCGGGCATCGGCGCGTCGGGAAGCACCACGAACATCGCGCGTACGTTATCCATGGCTGGCAACCACGCTTCCGTCGTCAGTTCGGGCTGAAGCGGTCGACTCGCTCGCGCAACTCTTCCGCCTGATTGAACGGACCGACCACCGCCGCGGCCAGATTGCCCTCGCGGACCACTCTGTGCGCAACTCGCTGAATGTCGTCCGCAGTGACGGATTCATAGCCGGCAATCGTCTCTTCGACCGGTTCGATGAATCCATTCGAGAGCAGCATCCCGCCGGCCCGATGGCACCAGCTCGCGGCCGCGTCGAGGCCAAGCCGGAACGAGCCGATCGCGTGTTCGCGAACCCGCTCAATCTCCTCATCAGTGACCGGTGCAGCGACAAGCTTGCCCAGCTCGTCAAAGACGACATCGACCGTCTCCAACACGTGCTCGTCGGTGACGCCGGCCATGATCGTCAGGTGACCCGCGTCGTCAAAGGCGGTCGGATGCGAACCGACCGAGTAAGCCAGGCCGCGCTTCTCGCGGATCTCAGTGAACAAGCGAGAACTCATCCCGCCGCCCAGCACTTCGTTGAGCAACGCCATCGCGTAGCGGTCGGGATCGAGGCGATGGATCGAGCGCAACGCCAACGCCAGGTTGCACTGTTCGAGCTCTCGGACTTCAATCTGGGCCAGGTCGTCTGACATCGAATCGGCTGCCGAGGATCGTGGCGGCGCCGGCTCGGAGGCAGCGTTTTGCCAACCGCAACTCCAGTGACGCTCGGCCAGTTCGACTACTTCCTCGCGACGGACATTGCCGGCGACCGACAAGACAATCCTCGACGGTCGATAGAACGTCTCAATGTGATCGGCGAGGTGCTCTCGCGTCACCGCACCGACCGACTCCAGGTCGCCGGCGATCTCCCAGCCCAGTGGCTGCTCACCGTAGGCGGCGTCACTGATCAGCTGCATCACGCGCTGACCCGGTTGATCGTGCGCGCGGCGAATCTCGGAGCAGATCACCGTGCGTTCCCGCTCGATCTCGGCCTCGGCCAAGAGTGAGTGGCGAACCGAGTCGGCCAGGACGTCCATCGCCAGCGGCAGCCGGTCGAAGGGCACCCGATTCCAATAGCTGGTCAGCTCTCGAGTCGTGAACGCGTTGAGCGAGCCGCCGGCGCCTTCGATCGCTGCCGAAATCGCCGTCGGCTCGGGCCGCGCCTCGGTCCCCTTGAACAGCATGTGCTCCAGGTAGTGGGAAAGCCCCAGCGTTTCCCGCGCCTCATCGCGCGAGCCAACGCCGACATACGCCGCCAGCACCGCCGCCTGCGAGTGCGGAATGGCGGTCACGACGACGCGCAGCCCATTGGGCAAGACGTCGATCGTCGGCTCGACCGAGTTCGGCGCAGCGTGGGAGACGGGCATACGTCAGCACAGCATACCCACAGACCGAACTGTCGTACTTACTCGCTGCCGACGCCCTGCAGGAAGACGAAGTCGCCATCCTGGTCGTTGCTTCTTACGTAGCCGTAGACGGCGTAGATCGAATACCCATACGTCCTCGTGTCAACCGTGGAGGCATCGGTGTACGACGTCGCGTCGGACGCGGGCGTGTCCAGCACCTCGCTCGTGTAGTCCTGTCCCAGCTCTGGATGCGAAACCGTGTACCAGGAGTCCCGCTCGATGACGTAGCCGCTGAGCGTCAGCGCAATGCCCGTCCAGGACAGCGTGGGCGCGAGCCAGGTCAGCTCGATGCCGCTCGTGGTTCGCGTCTTGGTCAGGCTGCCCGGCTTGGAGACGCCCGGTGCGGTGACCGATACCGAATCGCTCGGATCGCTGCTCGAATCCTCGCTGTACACCGCGCTGACTCGGAACTCGTACGTCTGCTCCGTCATCAGCAATTCGGTCGACGTGTACTCGGTGTCGCTCACATCCTCCGCGATCGTCTTCCAGTCGCCCGCTCCGGCGGCACTTGTCGTTCGCATCTCAACGTCGTATCCGGTCGGCGCATCTTCGCCCGGCTCCAACGTCGGCGCGCTCCAGGACAGCTCAATTCCGCCCGTCGCCACTGTCGCGGAGAGGTCGGTCGGCGCAGGCGTACTGCTCGCCTCTACTACCGAGGCGAGCAATAGACCGAGCAGCAGCCCTGCAATAGCCAACGCGAGCGCCCATGGCCGACGCACTGGTGATCCGGTCAGTCCAGTCATTGCTCGTTCTCCAACCACAGCAAGCCAATCAGACAAGCCAGTGCTGACAGCTGCCGGTCCGCTCCGCGCACACGACAACGGTCTGCGCGTTTCGGCTCATTCCGATCCTCAATCGCTCACGACCGGTAGTGGCACGGCCACTGGTGTCGACATTTCAACCCGGTCGCCACGCACGAAGTCGTACACGGAACGCACGCCATAGAGGTAGGACGATCCACTGCCGCCCGTCGTGTCCGTGTACGACGTCGCACTGGTCCCAAGCGTCGTCAGTTCGGTCCACGACGCTCCGGCGACGGCGACTCCGTCGGCGTCGGTTTCCAGGCGCTCAACGACGATCGAAGTCAGTGACGGCAGATTTGAGAGCCAGGACAGCGACGGCGCCGTCCAGCTCACATCCATCCCGTCATCCCCAACGGCGGCGGTCAGGTTTGAGGCCGAAGGCGTAGCGGGAATCGTGATGGTCACGGTGGATGACGCCGGCCCTCTCCGGTTGTAGCTGTCGTTGATCCTGAAGATTCCGATGACGCGGAAGTCGTAGTCCGAGTCTTCAGCCAGGGTTGGCGACACGGTCTGGCTGGTGCCGGTGTCGCTGCTGCTTTCGTACTCGACGGTCCATCCAGCGGATCCGTCCGCAAACTGATAGGCCCGTTGGATCATGTAGCCCACGAGTTCGATCTCGAATCCGCCCGACGATTCCACCGTCGGAGCCGTCCAGGAAAACTCGATCCCGCTGGTCTTCAACGTGCCCGTGAAACCGGTCGGCGCAGACAGATCCGGATGACTGGTCCCCTGCGTGATCGCCTGCGGCAGGCACAGGCCAATCAGCAGCAGGCCCAGGACCGCGAACCTCTTCGCCGACCGCCGCATACACACGTTGCTCATCGCGATCCGAACAGCCATCTTGTTCACCACCCGTCCCGCCACGACGATCTTAGACATGAGGACGAGACGTTTGAGACAAGTGTATCCAGTTTCAGACGAAGTGGTGAGATATGTATGAACACCAATATGGATCTTAAGCTCTAGTGCTGTGCGAACAGTCCGGATCGCTCCGACTCTGAACGCCACGATCAGACGCAGGCTGCCCCTATCTTGACCCTGGCGGCTGTTGCCGATCCCAGGCCGCCGCACAAGGAGGTCCGGCCTGCAGGCACTCGTCGAGGCGCAATACGAGTATCACTGGGCGCCGCTGCTCGGCTGTCTGGTCGGTCATCTGGAGCACATCGGCGCGGCGCAACCGAGCCATGTGATCGGCGCGGTCACGGGGATCAGCTACCAGCCGCCGCAAGACGCCGAGCTGCCCGCGCTGCTTGAAGATGGACTCACGGCGCTCGGCGTCGGCTCGCAGATTGTCGATCGGTCCTTCCCCAACCGGCTGCAACGGTTTCGTTGGCGTCGACGAGTCCGCAGCGAACTGCGTTCCAACCGGCCGGTCACGGCGTACGGGGTCGGCGTCTCCGCCTTCGGTCCGACCTGGGGCCTGATCGTCGGCTGCGACGACCAACGCCGCGCCTGGCGTCGCGACGGCCCCCTGACCGAACAGGTCTCGCCCTGGTTGGCGGAATCGGAATTCAACGACGCTCCGGTCCTGATCCTGATCACCGCTCGTCGAGATGGCCCACCCGATTCAGGGCAAATCGTGCAGGTTGCTGGACAAGCCTTCGCTCAATCGATGGATCGCGCCCGGCGCGACCTGCTCGAACGGATCGAAGTGCTCGACAGCGACATCGAACTCGAACCGCAACGCTACTCGCACGAGACCCAGGCGCTGGCCGCCTGCTGGGGAGAAGCAGCCACGTTCTGGCGCGAATTCCCGCACGCCGAGTACTCCGCAATGGCGCAACAACTCGCGGTGACGCTGTCGCGCTATGCGACGCTCTTCCCCTATCCCATGGGCGGGCAACCCAACAATCCCGGCGTCCGGAGTGCCGCCGTCCACATTCTGCACGAGGCGGCCGGCATTCTCGCCGTAGCCCATTGATACACTCCCAACCAACCAGCGACGGAGACCGTGATGGCCATCAACGTCAAGCTCTTCATGACCCTTGTGCCGCTCTCCAAGTCGAAGAAATCGAACCTCACGGTTGACTGGTTCGACGGCATCACGGCGCAGCACATTCTCGAGGCGGAAGAATTCTCGGAGCAGGACCAGGAAGCGATCGCGGTTGTCATCAACTCCGTTCAGGCCCAGGTCGATGATCAACTCAACGACGGGGACGAAGTCGATCTGCTGGTCAATCTTCAGGGCGGAGCAGGTCCAGACGGATCACAAGGAGCGACATCGAGCCAGTGAGCAACGGCGAACCCTCACCGAAGTACATCTTCATCACCGGCGGGGTCATCTCCTCCGTCGGCAAGGGCATCACCACCGCCTCGCTCGGACGACTGCTCCAGTCCCGCGGCCTCTCCGTCACCGTGCAGAAGCTCGATCCCTATCTCAACGTCGATCCGGGCACGATGTCGCCCTATCAGCACGGCGAGGTCTACGTCACCGACGACGGCGCCGAAACCGATCTCGACCTCGGCCACTACGAACGATTCCTCGACCAGAACCTGACCGCCGCGTCCTCCGTCACGATGGGCCAGATCTCGGCCGCGGTGATCGAGCGGGAGCGCCGCGGCGACTACCTGGGCGGCACCATCCAGACCGTGCCGCATGTCACCGACCTGGTCAAAGAGCGCGTCCGCAACCTGGCTCGTAGCGCCGGCGTTGATGTCCTGATCGTGGAGGTCGGCGGCACCGTCGGCGACATTGAAGGCCAGGCCTTCCTCGAGGCGATCCGCCAGATGCGCTACGAGGAGCCGCGCAACGGCACGCTCGCGATCCACGTCACCCCGCTCTTTCACCTCAAAGCGACCGACGAACTCAAGACCAAGCCCACCCAACACTCGGTTCGCACGCTGCGCAGCATGGGCATTCAGCCCGACGTCATCATCTCGCGCACCGACATTCCCGCCGACAGTGCGATCACCGACAAGCTCGCCCTCTTCTGCGACGTCCCGGTGGAAGCGGTGATGACACTGGAGACCGCCTCCTCGATCTATCAGGTACCGGCCATCCTGGAGCGAGCCGGATTGACGGAACTGACGCTCGAGCGCCTCGGCTTGACCGCCAGACCGTCGCAGCCGGGACGCTCGATTGACAACTGGCTGGAATGGACGGACCGTCTGGCGGACACCGAGCGCGTCTGCCGCGTCGGAATCGTTGGCAAGTACGTGGAACTGCGCGACGCGTATCTCTCGGTCAAGGAAGCGCTGATCCACGCCGGCGCGCAACGCGGTGCGAGCGTGGAGATCACCTGGATCCAGTCCGACGATCTCGATCACGCCGACCAGCCGGAGATCGCTACGGCGTTGGCCGACGTTGATGGCGTGATCGTGCCCGGAGGCTTCGGAGAGCGGGGCATCGAGGGCGAAGTCGGCGTGGCTCGGTTCGCGCTCGAACAGGACATCCCCTACCTCGGTCTCTGCCGAGGCATGCAGAACATGGTGATCGCCTTCGCCCGCGAGCGGCTCAACCTGCCCCGCGCCAACACGACCGAGGCCGACGAGGACACCGATGACCCGGTCATCGCCCTGCTCGACGAGCAACGCGAGGTCACAGAAATGGGCGGCACGATGCGGCTGGGCAAATATCCATGCGCCCTCTTGCCCGAGACGCGCGCCTACGAGCTCTACCAGTCCGAGTTCGCCTACGAACGGCATCGACATCGCTGGGAGTTCAATCCGCAATACCGCGATCGTTTCGAGCGGGCCGGACTGATCGCCAGCGGCACCTCGCGCGACGGCGAGCTGGTCGAGATCGCCGAGGTCTGCGAGCACCCGTTCATGCTCGGCTCGCAGTTCCATCCCGAGCTCAAGTCACGGCCCGAGCGTTCGCATCCGCTCTTTCTCGGCTTCATCGATTCCGTCCTGGCCGAGTCTGAGACCGCGCTGCGCCATCCCGTCGGCGCGACCAACTCCTCACACTGATGGAGTCCCCACCGTTTCGCCGCAGCCGCCACGGTCCCCACTCAAGGTCGAGAACAGTCCGCAGATCAGATTTCGTCATTCCCAGCTTCGCTGGAAATCTCGCCCGACCCTCCATTTGCCAGCTCAGACACACCCGCCGCTCCATATTCAGAACAAAGGGACGGTATTATGAATCCCAACAGGCAACCGTGAGAGTCAATCACCCGATGAATCGCATTCGCATCTCCATCCAACGGACTCCAGGACTCGGCCGAGCCCACTCAATCGTGAGCTCGCGATTCTCACGCTCTGCCGAACTGATCCGAACAGAATCGAACAGGATCGAACACCGACTGCCCCTGAACCACCCTGAAGAAACCCGAAAAAACCTGAAAAAACCTGAAACTCTGGACGACCCAATTCCCTGCAAAACACTGGGAACTCGTAGCAGCGGGGTGTCCGGAAAAAAAGTTCACCGAAAACCTGAAAGCGTCTCCTCGGCGAGAATATCTTCGCATTCGGCGAACGCGGTTCCGGTTCTTCCCACCAGGAGATCGAGAGACCCCGCTTATGGGTGAAGACGACGTCTTCCGTTTTCTCACAACCACGGCGGCGCTCGTCTACGCGGGCGGCGTCGCCTCGCTGGCGTTGGCCCTGACCCGCGCCTGGCAAACCGACGATGCGATCGAGCGTGATGTCCTCTTTCGCTCCGCCGACCGCGCGCATACGCGGATGCTGTTGCCCGGGATCATCGCGACTGGCGTGCTGGGGGCCATCTGGGGCATCCGTGCAGACGGCGTCGATCCGATCGAGACCGGCTGGCTCCTGGCCGTGGAAGTGCTCTACCTGATCTCGCTGTTCGTGCTCGTGCCGGGCATGTTCGCCGGCGTGCGACGGGTACGGCTGCTCTCGCTGCAGGCCCGCAAGACCGGCAACATCTCCGAAGAGCTGACCGACGCCCTCAACGATCGCGGACCACTGGTCTTCGCCGTACTGATGGTCATCCTGCTGCCCGTGCAAGCGGCGCTCGTTACCCTGCAGCCATAGCTGCAAATGCAAGACGCAGCCATAGCTGCAAATGCAAGACGCAGCCATAGCTGCAAATGCAAGACGCAGC
>JAPPFB010000021.1:18167-87207 GCA_028875225.1 Chloroflexota bacterium | reverse complement strand
CGTAGCTGCACCTGCGTGACGCAGCCGTAGCTTGACGTAAAGGACTCGCCCGAAATGAAGATTTTCCTCGATACCGCCCGGCTCGACGAAATTCAGCAAGCCGTCGACTGGGGCGTCTGCGATGGGGTGACGACCAACCCCTCCCTGCACTCCCGCGCCGTCGCGCACGAGGGCGATGACGCGATCACCTATCGAGAGCGCATCCTGCGCATTGCCGACATCGTCGACGGACCCATCTCGGCCGAATGCGTCACGCGAACGACGGATGAACTGATCGTCGAAGCGCGCGAACTCGCGAGCTGGCATTCGAGCGTCGTCGTCAAGATCCCCATCGATGGTCCGGGACTGGCCGCGATCAAAGCGCTGTCGCAGGAAGGCATCCGGATCAACACGACCCTGATTTTCTCGCTCAACCAGGCGCTCCTGGCGGCGCGTGCCGGCGCGGCCTATGTATCGCCCTTTGTCGGACGGCTCGACGACATCGGCGAGAACGGGATTCAACTCGTCGCCGACACCGTTGATCTGCTCGACCGCTTCAACCTCCCGGCCCAGGTCATCGCCGCCTCGCTGCGCAACACCGAGCACACCGCGGAGGCGGCGCGGGTGGGCGCGCATGTCGCGACGATCCCGTTCCCGGTCCTCGAACAGATGCAGCAGCACCCGTTGACCGACAAAGGAATCCAGGCGTTCCTCGACGACTGGCACAAGGCCGAAGCCGCGCTCAAAGCGCAGCCGGTCGCGTAATGTTCCTCAATTCGCGTTCTCAATTGCTTGCCAATCGGCAAATCACGCGTCTAGGATTGGTCTTGTCCCCGTGAGATTGGTTTCTGAGCGCCGCGCCCGTTGAACTGCATGGCGTCGTAGAGCGCAGAGACCTGGTTCCACACAGACTGTGCCTGTACCCAGTCCTTCTGCAACGACGGCCGATCCACGCAACGAGCACGCGATGCGCCATGTCCAGAGGTAGCCGATGACGAGCCTGAACATCCCCGAGCTTGAGAGTTTGACCCGCGAGGAACTCCTCGCCAAGGCCCGCGAACTTGAGGTCAGCGGGTTGTCGGGACTCAAGAAACAGGACATTGTCCTGCGCCTCTTGCAGGCCCAGTCGGAGGCCGAAGGCCACATCCTCTCCGGCGGCGTGCTCGAGATCGTCGACGATTCGTACGGCTTCCTGCGCGGAGAATCGCTCCTGCCCGCTCCGACCGACGTCTACGTCTCGCAGAGCCTGGTCCGCCGCTCCGGCCTGCGCACCGGCGATTACGTGATCGGCTCGGTCCGTCCGCCGAAGCAGGGCGAGAAGTACTACGGCCTCTCGCGTGTGGATCTGGTCAATGGCGTCAGCCCCGACGAAGCGGCTGCCCGGCCGAGCTTCGAGAATCTGACCGCCGTGTTCCCGCATCAGCGGTTTGAGCTGGAAACCGAAGATCCCGCAGAGCTTTCCGGTCGCGTGATCGATCTCGTCGCGCCGATGGGCCGCGGTCAGCGAGGCCTGATCGTCAGCCCGCCCAAGGCGGGCAAGACCATGCTCCTCCAGTCCATCGCCAACGGAATTGCGGTCAACCATCCCGAAGTCCATCTCATGGTCGTCCTGATCGGCGAGCGGCCGGAAGAGGTCACCGAGATGAAACGCTCGGTGCGCGGCGAAGTCATCGCCTCCACGTTCGACGAACCGGTCGAGGAACACACCCGCGTCGCGGAACTCGGACTCGAGCGGGCCAAGCGCCTGATGGAGATGGGCCGCGATGTCGTCATCCTGCTCGACTCAATCACCCGACTCACCCGCGCCTACAACCTCGAGATGCCCTCGACCGGGCGCACCCTCTCCGGAGGCATCGACCCCGTCGCGCTCTATCCGCCCAAGCGCTTCTTCGGTTCCGCTCGCAAGGCCGAGGAGGGCGGCTCGCTGACGATCATTTCGACTTGCCTGGTCGACACCGGCTCGCGCCTCGACGACGTCGTCTTCGAGGAGTTCAAGGGCACCGGCAACTGGGAAGTCCGCCTCGACCGCAAACTGGCCGAGCGCCGCATCTACCCGTCCATCGACATCGCCGCATCGTCCACCCGCCGCGAAGAGCTGCTGCTCTCCGGCGAGGAACTGCAGCGAGTCTGGCTGCTCCGCCGCATGATGTCCGTCCTCGCCGGCTCGGGAGGCAGCGCCACCGAGCCCACCGAACGCCTGCTCGACCGCCTCGCCAAGACTAAGTCCAACACCGAGTTCCTCGAAAATCTCACCGCGGCCGAGGCCTGACCTGTCTTGAGACGAACCGTCATACCCGCGCTTGCCGCGGGTATCTCGCCAGTTCGAGCACCGGCCTCGATACAGTAAGCGACGAGATTGCCGCCACAGGCGCGGCAATGACGGAGTTCGACATGACCCAGATTCAAACCGTCCGCGGACCAATCGATCCCGCCGACCTCGGCTTCACCCTCTCCCACGAGCACGTCGCCATCACGCCCAGCGTGGTCACCCACCACTACCCATGGCTGATCGACAAGGACGCCGTTCTCGCCCAGGCCATCGAGGAGCTAACCGAGGCCAGGCAAGGCGGCGTCGACTCGCTGATTGAACTTTCCACGCCCGACCTCAACCGAGACGTCGAGGCAATGCGTGCCGCGTCCGAAGCGTCGGGCGTCAACGTCATCTGCGCCACAGGCATCTGGCGCGACGTCCCGCGCTGGCTCTGGGCCATGGACCCCGACGAAGTGGCCGACATCTTCGTCCGCGAGATCGAAGTCGGGATCGCCGACACGGGGATCAAGGCAGGGGTGATCAAGGTCGCCAACGACGCTGAAGGCGTCACGCCGCAGGGAGAGCTGATCCTTCGCGCGGCTGCGCGGACCTGCAAGCGCACTGGCACGCCGATCTCCACGCACCACTGGGCCCCGCTCGAGGTAGGCCGCCGACAAGCGGAGATCTTCCTGGAGGAAGACGCCCCGATGGACCGGATCTGCATCGGTCACACCGCCGACACGGTCGACGCCGACTACATCGAAGACCTGCTCAACACCGGCGTCTACATCTCGATGGACCGCTATCCCGGACCCGAGGACGGCGCCGAGCGCCCCAATTGGGTCGCGCGCAACGCCACGGTCAAAGAGCTGATCAATCGCGGCTGGTCGCACAAGCTGATGCTCGGCCACGACTACGCCGCCTTCCCCGGCTCGCCCCGCGACTACCCCACGCGCTACCTATTCCTGAGCACCACCGCGATCCCCGCGCTGCTTGCCGACGGCGTGCCCCAGGAGACCATCGACCAGATGATGATCGAAGTCCCGCGCAAGTTCCTGAGTGGAGCATCGTCGTGAAACGGGAAGATGTCGCCGACCTCTGCGAATCGCTGCCCGGCTCCTGGCCCGACTCGCCCTGGGGCGAAGACGATCTCGTCTTCAAGCTGGGCAACCGCAACGCCGACGGCAAGGGCGGCAAGATCTTCTGCTTCGTCGGCGGAGGCACGACCGAAGGCAAACCGCACGCCATCTCCCTCAAGGCCGATCCAGCCATCGTCCCAGCCCTGCACCAGCAGTACGAGGCCGTCACCTTCCCCAGCTACCTGAACAAGTCCCACTGGGTCGCAATCACCCTCGAGTCCGACCTGCCCGACGACGAACTCGAAGAACTCATCGTCGACTCCTACGAGCGAATCCTCAGCTCGTTCAGCAAACGCCAACAACGTCTGATCAGAGGCGAGGAGTAGGGCCGACTACAAAGGAATCACCGACAGTTCCACCCGCGAGGCGCGATCGGCGTTGTGGTGGATGGTGTTGAGAGCGGTTCTGGTGTGGGTGTGGCGGCCGATGGATTCTCCCGTGTTGGGGTTGACGTCGAATCTGGGGTAGTTGCTGCTGCTGATCTCGACGCCGATTCGATGCCCGGCCTTGAACACGTTTGAGGTGGGGTAGAGCTCGATCGACACTTCGACCACGTCGCCCGGTGAGACCAGGTCCTCGCGGTCGTAGCCGTTGCGGAAGCGCAGGCGCTTGATGCTGTCCGTGATCCGCAGATTGTAGCCCTCCGGATAGTCCGGGTTAGGCGGATAGCAATCGAGCAGCGCGGCGGTGAAATCGGTGTCCGGCGCACTGGTCGAGACGTACAGACGCACCGTGATCGGACCGCTCACCTCAACGTCGTCGGCCAGCGGCTCGCTGCGGAACGAGAGCACGTCCGATCGCGACGCCGTCGGCAGATAGGGCGGCTCGGCGCCCATCACGTCGGGACGGGTGCGCTGGTCGGCGCCGCCCGGCAGGATCAATTCCCGAGACCTCTGCGTGGGCGGCCAGATCTGCGACTTGAGCGTCGGGTCCTCGGGCGCGAACTCGCGCAGCGACGAGACGTTGGCGGAGATCGACGGCACCGGGTTCCTGGGGTCGAAGAGATAGCTGGAGGAGCCGCCGTCCTCGCCCGCAGCCTCGGAAGCCAGGCCGCCGCCGGGCTGGAGGAACCAGTCGACGATCTGCGCCTGAGCAGGCGGCCAGACCGACTCGTCGCGCCACGCGCCGCCGTGGTCCATCCGGCCCGAGGCGATCCGCCGTCCGCTGCCGCCGCCCATGACGAACATCTTGACCGGCGGCATGGCCGCCCAGCCGCTGTCAAGGTCCTTGAGCGTGTGGTCGAAGAACTGCAATCTCAGATCGGAAATGCTCGGAGCGAGATTGCCTGACGTCGGCGCGGTCGGCCCGAAGTCGACGTCGCCCGACCAGGTCCGGTCGAGCGTCACTTCACCGTGCGTCCAGGGACCCATGAGCAGGTACTGCGGCGATGACATCGCTTCCGAGAAGGCCAAGAACGACTCCGTCGTGGCCCTGGTGTAACTGTCGTACCAGCCGCCCGAGTAGACGCTGGGCACATCGGCGGTCTGGCCGATGAATCGCTCAAAGTTCATAGACGGCAGCTGCCAGAGCCAGTCGTCCTCGCGGGCCAGGGTGAGCAGATCGATCGCCCAGCGCTCGTAGTCCTGGGTCAGAGCGAGCGGCGTGTCGCCGTCGCGCCAGGGCAGATTGTTGAGGTAGCCGCGCAGGTCGACGGCGGCCTGATCGAGCGCGACATAGAGCGCCGGGTCGGCGACGGCCTCGGGACTGACAGGAGCATTCCAGAAGGCCCAGGCGAGCCAGCGCAGCTCCAGCGCGCCGCCCTGCCTCAGTGACGACGTGAGCCCGTTGAACGCACCCTGGTTGACCCACATCGCCGAGAGGTGCGGCGGATTCTGCGTCGCCGCGGCCGACTGCACCCAGCCCATGTAGGACGTGCCGACCGTGCCGACCTTTCCGGTGGACCACGGCTGTTCCGCCAACCACTCGATCGTGTCGTAGCCGTCTTCCGCCTCGTTCTTGAGCAAGTAGAAGTCGCCCTCCGAGGCGAAGCGGCCGCGCACATCCTGCATGACTCGCGCGTAGCCGCGGCTCGCCCACCATTCGCCGTCGGCGGCGAAGCCGAGCTTGTCGTAAGGGGTCCGTGTGAGCAGCGTCGGCCACGGACCGTCGATCGCCACGCCGTCCTGGGCGGGCAGGTAGACGTCGGTCGCCAGCGTCACACCGTCCCGCATGCGCACTCGCCGATTGCGTTGGATGACGACTTCAAACTCGGGTTGCGAATGTTGTTCGCTCATCTCACGCTCCTCTGGCCAGCAGCGGCGTCACGGTCGGCGCCGAGGGAATCGTCGATCGGGTCACGTTGACGTGATTGTCGGACGGAGCCTCGGCCGTCACGCCCATCTCGCGCATGAACGCGGAGAGCGGTTCGAGGCCGGTATGTACCGCCTCGGCGCCCTCCGGCTGATAGAGCATCGGGATCACCAGCGGAGCGGCGATCGCTCCCGCCACGCCGGCGGCGGCCTCGGGCGAGAGATGAGCGCCTCCGCCGCACGGCAGGAGCACCACGTCGGCGCGCTGCAGTTCTTCCATGGCTGCCCGCTCGGGCATTGCCTGGAGATCGCCGAGATGGGCCACGATGACCTCGTCGATGGTCACAATGAACGCGATGTTGCGTGCGCCGTCAGGTCCGGGCGTCCGCACGCCGGTCGCCAGCACCCGCTTGATCTCGTACTCGCCCGGAGCGTCCAGTGTGCGCTGGGGGTCCACTGACTCCAGCGCGACGCCGTCGATGAAGTTATGTGACCTGTCCGGGCCCCTCGAGACCGTGACGATGTCCGCCGAGGGACGGTTCAGGCGAAATCCTGTTTCGGGCGAGCAAGGGTCCATCACCACGGCCGCTTCTCGCCCTCGCAGGCGGAAGGCCGCATGACCGTACCAGGCGATATCCATACGCACAGCCTACGGAGCAGGTGACATATGCGCAGACAGGCGTGCGCGATCAAGTGGCCAGCAGTGGCAACTCGTCGCCGGCCTCCGACTGGTGAGGCATGAGCACCAGTGCCGCGTTCTGCCCGTGGGACCCATAGGCGGCCGTGGCCACGCCGACGATTCGGTCGGCCGTGAGTTTCCGCACGAACCCCAGTCGGCAGGCGATATCTTCCTCTTCGAAGGTGGCATGCGGTGGAATCTTCCGTTGGTTGACGATCTGTGCGGCTGCGACGGCCGTGAATGCGCCCGACGCGCCGACGGTGTAGCCAATGTTCGGCGTCACCGCTGTGGCGTACATGTCGAGCGTGCGGCGTCCGAAGGCCCGTTCGATCACGTCGGTCTCGCGCTCGTCGCCTTGCCGAGAACCCAGTCCCGCCGTGACGACGACATCAACATCAGCCGGAGTGATTTCACCGCCCAGCAGCGCGTCGCCGGTGGCCCGACGTGCGACTTCGACGTCGGTCGGCGCCTGGCCGTCGCCCATCGGCCCCGAGGTCAGCGCTTCGCCGCCGATCTCCGCGTAGATGTGGACCCCGCGCTGCGTCGCCAGTTGCCGGTCCTCGAGCATCAGGGCGGCCGCGCCTTCGCCCAGGATCATGCCCTGACGTTGGGCGTCGAACGGCCGCTGACCCCGGATGTCGTCACTGGGATCGAGCAGGCCGGCTGACTCGTAGGCGTCCCAGATTCCCGGCTGCAGCGGGGCTTCGGCGCCGATCGCCAGGGCAGCGCGCATGACGCCGGAGCGGATCAGCTGCGTCGCCAGCACGACCGAGGCCAGACCCGACGCGCCGCCCATTGAGACCGTGAAGACCGGTCCGGCGATGTTCAGTCCAACGGAGGCGCCCGATAGTCCCGAGCCCAGCGCGGCCCAGCCGCCGCCTGCGGCAGGGTGGCCGGTGCCGGTGACGGCGCCGACCGCGTACGCGTTTTGCTGGTTGAACTCGATCCGGGCGTCGGTCTGCGCCTGGATCGCAGCATCGAGCGCGAGTTGCGACGCGCGATCCATCCGCGCCAGCAGCCAGTCCGGAACCCCGGACGGGCCTTGCCAGGCCGGGTCGACCTGCCCGGCCGCTGCCGCGCGCGGCGCGTCGAAGGCGATCAACCGCCCCGTGCTGACCCGCGCGTCGCCCAGCGCCGACCAGAAGTCAGCCGCGCTGCCTCCAGCGGCCGACACGGCGCCGAGGCCGGTGATCACAACACGCCGCTGCTCGCCCAATGCTTCATCGAACAGACCGCGATGCGACGCCCCGCTGACCATGATTCCAGCCTCTCAACGTCACCCGTTGACGCTCCGCCCGACATGTTCTGTCGACCACCCACGAGCGTCGATTTCCTTTGCCGAATCCTGGAAACGCTGCTACGCTTACCGCGTTAGCACTCTCCTGATGAGAGTGCTAACCGCAGCCTAACTGAGCCTTCGGGACGGAACACGACTCGACACGAGCCATGACCTCCGAACAGTTGTCAGACCGACGCGCGGGCATTCTGCAGCTCGTCATCCAGGACTACATCGAGACCGCGACGCCGGTCGCGTCACGTCACGTGGTGGAGAAGTACGCGCTGCCGGCGTCGCCAGCCACGATACGCCATGAGATGCACGCCCTGGAGCAGGGCGGGTACCTGACGCATCCGCACACATCGGCCGGTCGAGTGCCGTCGAATCGCGGCTACCGCCACTTCGTCCAGTCGTTGATGGGCCACGCCGAGCTCGGACTGGCCGAGCAGGCGCAGGTCCGGCACCAGTTTTTCCAGGCCGCGCCGTCGGTCGAGGAATGGGTCGAGCTGGCGGCCACCGTGCTCGCCCGATCGCTCGGCCTGCTGGTCATCGTCGCCCCGCCGCATCCTGAGCGGCTTCGCGTCCGTCAGGTGGAACTCATCTCCCTCAATGAGCTGCTGGTTCTGATGATCGTGGTGGTCCAGGAAGCCCGAATGATCCGCCAACTGATGCCGCTGCCGCAACCGATCGAAGTTGACGAACTGGACGACCTGGCGACCAGGCTCTCGTGGATGCTTCGCGGCCGGTCGGCGCCCGATGTGCGCGAAGCGGCGCGGCAGGCAATCGAGACGCCCGACACGCATCCGGCCGAGCATTTCGTCCTGGAGACCCTCGCCCAGGTGCTCGATCGCGATGCGCAACGAGCGGGCGTCCCGTCGATCGCCGGTCTGGGCGGGATGATGGCTCAGCCGGAGTTCCAGCAAGAGCCTGAGCGTTCGCTCGAGATGATCGAACTGGTCGACCAACATGCCGCGGAAGATCTGATTCCCGCTTCGGTGATTGAAGAGGTCACGGTGGACGGCGGCATGCATGTCCTGATCGGCGACGACCATCCGACCGAGCTGCTGCAGGATTGCTCCCTCGTCCTGGCGCCATACCACTCTTCCACCAATGCGCCCAGCTCGCCGGAGATCCCCGGCTACGTCGGCGTCATCGGTCCGACGCGAATGAATTACCCGCGCAGCATTGCCGCTGCGCGCTTCTACTCCCGGTTGCTCCAGGAGATGATCGACGCGGTCTACGGAGTCAATCGATGAGCGACGAGAGCCAGTCGGCCGAGCCGGTCGACGAAGTCCTCGAGTCGGCCGACGACGGGGTCGGCGGCGCTCCCCCTGCAGACGATCTGGAATCGCTGCGCGAGGAATCGGCGCGCAACTACGCCGGCTGGCAGCGGGCACAGGCCGACTACGAGAATCTCAAACGCCGCTCGGCGCAGGACGTGCGCGACCGAGTGCAGCAGTCGCAGCGCGCGATTTTGCTCGACCTGCTCGACCTGGCCGACGACTTCGAACGCGCCAACCGCGAGGCGCCGGCGGAGGACGCCCACGCCGACGACCCCTGGCGGCAAGGCGTCGAGCTGATCTCACAGAAACTCAACGCCCTGCTGTTGCGCCAGCAGGTCAAGCGAATCGAGACAGTCGATCAGTCGTTTAATCCAGAATTCCACGAGGCGGTGGGACAACTGCCAGGACAGCGCGACGAGATCGTGGCGGTCCTGCGCACCGGCTACACCGTCGGGAGTCGCATCCTGCGGGCGACGCAGGTGATGGTTGGCGACGGCTCGATCGAATCAACAGACACAACAGACACCGCAGACACAGCAGACGAAGCAGCAGCAGAAGCTAGCGAGTAGGAGCGCTCACATGCCCGGACGAGTGATTGGCATCGACCTCGGCACCACCAACTCCGCCGTCGCCGTCATGGAAGGCGGCGAGCCGACCGTAATCCCGAACGCTGAAGGCAATCGCACCACGCCGTCGGTCGTGGCGTTGACCAAGACCGGCGAGCGGATCGTCGGCACGGCCGCCAAGCGTCAGGCGGTCACCAATCCCGAGGACACCCTGTTCTCGGTCAAGCGGCTGATGGGCCGGCGCTTTGAGGATCCCGACGTGCAGGGCGCGATCGGCAGATTGCCGTACGTCGTCGACGCCGCCGAGAACAGCGACGCCCGCGTGAACATGGGCGGCAACCCGTACTCGCCTCCCGAGATTGCGGCCATGGTCCTGCAAAAGCTCAAGGCTGACGCCGAAGCCTACCTCGGCGAGACCGTCAATGAGGCGGTGATCACCGTCCCTGCCTATTTCGACGACTCGCAGCGCAACGCCACCAAGGACGCCGGCCGGATTGCCGGACTCAACGTGCTACGAATCATCAACGAACCGACCGCCGCCTCGCTGGCCTATGGCCTCGAAAAAACGGAAGATCACTACATCGCCGTCTACGACCTCGGCGGCGGCACGTTCGACATCTCGATCCTCGAGCTGGGCGAAGGCACGTTCCAGGTCCGTTCGACCAACGGCAATACGTTCCTGGGCGGCGACGACTTCGATCAGCGCCTGATGGACTACCTGGTCGACGCATTCCGCAAGGAACAGGCGATCGATCTGTCGCAGGACCGGATGGCGCTGCAGCGGCTCAAGGAGGCCGCCGAGCGGGCCAAGGTCGAACTCTCAACCACGCAGTCAACCGAAATCAACCTGCCCTACATCACGGCCGACGCGTCAGGTCCCAAGCACTTCACCCACACGCTGACCCGCGCGCAACTCGAACAACTTGTCCTCGACCTGGTCGAGAGCACGCTTGAGCCCTGCCGCAACGCGCTCGACGACGCCGGCATCAGCCGCGACCAGGTCGACGAAGTCGTGCTGGTCGGCGGGCAGACGCGAATGCCGCTGGTCCAGCAGAAGGTGGAGCAGTTCTTCAACAAGGAGCCGCATCGAGGGGTCAACCCGGACGAGGTCGTGGCGCTGGGCGCCGCGATCCAGGCCGGTGTGCTGCGCGGTGAGGTCAAGGACGTCCTGTTGCTCGATGTCACGCCGCTGACGCTGGGCATTGAGACCCTGGGCGGCGTTTCGACCCCGCTGATTCCCAGGAACACGACGATTCCGACCTCGAAGTCGCAGGTCTTCTCGACCGCCGCCGACAACCAGTCGCAGGTTGAAATCCACGTACTCCAGGGCGAGCGCGAGATCGCCGGCGGCAACAAGTCGCTGGGCCGCTTCATCCTCGACGGCATCCTGCCCGCCCCGCGCGGCATGCCGCAGATCGAGGTCACCTTCGATATCGACGCCAATGGCATCCTCAATGTCGGCGCCCAGGACAAGGGCACCGGCAAGGAGCAGCGGATCACAATCCAGGGCTCGTCGGGACTCTCGGACGACGAGATCGCAGAGATGCAGCGCGACGCCGAGGAGCACGCGGAAGAAGACAAGCGCATACGCGAGCTGGCCGAGGTCCGCAACCGCGCTGAGACCACCGCCTACGAGGCGGAGAAGGTGCTGAGCGACCAGGAAGACAAGATCGACGACGAACTCAAGACCGAGATGCAGGGCAAGATCGAGGCGCTCCGCGGCACGCTCGAGTCGGAGGACGCGGCGCCGATCCAGTCAGCCCTCGACGACCTCAACTCGACCCTGATGAAGGTCGGAGAAAAAATCTACGGTCAGCAAGAACCAGCCGGAGCCACCGCCGACGCCGCCGGAGCAGCCCCGCCGCCCGACGATGACACCGTCGAAGGCGAATTCCGCGAGGTGTAGCCCAAGACAGTGGCCCTACTTCGTCTGGCAACACCGCTTGGCAGTACCCTGATCGCACTTCCGCGCCTAACGACGAAATGGCCTGATGGCTCAATCTGACGACTTCTATGAGATTCTTGGCCTCTCTCGCGAGGCGTCGCAGGATGAGATCCGGCGGGCGTTTCGCAAGCTGGCGATGGAACATCATCCCGACCGGGTGACCGATCCGGCGCAGAAGGAGGCCTCGGAGGCCAAGTTCAAGCGCATTGCGGCTGCCTACGAGGTGCTCTCCGACCCCGAAAAGAAGGCCAAGTACGACCAGTACGGCTCGGTCGGCGCGTTTGCCCAGGGGACGGGCTTCGAAGGCTTCGATTTCGGCGGCTTCGGCGACATCTTCGACGCCTTCTTCGGAGGCCGCCGCGCCGCGGGACCGATCCGCGGAGGCGATCTGCGCATCCAGATCGAGCTTGATTTCGAAGAGGCTGTCTTTGGTTGCGAAGAGGAGATTCGCGCTTCGCGGCTGGAACACTGCACAGTCTGCGGCGGCTCGGGAGGCGAACCGGGGACGCAACGGGTCGCCTGCGAGTACTGCGGCGGCTCGGGCGAAGTGCGGCGTACGCAGAGCAACGTCTTCGGCCGCTTCGTCAACGTCGCGCCCTGTGAGCCCTGTGAGGGCGAAGGCACGGTGATTGAGCATCCCTGCAAGTCCTGCGGCGGCATCGGCCGCGAGCAGCGCAACCGCCGGCTCAAGGTGAAGATCCCGCCCGGCGTGACCGATGGCGCCCAGATGCGCCTCTCGGGCGAGGGCGACGCCGGTCTGCGCGGCGGTCCGGCCGGCAATCTCTACGTCGACATCAACGTGCAGCCTCACGAGACGTTCATTCGCGACGGCAACGATCTCATCCTGCCGTTGCATCTCAATGTCGCACAGGCCGTCCTCGGCGATGAGGTGAACATCCCCGGAATCGACGGTCATGCGCAACCGCTCAACGTGCCCGCCGGGACGCAGCATGGCCACGAGTTCCGCCTGCGCGGACAGGGCGTTCCTCACCTGCGCGGACGCGGCCGCGGGGACATGCGCGTGCATGTCGTGGTCGAAGTGCCGACGAAGTTGTCCAGCCGTCAGCGCGAGCTGTTTGAGCAGCTGGCCGAGGAACTCGACGTGCCGACCAGCGCCGGCGGCGAAGAAGACGGCGTCTTCTCCCGCATCCGTGGAGCGTTCTCCAATTAGTCGGCCGCCCGCTCTGCTTCGAGTCTCAATCAACGTGGTAGCAGCGCAGGTCGAACTCGCCGTCGCCGCCTGGGAGCTGGCCGGGGTTCACAACTCCAGCGTCGAGTACCTGCTGGACGAACCGACGGAAGAACCCTGGCCCGGCCACGACAATCGCACCGAGCGGGCCGAGGTGGTCGGCTATCTGACCGTCGACCAGTGGAACGAGATCGAGCCGTCGCTGCGCGAATCGGCGGCGCAACTGCTGGGAGAACAGCCGACCCTCGTGGTTGCGCAACTGCCGGATCGAGACTGGCGCACCGCCTGGCATGACCACTTCGAGATCGTTCGGATCCCCGGCCTCCGAACCATCGTCGTTCGACCACCGCATATCCCATACACCGGCAAGCCGGACGAGATCGTCATTGACCTCGTGCCCGGACTCGCCTTCGGCACCGGACAGCACCAATCGACGCGGCTCTGTCTTGGTCTACTTGCGGAACAAATCCAGGGCGGTGAGCGAGTGCTGGACGTCGGAACCGGCAGCGGGATTCTCGCGGTCGCGGCAGCGCAGCTCGGAGCGGCGTCGGTCGTCGCAACTGACATCGACACGCTCGCCGTGGACGCCGCGCGTCAGACCGTGCGTCAGAATCGGCTTGCCCAGCGCATTCGGGTGCAGGAAGGCTCTATTCCGACAGACGAGCAGTTCGACCTCGTGGTCGCGAACCTCACGGCCGATCTGTTGCAGTACCTGGCCGAAGATCTGGCGACCGCACTGATACCGGGCGGCAGACTGATCGTGAGCGGACTGATCGCGCCACGTCAGGACGAGGTAGCGACTGCACTGACCAACAGAAGTCTGCAGCTTCAGACTGTCCGCACGGAGGATGAGTGGCGCGCGCTGCTTTTCGGCGCCGCCTCGTAGAGCAAACTCTCCGCCTACCAGGCCGGCGAGGCGCCGCCGTCGATATTGATCGCGCAGCCCGAGATGAAGCTGGCCGCGCCCGAGGCGAGGAAGACGATCATGTTGGCCGCCTCCTCGGAAGTGCCGATCCGCTTGACCGGAATCCGCTCGCCGACGCTGTCGAGGAACTCCTCGTAGGTGGCGTCGGGCATCTGCGCCTCGTGGAAGCCGTGCCACTGCGCCGAGTCGACCGACCCGATGCAGGCCGCATTGACCAGGATCTGGTCGGCCGCCACCTCTTTGCTCAGCGCCTTGGTCATGGCCAGCCCGGCGGCGCGCGAGGCGGCCGTCGGCATCGAGCCGGCGCCGGGCGTCTTGCAGCCGATGTTGAGCAGGTTGACGATTCGTCCGCCTCCGCGTTCGCGCATCGACGGCGCGCAGAGCTTGGCCAGGCGGATCGCCCCGTAGAGCTTGAGGTCGAGGTCGACCGCCCAGGTCTCGATGTCATGCGACTCGATCATCCCGGATGACGACTGGCCGGCATTGTTGATCAGGATGTCGACGCCGCCGAAGCGCTCGATCGTGGCCGCCACCAGGCGCTCGCAGTCATCGTCCGAGGTGACGTCCATCGACATCGCCAGGCAGTCCCCGCCGACCGCTTCAACAGCCTCCCGCGCCTCATCGAGCGGTCCCTGACGCCGCGCTCCGATCGCGACGCTGGCCCCCTCCTGCGCGAACAGGATCGCCGTCGCCCGACCGATGCCCTCCGAACCGCCGGTGACAATCGCCACTTTGCCTCTGAGTCCGAGATCCATGACGTGCCCCATCCCTTGCGTGCTCTGAGCTTGCCGGCGCGGAAGTAGTACAGTTTCTGTCCCAGCGGAGTCTAATGCTCGATCACGGTGTTGCCCCGGATCGAGCCTGAGAAGGTCTCGGCGTCATGACTCGTCACTATGACGATCCGGCGATCGATGACGATCGAGCGAGCGGGCTGGTACCGCGCTACTTCCTCGACGAATCCACGCGCGTGGAAGACGACGCGATCACGATCAGCGGCGGCAAGGCGAATCGGCTCAAGCGGGTCATGCGGATCCGTCGCGACGACGCGCTGGAACTGGTGCATCCCATCACCGATCGTCTCTACCGCGCGTCGGTTGAGCGAGTCACCCGCGATGACGTCATTTGCCGGATTGAAGCAAGCCGACCACTGCAGCCGTTGCCTCCGCCGCGGATCGTCATCTCAGCTTCCCTGATTCGTCCCCAGCGATATGACTTCATGATCGAAAAGGCGACCGAGCTCGGCGTCGATGAGATTCGCCCGGTCTGGTCGCAGCGCGCGATCATCCGCGGCGACGCGGCGCAGCGCCTGCACCGATGGCGGCGGCTGGCGACCGAGGCTGCCGAGCAGTGCCGTCGCGAGTACCGACCCGAAATCCACGCGCCGGTCGAAGTGGTCGACTTGGTCCAGGAACCTGCAGGACCGAACACGGTGCGCCTCTTGGCGTCAGCGCTCGAGCCGGATCAACGCATCGCGCCGATCTTCCAGCAGCGGCGAGACGACGGCCTGCCGGAACCAGACCCCGTGCATCTGTTGATCGGACCCGAGGGTGGCTACACACCGGAGGAGGCCGAGCTCGCCCGGAATCACGGCTGGCAACCGATCTCGCTCGGCAATCGCCCCCTGAGAGCGGAGACAGCCGCGATTATCGCCATTGCATTGACGCTGGAGGCGGCGCGATCGTAAAGCGGCCGTTGCGCCGCGCCGGTCCGCGGGTCGAGGTTCCTCGACTTACGAACCCTGGGCCAGGTTCGTCGATGTGAGCGCGTTGGTGGGGTTCAACTCCTGGAACGGGTCCGGAAATTCCAGGAGCTGCAGCCAGGGCAGTGGATTGACAGTGATCCCGCGGACGACCACCTCCCAGTGCAAGTGCGGACCGGTGGCCAGTCCGGTGGCGCCCATCCGCGCGATCAGATCGCCTTGCTCGACCACCTCGCCCGCCGTCTGCAGCACTTCGGACAGGTGGTAGTAGCCGGTGAAAACGCCTGCGCCATGGTCGACGATGATGCCGTTGCCGCGGCGCCTCGTGCGACCTGCCCAACTGACGATGCCGCTGTTCGCCGCGGTCACGGACGAACCGGTCTCGCCGCCGAAGTCAATGCCGGTGTGGTACTCCTCGATCGGTCCGCCGTTGAACGAACGCTGCTCACCGTAGAGGGCGGTGATCTGCCCGTCGGACGGCGGATCGAACACGCCCAACCAGTGCAGCTGCGGCGTCAGGCTCGACTGAAACGGGAGCCTGGCCGTCTCGTCGGCCCGGCGAATAGCCGGCTCGAGCAGCGCCGCATTGGGACCGTCGATCTGGATGTTGTCGATCGTCCACTCCACCGATTCGATCTCGATTACCGTCTCCTGCCAGAGCAGCTGCTCGCCCCGCGGACCCCAGACGGCGACGCCGAGCGACTGGGGGCCGACCGGTGCATTGGCGTCGATGCCGAAGAAGCCCAGGAAGCGCTCCTCGCTCTTGAGCAGCGAGAACGCCTGACCCTGCCACGACAGCGACGCCGCATGCGCGCCGGGCGCTTCGATCAGAACGAGCACCGTCTGTCCCTGCGAGGCTGGACTGGGGATGATGTAGACCAGCGGCTCGGGCAGTTCAACGCCGCCATCGGCCTGCTCGCCTGACTGAGAGGTTGCCTGATCGACCTGGGACTGTGGTTGGGCCGCCCCTGCGGCCTCGTCCGCCGATCTGGACGGCGGAGGCGTCGGCTGCCCGTTGCTCGCGAAGGGGTCGAGGCGGTCGCCGCCACACGCGGTCAGCAACACGCCGGCGCCGGCGCCGACCAGCGCACGCAACACGGTCCGTCGGCTCAGCCGGAGCGGATAGGAGGGCGATTGCAGTGGCAACCCCCGTTGTTCCTTCGTGAGTTCATCCGAATGGGACATACCGACAGAACTACTTTACAGACATCGGCTACGCTCTCATCAAGTGTCCCTCAGACCAGATGTCGGAGGCCGCTTGGGTTCGTGACGGCTGGCTCGTCGTGAGCGCCATCAGCGGCAGACCTGTAAGCGGAGAACTCCCCGATGGACGATCCCCGAACCGTGCTCCTCAGTGTGGTGGCCAACGTCGAGCGCGTCATCCTGGGCAAGACGAGAGAAGTGCGGCAGGCAGTCATCGCGCTGGTCGCCGACGGCCACCTGTTGATTGAGGATGTCCCGGGAACGGGCAAAACGATGCTCGCTCGGGCGCTGGCGGTCTCCACCGGTTGCACATTCAACCGGATTCAGTTCACTCCCGACCTGTTGCCGTCCGATGTCACCGGCGTGTCGGTCTACAACCAGAAAACGCAAGACTTTGAATGGCGGCACGGTCCCGTCTACTCGCAGATCGTGCTGGCCGACGAGATCAATCGGGCCACCCCCAAAACACAGTCGGCGCTGCTGGAGGCGATGGAGGAACGGCAGATCACCGCGGACGGCGTCACCCGCCCCTTGCCGCCGCCATTCATGGTCATGGCGACTCAGAACCCGGTCGAGTACGAAGGCACGTTCCCCCTGCCTGAGGCGCAGCTCGACCGCTTCCTGCTGCGCATTCATCTCGGCTATCCCGACGCCAATGACGAGGTCGCCGTACTCGAAGGTCAACAGCAGCAACATCCGATCGAATCGCTGACACCGGTGACATCGCCCGAGGAGGTCCGAGAGATTCACCGGGTGACCCGCGACATCTGGGTCGATCCGCAGCTCAAGCAGTACGCCGTCCAGCTGGTTGCGGCGACCCGTTCGCACGAAGCGGTCTACCTCGGCGCGTCGCCGCGTGGGTCGCTGGCGCTCTTCCGCTGTGCGCAGGCGTCGGCCCTGTTGGCCGGTCGCGACTATGTGATTCCCGACGACATCAAGGCGCTGGCCCACGCGGCGCTGGGCCACCGCATCATTCTCAGCCCCTCGGCCCAGGTGCGAAATCAGGATGCCCGCACGGTGGTCGACGATGTCCTCGAACGGGTCGCGGTGCCGGGCGCCAGAGCCGCATCATGACCTGCCGGAGCTCCGGCCCGGATCGCGAAACGGACTAGACGGTGCGCGGCCTCGCTGGAGCAATAGCCAATCCATTCCGCTTGATCTTCGGCGGAGCCTGGCGCGCGACCTTCGGCACGCGCCGCTCGCTGAGCATCGTCGTCACGCTGACCATCGTCGCCTTCGCCGTCGGGTTCGCGTCGAACTACTGGCTGCCCCAACGCCTCGGCTACACGTTGCTCTTCGGGCTGATTCTGGCTGGATTCTGGACCTGGTCCTCGGGTCAGGGAGTCCGCGTACGCATGTCGCGATCCCGTGATCGGGTCCAGGCCGGCGAATCGATCGTCGAACGGTTCGAAGTCATCAACGACTCGGCCATCCCCAAGCTCTGGCTGGAAGTGGAGGAGGCGTCCGACCTGCCCGGGCACACGGCACAGTTTGTGACCTCGCTGGGCCGGACCAGTCACCGTAACTGGCGCGTGCAGACGACATGCCATCGGCGGGGCTTATACAACCTCGGACCGATCACGGTGCGCAGCTCCGATCCGTTCGACATCTTCAGCCGAGAGATGCGGTTCGGGCATCGTCGTGGGCTGGTGGTGTATCCGCGCGCGCTCGAACTGCCGCGCTACTCCGCGCCGCCCGCCAACCTGCCCGGCGAAGGCCGATTTCGACGCCGCACCCATTACGTCACACCCAACGCATCCGGCATCCGCGACTACGAACCGGGCGACTCGGTCAATCGGATTCACTGGAAGAGCAGCCTGCGCACCGGTTCGCTGAAAGTCAAGACATTCGAGCTTGACCCCGCATCTCATCTCTGGGTGATCCTCGACCTCTCGAGTCAGGACCATATCGGCACAGGCGACGACGCAACGATCGAGACCGCCGTGACCGTCGCTGCCTCGGTCGTGCGGCTGTTCATCAATCAGAATCGCTCGGTGGGCCTGATGATGTTCGGCGAACGACTCGATGTGATCGAGCCGGACCGCGGCTCCCAGCACTTCGGCCGCATGCTCGAATCGCTCGCCGTGGCGCAGGCGGTCGGCACGGTCCCGGTCGCCTCGATTCTTTACCAACAGTCGCGGCGCTGGGGTCGGCACACGACCGTCATTGTGGTCACCGGCTCCACCGATCCGCGCTGGCAGGGCGCGATCCGCACGTTGACCCAGCGCGGCGTCAAGGCGGCAGTGGCAATGATCGACCTGGAATCGTGGGGCGGACGCGCGGGCGCGGCGGCGACCGCGATCGAGCTGCGGGCGCTGGGCGTTCAGGTCAACCTGATCCGCAAGGGTGATCACATTCCGGCCGTCATGGTGGGCCAGATCCCCGGCGGCGGCAGGGCGTCCGGCGTCGCGTTGTCCGCCGAGACGCCGCCCAATGGAAGCAACGGGGCGGGCGGCGCGCCCGCTGTTCAGGCCAGCATGGAAATGGAAGAGGTTCGGCCCGAGAGCGACTGGAGCAACGACGAAAGCGCCGTCCAGTCATCAAGTGAAGAGACGGCTGTCCAATGAGCGCCAGGCCTCCGCAGCCGGACGAACAGCGCGAAGCGACCTCCAACGTCCAGGAGGCGGAACGGCGGTTCTTCGCCCGACGATCCAGCGCTGAGACGCTGGTCGTCTCCGGCCAGCAGCAGTCACTGACCAACGCGCAGCGCTTGCTTGAGACGACGATCACGTTCGGCATCCTGCTGTTGGTCGCGCTCTCGACGGCCAACAGCATCTACATCGCCGGTTGGGTCGCCGACATGCCCGACCTGCGGATCACCGCCGCGGCTGCGGTGATCCTGGCAATTGCCCTGGGACAGATTCGCCGGCTGCGCTGGCCGTTCGCGATGCTCATCGCAATCGTCGTGGGCGGTCTGATCATCATGGCGCAGATCACCCAGATGGAGACGCTGGGCGGTCAGCCGCTGTTCTGGGACCGGTTCACGGACTTCGGGTTCCGCTTCCAGGACTGGTTCAAGCAGGCCTTCAGTTCAGGCCTGACGACCGACAACCTGCCCTTCGTCTTCTTCACCGATGTCTTTGTCTTCATCGCAGCGTTCCTGGGCGCGTACGCGGTCGCTCGCTGGCGCAATGCCTGGGTCGCCATGATCCTGCTCGGCGCCTTGCTGGCCGTCAACATCTCCTATCTGTCCGACCGGCAATGGAATCTCTCCTACGGATTCTTCCTGACCGGTTCGATGCTGCTGCTGATGCGGGCATCGCTGCTGCGCCGGATGGATCGCTGGCGGGCGCAGGGCTCGGCCTATCCCGACTGGATTTCGCTCTCGTTCCTCGGCGCCACGATGCTGGCCATCGTGCTGTTGCTCAGCCTCTCGCGAGCGATTCCGCGGCCCGATGAGTCGCAAGCGCTCGAAGACGCCTGGTCGGCAATCGCCGAGCCGTTCGACGGCCTGAACGACGACTTCCGCCGACTGTTCAGCGGAATCGACTCGCGCCGCGGCGTGCCGGTTCACTCGTTCGACAACTTCCTCGTCCTGCAGGGCGACGTCGATCCCGGTGACGCGATCATCATGCGCGCCGCCGCGACCGAACCGGGACTGCTGCGCGGCGCGGCGTATGACGAGTACACCGGCCGAGGCTGGCGTCAATCTCCGTCGGTCGCGCGGACCGTCAGGGAACTCGAACCGATCAGCGGTTCCTCGGTGGCGGACGACACATCGGTGGAGAACGAGGGCACCGTGATGACCAGCGAATACCTGGATCGCCGTCCGGTCGCCGCTCAGATCTCGGTCGAGAAATCTCCGGCCGTCATGTTCTCGTTCGGCGCGCCGGTGATCGCCAACAAGGATCTGAGGGTCGACACCCTGGCGTCCGTCGACTTCACCGTCGACTTCGCCCAACCGGACCGATTCGCCGGTACCGACCTGGAGTCGCCGCTGGCCGCAATCAGCGATCGAATCGCGCTAGGCAATGAGCACGCGGACGATGAGATTGAGCCGCCATCTGCCGACGAGGTGGCCAGCTACGTGCCGGCCCAGTACACACTGGTTGACGTGGCTGTGGACTCGAAGAGCGGCGCGCCGGTCGGTCTGCTGTTGCGCTCGGTGCCCGAGGAGACCGATGTCCTCTCGCTGCGCCCGACGCAGCGCCGGGTCAGGGCGGGATTCACCTATCAGATCACCGGTACGGTATCCGGCGCAAACGAAGGCGCGCTGGCCGGAGCGGGGAACGACTATCCGCTGTGGGTGAGCGAGACCTTCCTGCAACTGCCTGAGTATGAGGAAGAAGAACTGGCCAACCTGACGGGTCTGTTGCACCAGATCGCGAGGAGCTTCAATCTCGGGCCCGACCCCTTGCGCGATGACAATGGCTACAACCCGTACTCGATCGCATCGGCGATTGAGACGTATCTGCGCGCCGCCCCGGCGATCGACGAAGACGGCCGAGTCGTACGCGGCGACGACGGCGAGGCGATCCCGCTGTATCCGTTGACCACCGACATCGAGCTGCCGCCGGCCAAGTCCGACGCGGTCTACTGGTTCCTGTTCGAAAACAATGACGACGGCCGGCCGATCGGCGGCTACTACGACTACCACGCGTCTTCGATGGCGATTCTGCTGCGCCTGGCCGGCGTGCCCGCGCGAATCGCGACCGGTTTCGTGCTCAGCGCCAACAACTTCGACGATCGCACCCAGAACTACATCGTCCGCGGCCACGACGCCTACGCCTGGGTCGAGGTCTACTTCCCGGACTTCGGCTGGGTCGACTTCGACCCCACGCCGACGACATCGGCGGATGAAGCCCTGGCCTCCATTGCCGGTGGCGGCGGAGCCGGCCGGCGGATCGCCGCGCAGCGCCTGGCCACTCCACGCTTCGACCTCCGACCGGGATCAGGCGGCGTGAGTCTGGCCGACGTGGTACTCGACGACATCTTGCAGTACCTGGCCGCGGGAACGGTGCCGGCCGACAACCTGCGATTGCAACAGGGGCCGAGCAAGTGGTACTGGCTGGGACCAACGATTTTCGCCAGCATCGCCGTCGCGCTGATCGTGCTCTTCTGGCTGATCTGGCGGCTCTCCCTGCGCGGGCTGGAACCGACCGCCCGGCACTGGGTCTCGGCCACGCGGCTTGCCCGCTGGACCGGGATCGGCGCGGACGATTCGACAACCCCGCAGGAACACGCGAGACGGATCGATCAGGTCCTGGGGCTGGGGACGCCGGCCATCGACCTCGCGGATCACTACACCGCGACTCGATTTGGTCGTAAGACGCTGAGCGAGGAAGAGCGCGCGACGACCACGCGGCTGTGGAAGATGCTGCGCTCCGCCCTGGTTCGCCAGGCCCTGCGCATTCCAGCGAAACCCGCCGTGGACGCAGAGCAAGAGATTGAGCCGACAGAGCCGACGGCTCCCGCCCCGGCCGGCGACTAGGCTCACCAATCGAGCGGCCGGCTCCCGAAACCGAGTCGCCCGGCCGCCAGGCGGTCGCCGGGCACCGCACGCAGCGCGTCCAGCACGGCCAGCGCCTGTTCCAGGCTGGCGTTTTCCAGCGGCAACTCGGCCAGTGCTGCCTGTAGATCCCTCATCGCCGACTGTCGCCGCATCAGCAGCGATTCCTCTTCGCTGAACGTGGGCGTCGTCGGTTCTGCACCGACGCCCTCTTGACCTCCCGCCGCCGACTGGCTCGGACCTTCGCTGGCGGCCTGGCCGGGCTCTCCCTGACCAGGCGTTGCCTGCTCCGAGGGGCCGGCAGCCGACTCGTTGGACGGCGACGGCTGGCCAGCTTGCCCGCTCTCTCCCGTTTGCTCGCCGCCAGACTGCCCGTCATCCTCTTCCAGGAGCGAAACGAGTAATCCATTGATGATTTCGAGGTTGATCTTGGCGTCAAGCAGCGTCGGCGACTCGCGCAGCGCCTCGATGAAGGCCAGGCGCGCGCCCAGCAGATCGTCGCCGGCCCAACGATGGTTGCCTGCGTGAAACCAGGCCATCGCGCGAACGGCCGCATCCTCGGATCGCAAAGCGCTCAGCGTCTCAGTCTCTGCGCGGTCGAGTTCGCCCAGCTGATGCAGTGCGCGACCGGCGTTGAGATGCAGCCGGGGATCGATCCCGACGTCGGTGACGCGAGCGAACTCCTGGGCCTCGCGCCACGACTCGAGCGCTTCGGCGTACCGGCTCGCCTCGTAATGACTGACGCCGTCGCGATTGAGTTGCTCCACGCTCGGACCCCCGCAGCCGCTCGCGACCAGCATGGCGGCGGCCAGCGCGCCCAGTGAGGCAAGACCGAAGCGACCGCCCAGCGACCATCCAAACACGCGCGCGGCGAGCGCGCCAAGCAAGGCCACTGCCGCCGCGCCGGCAAACCACTGAAACTGTTCCGCCAGCGCCGTCTCTTCGACGACCAGGTCGCGGACCAGATCGAGCGCGGCGAAATCGGCGTTCATCGCGGCCATGGCGCCGGGCCGATCCAGCCGGAGATACCGGCCTCCCCCGGCGGCCGCGATGCGCTCCAGATGCGCAGCATCGAGCCGTGTCACGATCGGCGCGTCGGTCTCCGGATCGAGCTTCGGCTCGCCCGAGGCCTCGATCGGGATCGTCGCGCCACGCTCGGAGCCAACGCCGACCGCGAACACCTGCAGTCCCTGCGCTCGCGCCACAGAAGCCGCCGCCTCGGCGTCTCCCACGTGTACCTCGCCATCGCTGACAACGGCGATCGCGCCGCTCAGATCGCTCGCGCCGTCCTCCTCCGACGCCCGGACGATGGTGGCGGCTGCCAGTTCGATGCCACTGGCGATGTTCGAGCCGGGAACGACCAGCGCTTCACCCGGTTCCAGCGCCTCAAGGACTTGCAACGCCGCTTCGTGATCGCGGGTCAGCGGGAATCGGAGAAACGCATCGCCGGCAAAGATCACGAGCCCGACCCGATCTCCCCGGCGACCGTCGATCAGGCGCTGGATCTCGGACTTGGCGGCGGTAAACCGGCTGACCCGCTCGCCGCCGCCGCCGATGTCTTCTGCGGCCATGCTCAGCGAGACGTCCAGTGCGACGACGAGAGAGACATCCGACCGTCCCAGCGTCTGTTGACCCGCGTTCCACATCGGCCGAGACGACGCCACCGCGAGCAGCGCCAGCGCCAGCAGCAGCAGGGCGCGCGACATCCTCGTGCCCCGGCGAACACCTGCGACCCGGGCTCCAACGGCCATCCGATGCAACCGGCGCGCGCGCCACAGCCACCACCATCCGATCCCGGCCGCAGGAATCAACGCCAACAGCGCGAGCATGCCGGGCGAACCGAGATCGATCACGGCAGCCTCCGCCACCAGCTCGAGCGCAGGGCGATCTCCAGCACGAGCAACACGCCGGCCGCGAGCAGGAACCAGGGCGCGAGTTCCTCGGTCGTCAGAAACAGCTCGTCGCCAACCCGCTTACGTTCCAACTCCGAAATCGATTGGTAGGCCTCGGACAACTCCTGTGAATCGGTGGCGCGAAAATAAACACCGCCAGTCTCATCGGCCATGTAGACCAGGGTCAGCTCGCTGAAGCCAACGCCGACCGCACGCGCGTTGGCGGGCAGACCAATCGTGTAGAGCTTGACCCCGGTTGCACGAGCCACGGCTGCCGCCTGGTTGGGCGTGATGTCGGGCACATTGTTTTCGCCGTCGGTCAGAACGACCACGATTCGCGACACCGCTTCCGATCCGCGCAGGAGGTCGATCGCTTCCATCGTGGCGACGCCGAGCGCCGTGCCGTCGGGAATCAGGCCGCTGCGCACCGAGACCTCGACCATCTCATCAATCGAGTCCAGATCAAGGGTGAGCGGACTCATCACCAGCGCCCGCCGCTGGAACATGACCAGACCGATTCGGTCGGTGCCGTTGGCCTGGCGATCGGCGATGAAATCCCGCGCCACCCGGCGGGCCGCTTCCATCCGGGTCTCGTCGTCGGCCAGGCGCGCGGTGGTCATGGATGACGATGTATCGATCACCAGGACGATGTCGATGCCTTCGGCCGGCTTGACGGCCTCGACGGTCGTCGCCTGGGGTCTGGTCGCGGCGACGATGATCAGGACGAGCGCCACGACGCGCAGCGTGGCCAGCCAGGGCATGGCGCGCATCCGCCGGCCCGCGCGAGCGGCCAACGGCGGCGCGCCATAGAGCTGCGGCAAGAGATATCGAGGCCGGACCAGTCGCGACTCTCGCCGGAGCAGCCAGAGGTACGGCGCCAGCAACGCCAACAACCCGAGCAGGGCCGGATCGTCGAATCTCACGACGAATCTCCATCCGCCCAGATTGCTTCGGCGAGTTGCACGTAGCCGCTCAGACGGTCGGTGGTCGGCAGTTCGCCGCCGAACTGAGCACGGTCGCAGGCTTCCAGCAGACGGGTCACACGAAGGACGACCGCGCCGGGCGCCCCGGCAGCCGCTAGCGCCGGCCCGATCTCCGACGACGTCAGCGCCGACGCCGGCAGCGACCAGTCCTCGCCGAGACGTGATCGGACGGCTGTGGACAGGCGTCGGCATTGTTCCGCCGGCTCGAGAGCCGCATCCAGTTCAAACGTCACCGATTCGGACATCGCGATCTCGCCGTCCGCGATTCCGGCAACAACCGCCGGCCGCCGATAGCGTCGACGCAGCAGGCGCGCCAGGACGAATCCCAGGCCGATGCCGATGATTCCCACGATCCATGGAGTCAGTGTGCGGTCGTCACCCTGAAGCAGATCGGGACCGGTGATAGGCCTCGGCTCGGACTGGCCGTCCAGCACCGAAGTGATCGTGATCGCCGCCTGCCGCAAGCGAAGTTCGCTGAGTGACCGGTCGGCGCGCTGGATGGGAATGGCCGGCAGCTCGACGTCGAACCTGCCCGAGGCGAATGCTCGGGTCTGGAACACAACCAGCGTCTCGGTCTCGCTGACTTCGGTGATCACCGGCGCCGAGGGCTCCATCCCCCCCATCTGCACGACCGAACCGTCCATCAGCACGCGGGCGCCCGCTTCGTGGATCACGCTGACCCGGATCTCGACGGGATCGCCGACCGTCAGCTCGCCCTCGGGGACAACGGACACGCTGGCGCTTGGTGCTTCAGCCGAGGCGCCCGCTGCCAGCAGCACGGCCGTGAAGCACAACAGCGGGCCGAGCAGCAGACGCTTCACTGCCGGCTCCGACGTTGACGGAAGAGTCCAATGAGCACCGGTACCCAATCCTCGTCTGTATCAATCATCACGGCGTCGCAGCCGCACTGGCGCAATCGAGCGAGCATCTGGCGCCGCTCGTTCGCCAGTTCCTGCTCCTGCGTCCGGGAGATGCGGTCGTCGGCCAGGATCATGTCTCCTCGTTCGGCTCCGCCCCAGTGCACGATCGAGCCGCGAGCGGCTGCCGCCAGCGCGGTTTCTCGCGCGTCGCGCAGGCACACCGCGACCACGTCATGCCTCCGGCTCAGCTGCGCCAGCGCCGGTTCCCAGACGTGGTCCGGATGCGTGGCGACAAAGTCGGAGATCACGATCGCCACGCCGCGCTTGCGCATGACGCGTCCGGCATAGCGCAGCGCGCGGGCGAGTTCGGTCCGCCCCTCGGCCTGCAGCGTGAGCAGGTCGCGCAGAATCCGCAGCACATGACTCGATCCCTTGGCCGGCGGCACGGCCAGCACGACGTCGGTCGAGAATGCGGCGACGCCCACGACGTCGTTCGCGGCCGCGGCTGCCAGTCCCAGGACGCCGGCGATCTCGACCGCACGGTCCCGTACCGATGGTCCTGAGGCGGCGTATCCCATCGATCCCGAGACATCCACCAGAATCAGCACTGTCTGCTCGCGTTCTTCGACGTAGCGGCGGACCACAGGAGTCCGCAGTCTGGCTGTGGCCTTCCAGTCGATCGAGCGAACATCGTCGCCGGGGTTGTACGGCTGCAACTCGGCGAACTCGAGACCCCGTCCGCGAAAAGCGGTTCGATACTCGCCGGCCAGTTCGTCGCGCAGGGCGCGGCGAGCCCGTACCTCGATCTGCCGCACCTGATGGCGAACTTCGTCCAGGGTTGGCGCTGTCGATCTGGCCTCCGGCAGAGGAGGCGCGATCCACTTGCGAATCCGTTGCAGGCGGGACATGTCAGACCTAGGGCACCGGCAGGGCCGTGAGCAATCGCGCGATCACGTCGTCCGCCGTCACCTGATCCGCCTCGGCCTCGTAGCTCAGGACGATCCGGTGGCGGAGCGCGTCCAGCGCCATCGCTTTGACGTCGTCCGGTGTCGCGTAATCGCGGCCCGACAACCAGGCCAGCGCCCGGGCGCTCATCGCCAGTGCGGTCGTCGCGCGTGGCGATGCGCCGAAATCGACATAGGCCGACAGTTCGCGCACCTGTCGACCCGGTGATCGGGTCGAGCGAACCAACTGCACGATGTAGTCGCGCAGCCGTGGTTCCATGCGAACCTCAGCCACGGACGCTCGCGCCTGGAGCACGTCGGCGAGTGCGAGCACCGAACCAACGGTGACGACCTCGCCGGTGAGGGTGCGATCTAGGACTTCGCGCTCGTCAAGCTCTCCGGGATAGTCGACTCGCACATTAAGCAGAAATCGGTCGAGCTGGGCTTCTGGGAGGGGATAAGTGCCCTCCTGCTCAATTGGATTCTGTGTGGCCAGCACCAGGAACGGCGAGGGCAGCGGAAACGTCTGGCCGCCGATTGACACCTGGCGTTCCTGCATCGCTTCGAGCAGCGCCGATTGGACCTTGGCCGGCGCGCGATTGATCTCATCGGCGAGCAGAATGTTGGTAAAGATGGGACCCTGGCGTACCTCAAATCTCGATTCGGCGGCGTTGTAGATCTCCGAACCGGTGAGATCGGCGGGCAACAGATCGGGCGTGAACTGGAGGCGGGCGTAGCCGGCGTCGAGACAGTCGGCGAGCGTTGAGACCGTGAGTGACTTGGCCAGTCCGGGTACCCCCTCCACGAGGCAATGTCCATCGCAGAGCAGCGCGACCAGCAGCCGGGTGACCAGTCCCTCCTGACCGACGATGACCCGGCCAATCTCCTTGCGCAGGGTGGAGAGCGGAGACTCGTCCGCCACGTCGGGCGTCGGCAAGGACGCCGGATCGACGGGCGGCACTCGGGGAGACGCCGGCGGCGGCTCCGTCGCGGTCGGTCGATCGCCCCTGGACCACTCAGACACGATGCGCTCGACCTTTCCGCCCGGTCCTCTGGACCCGCCCGCTCAGTGTATCCACGAGGCCGTACCATTCACCCACAACCTGGACCTGATTCGAGAGCGCAGGTGATGATCATGCGATTTGGCGTCGGCGTCGGCAACATGAATGGCTTCAATGACGAGTCGGGTCCAAATGCCTGCATCGATGTCGCGCAGGCGGCCGAGGACCTGGGCTTCGACTCGGTCTGGACGAACGACCACATCGTCGTGCCGACCCAGATCGAGTCTCGCTACCCCTACAACGACTTGGGCGAGTTTCCCGCGCCGTCGACGATTCAGTGTTTTGACCCGCTGGTCGTCATGTGCGCGCTGGCCGAGGCGACGCAGTCGGTCGAGATCGGTTGCTCCGTGCTCGTCATTCCCTACCGCCACCCCGCCGTCGTGGCCAAGATGCTGGCCGCCGCCGACCAGATCTCGGGCGGCCGGATCGTGCTTGGCGCGGGCGTCGGCTGGATGCGCGAGGAGTTCGAGGCGCTCGGCCTGACCGAGGTCCACTATCGCCGGCGCGGCGCGGTGACCAACGAGTACCTGCGCGCCATGCGCGAGATGTGGACCAATCCCGGACCCTCCTCCTTCCACGGACAGTTCGTCGAATTCCACAACGTCGGCGCCTATCCCAAGCCGGTCCGTCGCGAAGACGGCGGCACGATTCCGATCGTGATCGGCGGCAACGGGATCAACTCCTGGCGCAGAGCCTCACGCTACGGCGACGGCTACCACGCCGCCTTCCAGACGGTCGAGCACATGGCGGTCGAGGTCGAAGGGGTACGCAACGCCTGCGAGCGCGACCGACGGGATCCGGACGAGCTGGAGATTCAGCTGTTGCAGAATCTGCGCCCGTCCACGACGGCGCTCGACGAGGAAGATCGGGCGCTCCTGCACGGCTCGCCCGACCAGATCGCGTCCGACTTGCTCGCATTCGGCCGCGTCGGCGTCGAGCACCTGATCGCGACGCCCATGATGATCAGCCCGGAGGGCGACACGACAGTCGAGCGCGTGCTGAACAGCATGCAGTTCGTCTCCGATGAGATTTTGCCGGCATTCGCCTAGTCGAGGAGCAAGACAATGAAGTTTGGAATCCCGATCGGCAACTTCGGCACCGCCGGCAAGTTTGGCGACATCAACGACGTGGTCGACATCGCCGAGCGCGCCGAACTGCTCGGCTTCGACTCGGTCTGGGTGCATGATCACATCTTCATGCCGGCAGCCATCAAGTCGAGGTATCCCTACAACGACTCGGGCGTGGCCGGCTTCGCCTATCACCAGGACATCATGGACCCATTGGCTGTGATGTCGGCGGTCGCGGTCAGGACCTCGGAGATTCAGATCGGCACCTCGGTCCTGATCATCCCCTACCGCGACCCGCTCTACCAGGCGCAGGCGATCGCCACGATCGATCAGCTGTCCGAGGGCCGGGTGCTGCTGGGGATCGGCGTCGGTTGGATGGAAGAGGAGTTCGAGGCGCTGGGTCTGGGCGGCGAGCCGTTCGATCGGCGCGGCGCGCTGACCGACGAGTGGATGACAATCGCGATCAGCGCCTGGACCAACGGCGTCAACCGCGAACCGATCTCCCACGAGGGCCATTTCCGCCAGTTTGAGAACCTGGGCGGACTCTCAGGCTGTTACCAGCAGCCGTATGTGCCGATCTGGATCGGCGGCAAGGGCCGAATCGCCGCCCGGCGAGTCGCGCGATACGGCACCGGCTATCACACGATTACTTCGGAGCCCGACCAGATCCGCGAGGAGCTGTCCATCGTCGAGGAAGAGATGGAACGCGCCGGCCGCGACATGTCGGAGCTGGAGATCTCGATGCTTGGGCCGATGGTGCTGCTCGATGGCGAGGCCGATTCGGTGCGCGGCTTCCCGGCCGTGGTCGGCGGCTCCCGCGACGAGATCGTCGACACCCTGGGCCGGTACGAGGAGGCCGGTCTCGAGCACGCGCTGAGCATCCCCGCCTATCGCACGCCGAACTGGGACGTCCCACCGGACCAACAGATGCAGGCCATGGCCGAGCTGGCGGAGATCGTGGAGGAGTTGCGCTAACGGTCAGAAGAGCCGGGAGATTGCCACCGCGGCGGCAAGCAGCGCCGCCCAGATGGCGGTGGCCTTCAGCAGCATCGCTTGCTGATCGTGCTTGATGGATTCCCTCAACGAGTCGATCTCGGCGCTCAGTGCCGCCTTGGTCGCGTTCAGGTCCGCTTTGGTACTGAGTGGCGAGAACTCCGCTTCAAGTGCATCGCCGAACTGTTCCGCGGCGTCCTCACCGACATGCGGACGCAGAATCTGGAAGAAGCGCAGCCTGTTGATGCGGTTGAAGGACGCCACGTAGTCATACTAGCCCAACTCGACATACTTCTATCGATTCGTGGATATCTTTCCTGAGATGCCCTGTTACCTAGCGCTGAGTAATCGACACCACGTAGCCCATAGCCGCCGATTCGCGCATGGCGTCGATCGCGATCTGTGAATACAGGCCGTCTGTGAAGTTTGGCGCGGGTGAGTTGCCTGCATCGATGCCTGCTGCGAAGGCCTGAATCAAGCGTGCGGAGATGCCCACCGCGTCTGCAGGCAACTCTTGCGAGTCATCGTCCGGCACAGGGACGGCCTTGAACTGGTCATCGCCGGCTCTGCCGATTCTCACCTCGCCCTCGGAGAGCATGCTGCCGGGGGAGGTGGCGAGGATGACGCCGTCGGAGCCAGTGATGACGACACGGAGACCGAGTGGTGGATTGGAGACCCAGTTCATCGAGAGCGTGGCTGTGGCGCCCGACTCGAACGTGAAGCTGGCGCTGATCTGGTCTTCGCTGGTGAAGGAGGGGTCCAATCCCTCGGGCGGGAATGCCGCGAAGCGGGCTGAGACGGAGGCGATGTCTCCGAACCATTGTCGGAAGCGGTCGATGGCGTGGGAACCGAGTTCGTTCAATAGTCCTCCGCCATGCGCGGGGTCGAGCCGCCAGGGACGATCCATCTGCACCAGCGGGTTGGTGGTCTGCAGGTCGATGGAGGCGTGGCGCACTGCTCCGATGGCGCCGTCCTTCACCAGCCGTTCGACCTGGGCGCGGAGCGGGGCGAAGCGGAACTCATAGTTGACCATCGTGGTCAGATCGGAGTCCTCGGCGGAGGCAGCGAGCTGGCGCGCATCCTCGACGTTGGTCGCGAATGGCTTGTCGACCAGCACGTGTTTGCCGGCGGCGAAGGCGGCGCGGCAGAGGTCGAGGTGCATGTGCGGCGGAGTGTGGATCGCGACGGCGTCGATCTCGGGACGGTCCAGCAGAGCGGCGGCTTCGTGCGTGGCGAACGGGATCTCGAGTCGCTGCGACATCATCGCGGCGCGCTCGGGCTTGCGGCTCCAGAGGGCGGCGACCTCCCAGCCGGCGGCGCGGAAGGCCGGGACGGAGACTCGGGCGCCCCAGCCGGTGCCGAAGACGCCGACCCGCTTCGGTTCGCTCCCGGTCATCGCGGTTCAGTCGGCGGCGACGGTGAGGTCTGCGCCGGTCTTGGTGTCGACTTCGAAGGCGGACTTGAGGTCGAGCTCCTTCGCGATCTCGCGGGTGGCAGGGATGACTTCTTCGCCGAAGAGGCGGAGGGACCGCATTGAGTCCTGGTGGGTCATGGCGCCGTCGCCGTCCCAGAAGAAGATCTGACCGGGGCGGAGGTACTCGAGCACGTGGCGGATCTTGGGAATCACCGTCTTGGGCGTGCCGGTGATGATCGTCATGCGCGCCTTCTGGTCCTCGTAGGAGCCGAAGATGTCCGAGGCTTCGGGCTGCTGCTGCTCGCGGGCGGCGAGTGCGGCCTCGGCGGCGGCGGTGCGGCCACGCGAGGCGGCGGCGGCGAAGTTCTGGATCGTGGGCAGCACGTTGGTCCGCGAGGTCAGGCCGGGAAGATTCTGCAGGTTGGCCTTGACCACGCCCTGGTTGCCCTCCAGGAAGGGGTTCGAGGGACCCTGCAGGTAGCGGCGGCCGGCCTCCTCGGCCAGCTCCTCGGTTTCGTCGACGTGAACCTTGAACAGGTAGCCGTGGTGCTCCGGGCCGGCCTCGTAGCCGTTCTCGCGGGCGACCTCGTCGTAGTAGGCGAACGACTGTTTGGTCGGTTCGAGGTCGGTGGCGAGCATGATGTAGGGGTAGCGATGCTCGGCCGTCCACTTGACGGTGTTGCGGCTCATGATCCCGGGGATCCAGATCTGCGGGTGCGGATCCTGGATCGGTCGCGACCAGGGGTTGACGTAGCGGAAGTTGTAGTGCTCGCCCTCCCAGCGGAAGGGGCCCGGCGTCGACCAGGCCTTGACGACGAAGTCGTGCGCCTCCTGGAAGCGCTCCCAGTTGAAGGGGGCCTGGGCGTTGTGCGAGACCGATTCGCGTCCGCCGCCGCGGACCCAGCCGGTGACCAGTCGACCTTCCGAGATCATGTCGATCTGGGCGAGCGTCTCTGCCAACCAGAGCGGATCCTCCCAGATCGGCAGGATGTTGCCGAGCAGGACGATTTTCGCTTGTTTGGTGATCCGGGCGAGGATGGCGGCTTCGACGTTCATCACCGAGCCCATGCAGAAGGGCGTGGAGTGATGCTCGTTGAGCATCAATGCGTCGAAGCCCATCTCCTCGGCGTAGATTTTCTCGTCGAGGTAGCGGTGATAGAGCTCGGAGCCGACGCGCGGGTCGTAGGCGGAGTTGGAGGCGTCGAGGTCGGTCAGGTCGAGTCCGGTGGCGCCGAAGAATCCGGTCTGTGGGTCCTGGTAGGGGCGTTCGGTGAAGTAGCCGATGAGCATGGTGCAGTCCTTTGCTTTCCGGCAGTATCGGAAATCGAGCACGGGATTGCCAGCGGCTGAACTGGGGGAGTTTCGGTTCGGGTGGACAGGAAGTGCCGTTCTGCGTGATGAATTGTGCGTTTTGGTGTGCCGATCTGTCCAGATCTGTCCAGATTTGTCCGGATTGGTCCAGACTCGTCCGGAAATCGTGAGGGTTGTTCTGGAATGATCCGGGTGAGTGCAGACGAATCCAGGTGGCGTTGCGGCCGTTGACATCGATGAATGTTGCCGGCAGCCAGAGATGAGTCGGATTGGGGGGCAGTAGAGATCGGCACGGCGGGGCCGGGGGCGGGTGATCCGCTGGGAGAAAAAAAACGCGTGGGGTAACCGATGGGTGGGCGATTACCACGGGTCGTCGTCTTCTTCGTTGGTCTCTTCGTCATCGAGGGCAGGGGGACCCTCACCCCAGCCCTCTCCCAGAGGGAGAGGGAGAGGGAGAGGGAGAGGGAGAGGGAGAGGGAGGGAAAGGGTGGCTTCGTGGGCAGGAGCCGATGGGCCGGTGTGGTCGTAGAGGTCTCGGAGGTGGTGGCGGGCGACGTCGTAGGGGTCGGTGGCGAGGTAGAGCTGGTGGTTCTGGCGAGCTCGGTCGTTGGGGGCGAAGAGTTCTCGGACGACGGCGTCGAGGGACTTGAGGCGTCGGTAGGCGGGGGCGTCGGAGTTGGCGTGCCGCCAGAGGCGGTCGATTTTGGCTCGGAGGTGGTAGGGGTTGGGCATGGCGATGCTTTCTGTCTCTGTTGTACTGATGTTCTGATTGTGTCAGGATCTGGCAGGGGTGGGGTGGAGTTGGCGGGGCAGTGTTGCGTTGGTTGCGTTGGCGGGCTGATCCGGTCTCTGACGGAGAGCTGGGGGTGGACCAACAGGAGGCGACCGGGCGAAGACTGGGTCCGAGGGCGGTTCTCTGGCTGGGCTGCCCCCGCCTTCGCGGGGGCGACTTGCTTGCGGTTTTGCGCGTGGGTCTGGTGAGCGCAGCGGATGCGGGGCGCAGGGCGTCGAAGGCTGAGGCTGAGGTCAGAGGGACGGCGTGAGGCAAGCGAGGATCGAGGTCTGGGCCCCGTGTCAAGCACGGGGCATCGGAAGGGGCACGGGGCATCGGAAGGGGCACGGGGCATCGGAAGGGGTACGGGGCATTGGATGGGGCATGGGGCATCGAAAGGGGCACGGGGCATTGGATAGGGCATGGGGCAGCGGATGGGGAGTGGGGGGATCGGAGTAGACGGACGGGCATCGGAGGGGAGAGCGGACGCGTAGACTGCGGGGCGAGTTGGAGGGGCATCATGTCTAAACCGGTGGTGATCGAGGCCGCGATCAATGGGGGGACTCCGAAGAGTCGGAATCCGAACTCGCCTCGTTCGGTGGAGGAGATCGCGGCCGACGCGGTGCGGGCCGTTGACGCCGGGGCCGCGATCGTGCACAACCACAACGACGACCAGGTCATCGTGCCGGGCGGCCGGACCACGGCCGGCTGGCACGATCCACAGCCCTATATCGACGCCTGGCGCGAGGTGCTGGCTCAGCGGCCGGACGCGATCCTCTACCCGACGATGGGTTCGGGCGGTCCCGACTCGGAGATTGCCGTGCGTTACTCGCACCTGCCGGCGCTGAACGAGGCGGGCGTGTTGGGTCAGGGCCTGATCGATCCGGGCTGCGTGGGACTCGGTCCCGCCGACGAGCACGGCCTGCCGGCGCCGACCGACAACGTCTACATCAACACGTATCGGGACGCGCGCTACATGTTCGAGACTTGCCAGCGGATGGGCCGGGGCGCTTCGATCTCGATCTTCGAGCCCGGGTTCCTGCGAGTGGTGCTGGCCTATCACGCGCAGGGGCTGGTGCCGCAGGGTTCGCTGGTCAAGCTCTACTTCGGCGGGATGGAGCGGGGTCCGCTGGGCTTTGGCATGTTCCCGACCGAGCCGTGCCTTAACGCGTACCTGTCGATGCTTGAGGGGACGGGCCTGGAGTGGTCGGTTGCGATCCTCGGCGGCGACTGCATTGGCTCGGGCTTCGCTCGGCTCGCGCTGGAAAAGGGCGGGCACCTGCGCGTCGGCCTCGAGGATTTCTACCAGGGATCGAGGACGCCAACCAACACGGAGCTATTGGAAGAAGCCGTCAGCCTCTGCGACGAGGTCGGACGTCCGGTGGCGTCGCCGGCGGAGGCGCGGGGGCTGCTCAGTCTGCCGCCGACGCCGTAGGAGGGGACTGCGCGATGTTTGAGATGCGAGCTGAGGTCTTGCGGGAGTTTCTTGATCGGCCGTTGCCGGCGATCCTGGCGACATTGCGTCGGGACGGGAGTCCGTACACGATCCCGCTCTGGTACCTGTGGGAGGGCGAAGTGCCGGACGACCTGCATCCGATTCAGCGTCCGCCGACGGGTCATGCCTGGTTCCTGGGCGGCGAGACCAGTACCTGGGTGCGGCACCTGCAGCACGATCCGCGGATGTCGCTCTGTATCGATGTGGAGGGTCCGCCGGCCTTGCACGTGGGGATCGACGGGACGGTTGAGGTGCTGTCGGCCGCGGCGGCCGACCCCTGGCCGATCATGCGCCGGCTGGTGGAGAAGTACGTGGGACGCGGAGACCCGGCGAACGATGAGGCAATGGAGCAGTACATGGAGTCGTCGCGGTCGATGACGCCGGTGCTGTTCAAGGTGACGCCGACCCGCTGGCGGGCGATTGATCTGTCGGAGTTTGAGGCGGGGCAGGACGCCTGAGGGATTGGCGAGGAGCGGCTGATGTTTGAGATGCGGCCGGAGGTCATGCGGGAGTTCCTTGAGCAACCGTATTCGGGCGTGCTGGCGACGCTACGTCGAGACGGCACTCCGTACACGATCCCGCTCTGGTACCTGTGGGAGGGAACGGTGCCCGACGACATGCATCCGTCGCGCAATCCTCCGCAGGGCCAGATCTGGCTGACCGGATCGCCGACGCGGATCTGGTGCCGGCACCTGCTCAACAACGACTCGATGTCGTTCTGTATCGACACGGCCGGTCCGCCATCGCAGCATGTTGGCGTCGACGGGACGGTCGAACCGCACATGCCCGACGAGATGGACATCTGGCCGATCATGAGGCGAATCGTCGAGAAGTACGTCGGACGGGGTGATCCGGCGAACGACGAAGCGGTCGAGGGCTATCTGACGATGATGCAGTCGGAGGTGCGGATGCTGTTCAAGGTGAGGCCGACTCGGTGGCGGGCGGTGGATCTGTCGGAGTTGGGGTCGGGTCGGGACGGCTGATTTCCGCGCGGGCGGGAATCTTGTTCGGGAACGCGTCTGTGTGGCCTGTGCCTCTGAGTCATGCGCGAGGCGACTTCTGGACCTGAGGTCGTGGCTGGCGCCTTGCTGTATGGATTCCCGCCTTCGCGGGAATGACGGAGGGGCGCGGGAATGACGGAAGGGGCGGCGAGGTGATAGGGCGAGTGAGGATTGAGGGCGGTGCTGCTTGCTGCGAGATACCCCCGTTCGAGCCGGGGGCAGGCTCCGCGGCAAGCGCGGGTATGACAGGACTAATGGGCGCGGGTATGACGGGACGATTGGGTGCGGGTTTGACGGTGGAGCAGAGGGGTTGGCTTTACCCTCGACGGAGTCTTGACGTGGTGACAGACTGACGAGCGAAGGAGTGTGACATGGCCCGAATGCGAGCGGAGGCGTGGCGTGAGTTCATGGAGCAGCCGCACATGGGCGTCTTGGCTTCGCTGCGGCAGGACGGCCGCCCGTACACGGTGCCGCTGTGGTTCCTCTGGGAGGGTGAGATTGCCGACGATGCTCATCCGTCGCGCAACCCACCGACGGGCCACATGTGGCTGACCGGCACACTTGGTCGGGTCTGGTGCAAACAGCTGATGAACGATCCTCGGATGTCGTTCTGCATTGAGACGTCGGGTCCGCCGTCGCAGCACGTGGAGATCGACGGTACGGCCGAAGCGTTGACGCTGCCGGATTTCGATATCTGGCCGGTGTCGCGGCGGCTGGCGGAGAAGTATGTGGGTCAGGGCGATCCGGCCAACGACGACGCGGTTGACGCGTTCTTCGCCAACATGCAGACCGAGCCGCGGATGCTGTTCAGGGTGACGCCGGAAGTCTGGCGGGCAATTGACCTGAGCGTCTACCGGGGCAAGCGCAGTGATCGGGAGCATCAGGCGGCTCATCAGGATGCGCAGGAGGCCCAGGCGGTGAGGTGAGCCTCCGGGTCGGGCAAGCCAGGGGACAACGCGGACAGGGCGTCGGCGCACTCGTCGCGAATCCCGACTTTCGCCGGGTCTGGGCGGCGGGCGCCGTGACCGGCATGGTGCGCTGGCTGGACATGCTGGTGCTCACGCTGTACGCGCGGGACCTGACGGAGGCGGCGGGATACGTGGCGCTGGCGTTTCTGGTGCGGATGGCGCCGAGGCTGCTGTTTGGGATGTTCGTGGGCGCGCTGGCCGACCGTTTCAACCGCAAGAAGATCTGGATCACGTCGCTGTTGATTCTCTCGGTGATGTACTTCGCGCTCACCGTGTTTGTCATGCTGGTCGGGATTGAGTTCTGGCAGCTGCTGGTCTTCATCTTTGTCGCCGGAATCGTCTGGTCGGTTGAGTTCCCCACCCGCCGGGCGATGATTGCCGATGTGGTCCCGCCGCACCAGGTGGGACGGGCGGTGGGGCTGGACTGGTCGACCGACTCGATCGTGCGGATTCCCGGACCGCTGATCGGCGCGGGACTGCTGCAGGAGCTAGGGGCCGAGTGGGCGTACCTGTTCACGGCCTGCGCATTCATCATCTCGGCGATGATTGCGTCGACGCTGAGCTATCGTCCGCCGCTGCGCGGCGGGTCGGCCAGCGGTTTCGGCGAAGTGGCGCGGGAGACCTGGCGCGACATCCGCGACGGGTTTCGCTTCATCCGGGGGAACGAGCTGTTGCTGGGGACGCTGGGCGTGACCCTGGCGTTCAACCTGCTCTATCCCGCCTACGCCGCCGCTCTGCCGGACATTGGGCAGGAGCTGCTGGGCGTGGACAAGCTGCGGATCGGTGTGCTGGAGGCGCTAGTGGGCGCGGGCTCGTTCTTCAGCGCGCTGGTGATTGCCGGTTGGAGCAGCTGGGGGCAGTCGGGGCGGATCTACTACGCGGGGACGGCCTGGTTCATTCTCTGCGTGATGGGGATGGTGCTGTCGCCGTGGTATCCGCTGTCGATGTTGATCTCGTTCTGCATGGGGTTTGGCTTCTCGGCGTTTGCGATCATGCAGACGGCGTTGCTGGTCACGCGCACACCGGCGGAGATGCGCGGTCGGGTGATGGGGGTGCTGTCGATGGTGATCGGGATGGGTCCGGTGACCGGGCTGCAGGTGTTCCTGATGTTCGAGTGGTTCGGGATCCAGGGCGGCGTGATCTCGGTGGTGATCGAGGCGATCGCGTTCATGTTGCTGGTGATCCTGTTCTGGCCGGTCGTGATCAGGCGGTTGCAGGGTTCCGATCCGAAGGTGGCGGCGACGTTCGCGCCGCAGCGGTCAGAATGAGCGCTCGTTGACTAGGCTGGGAGCAACGGGAGCGGTTCGATGACCACGATGCGGCGACGGCAGCAGTTCAAGGCCGAGGTGTTGACGACCCGCGGGTCGATGCTGACCGAGTGCTTCGTGATCATCGACATCGAGACGACTCGGGTCGGCGATGTGCGCGAGCGTTCCTGGCGGGGGAAGATCTCTTCGCTCTCCAATCCCGAGCACTCGCTGGGCGGCGCCTATCGGCTGCGCGCTCGCGGCGAGGAGGGGGACGGGGCGAGGATCGAGGTCATTGACGGCTTCGAGGAGCGGCTGGGCGTGACGTCGGACGAGTACAGCTTCGTCGGCAGCGGCGATCCGCCGAAGGGTCCCGAGCGTCGGCGGAGACGGCGCTGAGGCGAGACTCTGACTACGATCGATGAGAAGCAGGCGAGCAACCAGGAATATGCCATGACCACAGAGTCGCTGATGGAACAGCAAGTGGACGCGTCGGCGGAGTTGCGGGAGCAGGTCGAGGCGGCCCGGGCGGCGTCGCCGGCGCTGGGCTGGGCGACCACCGAGCAGAAGAATGCGGTGATGCACACGGGCGCGGCGCTGTTGCGCGAACGCAGCGGGACAATCGTCTCCGCCAACGCGGAGGATGTCGCCGAGGCCAGCGGGCACCTGAGCGATGCGATGATCGACCGGCTCGCACTGACGCCCGATCGCGTCGAGGCGCTGGCGGCGTCGCTGGAGGATCTGGCCCTGCTGGAGGATCCGGTCGGCGAAACGATTGACTGCACCACGACCGAATCGGGCCTCGAAATCGAGCGGGTGCGGGTGCCGCTGGGCGTGATTGCGTCGGTGTATGAGTCGCGGCCCAACGTGACGATTGATATCGGGGCGATCTGTCTGAAGTCGGGCAATGCCTCGGTGCTGCGCGGGGGTCGCGAGGCGATTCGATCGAATCGAATCCTGGCCGAGGTGCTGCGCGACGCGCTGGCAGCCAACGATCTGCCGGCCGATGCGATCCAGTTGGTGCGCAGCATCGACCGGGCGCTGGTCGGCGAGCTGCTGGCGATGAACGACCTGATCGACCTGATGGTCCCGCGCGGCGGGCAGGCGCTGATCAACCGAGTGCGCCGCGAGGCTTCGATGGCGGTCGTCGCGGGCGGGGTTGGGATCTGCCATACCTACATCGACGCCGCGGCCGACCTGGAGATGGCGCTGGCGGTGGTCGACAACGCCAAGCGGCGACGGGTGAGCATCTGCAACGCGCTCGACGTGATGCTGGTCCACGAGGCGGTCGCGCCGCAGTTTCTCTCGGAGCTGGGGCGTCGCTGGGCCGGTGATGGTCCGACGCCGGTTGAGTTGCGAGCCGACGATCGGGCGCAAGCGTTGCTGGCTGACTCCTCGGCCAACGTGCATCCGGCCGGTCCCGACGACTTCGACACCGAGTTCCTGTCGTTGACGGCTGCGGTTGGCGTGGTCGATGACGCGGATGCTGCGCTGGCGCACATTGCGGAGCATGGCAGCGGGCATTCCGAGGCGGTGATCACGTCCGACGAGGCGCTGGGACAACGCTTCCTGCGCGAGGTGGATGCGGCAGCGGTCTACGTCAACGCGTCGACCCAGTTCACGGACGGCGGGCAGTTCGGTCTTGGCGCGGAAGTGGGGATCTCGACCGGCAAGCTGCATGCTCGCGGGCCGATGGGTCTGCGCGAGCTGACTTCGTACAAGTGGGTGATTCGCGGCGACGGGCATATCCGTCCCGTTTGAGTGCGACCGAGAGAGAACGAATCATGCCTGAACGTCCAACTGCCACAGCAGCCGGGGCTGCAATGCGCGCCGCCGCGACCGAGTTCGCCAACAGCCTGAACGTCGAGCAGCGCGCGACGACGATTTACGACTACATGGATGGCGAGCGCATCTTCTGGTACTACCCGCCGACCAATCGTCACGGGCTGCCGCTGCGCGACATGACGGACGCGCAACGCGGTCTGGCGATGGACTTGATGAAGGCCGGGCTGAGCGCGCGCGCGTATGAGCAGGCGGTGGGGATTATCGATCTGGAGATCATCCTGGGCGAGATTGAGCTCGGCGCCGGACGGAAGACGTTCAAGCGCGACCCCGAACTGTACTACTGGACGATCTTCGGCGATCCGGCGGACGACGAGACTCCCTGGGGCTGGCGCGTTGAGGGGCATCACATCTCGCTCAACTACTCGCTCTGGGGCGACGGCCTGCTGGCGCTGACGCCGTTTTTCTTCGGCACCAACCCAGCCGAAGTACGCAGCGGTCCCCAGACCGGACTGCGGATTCTCGATCAGCGCGAGGATCTCGCCTTCGATCTGATGGCCATGCTCGACGCGGAGCAATCGGAGCGCACGGTGATCTATCCCGAAGCGCCGTGGGACATCCTCACGTTCAACGCCTCGCGCGCGGTGATGCCGGCCTACGAGGGCCTGGCCGCATCGGAGATGGATGACGATCAGCGAGCGGTGCTGGATCGGCTGATCAATGTGTATGTCGATCAGGCGCCGTCGGACCTGGCCGAGGATTGCCGCGGGCGGATCGCGGCGGCCGGTCGCGAGGGGATGCATTTCGCCTGGGCCGGTCCGGTGCAGAGCGGGGAGCCGCACTACTATCGGATCCACGGCGGCAACTTCCTGGTCGAGTTCGACAACCGCCAGAATGGCGCCAATCACATCCATTCGGTCTGGCGCGACGTCGAGAACGACTTCGCCAACGATGTCCTGGGCGACCATCTCATCCTCTATCACGTGCTCTAAGCGAGCGCCGGAGACGCTGAGCCGATGTTCCACTACGAACGAGAGAGCCGCACCGCGCACTCCGAGTGCTACGTCGTCGAGAATGAATCAGGGTCGCGGGCCCGCGTCGATCTGCATTACGCTTCGCCGCTGGTCTATGCCACGCTCTGCGTGCCCGAGTCGTGGGCCGAAGAGGATGTCCAGGACGTGATCGCCGACGTGGACGATCGCTATGCGCTGACCGCCGATCCGCTGCGCGAGGACCTGATCGTGACCGTCTGGCGCGGCCAGGAGGTCGGCGTCTACTCACAGGAAGACGGAGGGGCCGATGACTAGCGAGGACGTGACGACCACCGATCCCCAGGGCGAGGCTGAAGCGGCCGACGCGTTGCAGATGCTGTTTGACGGGCACGTCGATGTCATGCTGCCGCCCGAGGAGATCGAGGAGTTTCACGACTTCATCCGCGAGGAAGCGCTGATGCGCCGTCGATTCGCAGTCTCGTTCCGGCTCGAGTGCCGCTGCCTGGCCTGGATCGGCTACTCGCTGGCCAACATCGTGACGCACGAGGACGGGATCGAGTTCAAGGCCAACCCGATGCAGACCTACGTGCCGGACCATGAGCCGGACGTCGAGCATCCCGAAGGCGCGACCGAGGACCCGCCGGAGCAGTTCCTCGATTGGCCTATCTGGCCGCTGGAGATCTACCAGGATGAGCTCGAGGAGGAGATGGACGACTCCGAGGATGAGGAGTGAGTAGGGAGATCAGGCGCTTTGCCGCCGTCTTCTTCGATCTGGATGGAACCCTGGTCAGCGAACGGACCGGCGTGCGTGAGGCGCGCACAGCGGTCGGAACGCGGCTGATTGCACTCGGCCTCTATCGCAAACCGGCGTCTGCCTTTGCCGACACCGTCGAGATGGTGATCGGCGGGATCATGGAGGACAACGACTGGCAGTGGCCGCTCTGGCTGCACGCCGAGGAGTGGATGAAGCGGAGCCTGGCGGTCGAGGAGATCGGCGTTAGCCAGGACGAGTTCCGTGAGCTGAACCAGGTCTACCGCGACGAGCGGAGCGATCGGGCGGAAGCGATCCAGGGTTGGCCGGAAGCATTGGCGGCCGCGCGCTCGCACGGTCCAATCGGGTTAATCACCAACTTCAACGACGGTCCGATGCAGCGGGAGAAGATTCGCGGCGCCGGCCTTGAAGGACAGTTCGACGGGGTCTACATCTCAGGCGAGGTCGGAGTCTGGAAGCCGGAGCCGGGCATCTTCGAGCATGCCGCCAACGACCTGGGCGTGGATCCGCGCAACTGTGTGCATATCGGCAACAACATCCAGTCGGATGTCGAGGGGGCGCTGGCGGCTGGTATGCAAGCCGTACTCGTCGAGGAAGACGATCGACCGCGTCCCGAGGGGTTGAGCAGCGACGTGGTCTGGTGCGAGGATCTGTCGGGGGTGGCGGGGTGGCTGGGCGGTTAGGCGATGCGCAGACGACCGAGACCGCGAACTCTCAGGATCAGCGACGACTCCGAGGCGAAGCTGGCAGAGCGAGGCATTGAGTTTGCGGACGCCCAGTACGCCATCGATCATCGACCTGCATTGAACTGGCAGCCACCCCAAGAGCGGCCCTTTGAGGAAGGACCAGGAATGCGACCGGGGCGCTGGGTAATGATCGGCAGGGGACTAAAGGAGGACGTTGTCACCTTTGTACTTGAAGCGCCGGATGTCGAGGGTGTGTCAGAGGTAGTGACCGGCTGGCCGGCATCATGGTCCGAGATAGAACTGTACAATCGGGGATCATGAGCGCAGAGACAACGTCCAGACATCAGGAGTGGCGAGAAGGGCTCGACCCAAGTACTCGGGCAGAGGTCGAGGCAGAAATCTCTTACTACAAGCCGAACGGGGTATGGGAGTTCGAAGAGGTCGAACCAGATGATGACTGGGAGCCTTCCGGGCGGATGGGCTTGACGGTGCATTTCTCCAGCGATGAGATCGAGGTGTTGTCCAAGGCCTTCGGCGCGTCCGTGCAAGCGTTTGAGATCATGCATGACTCGGTGATGGCGCAGGCGCGGGCGGTGTTGGAGGAACGGGGGGAATCTGACTCGATCGCGGCGGCCGACTAGCGGGGCGCCTTGCTCACTTCCGCGCGATGGCTCGCTTCGCCGCTTCGACCACTGATTCCGCCGTCAGACCATACTCGCTAAGCAGCGCCTGCCAGGGGCCAGACTGTCCGAATCGGTCCTCGATCCCGACCTGCTCCATTGGCACCGGACAGTGCCGGGCGAGGGTGCGCGCGACGGCCGAACCGAGTCCGCCAATCACGTTGTGCTCCTCGGCGCAGACGATTGCGCCGGTCTCCTCGGCGGCCCGAATCACCTCCGCTTCATCGAGCGGCTTGATCGTCGCCATGTTGAGGACTCGGGCGCCGATGCCTTCCTGCGCGAGCGATTCGGCAGCGCGCATTGTGGGCTCCACCATCAGCCCACAGGCGATCAGGGTGACGTCGTCTTCTAGGTAGATGACTTCGGCCCGCCCAAGCTCGAATCGCGGCTCGTCGACGCCGAGATGGATGATCGGCAGTTTGGGTCGGCCGAGGCGGATGTACCAGGGTTCGTCGTCCTCGGCTGCGCGGCGGATTGCCCAATCTGCCTCGACCGCATCGCTGGGCACGACCACGTTCATGCCGGGCAGTGAGGTCATCAACGCGAGGTCTTCGATCGCCTGGGCCGAGGCGCCGTCCTCGCCAACGGAGATACCTCCATGCGAGGCGATCAGCTTGACGTTCATGCGTTGCTGCGCGATCTGGACGCGGATCTGGTCGAAGCAGTGGCCGGGCATGAAGACGGCGAACGAGGCGGCGTAGACCGTCTTGCCGGTTGAGGCGAGGCCCGCCGCGATGCTGATCATGTTCTGTTCCGCGGCGCCGACGGTGAACCAGCGCTCGGGGAAGCTGGCGGCGAGCTTGTTGCCTCCGGTCGAGGCGGACAAATCGGCGTCGAGCGCAACGATGTCGTGTCCCGCCTCTGCCAACTTGACCAACGCCGGGCCGTAGGCTTCGCGGGTTGCGGCCGGCGGCGGCTCAGGGATGGCGGCCCACCCGTTCGAGCTCATGTCAGCCCTCCGTCGATCTCCCGTAGCGCCTGGGCGAGCTGTTCGTCCGACGGCCCCTTGCCGTGCCAGCCGGCGGGATTCTCGGCCATAAACGAGACGCCGCGTCCCTTGACCGTTTCGCAAATCACCACCTGCGGCGCATCAGTGCAGGCGCGAGCCGTCAGCAGTGCGTCCCGGACGGCCTCCACGTCGTGGCCGTCTACGTGTTGCACGCTCCAGCCGAACGCGGCCCACTTGTCGCCGACCGGATCGATCCGCATGATCTCGTCGCCCGGTCCGTCGTTCTGGAAGTGATTGCGGTCGACGATGGCGGTAATCCGAGGCAGTCCGAAGTGCGAGGCGGACATGATCGCCTCCCAGTTCTGGCCTTCGTTCAGTTCACCGTCGCCGACCACGACGAAGATCTGACCCTCATCTTCGGGCACGTCGTCGAGGTCGTGGCCCAGGGCCACGCCAACCGCGAATGAGAGTCCCATGCCCAGTGCGCCGCCCGACATTTCGACGCCGGCCGGCCGGTTGCGCACCACATGTCCCTGCAGTTCGGTACCCAATGAACGGAACGACGGGATCAGCTCGGCATCGAAGTAGCCGGCCTCGGCCAGAGTTGCATAGACCACAGGGGTTGCGTGACCCTTGCTCAGGATCACCCGGTCGCGACGCTCCCACAGCGGATTCGACGGGTCATGCCGGACCACCCCGCCGAAATAGAGCGCAGCGAAGATCTCGGTCGCCGACAACGACCCGCCCGGGTGTCCGGACTGGGCGGCGTGGGTCATTTCCACGATGTGTCGTCTGATCCGTTTGCAGACCTCGAGTAGGGCATCGATGTCTACGGTTGACGCGTGCGTTGTGGTCATAAGGCTCTGGATGTTTCCGGCGACAGAGCACTGTGGTGTCGCGCAATCATGCTAGTGGCGCAGCCGGTTTGCAGATAGAAACGTTGAACAACACAGGGATCAAGGAAGGGGCGCCGATGAGAATGTTCGTCGAGGCGTCGCTTGAACAGTCCGTGCTGGACGAGGTCTGGTCCGTGGGTCGAAGATTGGCGGCGGACTCCGAGTTTCCCGAGCGGTCGCTGCGCTGGGTCAAACGCGAAGCGCTGCACTTGACGCTGCGTTTTATCGGGGAAGTGGAACTGGAACTGCTGCCGGACGTGACCGCTGCGCTCGACGAGTTGGCAGATAGCGGACGTTTCGAGCTGACGCTGTCTGCTCTGGGGACCTTCGGCGGCCGGAGACCGCGGGTCGTTAAGGTTGGATTCGCCGAGGATGGTGGGTTTGAGCGGCTGCTGCGACTGCGCCGCCAATTGGACGGCGCGTTGTCCGAGGTTGGGTTCGAGACCGAACGGGGACCGTATCGTCCGCACCTGACACTGGGTCGGGTGCGTCGTCAGGCGACGCGAGAGGACCTGGCAGCGATTCGCGAGGCGGTCGATGCCGCTCCGGCGCTGCAGATCACCTCATCTGTGGATCGACTGGCCCTGGTGGAGTCGACACTGTTGACCAGTGGACCCCGCTACCGCCGAGTGGCCGTGGTCGAGTTGTAACATTCGGGTGTACCATTGCCCGCCCCGGCGGAGCAGTTTCGAGGGAGTTGTGCGATGCAGAGCAGCCTCATCTCGAAGATCGAGAAGGCGCGAATCTACGCGGAGGAACTGGAGCGCTTCCAGGTGCTGTCGTTACGTTGTGATGTACGCGGCGATTCGACGACGCACACGGCCGAACTCGGCCCGGACGGCTGGGACTGCGACTGTCATTTCTTCCAGGACGCGAAGACCTGCTCGCACACCATGGCGCTCGAGCGCGTGCTCGATCGGATGCTGCCGGAGCGGTATCGGCCGGCGTTTCCCAGCGGGAAGTAGTAGACCTGCATTCGTCACACCGCGAACGGTGCGGGTGTGATCGTCGGCCCTTAGCCGACGTTGACTCGGCGGAAGACGAGGCAGGCATTCTGCCCGCCGAAACCGAACGAATTCTTGAGTACCGCGTTGACTTCCGCCTCGCGCGCCTCGTTGGGGACGTAGTCGAGGTCGCACTCGGGATCGGGCGTGGTGTAGTTGATCGTCGGGTGGATCTTGCCGTCGGTGATGGCCTTGATCGCCGCAATCGACTCCAGCCCGCCTGCCCCGCCGAAAATGTGACCGATCATGGATTTCGTCGACGAAATCGGGACGTTGCGCGCCGCCTCGCCCAGGGCGACCTTGATGGCGCGGGTTTCTGAAGCGTCGTTGAGCGGCGTGGACGTGCCGTGCGCGTTGACGTAGTCGATCTCCTCAGGCTGGATCTCGGCGTCCTCGATGGCCCAGTTGATCGCCCGGATTGGACCCGCTCCGTCGGCGTCGGGCATGACCAGGTGGTGGGCGTCGGCCGAGGAGCCGAAGCCAGCCAGTTCAACCTGGTAATCGACCCCGCGCCGACGTGCCGATTCCTCGGACTCGAGCACGATCACTCCCGCGCCCTCGCCGGGCACGAAGCCGTCGCGGTCGGCGTCGAACGGCCGCGATGCGGCAGTCGGGTTCTCGTTCTGGGTCGACAGCGCGCGCATGACCGCGAAGCCCCCGAGTCCGAGCTGGCAGAATCCCGCCTCGGTGCCGCCGGAAATGACGATGTCGGCTTGTCCGTTGCGGATCACGTTGGCGGCGTCGCCCAGCGCCTGGGTGCCGGCGGCGCAGGCGGTCACGACCGTGGTGTTGTAGCCCAGCAGTCCGAACTGCATGGCGATGTTGGCGGCGGCCATGTTGGGCAGCACCTTGGGCAGGAAGAGTGGATCGAGACGCATCCCGCCGCGTTCGAAGAGCGTGCTGGCGGTGGCCTGGATCTCGGGGTAGCCGCCTGCGCCATTGCCCAGCACTACGCCGATGCGGCTGCGGTCGAGCGCATCGAGGTCGAGCTGAGCGTCTTCGATCGCCTCGCGCGCCGCGGCGACCGCGAATTGCGTGAACCGCGCCATCCGCCGGGCCGATTTGCGGTCGATGAAGTCTCGCGCGTCGAAGTCGCGGATTTCTCCGCCAATTGTGCAGCTGAAGCCCGAGATATCGAAGTTCTCGATCGGCTTGATGGCGCTCTGGCCCGCGAGCAATTGGTTCCACATGAAGTCGACGCCCGGCCCGTACGGCGACACGGCCCCCATGCCCGTCACCACCACTCGGGTGCGGTCGGCTCGGTCGGGCGAGGACTCCCGCTGGGTCATACGGTTGGATCCTCCGCTCGACGGACAATCGGTGTCTCCGGCGGTGCGTTGAGGTAGCGCCGCGCGTCGGCGGCGAGGGAGAGAGAACCGAGGACGAGGATCAGGTCGCCGCTGTGAGCTCGTTGGCCGGCGGCGCTGAGCGCAGCCCGTGGATCGAGGTGAACCTGGAGTTCGCCGCTCCAGGCCGGATCGGCGAACGCATCGGCGACCTGCTGCGGCGGACGCGCGCGCGGATGGTCGGAGGTGGTCGCATACACGTGCGCGGTTCGGGTCTGGATGATGTTGGCCATGTCCTGCAGGGCCTTGTCGCCGAGCGCCCCGAAGATCACATGCAGCTCCTCATGCGGGAAGTATTCCCGACAGGCGTCCAGGGCGCGCTGCACCGATTCGGCGTTGTGCGCGCCGTCGATCACCACCGTCGGTAGGCCGCCGGGCTCGCTGGCGGCAAATGAATCGGGCAGATCGAAAGACTCCAACCGCCCCGGCCAGCGCACGGTGGCGATTCCCCGGTGCAGCGCATCGGACGGAACGGCAACCGTTCCGGCGGCGACCAGCGCGTCGATCGTGGCAATCGCGGTCAGCGCGTTGTCGATCTGGTGACGCCCGAGCAGCGGCAACAGGTGAAGTGAGCGCGGCTGTTCGCCGGGTCGCGGATGGCGTCGCTCGACCCGGAACCATTGCCCCCACGGCTCGACGCCGGCGGGCTCGGCTGAATAGTCGGCGCCGACATCAACCAGGGGGACCGGGACATCATCGGCGGCGTTGCGGACGACGTCGGCGGCCTCTTCGTAGCGCTGCGGAGCGAGCACGACATTGCGGCAGGCGGCGCTGATGATGCCGGCTTTCTCCGACGCGATCTGGGTGATCTTGTCGCCCAGGATGTCGGTGTGCTCGTGCGACAGCGAGGTGATCACCGCCGCGTCGGTGCGCGAGAAGACGTTGGTGCAATCGAGGCGACCGCCGAGCCCGACCTCGACGATCTGCACATCGACATCGTGGGCGTGGAAGGCGTGAAAGCTCAGCGCCGTCAGGATCTCGAAGGTACTGATGTGACCCGGCTCGTCAGCCTGTTCGGCTTCAATCACGTGCCGAACCTGTTCGCAGACTCGAGCGAACTCTTCGTCGGGAAGGGGCGCGCCGAGGATGCGGATCCGCTCGCTGAATTCGTGCAGATGCGGACTGGTGAAGAGGCCGGTGCGGAACCCGGCGGCGCGTAGAACCGACTCGAGGATGGCTGCGGTCGAACCTTTGCCCTTGCTGCCCGCGATGTGAATCGTGATCCGTCCCTGCTGCGGATCACCCAGGCGGCGCAGAATCGAACGAATCCGGTCGAGCGCGAAATCGCCCTTCTCGCGACGAGGCCCCGACCCGCGTTCGAAGTCGGCGAAGGACATCAACCAATCAACCGCACCCGAGTAGTCACCAATCGCCTCACTGGAAACGTCTGCGTCAGACATCAACTGCTCCCCGCTCTTCTTCCCGTCGCCGCTGCGGATTCCCTGCCGCAGTATCCGCCAACCGATGTGGAAGTCCGCGCGACTTCCTGCTGCGTTCATCGTACGTCACTTGATTGGGCCCCACTTGATCAGTCGAAGTCATGCTGCGACGATCCGCGCAAGAGCGCAAGAGCATCTGTGCAGTGTCGGCGCAATGTCGCGCAAGGCGCGAACTACCATGCGGACGGGACACTTATGTCTGATACCGACGGATCCCCGCAGACGCTACACGATGCGGTCGCCGCAACGGCGCCAGCGGCACTGGTCGCCGATGGCTTCCTTACGGTGGTCGGCGCGATCGCCGAAGGGGCCAAACGAGTCGACGCGCTGACTCGGCGCGCGGCCCTGGCCGGCATGTTGGGCGACACCGGCGAAATGAACGTGCAGGGCGAGATCGTGCAGGTGCTCGACGCGGCCGGCACCGACGCCTTCGTCTCTTCGCTGAGCGACTGCGGCGCGGTCGCGGCGTTGGCCTGCGAAGAGTTGGAAGAGGCCGTGTTTGTCTCGGATCGCTCTGACCATCCCTACCTCGTGCTGTTCGATCCGGTTGACGGATCGTCCAACATCGATGTCGCCGTGACGATCGGCTCGATCTTCGCCATCTATCGGCGCAGCGACGACTCGCCGGTTACGGACGCGACTCTGCTTCGGCCGGGACGCGAGCAATGCGGAGCCGTGTATGTCGTCTACGGTTCGTCGACCGTACTGGTCGTCGCAACGGAAGGGCGAGTGGACGGATTCACCCTGGATCCCGCCTCGGGAGAGTTCTTGCATTCCCACGTACAGATACGGATCCCGGACAAATGCGCGGCTTACTCGGTCAATGAAGGCAACCAGGGCAACTGGCATCCGGAGATGCAGAACGCGGTGGCCGAGCTGCGGAGCGACTACGGGCTCCGCTATGTCGGGTCGCTGGTCGCGGACTTCCACCGCGACCTGCTCAAGGGCGGCATCTTTCTCTATCCGGGCGATGTCAAGTCGCCGAGCGGCAAGCTCAGGCTGGGCTACGAGGCGAATCCACTCTGCTACATCGCAGAACAGGCCGGCGGGGCCGGCTCGACCGGGACCGAACGCATCCTCGATGTCCAGCCCGAACTGTTGCACCAACGCACGCCACTGATCGTTGGCAACGCCGACGTGGTCGAACGCGTCGTGGCCAGACTGGCCGAGTAACCCGGAAATCCTCCTGCACGCAGACCGAATTCCCGAGAGGTAACATCCAATGAGCAACCAACTACACGAGACGGCGCGGGCCCTGGTCGCGCCAGGTCGCGGAATTCTCGCCGCCGACGAATCCGCGCCGACGATCAAGCGCCGCTTCGACACGATCGGTCTGGATTCGACCGAGAACAACCGTCGCGACTGGCGTCAGTTGCTGTTCACATCCGAGGGCATTGGCGACTGGATTTCCGGCGTGATCCTGTTCGAGGAGACGCTGGCCCAGGATTCGTCCGACGGCGTACCGCTGGTCGAAGTGCTGACCTCGAACGGCGTGATCCCCGGCGTCAAGGTCGACAAGGGCGCCAAGGATCTGGCCGGTTCACCGAACGAAAAGGTGACCGAAGGTCTCGATGGGATGCGTGAGCGGCTTGAGATATACCGCGAACAGGGCGCGCGCTTCACCAAGTGGCGCGCCGTGATTGACATCGCCGAGGACCGTCCGACGGCCTACTGTCTGGACGTCAATGCGCATGCGCTGGCCCGCTTCGCCGCCCTCTCGCAGGAGGCGGGCCTGGTGCCGATCGTCGAGCCCGAAGTGCTGATGGACGGCGATCACGACATCGCCGCCTGCGCCGAGGCGACCGAGGCCGCCTTGCTCGCCACCTATGCCGCGCTGGCCACCCAGAATGTCGACCTGCCCGGCACGCTGCTCAAACCGAACATGGTGCTCTCGGGCAAGAGCGCGGCGGATCGCGCGCCGGCGGAAATCGTCGCCTCTGAGACGCTGCGGGTCTTCGCCAACTCCGTGCCGTCGGCCGTGCCAGGCTGCGTCTTCCTCTCCGGGGGACAGTCGGACGAGGAGGCGACGGTCAATCTCAACGCCATCAACGTGGCCGCAGCCGGCTCGTCTTCCGCGCCCTGGGAACTGAGTTTCTCCTACGGCCGCGGTCTGCAGGCAACGCCGCTCTCCGTCTGGGCCGGCAAGCCCGAGAACGTCGACGCCGCGCAGGCCGCCTTCCAGGAGCGCGCCCGTCTCACCTCCGCAGCGCGCAAGGGCGAGTACACGGGATAGAAGACAAGAGCTCCCCCTCCGGGGGGGGCTGGCGCGAAGCGCCTGAGGGGGCCGCCGGAGCATATGGCGACCCCACCGTCACCTCGTGACACCTCCTCTAGCGGGGGAGGTCTGGAACCAAGCTATGCCTCACCGACTCCTGATCGCCACCGGAAACCAGGGCAAGCTGCGCGAGTTTCGCGAGTTGTTCGACGCGCACGTAGCGTCGGAATGGGAACTGGTTGCGCCAGCGGAGGTGGGCCTCAAGGATTTCACCGTGGTCGAGGACGGAGCAACCTACGCGGAGAACGCCGGACGCAAAGCGCGCTCCTACTCCAATGCCTGTGGACTGCCGGCACTGGCCGACGACTCGGGCCTGGAGGTCGACGCCCTCAATGGCGCGCCCGGCCTCTATAGCGCTCGATATGCTGGAGAAGCAGCGGATGACGCCGCCAATCGCAGCAAGCTGCTGCAGGCATTGACCGGCGTCCCAACCGAGCGGCGAGCGGCCCGATTCCGCTGTGTCATCGCCCTCGCGTTCCCCTACACGACAAACGTGAGACTGGGTGAAGGTCTGGTGGAAGGATCAATCGCGATGGACGAGCGCGGCGACCTGGGCTTCGGCTACGACCCCATCTTCGCGCTGCCCGACGGCCGTCGCATGGCGGAACTGGACGTAGCGGAAAAGAACCGAATCTCGCATCGCGCTCGGGCCCTGGCCAACGCGGCGTGGGCGCTCGACGCCATGTCCAGGACGCTGGATACATCGTCATGAGCCCAACAGCCGACGCGCCAGTTGATCGCCTGGGCAGGCGTTTCGCCGACCTGCGCATCTCGGTCACCGACCGGTGCAACTTTCGCTGTCCGTACTGCATGCCAAAGGAGATCTTTGGTCCGGGCTACGAGTTCCTCCCGCGCTCGGCGATTCTGAGCTTCGAAGAGATCGTCCGGCTGGCGACGATCTTCGGTCGGATGGGCCTGCGCAAGCTGCGCCTGACCGGCGGCGAACCCACTGTGCGGGCCGAGTTGCCCACCCTGGTCAGCATGTTGCGCGAGGCGCTGCCGGACGTCGACATGGCGTTGACCACCAATGGTTCGCGGCTGAGCTCGCTGGCCGGCGAACTCAAGGACGCCGGATTGGACCGCGTCACCGTCAGCCTGGACTCAATCGATCCCGAGATCTGCCGCGAGATGAATGGCGTCGATTTCCCCCACGAGCGGGTGCTGGAGGGCATCGAAGCGGCTGCTGGTGTCGGACTCGGACCGATCAAGATCAACGCGGTGGTCAAGCGGGGAGTCAATGATGAGGGCCTCGTCGACATGGCCCGCTTCTTCCGCGGCACGGGACACATCGTCCGCTTCATCGAGTACATGGATGTGGGCGCCACGAACGGTTGGAAGTTGGACGAGGTCGTGCCCGCGCGCGAGATCATCGAGCGGCTGGCGCAGGTCGAAGGCCTGGAGCCGGTGGCCGCCGCGTACGAGGGCGAGGTGGCCAAGCGCTGGCGCTGGTCGGACGGCAGCGGCGAGATTGGCGTGATCACGTCGGTGACTGAGCCGTTCTGCGGCGACTGCACCCGCGCCCGGCTCTCGGCGGAAGGTTCGCTCTACACCTGCCTGTTCGCCTCGGTCGGACACGACCTGCGCGCGCAGCTCCGCTCGGGAGCCTCGGACGACGAGTTGTACCAGCGGATCGCCGGCATCTGGACCGTACGCGAGGACCGCTATTCGGAAATGCGGGCAGCAATGACCGACGATCTGCCGGTGCTCGATCGAGTGGAGATGTCCCACATTGGCGGCTGAACTGACACCGGAGACGCCAGGAGCACTGAGCCACATCGACGACCAGGGCCGCGCGCGGATGGTCGACGTCGGCGACAAGGAGGTCACCGAGCGCCGAGCCGTCGCCGAAGGCCGCGTCCTGATGCAGGCCGACACGCTGGAACTGATCCGCGATTCGGCCTTGAAGAAAGGCGACGTGCTCGCGACCGCAGAGATCGCCGGCGTCATGGCGGCCAAACGCACGCACGAACTGATCCCGCTCTGTCACCCGCTGATGCTGAACAAGGTCCTGGTCGAACTGAGCCTCGTTGACGAGCCGCCGTCAGTCGCAATCCGGGCCGAAGTGCGCTGCACGGGCAAGACCGGGGTCGAAATGGAGGCCCTGACGGCCGTGTCCGTCGCCGGCCTGACCGTCTACGACATGGCCAAGGCTGTCGATCGTGGTATGCGAATCGACGCGGTCAGGTTGCGCGAGAAGGACGGCGGCCGCTCCGGCTCAGTGCGGCTGGAGTAGCGCGACTCGCGTCTCACACGACGCGACAATCTCGCGCGGCGGACGCGCCCGCGGCGTGCTTAGCCGCCCGGGTTGACCAGCGCTTCGAAGGCCTGGTTGCCACGCAGGCTGTCGAAGTGATCGTCGGTCCGCGCCGCTTCGGCGTAGCGCGGGTTGAGCGAAGTCGCCTGACGCAACGCCGCCACTGCACTGTCGGACTGGCCCAGCTTGGCCGCCGCCGAGGCGAGACCGTAGTGCGCGCCGGGCTGCTCCGGCTCGAGCCGCACAGCCTCCTGGAACGACTCCAGCGCCTCCTGGGCGCGGTCTTCGTAGAGCAGGGTCAGCCCAAGGTTGGTGTGCGCCGCGCCGTCGTCGGGACGCAGGCGAAGCGCATGACGGAAGTCGCCCTCGGCCGTATCGAAATCGCGGCCGAACAGGCGCAGCAGACCGCGGTTGACGTAGATGTCTGGGTCGTCCGGCGCGAGTTCGATCGCACGCTCATAGTCGTTGGCCGCCTCCTCGGTCCGATCGAGCCGGACCAGCGCATTGGCCCGGTTGTAGTAGGCCGCGGCCGAGTTGGCGTCGAGATCGATGGCGCGCGCGTACTGGTTGACGGCGGCGTCGTAGTTGCCCGCGCCAAAGTACGCGTTGCCCTCGTCCAGGTGCGAGGCGGCGCTGCGCTCGGCCGGGATGGTCGGAGCCGGCTCCATCTCCGGCGGCGGAGCTGCGGGCGCAACGGGCTCGGGCGCGGGTTCGGGTGCAGCCGGAGCAGGAGGCGCGGGCGGAGCAGGAGGTTCGGGTCGGGCGGCTGGCGGAGCCGGAGCTGGTGGCGCAGCCTCGGGTGGAGGCGCGAGCGGCGCCGGCGGCGGGGGTGGTGGTGCAGGAGGAGCCGCAACCGGCGCGGGCGGCGCAGCCGGAGTAGGAGGCGCCGGCGGGATTGAGGGGGTCGGCATCGCCGCTGGAGGCGCCGCTGCTGGAACGGCGAGCGGCAGCGCCGGTTCGATGGTCGAGGCGCCCGTGGCCTGGGCGATCTGTCGCGCCATGAGCTCAGCCTGCTCGCGTCGGGAACGTTCGTTGCTGAGCTGCAGTTCGAGGTGATCGATCCGCTCCTCAGTCAACTCACGTTCGAGTCGCTGTTGGGACTGCAGCGCCCGGTAGATCCAGAGGATCGCCGCCCAGGGCAGGAGGACGCGCAAGACGATGGCGATGATATTCAAGGGGTGCTCCTCTGCTGGGCGTTCCTCGGCCGTTCCTCAGTCGAGCTGTTAGTCGCGTTGTTGCTCAAGTAACTCGCTGACCGCGTCGAGCCCGTTGACGGCCAGGGTCAGCCGGTCCTGCGGCGAGACGCCCTCAAGCTCGGCCAGCGTTTCGTCCCGCATCGAGACCGGATCGTTGGCGCCGAGGAAGGCCGCTGGTCCCTCGTCGTCGAACGACAGTTGCAGCTCGCGCAGGGCGCCTTCTTCCGTCACGATCACGCAGCCGATGTCCCGATCTCGCACCCCGTCCGGCTCGACCTCGACGCCCATGGTGAAAAAGGCGCCGGGAAACGGTGGGAAGGGGCGAAGCTCGAGTGCGGCTTCTCGCAGCAAGGCCTCGACCTGCTCGGCCGCGGCCGAGAGTGCTTCATCGGCCAGGCGGCGGCGCAGCTCGTTGCGCACGGCTCGCTGGGTCGTCTGCCGCCCGGGCTGCGCGGCGGGAGCGGCTTCGGAATCGGGCATCGGTTTCGATCGTGAGCTGTTGATCGGTTCCGGAACGAACCGGAACGTCATGTGGATGAGATTTGAGTATACGCAGACCCCGGAAAATTCACCGCCGACGACGTAACATCCGGCCTGCGCCGCGCGATCAGCGGGGCCCCCGGAGTGGGTACGATGGTGGCGGCGCGTGTGGCTCTGACAGATCGATCAGCAGGACGGGTGGATGACGCAACCAACCGAGATCTGGAGTTCGCAACTGAGGATCCTGGCCGGACGGGTGGTGGAGGAAGCGGCCCAGGTCGGTTTTGTCGAGAAACGCGACCAGCTGGGACGCCTGGTGCGGCTGTCGATCCTGGCCGAGTCGGCCGCCGCCGGCGCCGACGCCTTCATGGACCAATTCGTCCGTCGACTGGGTGAGCTGTTCGACCCCGCCGCGCGCTCATTGACCGGCGCCGTCAAACTTGCCGTCGAGACGACGCACGAGGAGTTGCGCGACTGGAATCGTCAGCATCTCCCGGACGAGCACGCCATGTACGGCGTCTCGCTCTTGATCCAGCGCGACGACCAGCCGGCGGTCCTGGGCCAGGCCGGACCCTCGATTGCCCTGTTGGCCGGCGACGCCGGTCTGGCCGGCCTGCGCTCGACCGCTCTCTACGCCCATCTCCGGCGGCCCGACGATCCGGTTTCCCACGCGGTCGGCAGTGCAGACCAGCTCAACGTGGAATTCGCCTCCGCGCCCCGGTCGTCGAATGGCTGGGCGCTGTTGCTGACCTCGAACACCGTCCCGCTGCTCGACGCCGAAGGCCGGGTGGCGCTCAGTCGGTTGGCCGTCCACGAGACGCTGCAGCATCTCTATCCCTCAATGCTCAATCTGCGCGACGCGGTCGGGCTGGTCGTCGGCCTGGGTTCCGACTCGGCCCTGCCTCCTTCGCCGGGAGACGGCGCGAAAACCGAGGAGCCGGAGTCGGACTCCGAAGAGGTTGAAGCAGCAGTCGGCGAGGACTTGGACGGGCAGGACAGTCAATCGCCCGACGCGGACGGCGCAGACGACCGGCTGATGCCGGAGTCCCCCGACGACGCAGGAGGCACAGGAGGCTCAGGACAGGATCCCGGCGATCCATCACGCGGTCCCGGCGACCGGGCCGGCAGCTGGCAGGTCACCTTCGACCCGCCCGCGCCGGGTGAACTTGAAGCCGTCGGTTGGCCGGTCAATCCGTTCGCCGTCACGCAAGTGGCCGAGGTCCAGGCCGTGAACGCGCCGAACGCGCAACGCCGGCCGGCGCTGACCCGGCCGATCATGGAGTTGGGTCGGGCGCTCCCGTCACTCCTCGAACAGCGGCGCGACCCGGTCGTCGAACCGCCCCGGATCAATCCCCGCAGTCCGCAGCAGCGTGCCGCCACGGCGCGCCGGGTGGGATTGGTGTTGGCCGGCATGCTGGTGATCCTCGTCGGTGTGGCGGCCGTCCTGCTGGGTCCGTCACTGCTCCGCTCGGAAGAGGATCAACGCGCCTCGTTGGTCGAGCGGGCGCGCAACGGACTGGCGGCCTCGCAGCTCGCCGTGACCACCGACGCCGCGCTGCTGGCGCTCGAAGCGGCGCTCGGCGACGTGGAGTCCGCGCTCGAGCTCAACCCCCTCGCGCCGGATGCATTGCAGCTGCGCGAAGAGATCGAAGCGGTGCTGGCCGAACTGAATCCGGTCCTGTCGCCCGGAACGCTGACACCGCTCGCCGACCTGACCCGCTTTGGTCCCTCGATTGCCCTGGGCACGGTGCGCTTCGGCGCGGGCCGCGCCTTCGTGCTCGACGACGCCGGCGGGCGCGTATTCAGCGTGACGGCCGACGGCGCCGTCGCCGTGATTTTCCTCGAAGGTGAACTGCTCGGCCTGGGCGGACAACTGCGCGCCGGCAAACCGATCTCGCTGGCCTGGCAATCCGCCGGCACGCACGGGAACGCGGCCAACGGTGGCTCGGCCGCCGGCGCCTCCACCTCGGCGGCGGAAGCGGCGCTCTGGATCCTCGACTCGCATGCGCGGCTCTATCGCTGGACGACCTCCGGCGTCCTGCTCGTACCGATCCCCGAACTGGTCCGGCTCGGTTCGGTCGACGCCGTGGCCGCAACCGCGGGCAGCGTCTATCTGCTCGATCAGGCCGGCGGCGCCGTCTGGCGATTCGCGGTCGAGCGATCCGAACTGGGTCAACCGGTCCGGGCGGTCGGCCGTACGGACCTGCTCAACGCGACCGAACTGGTCGCCGCGGTGACCCCGTCCGGCGCGGTCGAATTCCTCGTCGCCTCCAGCGACGGCCGTCTGCGCCGCTTCGCCGGCGATGAGGAGTTGCCCCTGGCGCTGGACCTCGAGCGACCGCTATTGAGCCCGGCATCACTCTCCATGGGCGGGCAGTCGGGCCTGGTCTACATCGTCGACCGGGGCGAAGGCCGGATCCTCAGCGTCGGGCCGGATGGCGGTGTGGTGAACCAGATTCAGTCGGCCCAGTTGGCCGACTTGCGCGGCGCCTGGGTTGATGAGCAGAGCGGCCGGATCATCTACGCCCTGCCGTCTTCGATCCTCGTCGGCGGGCTGCCGGCGAGCCAGCAGTAGCTGACCTTGCTGACCTCGCTGACCTCGCCGACTACGCTGGCGTCTGGCCGCGGCGTCGGAATATTCTGAGCCGCAGAGCGCTGCGCGCGCGTCGCAGCCGAGTGCGTCCCGGTTGCCACCGGATTCCTCAGCTGTGACGAACGTGATGCGGCGACTCAACTCGACCAATCTGCTGCCCGCCGGAGCGTCAGCGGCGTTCCGGGCGCAACACGCGCAACACGGGCAACACAGGCAACACAGGCAACACGGGAATGCAAGAGCGAGGTGAGTGATGCCGTTTCGAGTCCTGGCCCTCGAATCGTCCTGCGACGAGTTCGCCGGCGCCGTGATTGAAGACGGGATCGAGGTGTTGGCCTCGGTCGTGGCCTCGCAGGCCGGGATTCATGCCCGCTACGGCGGAGTCGTGCCCGAGATCGCCGGTCGCGAACACCTGCGCAACCTGGCGCCGGTGATGCAGGCCACGCTCGAATCGGCCGGGCTCGACTGGGACGACCTCGACGCGATCGCCGTGACCCAGGGACCGGGCCTGGGCGGTTCGCTGCTGGTCGGCGTCAATGCCGCCAAGACCGCCGCCTGGGCGCGCGGATTGCCGCTGATCCCCGTGCATCACATCGCCGGTCACCTCTACGCCAACTGGCTGCGTCCCGCGCGCGACGACTGGGACGACTCGCCGCCGCCATTCCCCCTGGTCGCGCTGGTGGTCTCGGGCGGCCACACGGAACTCTTCTGGATGCAGGACCACGATCGGGTGGAACGAGTCGGCCAGACCCTGGACGATGCAGCCGGCGAAGCGTTCGACAAGGTTGGACGACTGTTAGGGCTTCCCTTCCCCGGCGGTCCCGAGATTGAGCGCGCGGCGAACCAGGCCTCGCGGCCGGAGATCGAAGCGCTCGATCCGCTGCCCCGCGCCTGGCTGCCGGGTACGTACGATTTCTCCTTCTCCGGGCTCAAGACCGCCGTGCTGAACCGGGTGCGCAAGCTCGAACGGGCGGGCGACCCGCTCAACGTGCCGGCCATGGCCGCCCGCTTCCAGGAGTCGGTCACCGATGTCCTGTCCCGCAAAACCGTCCGCGCGGCCGAGGATCTGGGCGCCTCCTGCGTCATCGTGGCCGGCGGCGTCGCCGCGAACGCCGCCCTGCGGGACGCCCTGCGCGAGCGCTGCGCCGAGATCGGCCTGCCTCTGCGTGTCCCGCCGCCGAGGCTCTGCACGGACAACGCGGCCATGATCGGCGCCGCCGCGTGCTACCGGCGCAGCGAGGCGGGGCTGGATATCGATGTCTTCTCGACATCGGGCCCTGAAGTCTTCTCGCCCGGGCTCTAGTGGGCGTCCGGCGAGCGGCGATCGAGGGCGGCCAGCGGGCAGACCCGGCAGGCCCAGTGTCGGCAACGGGTGCGCTCCAGCTCCAGCAGGGCCTGCGTATTCGGGTGCCGCCAGACCAACCGGTCGCCCTCCGGCTTGCTCCGGTTTCCCCGCTCGTTCCCCACTCCCGGCTCGACCGACTCATCCGGGTCGCCAGCCCGGCTGACGCCGTCGATCCGCCCGCGAAGCTCATCGGTGCGCTGGTAGCGCGCGCCGGGCAACTGCGCCCAGGGGCGCCACGCGCCGGTCATCGGGTAGACGGCGTCGGCCAGCAGCTGCACGGCGCGACCTTGGCCCAGCATGCCGGCAATTCGCAGTTCGGCGGCGGCCGCCGGCAGGGGCAACGACGACAACTCGCGAAACGCTCGCCACGGCGTGGATGCTCCCGTCGTCCAGCGCCGCAGCAATGTCATCAGGATGTCCTGCCAGCCCCCCGGCGCTCCCAGGGCGCCGCGGCCGCGGCGCCAGCCGGTCCCGTCGATCTGAGGCGCGACTGCGGCCCACCGGTCCGCTTCCGGTAAGGCCCGGCGAACCGCCCTGCCGGCGACGGCGGTGTTGTGCGGCTGAGCCAGGGCCAGCCCGGCCGCGAGGACCGAGCGGCGATCATCCGCCGACCCCGGCCCCGGAGGAGCCTCCAGGTGGCGCAGTTCGGCGGTCTTGCGCCGGAAGCGGCGTTGGGCAATCTGCAGCAGCCGCGTTTCCACGGCCGCCGCGCCAGTCCGCTCCACGATGCCGTCGCAGGGCGGAGCGGCCGCGACGCTGCGCCAGGGCTCCGGCAGCGGAGTGGCGGCTGGAATCCGCGCATCGGTGGTTCTGGCCGAGCGCCGCCCACGGGCGCCCCCATCCACCAGGTGCAGCAGAATGTTCTGGTAGGCCGGGTCATCGGCGTGGCCGTGCTGGATCCAGGCGCCGGCCTCGAGGTGCAACTCCACGTCCCCGCGCCGGGCGCGCCCCGTCGAGTCGAGAATCTGCGCCCCGCGAAAATCCGGCCCCGGTCCCCGGTTCCAGCGGCCCGGCGCAATCACGCGGACCGTGCCGCCTCCGCTCGGGTGCAGGTACGGAGTCGGCCAGCGTGACTCCGCCCAGCGGCGCTGGAGCTCCAGCTCCCCGGCCGCAGGTTCAGGCGTCCCGGTCACAAGGGTCTCCCGGCTCCCCACCTGCTTCCATCGCTGCCTCCATTGCCGCTTCCGTTGCTGTGTCGGTTGCGGCATCTGTCGTCGCGTCAGGCTCCCTACCCGATTCCGGATCCCCTTCGGAGCCCGGTGACGGATCCGGCTTGAACGGGAACCGGACATCCTCGGCCACCCGCGTGAGCAGCCGCGCCGCCGTTCCCCGCGGCGCGTACTCGCCGCGTTCCCATTCAGAGATCGTCTGTTGGCGGGCGTTCAGCTCATCCGCCAGTTCGCGCTGGCTCAAGCCCGCATGCCGCCGTAGTCGACGGATCTGGTCCCCGTCCCAGTCGCGATCGCGTTGTCGCCGGTCTTCCTTGATGCCCATACGACAAAGCTCCCGTCCAGATGTTACACGGTACCGTGTAGCATCTCAAGCAATCCGACTGTCAGCGCCCCGGCCCGCCGAGGGCGAATGTCGATACCGGGCGGCCGCCTGGTCCACGTATTGACGCAGGCGCCAGGTCGGAATACGATGGGATCTCAACCTATGCCCCAGATCGTCACTGCACCCGCAAGTTGCGCGCTGGTTGGCTACGGAGCACCGCCTGACGGCCGCTCCGGGCCCCGATTCCCGTGCGCTCACCCGATGCGGGCCGGTGCGATTCGTTGACTGCTGCCAGACTTCCCGGCTGTCCGGCAGTCACAATCGCCCGCCCGAGCGGTTGGCCGTGCCGCTCTGACGTTCCGCCCCCAATAGCGGGCGGATGGGCATCGAATACGTGGATCGAGGAGGCTCGCTGATGGTATTGGCGCCGATCGGAACCCAGTCCGCCGAAGAGGGGCAACCGAGCGCACGAGCAATCGTCGACTACTCGCGCCTGCCGGACAAGTATCCCCTGCCCAACCTGATCAAGTTGCTGCGCGATTCCTACGACTGGTTCCTCGAGGAGGGGCTGAGGGAACTGCTCGAAGAGATGTCGCCGATTGAGGACTTCACGGGCAACCGGATGCAGCTCTACTTCATGCATGACGGTGACGACGACGGCAGTCCCGGCTACGAGTATCTCCCCCCGACCGAGACCCCGCTCGAGTGCCGCCAGAAGGACAAGACCTATCAGGGCGAACTGCGAGTGAAGGTCGGTCTGACCTCGAAGAAGACGGGTGAGAGCAAGCAGCAGTGGCTCTACTTCGGTCACCTGCCCCACATGACCGAAACCGGCACGTTCATCATCAACGGCGCCGAGCGCGTCGTGGTCTCCCAGCTCGTCCGTTCTCCCGGGGTCTACTTCGGCGCCTCGGTCGACTCCGCCTCCGGCCGCACCCTCTGCGCCGCCAAGCTGATCCCGTCGCGCGGAGCCTGGCTGGAGTTCGAGTCGTCCAACCGCGACGTGCTCACGGTCAAGGTCGACCGCAAGCGCAAGATCGCCGTGACCACGCTGTTGCGCGCCCTGGATGATTCCGACGAGCCCGAGTTCTACGAGAACGGCGACGTCGAGCACGGCAAGAAGCGCGAAGACCTGCTGGGCACCGACGAACGGGTCCTGGCCATGCTCGACGGCATCGACATGGAGGAATCGCAGCACCAGTTCCTCGCCACCACTCTGGAAAAGGAAGCGCCCGGCGTCCCGGCCGAACAGCGCAACAAGGAATGGGCGATGCTCGAGGTCTACAAGCGGCTGCGCCCCGGCGATCCGCCCACCCTCGACGCGGCCCGCTCCATGCTCGAGGGCCAGTTTTTCAACCCGCGCCGCTACGACCTCGGCCGCGTCGGCCGCTACAAGGTCAACACCCGGCTCAACACCATGCACGCCGAGATCGACGACCGCTGCCGCCGCCTCGGCTTCGATCGCGACCGAGCCGACGCCGACGAGGCCCGACAGCAGGCGCTCTGGATGCGCGACCTGCTCGCGATCATCTTCACTCAGGTCGCAATCAACAACGGCATCCAGAGCGACGACGACATCGACCATCTGGGCAACCGCCGGATTCGCGCCGTCGGCGAACAGCTGCAGAACCAATTCCGCATCGGCATGGTCCGCATGGAGCGGGTGATCCGCGAACGGATGACGATCATCGACCCTGACCAGGCCGCGCCCTCGGCCCTGGTCAACATCCGTCCCGTGCAGGCCGCGGTCAAGGAGTTCTTTGGCGGACACCAGCTTTCGCAGTTCATGGACCAGACCAACCCCCTGGCCGAGTTGACCCACAAGCGTCGCCTCTCGGCGCTCGGCCCCGGCGGACTGAGCCGCGACCGCGCCGGCTTCGACGTGCGCGACGTGCATTACTCCCACTACGGACGGATCTGTCCGATTGAGACCCCCGAAGGGCCAAACATCGGCCTGATCGGCTCGCTCGCCACCTACGGCGTCCTCAACGAGTACGGCTTCATCAAGACGCCCTACCGGATCGTCGTCTCGCAACTGCCGCCCGATCATCCCGACCTGATCGGTCGGGTCCTCGACGAGCCCGTCGAGGGCGGCGACGGCGAGCTGATCGGCGACGAAGGTGATGAGATCACGGTCGAACTGGCCGAGCGCATCCATGCCGCCAATGACGCGCCGGTGCGGATCCGACCGTTCGTGTCCGACGATGTGATCGAGCTGACCGCCGACGACGAGGCCAATGCTGTGATCGCCCAGGCCAACGCGCGGCTCGACGCGCGCGGCTACTTCCTCGATGACCGCGTCGAAGGACGGTTGGGCCGCCGCTTCGAGGAGTTCGCCCGTGATGACATCGAGTACATGGACGTCTCGCCCCGGCAGATCGTCTCGGTCGCGGCGTCGCTGATCCCCTTCCTCGAGCACGACGACGCCAACCGCGCCCTGATGGGCGCCAACATGCAGCGCCAGGCCGTGCCCCTCGTCCGGCCCGAGGCGCCGCTGGTCGGCACCGGCATGGAGCAGCCAGCGGCCCGCGACTCGGGCCAGGTGCTCTCAGCCGAGGCCGACGGCGAGGTCCGCCACGTCACCGCCGAGGCGATCGTGGTCCACTACGACGAACCGGTCGACGGCGAACAGCTGCACAGCTACTCGCTGCTCAAGTTCCTGCGCTCCAACCAGGGCACCTGCATCAACCAGCGCGCCATTGTCTCGGCCGGTGAGCGTGTCTCCGCCGGCCAACCGCTGGCCGACTCTTCGTCCACCGACCAGGGCCGCCTGGCCCTGGGCCAGAACGTCCTCGCCGCCTTCATGTCCTGGGAGGGCTACAACTTCGAAGACGCGGTGATCGTCTCGGAGCGCCTCGTCCAGAATCACAAGTTCACCTCGATCCACATGTCCAAGCATGAGGTCGGCGCCCGCGAGACCAAGCTGGGCAACGAAGAGATCACCCGCGACATTCCCAACGTGGCCGACGAATCGCTGGCCCACCTCGACGCGGATGGCATCGTCCGAATCGGAGCCGAGGTCCGGCCCGGCGACATCCTGGTCGGCAAAATCACGCCTAAGGGCGAAACCGAGTTGACGGCCGAGGAAAAACTGTTACGCGCCATCTTCGGGGAGAAGGCCCGTGAGGTGAAGGACACCTCGCTGCGCGTCTCGCACGGGGTGCGCGGCGTCGTCGTGGACGTGCGCGTCTTCAACCGCGACGAAGAGGACGAACTGCCGGCCGGCATGCAACAGTTGGTTCGCGTCACGATCGCTGAGCGGCGCAAGCTGCAGGTCGGCGACAAAATGGCGGGACGGCACGGCAACAAGGGCGTGATCTCTACCATCCTGCCGGTCGAGGACATGCCCCACCTCGAGGACGGCACCCCGATCGACGTGGTGCTCTCCCCGATCGGCGTGCCCTCACGCATGAACCTGGGCCAGATCCTCGAAACGCAGCTCGGTTGGGCCGCCAACCAGCTCGGCTTCCGCGCGATCACGCCGGTCTTCGACGGCGCCTCCGAGGAAGAACTGCAGGATGCGCTGGCCCGCGCCTGGATTGTCCGCGAAGCGCAGGCCGCCCGCGAGCCGATTGACGCCAATCCGTCGCCTGGCGCGAACGGCAGTGCCAACGGCGCCGATGCCATTCACGCCGTCGATGATCAGCAATCGACCCGCGAGCTCGAAGCCTCGGTCCTCGGCGCCGGCGTCGACCCGCGAACGGCCGCCTGGCTGGCCGAGCGCGGCTACGACGAGCAGACGATCCGCTTCGCCTTCGATCGTGAAGAGCGTGACGCCACCGGCGCGGCTACCCGCATCGCACTGGCCGAGTGGCTGATCGAACATGGCGAAACGCGCGCTGCCAGGCACTGGAGTGAAGCCACCCTCTTGGATCACGCGACCCGCGTCGAACGGGAGCAGCGAGTGGCGCGACCGGTGTTCGGCAAGCAGCGCCTCGTCGACGGCCGCTCCGGCGAACTGATCGATCAGCCGGTCACCGTCGGCTACATCTACCTGCTCAAGCTCTCCCACATGGTCGAAGACAAGATCCACGCCCGTTCCACCGGCCCCTACTCATTGATCACCCAGCAGCCGCTGGGCGGCAAGGCGCAGTTCGGCGGTCAGCGATTCGGCGAGATGGAGGTCTGGGCGCTGGAAGCCTACGGCGCCGCCAACATCCTGCAGGAGCTGTTGACCGTCAAGTCGGACGACATCGTCGGCCGGGTCAAGGCCTACGAGGCCATCGTCAAGGGCGAGCCGGTCACCGACGCCGCCATGCCCGAATCGTTCCGCGTGCTGTTGCGCGAACTACAGAGCCTGGGCCTGCACGTCGAAGTGCGCAACCAGGAAGACGAAGCCATGGTGCTTGAAGTCCCCAGCCGCGACGAAATGCCGCAGCTGGGCGTGAACCTGTCCGGATTCGAAGGAGAGGATGTGACCAGTGCTTGAGGCTCGTAGCACGGAGACCATGCAGATTACGCTGGCCTCGCCGGAGAAGATTCGCGACTGGTCGTACGGCGAAGTCCTGAAGCCGGAAACGATCAACTACCGCACGCTGAAGCCCGAGAAAGACGGGCTCTTCTGCGAGAAGATCTTCGGACCGCAGAAGGACTTCGAATGCGCCTGCGGCAAGTTCAAGCGGGTTCGCTACAAGGGCGTGATCTGCGACAAGTGCGGCGTCGAAGTGACGCGCTCCAAGGTCCGACGCGAGCGCATGGGCCACGTCGAACTGGCCGCGCCGGTCTCGCACATCTGGTTCGTCAAGGGCGCCCCGGGCCGCATCGCCCTGCTGCTCGACCTCTCCCCGCGCAAGCTCGAGAAGGTCATCTACTTCGCCCAGTACATCATCACCCACGTCAACGAAGACGAGAAGGGCAAGGCGATCGAGTACCTCCGCATGGACGCGGAGGACGCGATCGAGGACTTCCGCGAGAAGTCCCTGGAAACCCAGGAGAAACTCACGCAGGCCCGCGAGCGGCTCTTTGCCGAAACCGACCTGCGCGCCGAGGCCGACACGGCTGAGGTCAAGGAACGAATCCGGGCCATCGTCAAGGGGCTGCGCGATGACGCCGCGTCCGTACGCGAGGTCATCGCCGAATTCGACGGCAAGAAGGCTCGCCGCAATCTCAAACTGGGCGACGATGTCTTCGCCAAGCGCGGCGACCCCATCATCTCGGAGGTGATGACCGCCGACCTCGAGGTCAAACTGGCCGCGGCGATTGCCAGGCACCAGGCGGTCGGCGATGAAGAGATCGCTCAGATCAACGCCGTTGCCGAAGCCGAAAAGAACGAGGTCGCCGAGAACGTCGCCGAACAGGAAGAGCGCCTGCGCGAGCAGCTCGAAAACGTCGAGCAACGCGCCCAGGAAGAGCTCGACCAGCGCATCCGCGACGACCTCGCGCCACTCGTCGACCCGGTCACGACCGGCAACTTCGACGCGGCCATTCTGCCTGAGCAGCGAGCCGAGGAGTTGATGGAGCGTTACCCCGGCGTCGTTCGCTGCGAGATGGGCGCCGAGGCGATCCTCTCCCTGGTCTCACGGATGGACCTGGATGCGACCGCCGAGGAGCTCAAGATCGAAGTGCAGACCAAGGCCGGTCAGCGCCGCAAGAAGGCAATGAAGCGCCTCAAGGTCGTCGACGGTCTGCGCAAGTCGACCAACTCGCCGCAGTGGATGTTCTTCCGCGCGCTGCCGGTGCTGCCGCCTGACCTGCGACCCATGGTCCAGCTCGACGGCGGCCGCTTCGCCACCTCCGACCTGAACGACCTCTACCGTCGCGTGATCAACCGCAATAACCGGCTCAAGCGCCTGATCGAGCTCGGCGCGCCCGAGATCATCATCCGCAACGAAAAGCGGATGCTGCAGGAAGCGGTCGACTCGCTGATCGATAACGGCCGCCGCGGGCGCCCGGTCACCGGCTCCGGCAGCCACCGGCTGAAGTCGCTCTCCGACATGCTCAAGGGCAAGCAGGGTCGCTTCCGGCAGAACCTGCTGGGCAAGCGCGTCGACTACGCCGGCCGTTCGGTCATCGTGGTCGGTCCCGAGCTCAAGCTGCACCAGTGCGGCCTGCCCCGGCGAATGGCGTTGGAGCTGTTTAAGCCGTTCCTGATGTACGCCCTGGTCAAGGAAGAGAAGGCGGCCAACATCAAGTCGGCCAAGCGAATGGTCGAGCGCGCCCACGACGACGTCTGGGAAGTGCTCGAAAGTGTGGTCAAGCAGCGACCGGTGCTGCTCAACCGCGCGCCCACGCTGCACCGGCTCGGCATCCAGGCCTTCGAACCGGTCCTGGTCGACGGCTCGGCCATCCAGATCCACCCGCTCGTCTGCTCGGCCTTCAACGCCGACTTCGACGGCGACCAGATGGCCGTCCACGTCCCGCTGAGTCACGAATCGGTCACCGAGGCGCGACAGGTGATGCTCTCGACCAAGAACCTGCTCCTGCCCTCCAACGGCGAGCCGGTCGTCGCGCCGACGCTCGACATGGTGATCGGCTGCTACTACCTGACACTCGAGCCGGAAGCGGCGCCCGGCGTCGCGTCCGCCAATGGCGCCGGCGCCGAGCAGTCGGCCGAGGGCGCGCGCACGTTCCCTTCCTTTGAAGACGTGCGCCTGCACTATGACCTGCATGCGATTGGCTTGCACGATCGCATCCAGGTCCGCGACGAAGCGCGGACCAACGGGGAGATCGTGGAAACGACCACCGGTCGGGTGATCTTCGACTCGGTGATTCCCAACGCGATTCCGTTTGAAGAGATCAACCACGAGCTGGCCAAGAAGTCGCTCAAGGAACTGATCACGATGTGCCACCGGCTGCTGGGGCCGGAGGAGACCGCGCTGATGGCCGACCGGATCAAGTCCATCGGCTTCCGCTACGCCACGCAGTCGGGAACGACCATGGCGATCGACGAACTGCGAGCGCCCGACACCAAGCCCTCGCTGCTCGAGGACGCCGAGAAACAGGTGGAAGCGATCCGCGACGACTACGGCCTGGGCCTGATGACCGAGGACGAGCGCTATGCCGCGACGGTCAACGTCTGGCAGAACGTAACCCAGCAGGTCAAGGACAAGATCGACGAACAGCTCAACGAGCCCGGCTCGTTGCGGCTGATGGTCACGTCGGGCGCCAAGGGAAACCTGGCCCAGGTGACGCAGATGGCCGGCTTGCGCGGATTGATGTCCGACCCGTCCGGTCGGATCATCGAGCTTCCGATTCGCTCGTCCTTCCGCGAGGGTCTGTCCGTGCTCGAGTACTTCATCTCGACCCACGGCGCGCGCAAGGGACTGGCCGACACGGCGCTGCGAACCGCCGACTCCGGCTACCTCACCCGGCGTCTGATCGATGTCTCACAGGACGTCATCATTCGGGTCGAGGACTGCGTCGCCGAAGGTGAAATGATCCCCGGCATCACGATCGAAGATCGCGATGAAGACAGCGAGCGCGTGATCACGAAGTTCCGCGAGAGCGTCATGGGCCGCTACACGGCGGCGCCGGTCTACAACCCTGAGGATCCGTCTGAGGAACTCCTGGGCGCCAACCAGCTGCTCGACGAACCAACCGTCGAGGATCTGGTCATGAACCACGACGTGAAGTCGTTCCACGTGCGCTCGCCAATGATCTGCCGCGAACAGAGCGGGCTCTGCCAGCACTGCTACGGACAATCGCTGGCGACTGGCGAACTGGTCGAGTTGGGCGCCGCAGTCGGAATCATCGCAGCCCAGAGCATCGGTGAGCCGGGCACCCAGCTCACGATGCGGACCTTCCACACCGGCGGCATCGCCGGCGTCTCCGACATCACCTCTGGTCTCCCTCGCGTGGTCGAGCTGTTCGAAGCTCGCTCGCCCAAGGGACAGGCGCTGATTGCCGAGATCGACGGACGCGTCGACGTGCTCACCGACGGAGAGCTGCGCCGCCTGCGCTTGACGGCAGAGGAAGTCCACCGCGACGAGTATCAACTGCCGCTCAAGACGCGCGTGCTGGTCAAGGACAACGAAGAGGTGGATGCCGGCCATCTCCTCGCCCGGCTGCCCAAGTCGAGCGACGAGGATGAGGATCCCGAAGCGCGCCAGATTCGCGCTCGGGTCGGTGGGCGCGTCAGCCGCAAGCGCGGATCACGCCTGCTGACCATCTCCTACGAGACCAGCGACACCCGCGAGTATGAGTTGCCTGCCACCGCGCGGCTGCGCGTCACCGAGGACGACGAGGTCGAGGCCGGAGAGCCGCTGACCGAGGGTCCGCTCGACCCGCAGGACATGCTGCGCATCCTCGGCGAAGGCGCCGTTCACCGCTACCTCGTCACCGAGGTGCAGGACGTCTACCGATCCCAGGGCGTCGACATCCACGACAAGCACATCGAGGTGATCGTCCGCCAGATGCTGCGCAAGGTGGAGATCGACGACCCGGGCGAGTCCGACGAGTGGCTGGCCGGCGAACTGGTCGACCGCCACAAGTACGAGCAGCGCAACCGCGCGCTGGCCGGCGAGAGCAAGCAGCAGGCGTCGGCCAAGCCGGTCCTGCTGGGCGTGACCAAGGCGTCGCTGTCGCAGGACAGCTGGCTCTCGGCCGCTTCCTTCCAGGAGACGACAAGAGTACTGACCGAGGCGGCAATCACCGGTCAGATCGACGAGCTCAAGGGGCTCAAGGAGAACGTGATCATCGGCAAGATGATTCCCGCTCGAGCCAAGATCGAGGTGCCGCCGCTGCCCAAGCCGGAACCGCTGCCGCTGGCGGCCGGATTGCCGGGCGCGTCACCGGCCGGCGTCTTCACGGGCGACGACGACGATCTGGGCGACTTCGGCTTCGGCCTCGAAGACGAGGAAGACATGGATCTGATCGGCGTCTCGTCCAGCGGCTACGACGAAGAGGGCGGCTACGTCGCCTTGCCTGAGGAGTAGCGTTCGCTCGCTTGGAGAGAGACAGAGAGGCGCCCCCCCCGCAGCGGGGGGGGGGGGGGGTTTGGGTGGGGGGGGGGGGGGGGTTGTTGGGGGCCCCCCCGGGGGGGCCCCCCGGCGGGCGGAGACGGGGGAGGGGGGGTTATG
>JAPPFB010000021.1:290-18157 GCA_028875225.1 Chloroflexota bacterium | reverse complement strand
AATTTGTTGTTTTGGGGGTTCGGGCCCGGCGTCACCCACTTCGGGGGGGCCTCGGCCGCGTGGCTTCTTTTTTTGGTTGCGCGGGTTTTTCTTCACACCCCCCCCCCCCCCCCCCCCCGGGGGGGGGGCCTCTGTTTGCTCTCTGTAGCGGTGGGACTTAGTAGTCCATCCCCATGTCGGGCATGCCGGCGGGCATCATCGGAGCTTCGGGGATTTCGGCGACGAGCGACTCGGTGGTCAGCACCATGCCGGCGATCGAGACCGCGTTCTCGAGCGCGGAACGGGTGACCTTGACCGGGTCGACAATGCCGTACTCGATCAGATCGCCGTAGCGGTCGAGGCGGGCGTCGTAGCCGTGGGTGTCGTCTTCGACCTTGCGGATCTTGCCGATCACGACCGAGCCTTCCTGGCCGGCGTTGAAGGCGATCTGGCGGATCGGCGATTCGAGCGCGGTGCGCAGCAGGCGGACGGCCGTGCGCAGGTCACCGGTGGACTCTTCGTCCATCTGGGCGAGCGCGCGGTCGGCGCGCAGGAGGGCGCAGCCGCCGCCGACGACGATGCCCTCTTCGACGGCCGCGCGGGTCGCGGAGAGGGCGTCTTCGAGCTTGGCCTTCTTTTCCTTGAGCTCGACCTCGGTCGGGGCGCCGACCTTGATCACGGCCACACCGCCGGCCAGCTTGGCCATGCGTTCCTGCAGCTTCTCGCGGTCAAAGTCCGAGGCGGTGACGTCGATCTGCGCCTTGATTTCCTTGATCCGGTCCTGGATCGCCTCATCGGAGCCGGAGCCCTCGACGATCGTGGTGTCGTCCTTGGACGAGACCATGCGCCGGGCGCGGCCGAGGTCGGCGACCTGGGTCTGTTCGAGCGTGCGGCCGAGTTCCTCGGTGATCAGGGTGCCGCCGGTGAGGACGGCGATGTCTTCGAGCTGGGCCTTGCGGCGCTCGCCGAAGCCGGGCGCCTTGACGGCGAGCACGTTGATCGTGCCGCGCATCTTGTTGACGACGAGGGTGGCCAGCGCTTCGCCGTCGACGTCGTCGGCGATGATCACGAAGTTCTTGGTGATCTGAAGCAGCTTCTCCATCAGCGGGACGACATCCTGGACGGCCGAGATCTTGCGGTCGGTGATCAGGATGTAGGGGTCGTCGATCGCCGCTTCCATGCGTTCGTTGTTGGAGACGAAGTAGGGCGAGACGTAGCCGCGGTCGAGCTGCATGCCGTCGGTGAACTCGGTCTCCATGCGGATCCCTTGTCCCTCTTCGACGGTGATCACGCCGTCCTTGCCGACCTTCTCCATGACGTCGGCGATGATTTCGCCGATTTCTTCGTTGTCACCGGAGATGGTGGCGACGGCCTCGATCTCTTCCTTCTTCTCGACCGGCTCGGCCATGTCGCGGAGTTCGTCCACGACGGCGCGCAGGCCCTCGTCGAGGCCGCGCTTGAGCGCCATCGGGTCGGCGCCGGCGGCGACGTTGCGCAGGCCCTCGGTGACAATCGCCTGCGCGAGGACGGTGGCGGTAGTGGTCCCGTCGCCGGCGACGTCGTTGGTGCGGATCGAGACCTCTTTGGCGAGCTGGGCGCCCATGTTGCGGAACGGCTCGTCGAGCTCGATCTCTCGGGCGATGGTGACGCCGTCGTTGATGATCAGCGGGGCGCCGAACTTCTTGTCGAGGACGACATTGCGGCCGCGCGGGCCGAGGGTGACCTTGACGGTGTCGGCGAGGGCGTCGACGCCCTCGCGCAGCGCCTTGCGCGCATCCATGTCGAATGCGAGTTGCTTACCGGCCATGATTGCTCCTTATTGCCTCTGACTACCCTCCCCCCTCCGGGGGAGAGTCAGAGAGGGGGTTCCGACTAGACGATCAGCTTGGCGAGGACCTCGCGCTCTTCGAGCACGATCAGGTCCTCGTTGTCGATTTGGATTTCCTGGCCGGTGTACTTCTTGTAGAGGATGCGGTCGCCCATCTCGATGTCGAGCGGGACGCGGTTGCCGTCGTCGTCGCGCTTGCCGGGGCCAATGGCGATGACTTCACCCTGCTGCGGCTTTTCCTTGGCCGAGTCGGGGATGACGATGCCGGAGGAGAGCACCTGCTCCTGCTGGAGCGGCTTGATCACGATGCGGTCGTTGAGCGGCTTGAGCTCGGTGGCCATAGTGCTGAGTTCCAATCTCTGCTGTGATGCGGTCTTGCTGGTTGCTCGCAGATGGATGTTGGCACTCACAGCCTGCGAGTGCTAACGACTTGCATCGTAAGCAAGGATGTCCAGTGTCGCAAGCAAGCCGTTGTAACCGAAGCGCTCATTACGTCGCGATGCCGCCGCCATCGGCTCGTTGCGTAATCCACTGCACTGAGCGGCGGGTGCTATCAGGTGGGCAGGTGTTTAGGTGGGCACGGCGGGGCTGCAGGGGAAGGGCCTCCGGGGAAAAAGAAAAAACGGGGCCGGTTGGGGTCGGTTACAACGGGTCGTCGTCTTCTTCGGGCGATTCGTGATCGAGCGGCGCGGCCCCCGCCTGCGCGGGGGCGACTTCTGTGGTTGCGGAGGCCGGCTCTTCCCAAGCAGGGGAGACGCGGTCGTAGAGGTCGCGGAGTTTGTGGCGGGCGACGTCGTAAGGGTCGGTGGCGAGGTAGGCCTGGTGGTTGAGGCGGGCGCGGTCGTTGGGGGCGAAGAGTTCGCGGGTAATCGCGTCCAGTGACTTGAGGCGGCGGTAGCCGGGGGCGTCGGAAGTGGCGTGTCGCCAGAGGCGGTCGATGTGGGCTTTGAAGTGGTAGGAGTTGGGCACGACGGCCCCTTTCGGGCTGTGATAGTACGTGTGTTCTGATGCTATCAGAGTTTCCTGGTGCTGAGGGGTTGTGCGAGCCCGCTGTGTCGCGGGGAGCCCCCTCTGTCACTCCGTGACATCTCCCCCCAGAGGAGGGAGAACAGAAGAAGTGAGCGGGACACCGGAAGGATGTGTCGTACTGGAGCGGGGAGGGGGTGTGTCCACCGGGTTATGGTGCATAGCCTTGACAACCGGCGTCGAGACCTGTGTGACTTTGAGGCGTGAGATAACTTGACGGCGTGAGCCAGGCTGCGCGTTCGGCGGGGGGTGCGTTGCGATGAGTCGATATGTCGGCGATCCGATTGTCTTCACGGGCAACGCGCATCCGGAGTTGGCGCGCGACGTGTGCGCGGCGCTGGATGTGGAGCTGGGCTGCGCGAACGTGTTCGACTTCGCCAACGGCAACACCTTCGTCCAGTTCCTCGAGAACATCCGCGAGCGCGACGTCTTCCTGATTCAGCCGGGGGCCAAACCGGTCAACCATCACCTGGTCGAGCTGCTGATCATGATCGACGCCGCGCGGCGCGCCTCGGCCGGTCGGATCACGGCGGTCGTGCCCTACTTCGCCTACGGACGCTCGGACAAGAAGGACCAGCCTCGGGTGCCGATCACGGCGCGGCTGTTCGCCGACCTGATCCAGACGGCCGGCGCCGACCGGATGCTGACGATGGACCTGCACGCCGGACAGATCCAGGGATTCTTCCACATCCCCACGGACGAGCTGACCGGCCAGATGCTGCTGATCGACCACTTTGCCGAGCAGGAGTTCAACGGCGTCGTGGTCGCGCCGGACCTGGGCTCGGCCAAGCGGGCGCGGGCGGCGGCCGACCGCCTGCACCTGCCGCTGGCGATCACGGAGAAGCGGCGCAGCGGCAATGAGGATCAGACCGAGGTGATGCAGCTGATCGGAGAGGTCGCCGGCCGCGATGTGCTGATCATCGACGACGAGATCGACACGGCGGGCACGTTGGTGCACGTGGCGGAGCTGCTGCGCCGCGAGGGCGCGCAGCGGATCTTCGGCGCAGCGACGCACGGGGTGCTCTCGGATCCGGCGCTGGAGCGCCTCGACGCGAGCCCGATCAGCATGGTCGCGGTGACGGACACGCTGCCGCCGAAGTCCAACGGGGACGGCTGCGGCCTGGAGGTCGTGTCGGTCGCGCCGCTGCTGGGTGAGGCGATCCGTCGGATCCACGAGGGCGACTCGGTCGGAGCGCTGTTCCGGTAGCGGAACCGATTCGGGGTCTGGCGCGTCTCAAGTTGTATGAGAGTGTTGCCGGCCGTCGGTCTACTGGCGTTGGCGTGCGTAGTCGCTTGCGCGGACGACCCCATTCCGACCGTCGCTGAACCCATTGCCCCTGCTACGCCACAGCCGACCCGACAAGCGGAGCCGCCGCCGGCTCAGAGCCAGCCGGAACAGGCGGACCATACGGAGACGGTCAGCAATCCCAACCTACTGATGCGACTGGAAGCTGACCTGGACGTGTACCAGTTCATTGGCGGCGAATGGCTGCCCAGTCACACGTATGGACCGCGCACGTTGTTGTTGGCGGACGGCTGGACGCGCGACGACCAGGGAGACCTCTGGCTGCATCTCGACCTCAACGGCAACCTGGACGGCTGGGCGCGTCAGGCGCAGTCGCCGCTGAGCGAGGCGGAAGCGCTGAGTCTGCCCGAGATGTCGGAACCGTCGCTGCCGACAACGCGGTTGACGGCGCCGAGCGGCGAGGCGTTCAGCGTCGCGTTGCTGGGCAGGACGGTCGACGGCACAGGGATGGTGGTGCGGTTCTCCGGCAGCGAAGCGGCGATGCGAGTCGATCGCTGGCTGATCGAGGACAGCTACCGCTTCGACTGGCTTACGACGTACACGGGATCTGTAGCGGGCCGCTGGGAGCCCTGGCGCGGCGACCAGACAGGCGACCTCACTGAGCAGGTTTACGGCTACGGCGCAAATGTGGCCGCCTGGCCGGGCGGACCGCCGCTCGCCTGGCGATTGCGGACCGACCGTTATCCCGTGTTGGGTCGCTCTTTTGACGGCGAGTGGCTGGCGCTGCGGGTGGATGTGCTCGACCCGCCCGTGGTGTGGCTTGAGTTCGGCGACCGCGAACTCAACTTCGACCCGTCCGCACTCCCGATCTTCCCGAGCCTCGGGATCGAGCTGGTCACGCTGGACGCCGATGGACGCGCCGTGGCATCGATGTTCGCGCCCGAGCAGCCGAGCTATTGGGAGTGGCGTAATGAGCGCGAACTTGTGCTGAGTGATCAGGACGCCGGCACCTGGCTGTGGAACGTAGAGCGAGACGAAACGCACAAGGTGTCTGAACGCCGCCTCGCCAACGTCTCTCCAAACGGCGCGTTTGCGGTGGACGTGTTTCACCCGGATCCAAGTGTCGAAGAGTGGTGGCGCGAACCAAGCAGCACAGCGTTGGTCTCGCTCAAGGACGGCAGTGAGGTGGCTTTCGAGGCTGTCTACAAGCCCTGGGGCACGGACGCACCGGGATTCCAGCAGTATTGGTCGGCCGATTCGCATTGGTTGCTGAGCACTGTGTTTCGCTACGGCGATGAAGATGAAGCGACCCGGCTCTTCGCGTTATCCACGCTCGGAGAGCGAGTGGAGGTCGTGCCGCCTGAGGGCCAATGGGCATCGCACTGGAACGATTTGAGATCCATCGAAGAAGCGGGCGGGGCGGTGCGCTACCTCAACGCCGACGGAGAGGAGATCGCCCGACCCTGGAGCGACGCCGCATATCCACCCGGATGGGATTCGGCGGAGCCGCCGCCCGAGTTGCCTGACGGATGGCAGGGGCGAGATTGGTCTCCTAATGGGCGGTGGATGCTTGCGGTTCGCTTGCGCCCGGCGAACGAGTTCAACGAGTCGGGGTGGGCGGCGCTGCCGTGGAAGGGCAGGCGGGCCTGGGGCATCTACGAGGTAGGCGTTTTCGATCGCGACGGCATCTTGCTGCAAGTCTTCCGCGGCTTCGGACTGGAGTGTGGGCTGTTCACGAGCACTGCGAAATGGTCGCCGGACAGTACCCGCATCCTGTTTGGTCCAAGAACGCTCGGCTGCGCTTAGCGCCGTGAGCGATGGCGACCCCAGATGCAAGCGGTCTACACTGGATGTGTATGCCCGCGAGCGTGGGCTGGTTGATTGGGGACTGACGGATGGGTCTGTTTGACCGGGCGAAGCAGCGGGCGGGGTCTCTGATTGGCGATGCGAACGCTCGCGAGGTGAAGCGGCTCTCGGGGGCGGTGGACGCGGTGGCGGAGTGGGAGCCGGAGTTTGCGCGGCTGCGCGACGACGAGCTGGCGGCCAAGACGACCGAGTTCATCGAGCGGCTGGAGGACGGGGCGTCGCTGGACGACATCCTGCCGGAAGCCTTTGCCGTCGTGCGCGAGGCGGCCAAGCGACAGGTTCAGATGCGGCACTACGACGTGCAGATCGTGGGCGGGATCGTGCTGCACCAGGGCAAGATCTCTGAGATGCGGACGGGCGAGGGCAAGACGCTGGTCGCGACGCTGGCGCTCTACCTGAACGCGCTCGAGGGCGACGGCGCTCACCTGATCACGGTCAACGACTACCTGGCCAAGCGCGACGCGCAGTGGATGGCGCCGATCTATCACTCGCTGGGACTGTCGGTTGGGGTGTTGCAGCATCGAGCGGCGTTCATGTTCGATCCGGAGGCGGATTCGACGGTCGATATCGAGAACCCGGAGTCGCTGGACGAAGAGGAACTGCGGCGTCGACGCGAATTGGGCGACCTGAAGATGCTGCGTCCGGTCCCGCGCCAGGAGGCCTACCGGGCCGACATCACGTACGGCACCAACAACGAGTTCGGCTTCGACTACCTGCGCGACAACATGGTGATGAACGCGGCGGAGAAGGTGCAACGACCGCTGGCCTACGCCATCGTCGACGAGGTCGACAACATCCTGATCGACGAGGCGCGAACGCCGCTGATCATCTCGGGCCAGGCGGAGGAGTCGCTGGACACCTACCGCGTCTTCGCCAACCTCGTGCGCGGGCTGCAACCGGAGACGCATTTCACGCCGGATCCCAAGTCGCGGACGATCGCGCTGACCGAAGAGGGGATCGCCCGGGTTGAAGACAACCTCGGGATCGACAACCTGTTTGAGGGCGAGAATGCGCGGCTGACCCGCTTCCTCGACTCGGCGCTCAAGGCGAACTTCATGTACCAGCGCGACCGCGATTACGTGGTGCGCGGCGGCAAGGTCGTGATCGTCGACGAGTTCACCGGCCGGATGATGGACGGGCGGCGCTACTCAGAGGGGTTGCACCAGGCGATCGAGGCCAAGGAAGGCGTGTCGGTCGAGCGGGAGACGGTCACGCTGGCGACGATCACCTATCAGAACTACTTCCGCATGTACTCGAAGCTCGCCGGGATGACCGGCACCGCCGCGACCGAGGCGGAAGAGCTGCACAAGATCTACGGGCTCGACGTGGTCGTGGTACCGACGCATCGCGACATGGTCCGCGACGACCAGGCGGACCTCGTCTTCCGCACGGAGCAGGCCAAATTCGAGGCGGCGATCGATGAGATCGCCGATTTGATCGACGACGGCCGGCCGGTGCTGGTCGGCACGGCGTCGGTCGAGACGTCGGAGCGGCTGTCGTCGATGTTGCGGCGTCAACGGATCGCGCACGAAGTGCTGAACGCGAAGCAGCACGAGCGCGAGGCGCAGATCATCACGATGGCGGGCGAGCCGGGCGCGGTCACGATCGCGACCAACATGGCCGGCCGCGGGACCGACATCAAGCTGGGTGAAGGCGTGGCCGAGCGCGGCGGACTGGCGGTGATCGGGACGGAGCGGCACGAGTCGCGGCGAATCGACAACCAGTTGCGGGGTCGGTCGGGTCGGCAGGGTGATCCGGGATCGTCGCGCTTCTATGTCTCGTTCGAGGACGGGATCATGAAGCGGTTCACGCCCGACTGGCTGCCGGGGATGCTGGAGAAGGCGGGGCTGGAAGACGGGGCGCCGCTGGAGTCGGGCATGGTCGGCAAGGCGCTCGAGCAGGCCCAGCAGAAGGTCGAGACCTATCACTTCGACATTCGCAAGCACCTGGTCGACTATGACGACGTGATCAACCGCCAGCGCGAGGTGATCTACACCGAGCGCGACAAGGTCCTGACCGCCAAGAGCGAGCTGGTCGAGATCGTCGAAGACATGCTGCTGCAGACGATTGACGATCTCGAAGGCGGATTCGCCAACGAGCTGTGGGACGAGACGACGGCGGACGAGTTCTGGCAAGAGGCGGCGCAGGTGCTGCCGCTGACCGGCCTGGATCGGGATGCGCTGTACGGGGCCGAACTGGACGAATGCGTCGAGGCGCTGCGCGAGCACGCCGGACAGGAGCTTCGGACCTTGGCCGCCAAGGTCGACGCGAAGACGGCGGACGGGACGTCGGTCGAGCTGCTGCGCGGCCTGGTGCTGCGGACGATGGACCGGCTCTGGATCCGGCACCTGACCGAGATCGACGGGTTGCGTCAGGGCGTGGGACTGCAGGCGTACGGTCAGCAGGATCCGCTGGTGACCTACAAGCGCGAGGCGTTCGACATGTTCGACCAGCTCGTCGCCGCGCTGCGGCGCGAGGTGTCGGCGTCGGTGATGCATGCGACAATCCGGGTCGACGAGCCGGGAGCGCCGGCGCCGCCGCAACGCCGCGCGCGGGGGATCACGCCCGCGACGCGAGACGCGCCGGTGCGGGTCAGCAATGTGCGAGAATCGGGCGGCGGTTCGGACAGCTCGAGCGGGGGCGTCGCGGTGGCGGCGCGGCCCGCGTCGCCATCGGGGCAAAAGGTTGGGCGCAACGCGCCCTGTCCCTGCGGGAGCGGGAAGAAGTACAAGCGGTGTTGTGGGAAGGCGGCCTGAGGATGGCAGAGGCGACGGCCGAGCAGGCGGCTGGGCAGGCGGATGAGCAGGCGGGCGAGATTCCCATTCCACATCTCGCCGATCGACAGGGCGGCGACGGCCCGGTCGAGACCGGCTTCGCTCCCGACCACGATCCTCGCGACGAACAGATCTTCAACGGCGAGTTGATGGAGTTCGGTCCGCAGGCGTTGTTGGCTCGATTTCAGGCTCAGTTGCACGCGGGCCGGCCCTGGTTCGATGCGCTGTTCGACTGCATTCGCGACTGGGAATCGCCGCGCGAGACGCATGACGGCAGAGAGTACGTCTACCTGATTGAGCAGGAAGCCTTTGACTGGCTGCTGTTGGCGGAGCGGATCTGCGATTCGGCAGCGCCGGGACTCTTGCCGGGGCACGAGGTGGAATCGCTGCTGGTGGACGAATCGCCGCCGGTTCCGCTCAGCGAGATTGAGTTTCAGGAGCGCCTGGGCACGGCAAAGTACTGGGCGCACCTCAACTTCCTCTACGGCGTCCGCGTGGAACAGGCGCTGCACCTGGCGATGGAGCGGGTGCTGCGGAAGGAGCGCAGCGGACTCGCGTTCTCGCACGCTCGCGATGACCTGGACGGCGATGTATTCGGTCGGATCTACGGCGCCCGGCAACGGGATCTGTTGCGCGAGTACCGCGAGGCTGGCCACCGCCAGGATGCTGATCCGGAACGAATCGAACACGCCGAGTGGCAGGCGTTCACCTACTGGCTGTTCCGTCGCCGGCTCGAGCGCCAGGATCCGGCGCGCGTGGCCTCGGATACGAGACAGGGTCTGGAAATGCTCTATGAGCTGGAAGCCGCGAAGCAGCGCCGGCATCGGCGTCGCGCCGCGGCATCCGAGCGCCCACCCGATGCGTCGGACGTGATTGACGGCGTGCTGGTCGCTGTAGGTTAGGTTCGGCGCGCCCCGCCAGGAGGGCAACGCGGCCAACGCGCGCCGGACCCGCAGCCACTCAGATTCAGCCGCAGACCAACATCCCCATACATGCGGAGTTCAGCCGTGACGACTACCGAGTTCGATCTGTCAATCCTGAGCGGATTGACCGGCGCCTACGACGCCTCAATCGTTGAGGATCCGATTTACGCCTTCTGGGAGGACAACGGCTGGTTCCGTCCGACGGACGCCTCCGAGAACGACACGCAGCCGTTCACCGTGATCATGCCGCCGCCCAACGTCACCGGCGTGCTGCACCTGGGACACGCGGTCACGCTGACGATTGAAGACGCCTTGATCCGCTGGCACCGGATGCTGGGTGAGCCGACGCTCTGGCTGCCGGGTCTGGACCACGCCGGGATCGCAACGCAGAGCGTGGTCGAGCAGCAGCTCGCGCGCGAGGGCATGACCCGCCACGACCTGGGGCGGGAGGCGTTCGAGGAGCGCGTCTGGGACTGGGTTGGCATAACCCGGCCGCGGATTACGTCGCAGGCGCGGCGGATGGGCGCGTCCTGCGACTGGGAGCGCACCGCCTTCACGCTCGATCCGACGCCGCGCGACGCGGTGCGCAAGACGTTCGTCGACCTGTTCAAGGACGGCAAGATCTATCGCGGCGCGCGGATCATCAACTGGGACCCGCAGATGCTGACCGCGCTCTCGGACGTCGAGGTCGAGTACGAGGAGGAAGAGGGCTACCTCTGGCACGTCCGCTATCCGTTCGTTGATGAACGCGGCAACGAGCTTGACGACGGCCCAGACAGCGGAGTGGTCATCGCCACGACGCGGCCCGAGACGATCCCCGCCGACGTGGCGATCGCCGTCCACCCGGACGATGAACGCTGGCAGCCGCATCTGGGCCGTCACGTGCGATTGCCGTTGCGCGGCTTCGACCGCTTAATCCCGTTGATCGCCGACACCGGCGTCGACCTTGAGTTCGGCACCGGCGCGCTGAAGATCACGCCGGGTCACGACCAGCTCGACTTCGAGATTGGCGAACGCCACGGCCTGGAGCCGATCCGAGTCGTTGATTGGGACGGCACGCTGACGGTCGAAGCCGGACTCTACGCCGGCATGGACCGGGACGAAGCGCGCACGCTGGTGGCGCAACACCTCGACGAAGACGGTTACCTGCTCAAGACCGAGAGTCACGTGCACAACGTCGGACATTCACAGCGATCCGGCGTGGTTGTTGAACCGTTGGTCTCGAACCAGTGGTTCGTGGACACCGATGAAATGGCGGCGGAGGCGGCGCGCGTCGTCCGTGACGACGAAGTGCGCATCGTTCCCGAACGCTCCAAGAACGTCTACCTGCAGTGGATGGACAACATCCGGCCCTGGTGCATTTCTCGCCAGCTCTGGTGGGGACACCGGATCCCGGCCTGGTACTGCCGGATCTGCGACGCCGACGCGATTATCACCGGCGACGATGGCGAGATCACGATCAACGAGGGTTCGCACCCAATCGTCGAGCTGGAAGACCCGACCGCGTGTCCAACCTGCGGCGGAACCGACCTCGTCCAGGATCCCGACGTGCTCGACACCTGGTTTTCGTCGGGCCTGTGGACGCACTCGACGCTCGGCTGGCCCAACACGACCGACGACCTCTCGCGCTTCTACCCCTCCTCGGTGATGGAGACCGGCTACGACATCCTCTTCTTCTGGGTGGCGCGGATGATCATGCTGGGTTGCTACAACATGGGCTCGCCGCCGTTCCACACGGTCTACCTGCACGGCCTCGTCCGCGACGCGCAGGGCCGCAAGATGTCGAAGTCGCTGGACAACGTCATCGACCCGCTGGAGAAGGCCGACCAATACGGCATGGACGCGCTGCGCTTTACTCTCGCCACCGGCTCGACGCCGGGCAACGACATGCGTCTGACGGATGAGCGGTTGGAGGGCTCAAGGAACTTCGCCAACAAGCTCTGGAACGGGGCGAAGTTCGTACTGGGCGAGATCGCTGCCGCACCATCATCCTCAGAGGGCCCCCTCAGTCGCTCCGCGACAGCTCCCCCAGAGGGGGAGCCCTTGGAGGATCGCTGGATCCTTTCCCGGCTCCAGGCTGTGACCGACTCCGTCGATGAACTCCTGCGCCAGTTCCAGCTGGGAGAAGCGGGCCGGCAGATCCAGGATTTCCTCTGGGGCGAGTTCTTCGACTGGTACGTCGAGGCGAGCAAGGTCCGCCTGCGCAACGGCGATCTCACGCCGCTGCCGGTGCTGACCACGGTGCTCGACGGCGGCCTGCGCCTGCTGCATCCCTGGATGCCGTTCGTGACCGAGGCAATCTGGCAGCAACTGAGGCCCCATCTCGGGGACGACGCGGACGCGACCGCGCTGATCGGCGCTCGTTACCCGCAGCCCGGGGATTCCCAGCGAGATCTCGAAGCGGAGGAGGCGTTCGCCGCAGTGCAAGAGATCGTCACGGCCGTCCGACAGGTCCGCGCCGACTACCGCGTCCAGGCCGGCCAGTGGGCGGAGGCCTACGTCCTGCCGCAGGTCGAGGTCGCCGACGCGATCAGCGCCTCGGCGCCGATCGTCGAGGTGCTCTCACGAGCGCGTCCGCTGACTATCGTCTCCGATCGGGGCGAAGCGCCCACCGACCAGATCGCGTCGGCCGTGCTGCCCGCCGCGGAAGTCATCCTGCCCCTGGGCGGCCTGGTCGACCTAGATCAGGAACGCGCCCGGCTGAACAAAGACCTCGAAGGCATCGTCAAACGACTGCGCGGCGCGGAAGCGAAGCTGGCCAACGAGGGATTCCGCTCGAAGGCTCCGGCCGAGGTTGTGAAGCAGGCGGAGGAACTGGCCGCCGATCTGCAGCGCCAACAGGCCGACCTGGAGTCCAGAATCGGCGCGTTGGGCTGAACGATCACACGCGCACGCTGCGACGCACCCTTGCCAGAACCAGGCCGGCCACGACCGCCGACCCCGCCGCCAGCGTGTTGAACAGCATGTCGATCGGATCGAACACTCGGTGCGGCAGCGCGAGCTGAATCGCCTCGTCGATGACGCCAATTGTTGAAGCGACCAGAGTGGCCAGGACTGCCGGCCAGCGAACTCGACGGCCCTGTGCTGCGCGTTCGGACAGCGCGGCATGGACAAAGACCGCCAGTACTGCGTATTCGATCAGGTGTGATCGCTCGGCCAGGGTCAACCGCAGCAACACCATAAGGACGACGGCCGCGACTCCAAATGCCACGGCGACCTCGGCGCCCGTTGGTTTCGTTTGCAACCCCTCGGTCAACACCGTCGCCGCGACGAGGAGCAATGCCACAATGAACGCCGCCGCGCCCGCGTTGTCGTCGCTGAGTAGGTCGACCACTCTCCCGCTGAATCCGAGAGAGGCGAAGATCAGCGCGACGACCGCCAGTGTCCAGAGCCAAAGCCGCCGTTCGCGCCGAGAGCTGAAGCAGCCCATCCGGTTCCGGCTCGACTGAGTCAGCCTGTCAAAGACTCAGCTTCGACAGCGCCTCACGGAATGTCGGCACGTCGGTGCGGAAGTCGTCGGCGTTGACGCCATCGTTCGCGGCGAGGTGCGCGGCAAGCAGTTGCGCCGGTACGACGGCGGGGATCGTCAGCAGCTCCGGCGACAGCTCGGCCAGCGCCAGGTGTCGCGCCGACTCGGGGCCGGGCACGCTCTCGGGCGCGACCCAGGCGGCGGCGCAACCGTTGTCCATCGTCAGCCGTGTGATCGCGCGGGTCCGCTCCGCCGAGTCGTCAAAGGCGGCGAACGAGAGGATGCGGTCGGAATCGACGATTTGCACGGCCGGACCGTGCAGAAACGACTCCGGCTCCTGGTGACGCACCGCCCGGCGCGAGGCCTCGGCGATCTTGATGTGCGCCTCCTCGGCGGCGGTCAGCATCGGTCCCGCGCCGAGCGCGATCAGCGCCCCGTCGCTCCACTCCGATGCCAGTGCGGAGATGTCGTCTTCCAGCTTCAGCGCAGCGGCAAGCGCTGAGGGAATCTCAGCAATGTCGCCCAGCGCGCCGGGCGAAACCAGGTCGGCGATCATGGCGGCCGCCGTCATCGCCGTGGTGTGAGAGACCGTGTACATCGCGGACGGATCCTGCGTGGTGGTGTGCAGCACCGTGACATTGTCGGGAAATGAGTCCAAGTCGAATCCGGTCTCGATCTTGGTAATCAGCACGACAGGGATGCCGCGCGCGATGCAGAGCGCCAGCGCGTTGCCGCTGAAGGTCTTGCGGCCGGTGTGTGCGAAGAGCAACACCGCTTCGCCCTCGGAGACTGGCGGCCAGGTGGCGAATTCGAAGCTGGTCAGCGGGCGGGCTTCCAGTCCGGCGGCGCGCAGCATCCAGCTGGCGGCGTTGGCGGCGTTGTATGAGGTGCCGATACCCACGGTCCAGACGCGCGTCGCTCCGGACAGCGTCTGCGCGGCTTGCTCAAACGGTTGAACGCTGCTCAGGACCTTGGCGCATTCCGAAGGTTGGGCGTGGATGGCGGGGTACAGGCGGTAGTCGGTGACGGAGACCATTACGGGCGCACTCCTACGATGCGGGCGCCCTCAGGCGCTCCGCGCCAGCTCCCCCGGAGGGGGAGCTCTTTATCCTTCGCTTCGCGATTGGCGGATCTAAGCGACCGCGCCAGCCGTCTTCAGATCTTCGCCCTGTGAGCCGTTGAGGCCGATTTCCGCGAGAATCTCGTCGGTGTGCTCGCCGGGGTAGGCCGGCGGACCCTGGATCGCGGACTTGGTTCGGCTGAAGCGCGGGGCCGGGGCGGGCTGGACGACGCCGGCAATCTCCTCGAACGCGCCGCGCGCCTTGGCGTGCGGGTGATTCGGGGCTTCCCATGGCTCGAGCACGGGGCCGAAGCAAACGTCGGAGCCCTCGAAAATGGCTTCCCACTCGGCCCGCGTCTTGGTGCGGAAAATGGCGGTGACGCGGTCCTTGAGCTCCGGCCAGCGGGTGTTGTCCATCTGGTGCGGCAGTTCCTCGCCCTCAAGGCCGAGCAGGTGCAGGAGCTCGGCGTAGAACTGCGGCTCGATTGAGCCGATCGAGACGAACTTGCCGTCCAGCGTCTCGTAGGCGTCGTAGAAGTGCGCGCCGGTGTCGAGCACGTTGGCGGCGCGGCCGCGGCGCCAGCCGCCGGTCGCGAGTCCGGCGTGGACCGAGGTGATCAGCGAGGATGCGCCGTCGACCATGGCGGCGTCGACGACCTGTCCCTTGCCCGAACGCTGCGCTTCGATCAGCGCGCCGAGCATGCCCACCGCGAGATACATGCCGCCGCCGCCGAAGTCGCCGACCAGGTTGAGCGGCGGCACCGGCACCTGTCCTTTGCGCGCGATCGGCGCGAGCGCGCCGGCGAGCGAGATGTAGTTGATGTCGTGGCCGGCCATCTGCGCATAGGGACCTTCCTGGCCCCAGCCGGTCATGCGGCCGTAGACGATCTTGGGATTGCGCTCGAGGCAGACGTCGGGGCCGAGGCCGAGACGTTCCATCACGCCGGGACGGAATCCTTCGAACAGCGCGTCGGCGCCTTCGATCAGCTTGAGCGCCACCTCGACGCCGTCGGGATTCTTGAGGTCGAGCGCGATCGAGCGGCGACCGCGGGCGAGCAGGTCGCCGGGCGGGCTGTCCGGCGCCTCGGAGGGCGCGTTCGATGCGCGGTCGATACGCACGATGTCCGCGCCCATGTCGGACAGGATCATGCCGCAGAACGGTCCCGGTCCGATGCCCTGGAATTCAATGATGCGAATGCCGCTGAGCGGTCCCATATCGTGCTCCTCACGTGCTTGACGCACTGGTCGTGAATGATGTCGCTATCAGCAGCAGAGTAACGCGCCGTGACCTTTCGGATAGAGCCCGCCGGCTGGGAGACCGCGCCCGAAGTGATCGAACTGATCCATCGGGTGTTCGATGAATACGGATTCATCTGGGATCCGGAGGACGAGTTCTGGGATCTGCTGACGGAAGAGCAGGCCTTTCCGTATCGCTCGCCGATTGGCGGAATGTGGGTGATGCGCGACGATGACGGCGTCGTGGCCGGGTCAATCGCGGCGGAGCGCGTCGATGGGCCGACGGTTGAGCTGCATCGGCTCTATCTGGACGCGCACTTGCGCGGGCAGGGATTGGGGCGGCGGTTGTTCGAGACCGGCGTCGAATGGGCGCGGGAACACGGCGCGTGGCGGATCGAGCTGTGGTCGGATACGCGGTTCGAGGACGCGCACCGGCTGTATGAGCGGCTCGGCTATGTGCGTACGGAATCTCGCGAGCTGGACGACGTGAACGACACGGTCGAGTTCAAGTACGAGCGGGAAATCGACGACAACGACCGCTCGTTGCCCCGTGCTTGACACGGGGCCCAGGGCAACGAGCATTGCCGCTACATCGCCCGCTCACTTCCTCGGGCGATTGAGGGCAGATCAATCCACACGTGCACTCAGGTGAGGCGTACCTTCCTGCACGACCCACGATCATGGTCTGGACCCCGCGTCGGAGCGCGGGGCATCGATCAGGCGGCGGGCACGGCAATCCTCAACTCCCCAGACATTGACCCTGATCATGCCGCGCGGGTACGATCTGTTCGGCATCGGGGAATCTGGTGCGTCCGTGCAGAGCGGGTGACGGCAGGTAGACGTGTCTGAGCTGTTCGAGAACTACGGCGCGGTGCTGGTCGCGATTCCGGTCGGGATCATGCTGGTCCTGACCGCGTTGCTGGCGACCAAACTGCTCGCTCCGCAGCGCCGCACCGCGCTCAAAGGCCAGGTCTACGAGTGCGGCATGCTGCCGATCGGCCGCAACTGGGCTCAGGTCCACGTCCGCTATTACACCTATGCGCTGCTCTTCCTCGTCTTTGACGTTGAAGTGGTCTTCCTCCTGCCCTGGGCCGTTTCCTTCCTCGGATTGATGGACGGCCCCGAATTCGGCAAGGTGATCCTCTGGCAGATGGTGCTGTTCATCGGCACGCTGCTGATCGCGCTGGCCTACGCCTGGCGCAAGGGCGTCTTCGACTGGCAACGGAACTAACGGAACACGGAACGAGCAGGGCGTATGACGACCTCTCAGCCACCACACATGGGCGATCCGACGCCCGTCATCATCTCGCCCGAGTCCCTGCGCCTGCAGGCCATCGACGACCAGCCGCCGACGGTGCCCTACAAGATCGTCCTTCCTGGCGTAATGCAGGCCCCGGCCGAGGCCCTAATCTCCGCCGCGCGCAAGTCTTCTCTCTGGCCCATGACCTTCGGCCTCGCCTGTTGCGCGATCGAGATGATCGCGACCTACATGGCCAACCACGACCTTGACCGCTTCGGCATTGTGCCCTGGCCTTCTCCGAGGCAGTCGGACGTGATGATCGTTGCCGGCACGGTGACCAAGAAGATGGCGCCCGCGGTCAAGCTGCTCTACGAGCAGATGCCGCATCCCAAGTGGGTCATCTCGATGGGCGCCTGCGCGACCAACGGCGGACCCTACACGCAGTACGACCGAGTGGTCCAGGGCGTCGACAACATCGTCCCCGTTGACGTCTACGTGCCCGGCTGCCCGCCCCGTCCCGAAGCTCTGATTGACGGTCTGTTGGCATTGCAAGAGAAGATCGTCGAAGAACGCGCGCGGGGTTACTAGTCAACCATGACCTCACGTCGTACGCCGGCCGCGCCCGAGGAACCGCCGAGCAACGAGCCGCCGCCCGGCTCGATCGCCGATACCTATCGCGAGGTCATGCCGCTGGTCAGCTTCGAGGCGGCGATGACCAAGGGCGACGATGTCGCCCTGACCATTCCCGCCGACTCGATCCATGAAGTGATCGAACGCGGCCGCGAAGACGAGCGCCTGCAGATGAACCTGCTGCGCAACCAGACCGCCGTTGACTGGGAAGAGCGCGGGCTGGAGATCGTCTATCACCTCTATTCGATTCCGCTGCGCCAGGCGGTCACGATCAAGTCCTGGCTGCCGTCGGAGGGCGCGGTCGTCGAGTCAGTCGCCGACATCTACGAGATGGCCAACTGGGCCGAGCGCGAATGCCGCGAGATGTTCGGGATCGAGTTCATCGGTCATCCCGACCCGCGCAACCTGTTGCTCGACGAGGACATCGACATTCATCCATTGCGCAAGAGCCATCCGCTCGCGCCGATCGAGATGGAGCAGGGCGTCGACGTCGAGTTCTTCACCAAGCAGCACCCGCCGCCCGAGCCGGCCGAGGAAGAAGAGGCAGCGCCCGACGCTGCCGCCGCCGCGGCGCCCGAGCGCAAGCGCGT
>JAPPFB010000021.1:0-280 GCA_028875225.1 Chloroflexota bacterium | reverse complement strand
CCCCCTTTCTATATGCCGCGGGGCGCCCCGGCCTCCCCATCCCCCAACCCCCCCCCCCCCCCCCCCCCCCCCCCCACAAATCCCCCCCCCCCCCCCGCGCCCGCCGCCGCGGCGCCCGAGCGCAAGCGCGTCGAAGACATGACCGAAGAGGAACGAGAAGAACGCCGGGCCGAACAGGCCGAGCGCGTCGCTCGCGCCCGCGAACTGGCGGCCGTGCGTCGCGCCGAGCGCCTGGCCGGCGCCCCGCCCGCCGGCGGTCCCCGACCGGAAGGCGCAGCTC
>JAPPFB010000017.1:233982-310520 GCA_028875225.1 Chloroflexota bacterium | reverse complement strand
TCCGAACGGCTCCCCCTCATGATCCTTGACCACGCCGACTTACGCAAGGGTCTCCCTGCGCGGGGGCGACTTCTATGGTTACGGGGGTGGGGTCTTCCCAAGCAGGGGAGACGTGGTCATACAGGTCGCGGAGGTGGTGGCGGGCGACGTCGTAGGGGTCGGTGGCGAGGTAGAGCTGGTGGTTCTGGCGGGCCTGGGCGGTCGGGGCGAAGAGTTCGCGGACGACGGCGTTGAGGGACGGGAGGCGTCGATAGGCCGGGGCGTCGGAGGTGGCGTGTCGCCAGAGGCGGTCGATTCTGGCTTTGAAGTGGTAGGGGTTGGGCATTGGTGGCGCTCCTTGTTGAAGGGTACATATGTGCTAACAATATTGAGATCTGGCGGGGCCTGGGGGATCGGGGTGACGAGGGAAGTGAGGCGAGGCTTACGTGTTGATTGCGCTCTGTGGCCGAGGTCTGGGCCCCGTGTCCCCTGTTCAAGCCAGGGGCAGGCAAGCACGGGGCATCGGAAGGAGAGGGAGTATCGGAACGAGGAGTGGGCATCGGAATGGGGAGCGGGCGTCGGAACGGGGAGGGGGTATCGGAAGGGGAGGGGTTGTCGGAAAGAGGAGGGTGTATCGGAACAGAGGGCGCTGCAGGAGGCGTGGGGGTTTGGGAGGTGGTGCCGGGAGAGGGGCTCGAACCCACACGGCCATCAGGCCAGCGGATTTTAAGTCCGCCGCGTCTGCCAATTCCGCCATCCCGGCGCGTCCTGTGACGATACCGAAGATTCAGTGCTCCGTCGTGACGCTGATCGACGAGCCGTCGGTGACGAAGCTGATGTCGCCATGTTCGGCGGTCAGCAGCGACGTTGCGCCGACCGCGGCGAGGGACTCGAGGACCTCGTCGTGCGGGTGTCCGTGCGGGTTGTTGGCACCCGCGCTGAGGATCGCCACCGTCGGGCGGACCGTTTCGAGGAACAGCATCGAGGAGGAGAATCGGCTGCCCTGGTGGGCCACCTTGAGCACATCGGCGCGGAGTTCGCAGGGCTGAGAACCGAATGCGCAGGGCCTGCGGACCAGGTCCAGTTCCTGTTCGACGTTGATGTCCCCGGTGAACAGGAATGCGGCTGGCCCGTAGCGCGCCCGAATGACCAGCGACGTGGAGTTTGGATTGCGTCGAACCTCCTCCGGCAATCCGCGAGCCGGCGGCCAGAGGACATCGAGCGTCAAGGGCGTCCGCCCCGGCAACTCGATCTGCTGTCCAGGTCTGATCTGCATTATGGGGACACCGCGCTGATCGAGCATTGCGAGCAAGCGGCGCCCGAACGATGACTGATCGGCGTAGGCGCTGACCAGCACCTGGCCCACGTCATAGTGCTCGAGCAGCGCCCACATGGCCTCTCCGTGATCCGACTGCGGATGCGACACGATCACGAGATCGATGCGCCGGGTATCCGGCGGCAGATGGGCGCGCAGGGCGGCGAGGAGATCGTGCGAGCGCTCACCGGCGTCGATCAGCACGGAATCTCCCCTCGGTGTGACGAGCAGGGCCGAGTCGCCCTGTCCCACGTCGAGAAAGTGCGCGTGCAGTAGTTCCTCGGGCGCGCTGCAGACCGAGAGCCACAGCGCGGCGGCGGTGGCTGAGCCGACGCCACAGACAGCAGCCGGTCGGAAACACCCGCTCAGGTTGGGATGCAGCTCGAGTCCGATCTTGCGAAGCAGGTCGGCCGGATGCGCCGCGTTTCCGATGTGCGGGTTCCGCGACCAACGGGCGACCCGCTCGCGATGCGTCCGCAGCGACGCCACCAGAATGGCGGCGTAGATCAGGAACAGATGCAGATGCCCGAATCCCTGGACGGTCGTGCCGGCCCCGGGAAGATTTGCCGCCTGCTCCGCAACCAGGACGAGCCAACGCAGCGGCAGCCAGGCCAGCGGCCAACTGACCATCGCAGCCAATGACTCCGAGACCAGGCCGAGCACGGCGGTGACGGCGCTGCCCAGCAGCATCCAGCTGAACAGAGGCGTAACCAGCAGATTCGCCGCGACGCCGACCAGCGAGGCGCGCTCGAAATGCAGTGCGATCAACGGCATGGTGGTCAGCGTGGCGACCATGGTCACGAGCGCCACGTCGCGAATCGCGCCGGCGAATCCTCGTTGCCCGCTCAGGAAGTCTTCCGACAGCGTCGGCATCAGCAGAACGATCCCGAGCGTGCCCGCCAGCGTGAGTTGAAAGGAGAGATCGAGGAGGACATGAGGTTCGAGCGCGACCATCAGCGCCGCGGTCGCGCCGACCGCGTAGAGCGCGGATGAACCCCGGCCCAGCAGATGCGCCGAAGCGAAGACGACCGCCATCCACATTGCTCGTTGAACCGGCGGGTCCGGACCGATCAAGGTTCCGTAGGTCAGAGCGGCCAGAATGGCCAGCAGCGCAGCCGTTCGGCGACCAACCAGCCAGGCCGAGGCAGCCATCACCATCGTGATCAGCAGGGTCAGGTTGCTGCCGGAGATGACGATCAGATGCGAGAGCGACGTGTCGTTGAGGTGGGATCGGAGTTCCGGATCAATGGCGTCGCTGCGGCCCGTGATCATTCCCTGAGCGATGCCGGACAGTGGAGGCGGGAGTGACCCGCGCAGACTCTGATTGAGCGACTGGCGAGCGTCGGCGGCCACCGAGCGACGCCAGCCGAGATTGGCGTCTCCGAGCTGCTCGAGGCTCCCCAGGCGGACCAGGCCGCTGGCCGCAATTCGCTGATCTGCCAGCCACTGCAGATATTCGTCGCGTGAATCCGAGGTTGGCGTGAGCACGGTGTTCACCGCGATTCGATCGCCAATCCTGATTTCCTGCAGATCGGGAACATGTAGCTGAATCCGGTCGTCAATCTCGAACCGTACGGACCCGAGTTCTATTGTCTCGGCGACCATCAGCAGCCGCACTCCGGTATTGCGAATCTGTGGCGCCTCCCCCACGACGCCGGTGACGCGGACCGCTTGACCGGACAGATTGGCCGTGTTGAGGGCGCTTACGGACCGGCTGGTCTCGTCGGCGCGCCAGTACCCGACTCCCAGCAGGACCGGCGAGAGCAATATCAGTGCGATCTGCAGGCGTCGGCGCTTGAGGACGGCGTCGGCTCGGGCGCAGGAAGCGATCGCCAGAGCGACGAGCGCGGTCACTGTGACGGCGACGACCCAGACGCCGGCGTCAGTCAGCGACAGCGCGGCGCCGATCGTGAAGGCCAGCGCCCAGTGCAGCAGCGGAGGCTGGTACGGCGGCCTGAGACCCAGCACCCGGCGCGCCAGCGAGTTACCTGCCGGCGACATACACCGCCGCCAGTTCGGAAATCGCCGGAATCTCGGACGTCCGCAGGATGCCCCGCTCGACCAGATCGGCAAGCGAGGAGAACGGTTGCTCCGCGCGCAGCCGAATGATCGCCTCCGCGCGCGTTTCACCGAGCCCGGGCAGCGTCGAGAGTTCGGCCAGGGTTGCCGCGTTCAGATCGATCAACGCGGCGCGCGGCTCGGTTGACAACGCGCCGATTCGAACCTCCATGTCGGCGTGGGATGTTGGCTGCTGGACTGCGAGACCGATGAGCGCGGCTGCGACCAGTGCAACCGCGAGGACGGGCGGCAGCCAAACCAGCGACGCGCGCCTGAGGAGCGACGATCGAGACGCCGCGTCCGCATGTAGCGCCGGCGCCGGGGGGCGAATCTCCATCCAGGCAGGCATCTCCCAGGCAGGCATCTCAGCTCCACTGCAGGTCGTCTGGTCGCCGGGTCGGTACGACATTAAACGAATCAAGTGAACAACGCGAAATCGGCAACGGGTACATTTGAATCTGAGAGGTAGTCTGTCCATGTCTCGGTCCGTGCTCAGCGTGTGCGATCTTTCAGCCGACGAGATTGGCGCCGTGTTGGATCGTGCGCAGCACACGAAGAACCAGGGCGACGGACGCGGCTCTCAACTCTCCGGGAAGACTGGATTGCTGATCTTCCAGAAGCCTTCGTTGAGAACGCGGGTCTCGTTTGAGCTGGCGGTGACCAATCTGGGCGGGCGGGCGCTGTACCTGTCGCCGCCCGAGGTCGGCATCGGCGAGCGGGAGTCGCCGGAGGACGTGGGCGGCGTGGCCGGTCGCTATTGCGACCTGATCGTCTGTCGCACGTTCGAGCAGAGCAATCTCGATCGCCTGGCGGCATCCTCGGGAGTACCGGTCGTCAACGCGCTGAGCGACTGGGAGCATCCATGCCAGGCGCTGGCCGATGTGCTGACGATCCGTGAGCACGGCGGCACCAGCGGGCGCACGCTGGCGTACGTCGGCGACGGGAACAATGTCGCGCGGTCGTTGGCCATTGCCGCCGCCGGCGAGGGCATGCATGTCCGGGTCTCCTCGCCTGCGGGGTTTGAACTCGACCAGGCGAGCGTGTCGGCAGCGACGCAGCGGGCCCAGGCATCGGGCGGATCACTGACACTGATTGCTGATCCAGAGGAAGCGGTCGATGGGGCCGATGTCGTGTACACCGACACCTGGACCTCGATGGGACAGGAACAGGAAGCGAAGCAACGCCTGGAGGCGTTTGCCGGGTACCAGGTCGACGCCGGGTTGGTCGCCCGGGCGTCGCGCGGAGCGAGCGTGATGCATTGTCTGCCAGCGCATCGCGGCGAAGAGATCACCGACGAGGTGCTCGACGGACCGCAATCCGTGGTGCTTGACCAGGCCGAGAATCGTCTGCACGCCCAGCAGGCGCTGCTGGCCTGGCTGTTTGACTAGTCGATTGACACATCGGCTGTTCGCCTAGCATTGCGAACGTCGAACCTGATCGGCGACTGACGAGAGAACCGAGGCGAATGTCGTGGACGCCCTGATCAACGACATTGAGGTGGCATTCGGCGGCTTCAGTTGGACCAACGCGCTGGAAGTCACGGCGATCGCGGTGGTTTTCTATGCGGCGCTGCGGCTGTTGCGCGGCACCACGGCGATGTCGGTCATCCGGGGGATGGTGTTGGTGGTGGTCGCGATCACCGTGATCGGACGGGTCGCCGACTCGGTCGTGCTCAACTGGATCGTCGACAACGCGTTGGCCGTCCTGTTGATCGTCGTCCTGCTCGTGTTCCAGCCGGAGTTTCGGCGCGCTTTCGAGCATGTCGGCCGAGCGGGCGGGTTGCGGCATTGGGGTAGCCGTCGGCAGCCGTACCGCGCGATGATCCCGATGGCGGCGACCGCCGCCCATCGACTATCCGAGCAGCGGGTCGGCGGATTGTTCGTGTTCGAGCGCGATACGGGGCTGGAGGAACTGGCGGAGGATGGCGTCCGGCTCGGTGCGGAGCCGACCACGGAGTTGCTGGAGAGCATCTTTTGGCCCGGTTCGCCGCTGCACGACGGCGCCGTGTTGCTGCGACCGTCGGAGGTGGTGGCTGCGGCGGTGATTCTGCCGACGCCTTCTGCTGACTTCGCCGCACGGGGTCTGAGCAGCAGTCAGTACGGCGGCCACCTGGGAACACGGCATCGGGCGGCGTTGCGGATTACGGAAGAGACCGATGCCATCGCCGTCGTGATCTCCGAGGAGACGGGCACGATCTCCCTGGCGGCCGGCGGGCTGTTGTCCCCGCCGCTGAGCACGGCCGAACTGGAAACGTCCCTTTCCCGGCATCTCCATTCGCGGCGCTGGGGCGATCGCCTGGGCGTCCGGATCCCGGGGAAGACGTCGGAGGGCCATTCCGGCAGGCCGTCGACCGCCGGCGGAGACGCGACGGGGTCCTAGGTGCGACGCGCCGCGCAGGAAGCGACGCTGCTGGTCACGGTCGTGGTTCTGGCGTTGGTCGTCTGGTTCGTGATCGCGGACGCTGAGAATCGCGAGATTGAAACCCGGCTTGGATTCAGCCTGCAGGTCGAAGTGATCGATCTTGGCTCCAACCTGGTCATCGTGGGTGATCCGCTGCCGGTGTCGGTCACAGTGGTTGGCCGTGAGGATGACGTCGAGTCGGCGCGTCCCGAGCACTTCAAGGCCACGGTCTCGCTGCGCAATCGAGTCGCCGGACGGCATAGCTTGCCGGTCCGGGTCGAGGCGGTTGAGGGCGACGTTCGGGTCCGGGCGGTCTTGCCGGAGACGGCGGTGGTAGTAATCCAGGAGACCGTTGAGCGGGAAGTGCCGGTGATCGTTGAGGCCTCCAATCCTCCTCCGCTGGGTTTCCGCGTGGGCGCGCCGGAGGTGTTGCCTGATAGCGCCGTCGTTTCCGGCATCGCCAGCGAGGTCGAGGCGGTGGACTCGCTCGTGGCTCGACTCGACCTGGGCGGGGCGACGGTGTCGGTGGAACGCAGCGTGATCCTCGAGGCGCGAACGGCCGGTGGCGGCGCCGTCACCCAGATTGTGGTCAATCCACGCTTCGCTCAGGTTCGCGTGCCGATCGAGCAGGAACTGTTCCGGCGCACAGCATCGGTTCTGCCCGACATCGCGGGAACTCCGGCGGAAGGCTTCCGCGTTCGCGCCGTGCGGGTCTCGCCGTCGACGGTTGACGTCCTGGTCTCGGTCGACGTGCTCGACGACGAGACGAGGGTGCTGACCCAGCCGGTCGACATCTCAGGGGTAGACGGCAACGTCTCGACCGCCGTCCAGTTGGTCTTCGCCGACGGCGCCTCCGCGGCCGGGGACTCCGATACGACCGCTCGGGTTGACGTCTTGATTGAGCCGATCATTACCTCGGTGCGGTTGCCGATCGTCGTGGAGACGTTTGCCGTTCGCGACGGCCTCGAACTGGCACTGGCCAGGCCGGCCTCAGTGCATGTGACCTTGCGGGGACCGGTCGTGCTGATTTCCGGCCTGAATGGACCGCTTGAACCCATCCGGGTGAATCTGGGTTCGTTTCCCGCAGGTCTCCACCAGATCGACTTAAGCTGGACTCCGCCGGACGGGATTGAGTTAGTCGAGCTGTCGCCGGCGCGATTGACGGTCACGCTGAGTCCCGTTCCGCCACCGGAGCCTGAAGAACCGCAGGAGCCGCCGGACGGCGAATCGACGGACGACGAAGAGTCGGCGCAGGGGGAAGATGACAGTGGATAGCAAACCGGCCGCCGACATTCCGCAGGTTGACGTGCGCGCGGTGCCGGGCAACGCGCTGCCGACGGTGGCGATCGTTGGCCGGCCGAACGTGGGCAAGTCGACCCTGTTCAATCGTCTGGTCCGACGTCGGCAGGCGATCGTCCGTGGCGAGCCCGGTACCACCCGCGACCGGAACTACGCGACGACCGAGTGGCGGGGACAGCACTTCTCGGTGATCGACACCGGCGGTCTCCTCGGCGAGCAACTCACCGGACCGTTTGCCGACTCAGTCGCCGACCAGGTCGACCAGGCGCTTGCGGAGGCGGATGCGATCGTCCTCGTTGTCGATGTCCAGTCGGGAGCGCTGCCGGCCGACGAAGATGTCGCGGCCCTGCTGCGCGAAGCCGTTCAGCCCGTGACGGTCTGCGCGAACAAGGCCGACAACGACTCGCTGGCCGCGCTGGCCTCGCAGTTTTACGCCCTTGGACTGGGCGAGCCGGTGGCGATCTCGGCCCATCACGGACGCTGGATTGACGATCTGCTCGACCGAGTGACCGGCGGTCTGGCCGTAGCCGAGACGGTCGATACCGATGACGTTGCCTGCCGGCTGGCAATCGTGGGTCGGCCCAACGTCGGCAAATCGTCCCTGGTCAATGCCCTCCTGCGGGACGAGCGGATGATCGTCTCCGAGGTTCCCGGCACGACCCGTGACGCGGTCGACACGCTGCTCAGCTTTGACGGGCAGCGGGTCTCGTTGGTTGATACCGCCGGCATCCGGCGCCGCGGCCGAGTCGCGCCGGGCATCGAACGCGCATCGGTCCGCCGCGCCGGCGCGGCGGTGAGGCGGGCCGACGTCTCGGCCGTGGTGATCGATGCGCACGAAGGCGTGACGTCGCAGGATCTGCATGTTCTGGGTATGGCGATGGACGACGGCGCCGGCATCGTGATCGTGATGAACAAGTCGGACCTGGTCGATGCCGAGGATGGGCTGCGCAACAGCCGCGAACGACAGCTGGCCGGCCGGGCGCGGTTCGTCAACTGGGCGCCAATTGTCTGGGTGTCGGCGTTGACCGGAGCCGCCGTCGACAGCGTCGTGGCCGCCGGCTTGCACGTTGCCGAAGCCCGGCGGCAGCGTGTTCCCACGCCTCGACTCAACGCCATGCTCAAACAGGCGCAGGTCGAGCGTCCTCCGGCCACGTATCGAGGCAAGCGGATCCGCTTCTACTACGGCGTGCAAACCGAGGCTGCGCCGCCGACCTTCACGTTCTTCGTCAACTATCCCGACGCCGTCCACTTTTCCTACGAACGCTTTCTGATGGGGCGCATCAGGCGGTCATTCGGCTTCGAAGGCACGCCGCTACGCTGCGTCTTGCGCGGACGCGAATCGTCGGAGTCGGACGACGGGGGCAGCAGTCGTGGTTGAGGCCTGGATCGTCGCCGGCGTGGTGGGCTATCTGCTGGGATCAATTCCCACGGGTCTGTGGATCGGTCAGTGGCGAGGCGGCGGTGATATCCGCGCCTCGGGCAGCGGCCGGACCGGCGCGACCAACACGTTTCGCGCGCTGGGACTGCGTTGGTCAGTCACCGTGCTGCTCTTGGACGCGATCAAGGGCGCGCTGCCGATCCTGATCGTGATGGCCGTCTGGGACAGTCCAACCGGCGAAGTCGTGGGCGGATTGGCGGCGGTCATCGGTCATCAGTTGCCGCTTTATGCGGGCTTTCGCGGCGGGCGGGGAGCCGCAACCGCGCTCGGCGCGATGATCGCGATCATGCCGATGGGGGCGCTGTTCGCTCTGGGCACGGCCCTGCCGATTCTGCTGCGAATCAAGGTCATGTCGCTGGCCACCCTGACCGGCGCCACTTCGGCGGCGATTGGCATCTCGCTACTGGCGGCGTTTGGACAGGCGCCCGACGCCTACATCGCCTACGCCGTCGGCACCTGGTTGCTGGTCCTGGTCGGTCATCGAGACAACATCGAGCGAATCGCCGATGGCAGCGAACGAGTCCTCTCGATGGGACGGTCCTGATCGTGAACGTGATGGTCGTCGGTGCGACCTCGTGGGGCTGCACCCTCGCGACGTGCGTGGATCGCGCAGGCAACGACGCCGTTGTCCTCTGTCGGACCGACGCAGAGGCAGCTCAACTCTCGGCCGCACGTGAGCACCGCCGCCTGCTGCCCGGCATCCCCTTGCCCGACGGTCTGACGTTCACCGCCGATCCAAGAGGTACCCCGCCTGGCGTCATCATCTGGGCCACGCCTTCGCAGCGGCTGAGGCAGAACCTGCGAGACGTGCTGCCGAACCTGACCCCCGGTGACACCGTCCACGCGTCGGCGGCGAAGGGATTGGAGAAAGGCTCCCACTTGCGCATGTCCGAGGTGCTTGAGCAGGAACTGAGCCTCGCCGGCCGAGACGGGCGCGTCGGCGCGATTTCCGGACCCAACATCGCGCGAGAGGTGGCGCGCGGACTTCCGGCGACGACGGTGGTCGCATCGCAGAATGCCCACGATCGGGAACGACTGCAGCAGGCCCTCAACTCAGAGTCCTTTCGCGTCTACACAAATGAAGATCTCATCGGGGTCGAACTCGGCGGCGCATTGAAGAATGTGATCGCGATCGCGGTCGGCACAGCCGTGGGACTGGACATCGGCGACAACGCGCGCGCCGCGCTGATGACCCGCGGGCTGTCCGAGATCGCGCGACTCGGTGTTGCCCTGGGCGCCGAGCCGGCGACCTTTGCCGGACTGGCCGGACTTGGCGATCTGTTGGCCACTGCCAGCAGTCCACGATCCCGCAACCGGACCCTGGGAGAAAAGATCGGCGGCGGCATGACCCTGTCCGACGCCATGGCCGACAACCCGCACGTGGTCGAGGGCGTCGAAACGACTCGCGTGGTGCTCGAGGTAGCGGAAGCGCTGGGAGTCGACATGCCAATCGCCCGGGTGGTCTCGCAGGTCCTGTTCGAGAACCTCGAGCCTCGCGAGGCGATCCGGGTGTTGATGCAACGCGCCCCGACCGTGGAAGGCTGATGAGCGAACCGATCCCCCACCAGGACGCCGCCGAACCAATGGACGGCCTGCGCCGTGTCATCGCGGCAATCGCCTCGGCGCAAATCGAGCTTGAGCCAGAAGACTTGCATGCGGTGTCACGGCTGGCCCCGGATGCGTCCGGTCCGGTGCGCGAGAAGATCGCCGAGCTCGAGTCCGTGAGCCGATTCGCACTCCTGGAACAGTTGGAGCGGATCAGCGCCGAGTTTGGCGGCTACGACTTCACGGTCGTGTTTTCCGCAATGATCGCCGACGACGATCTGGCGGTGCGGTCACTGGCAGTGAGCGGCCTCGCGACCTGTGAGACTGCCGGCGCCACGACAACACTGCTGGCCGTTGCCAACTCGGAGGAGGAAGATAGCGACGTGCGCCGCGAGGCGGTGACGGCCCTGGGAGAAGTCGCGATGCGTCTGGAACTGGGCTGGGCCTCGGGTGAGAACGCCGAGCAGGTCGTCGATGCCCTGCGCGTAATCGCCGAAGATGTGCGAGAAGACGACGAACTGCGCGCCTCCGCCCTGGTCGCCGTGGGCGTCGTGACGGCGGATTGGATGCCGGATCTGATTGAGGAGGCCTTCCAGAGCGACGCGGCGGCGCTGCATCTGGGCGCGATCCAGGCAATGGGCCGAAGCGCCGATCTGAACTGGTTGCCGGTCCTCGAAGGCTCGCTGGTTGCCGAGGATGATGATGAGCGGCTCGCCGCCGTTCAGGCGATTGGAGAAATCGGTTCGGAAGAAGGCGCGCCGATGCTGCTGGAGCTGTTCGACGATCAGTCCGCCACGGAAGAACTCCTCCAGGGCGCGGTTGCCGCGCTCGGCGAAATCGGTGGCGAGGAGGCGGTGGAGGAGCTCCAGCAGCTGCGCACCCACCCCGATCCAACGGTCCGCGCCACCGCCCAGGCGGCGCTGGACGAGGCGACCTGGCTCGACGATCTGGACGATCTGGGGGCGGCGCAACAACCGTTTGGTGGGCAGAACGACTTCCTCTGAGTGCAGCTGCATCGAAGACATCGGCTTGCGGGAAACTGTGAGACCTCTGATAGATTGAAAATCGTTGATCGATGTCAAGCAGGAGTCATGAAGTGGAGAGCAGCGCCGAGCGCCGACGCAAGACCGGAGCCAGAAGGACCAGCAGGTCGCCAAAATCGATTCAGAAGGGAATCGCCGTCAGCGCCGGCGGCGTCGTCTGGCGCGAACGCGAACAGCCGGGCGAAGTCGAAGTGGTCCTCGTGCAGACCCCCGCCAGGAGGTGGTCGCTGCCCAAGGGCACCCCGGAAAATGGCGAAAAGCTGGACGAAACCGCGTTGCGTGAGGTGGCGGAGGAGACCGGGTTGCGGGTCCGACTCGATGAAAAGATCGGCGTCATGCGCTACTCGTTCGGCGGCCAGCAGGCGCGGATCGACAAAGCAGTGCATTTCTGGCTGATGCAACCAACGGGCGGGTCATTCGAGGACCACGATGATGAACACATCGACGTCCGCTGGGTTGGTCTCGGCGACGCGATGCGGATGGTGAGCTACCGCAACACGGCGTCCCTGCTGGAGGACGCCGCAGCGCTGCTGGATCGCCGGGTTGGTCCGGCGCAGGCCTGAGCAGCGATCTAGCCTGCGGCCGATACCCGGAGACTGACGCGAACCTGGAGTCTGTCGTGGTCACCAGTCCTGCCGATGTGGTCGCCGAGGGCAAGTTGGTATTGCTTCGGCGCAAGCGTCTCGACGACGCCAGGCTCGACTGGATCTGGCGCACCGATGGCGAATTGGCCGAGCTGGACGCCGCCACGGTCAGTCCGTTGACCTACGAGCAGTACCGCAATCAGTACGCCTGGCAACTGCGCTCGACTCCGGTCTATCGCTCAACGTTCGCCGTCGAGCGGCTGGATGACCAGCGACACATCGGCAACGTGATGTATTACAACACCGACTTCCAGCGCCGAGAGACCGAATTGGGCATTCTGCTGGGCGATCGCACCTGCTGGAACGGTGGTTATGGACGAGAGGCCGTCGGGCTCCTCCTCGATCACGTGTTCACAAACACCTCGTTGACTCGCGTGTACCTACATACGCTCGACTGGAACGTGCGCGCACAGCGGGCCTTTGCCGCCGCCGGATTTCGCGATTGCGGACGCGTCCGGCGCGGACCGCATCGCTTCCATCAGATGCACGTCTTACGCGAGTGGTTCTGGGCTCGCGAGTATCAGCGCCGCGGCGTTCCGCCCTGATCCGTCGCCGTCGGCCCGAGACACGAAAACACCGCGTCCCAGGACGCGGTGTCTCGGTTTCGGTTCAGGCCGAGGCGACTAGCCGCGACTGGGCAATACAACCACGCCGGTGCCAGGTGTGCTGACCGAGCCGTCCGCGCGCACGCCCTCGATGTTGAGCTCAACGAAGTTGCGCTCGCCTTCGGAGTACTTGCGAGTGACGGTCCCGCGCAGCGTGAACTTCTTCTCCTGCGCCGACTCGCGGCCCTGGGCGGCCGGGTCCATGCCGCGGTAGGAGCACTGCACACGCTTGACCTGGCCCTCGGGGCCGGCGAAGCGCCAGAGCAGTTCGCCCAGGAAGGCATGCTTCAGCGCGCCGTGCACGATGATGTCATCGAGGCCGGTGTCCTGCGCATAGCTTGTGTCGTAGTGGATCTGGTAGAAGTCGCCAGAGCCGGCGGCCCACTGGACGAGCTGCTGGCTGGTCGGGCTCTTCTCGAGTTCGGGAATGTTGTCGCCGACTTCGATGTCCTCGAAGTAGATCTGGTCCGGAACTGCGTCTGACATATCTCGTCTCCTTCGGTCTCTGTCAGTCTAGGCGACTGCCTGAAGCAGCCGCCGCGACTGAGGGTCGGTTCGATCAGCTGCCGGGCGCGGGGTAGGAGATGCCGGTCCCTCGCGACACGGCGACGACCTGGCCGTGCTGGTTGGTGTAGGTCGTTTCCGACACCTGGATCAGCATCGGCACGCCCAGCGCGCCGCTCCAGCGCTCCTGCAAGGAGGCCAGCGCGGTCGCAGACGTCAGCGTGTCGCCGGCGCAGATCTGCTCGCCGGTGTACTCGATGTCCGTGCCGCCGTTGAGCACCAGCGGATACGGAGAACGGAAGCCGCCGGCTCCGCGTCGGCCGCCGAACGTGGCGTCGGACTCCGCCGGGTTGAAAATCGGCGTGCCGAGGTATCCCGGAGGCGCCGGCAAGCTGCGGAAGCCGCGCTCACGCGCGACCTCTTCGTCGTAGAAGGCGGGGTCGACGTAGCCGACCGAGCGGGCGAACATGCGCACGCTGGTCGTCGTCAGCTCGCTGATCGTTTCTTCACCCTTGACGCCGATCATGGCGCGCATCTCGTCGGTGACGACCGACTCAAACTCCTGGTCTGCCATCTGGCTCCTCCCTTGCTGGTGAACTGGTGTCGCGTTGTTCTGGACGGACGAGACGGAGTCTAGCTGCCGCCGGCGCTCGCTCCGACGATCCTGAACTTGGGCGGCCGCGAGGGAATCGCGAATTCCTCCCCGGTTTCCATGTCGACGGCGCAGAAATTGCCGGCCTTGAGCTCACGCACGAGGTCTTGCCAGGTCTCGATCGAATCGGTCTCGAACCAGGTCGCGACCTTGCCGATGTCGTGGACCGCATGCGAATCGGTACCGGCGGTGCCGTTCATGCCCGAGGCGGCGGCGAGATCACCGGAGAATCGGTTCTCACGCTCCTTGCCGCGGCCGTTGAGGATCTCAAGAGCGATCACATGCTCCATCGCGCTGTTTCTGATCGCCCGCTCGACGGCAATGTCCCAGTCATCGCGGTTGTCTTTCCAGGCGATTTGCCGGCGGTACGGGTGCGCCAGGACCAGCGCGCCACCGCGCTCGTTGACGTGTTCGGCCAGCCGCTCGACACGGTGCATGCCGAAGACGTACTTCTCCATCCCCCACGCCAGGATGTGGCCGGGATCGGTGGAGACCTCGCATCCGGGAATGATGACGATGCCGACTTCTTCGGCAATCTTCTGCACCTCGTCGTGAGGCCAGAGCGCGTCGTGCTCGGTGAAGGAAATGCCGTCGAGTCCGGCCTCTTTGGCGCGGATGGCGAGATCTTTCGGATCGAGCACGGAATCGTGCGAGCGCGGCCACGTGTGGTTGTGCAGGTCGATCAGCATGCAGGCATCTATCTGCTGGGAGGGAGAGGCAGTCGCCATGCTATCAGCACCCCCCGGTTCGCCCAATCGCAAACCCTGCACGCCGCTCGCCGGCCCCGGCGCGATTGAGTGAGTTGGGGCGGGTGCATATACTCCCTCAGAGTCACCCGCCATCGTCGGCGGGTTCTGGATCCCCGCATCGAGTGCGGGGCAGGCAGAAGCGGGGTCGTCCAGATGGACAATGTCCTGGAGCAGTACGGGCACCTCGGCATCCTGCTGATCTTCGCCGCCCTGTTCCCGTCGCTCCCGCTGATCGCCTCCTGGGCGATGTTCAAGTTCGGGTTGCGGCCCAGACTGCCCAACGCGGTCAAGTCCGACACCTATGAGTGCGGCGTCGAGACCGAGGGTCCAACCTGGGTGCAGTTCAACTTCCGCTACTACCTGGTCGCGCTGATCTTCGTGCTCTTCGACGTCGAGGTGATTTTCCTCTTCCCGCTGGCGGTGGCGCTGGATTCGGTTGTGGTGACCGGATTGGTCGCGGCGCTGATCTTCATCGCCGTGCTCTTCCTCGGGCTCGTTTACGAGTGGCGCCGACAGGCGCTGGAGTGGCGCTGACGTGACCGCTCAATACGACGCCACGGCGGCGATGGAAATCGTCAACGCGAACGCGCCCGGCGCGGCCTGCGTGGACGCCGGCATCCTGTTCCTCGAGCCGGAACGGCTGGTCGAAGCGATCGAGGCGCTGCGCGACTCCGAGGAGAGCGACCTGATTTTCCTCTCCAATCTGACCGCCGTCGACCAGGAGTTGTACTTCGAAATCGTCTATCACCTGCAATCGCTGGATCTGAATCACATCCTGCAGATCAAGGCGCGGGTGACGGATCGCGAAGATCCGGCACTGCCGTCATTGACCGGCTTGTTCCACGGAGCACATTTGCAGGAACGCGAGGTCTACGACCTGTTCGGGATCCGCTTTGAGGGACATCCCGATTTGCGCCGGATGTTCCTCTGGGACGGCTTCCCCGGTTATCCGCTGCGCAAAGATTTCCTCCAGATGCCCGGCCAGGTGCGAGCCGGATTGCCCGGCTTCCCGCACGAGAGCGAAGAAAACGCCTGGCCGGTGCCGGGCAGCGTGCCCCAGCGTCCGATGCATCCCAACGACCCGCAGCCTGAGGGCGAGCTGGTCGTTGCCGAAGAAGGCGAGGAATCGTCGTGACCACCGCCGACGACACTCGTCTCGCCATGCAGGGAACCATCGAAGCCCTCACCACCGGCGACGGCTCCGAACCGGTCGTCGTCAACCTGGGCCCGCAGCACCCGTCGACACACGGCGTCTTCCGACTCAAGGTGACGCTCGACGGTGAGATCGTGCAGGACGCGGAAATGCGAATCGGCTATCTGCATCGCTCGATGGAAAAGCTGGCCGAGGAACGCACCTACACCCAGAACATTCCCTTTACCGACCGGATCGACTACCTGGCGGCGATGTCGAACAACCTCGCCTACTGCCTGGCCGCCGAAGAGCTGCTGGGGGTCGAGGTCCCGCCGCGCGCCAACGCGATCCGGGTGATGTTCGCCGAGTTGCAGCGCGTCGCCTCGCACGCGATGGCCAATGGGACGTTCATCAACGACTGCGGCGCCTGGCACACACCCCTCTTCCACATGTTCCGCGACCGCGAGCGGGTGCTCGACATGTTCGAGATGACCTGCGGCGCGCGCCTGACGACCAACTACATGCGGATCGGCGGTGTCGCCTTCGATCTGCCCGACGAGTTGCTGCCGACGCTGGAGCAGTTCCTCGCCGACATGCCGGAGAACATCGCCAACTACGAGGCGCTGCTGCTTGAGAACGAGATTCTCCACGCCCGCGCTCGCGGGATCGGCGTGATTTCGCCCGAGATGGCGATCAACTCGTCGCTGTCGGGTCCGGTGCTGCGAGCGACCGGCGTGCCCTGGGATCTGCGCAAGGCGAATCCGTACTGCGGCTACGAGGACTACGAGTTCGACGTGCCGGTCGGCGAGCAGGGCGACTGCTTCGACCGCTTTCTCGTGCGCATGGCCGAGGTCAAGGAGAGCCTGAGAATCCTGCGCCAGGTCGTCGACAACCTGCCCGACGGCCCCTGGCTGGCCGACGTGCCCCTGCACGCGCGGCCGGAGCCGGGCGAGTCGTATGCCCGGGTCGAGTCTCCGCGCGGCGAACTGGGCTTCTACCTGGTCTCGGACGGCGGTCCCGCGCCGTACCGATTCCACTGTCGACCTCCCTCGCTGATCAATCTGACGGCGCTGAAGGAAATGTCGATTGGCGGTACCCTTGCCGACGCGATCGTGACGCTGGGTTCGATTGACATCGTGGTGGGGGAGATCGATCGATGACCGATTTCGCCCAACTCGGCAGCGTTCTCGGTGCGTGGTACGACTTCCGCGACCTGAACAACCTGCAGCGGTTGATCACCGAATGGATCGCCGACTGGGGCCCCGACTGGCTGGCGTCAATCATCGCCGGGGTGCTCGGCACGCTGGGCATCCTCGGCGTGATCGGTCCCACGCTGCTGATCCTGATCTGGGTCGAGCGCAAGGTGATCGCCCGCTTCCAGCAGCGCTACGGACCCAATCGCGTCGGTCCCAAGGGTTTGCTGCAGCCCGTCGCCGACGCGGTCAAGCTGATCCTCAAGGAACAACTCGCCCCGCGCGCCGCGGACAAGCTGATCTTCTTCCTGCCGCCGGTGCTCATCTTCGTCCCCGGCGTGCTGATCTGGGGCGTGCTGCCCTTCGGCCCGCGGATGTCGGTCGCCGATCTGAACGTCGGCGTGCTCTTCCTGCTGGCCGTATCCGGGACGACGGTGCTGGTGATCTTCATGGCCGGCTGGTCGTCGAACAACAAGTACGCGCTGTTCGGCGCGATGCGCGCCGTGGCGATGTCGATCTCCTATGAAGTGCCGATGGTGCTGGCGCTGCTGACGCTGGTGGTCTTCTCGGGCACGATGTCGATCAACGGCATCGTCCAGTGGCAGCAGCAGGAGGACGTGATCTTCATCCTGCTCTTCCCGCTCTCGGCGATTGCGTTCTTCTTTGCGGCCTCGGCCGAACTGAACCGCACCCCGGCTGACATTTCGGAAGCGGAGTCGGAGATCGTCGCCGGCTACCACACCGAGTATTCGGGCATGCGCTTCGGCCTGTTCTACGCCGTCGAACTGGGCAACACGCTGGTGGTGTCGGCCTTTATCGCGACGTTCTTCCTCGGCGGCTGGTGGTTGTGGGGTCTCGATCAATGGGTGCCGAGTTGGATCATCCTGCTGGTCAAGACCGGCGCCGTCTACTTCCTCCTGATCTGGACGCGCGGCACGCTGCCGCGGCTACGCGTCGACCAGCTGATGGGCTTCTGCTGGAAAGCGCTCGTGCCCGCGACGCTTCTGTTCGTCGTGGTCGCATTTGTTGAACGCACGCTGCTGATCTCGGAAGGCTGGGACACGACCGTTGCCCTGCCGATCATGGCCGTGTTCAACATCGCCCTGACCCTCGGCGCGATCATGCTCTTCGCCCGCGTCTCCCGACCGGCGCCGCTGCGCCGCCCGGCCCGGATCCGCATGGCCGGAGCGGAGATCGGCGGTCTCAGGGCCGCCCGCCAGGTTGCCTCTCGAACCGAGGAACCGCAGTTCCAGGTCGGTGGTGACTAGCCCATGAGTGACTTCGGCTTTCACCTGGCGTTCTGGTCGCTGGCGGCGATGACCCTGGGCGGCGCGTCGATGATCATGATCAGCCGCAACCTGATCCATGCCGTGATCTGGCTGGTCCTGTCGATGCTCGGCGTCGCCGGCCTCTACCTGACCCTCTCCGCCGACTTCATCGCCGTGGTCCAGGTCCTGATCTACGTCGGCGCCATCTCGGTGCTGATGCTGTTCGCGATCATGCTGACCCCGCGCGCGGAACGCGACAACTCGCAGAACATCAAGACCGGCGGCCCGGCCGCGATCGTCGTGATGCTGGTGATGATCTCAACCCTCTGGGTGGCGATCGATACCGACTGGGGCGCGGTGCGCGAAGCGGCCCTGACCGACCAGGCGCGTTTGATCGGCGAGAGCCTGATCAAGCATTACATCCTGCCCTTTGAGATTGGCGCAGTCCTGCTGACGGCCGCACTGGTTGGCGCGATCGCGCTGGCGCGACAGGATGACGAGGACGCCGCGGTGCATGCATCCTCCCTGCAGGCAGAGCTCGATGGCGACGGCTCGGTCGATCCGGTTGACGTCATCGATCCTCCGATTCCGTCCGACGGTGAGGCCGGCTCATGATCATTGGACTTGAGCACTACCTCGTCCTCGGGGCGTTGTTGTTCTGCATCGGCTTCTTCATCGCCTTGTCGAAGAAGAATGCGATTGGCGTGCTGATCGGCGTTGAGCTGATGCTCAACGCGGTCAACCTGACGCTGGTCGCGTTCTCCCGCTTCGGTTCGGCCGAGGTGGCGCTCTCGACGCAGGTGTTCGTGGTCTTCATCATCGCCGTCGCGGCGGCGGAAGTCGCGGTGGGTCTGGCGCTGGCGCTGGTGGTGTATCGCAACCGGCAGACAATCTCGGTCGACCGCACGACCTTGTTGAAGGGCTGACGACGGGATGTGGGCTCCGCTGATGACCGCGCCGAACCGCTACGTCGCCGAGACGTTGCGCGAGCTGCTCTTCGCCGAGGGCGTCTCGGTGCGCTTCGTGGTTGAGCCCGATCGCAAGGACGAAGGCGACTTCGCGCCGGTGATCCTGATGGTCCCGGATTCGAAGACGCACGTGGCGCGGGAAATCCTGGGGAAGGTGTAGCGGCGTGCCCGAGACCATCTTCTGGGTGATCCTCTTCCTGCCGCTGACCGCGTTCGTGTTGGCCGGTATCTCCGCGGTCAACCAGAATCTGCAGCGCCAGATCCCCGAATGGGACCCCAACTATCCGCGATCCTGGAAACCGATCGCCGATCTGTTCTGCGGACCGCGACTGGCCTCGACGCCGCTGATCATCGCGCTGGCCGTCGCGTTCCTGCTCGCAGTGATCAACCTGATCGACTCGATCGGACTGCGCGGCCTGCCGCTCAACATCGGCACGCACGAACTCTTCACCGCCGGCGAGCTCATCGTCAACGTCGGCGTCCGCATCGACGGCCTGACCTCCGTCATGCTGGTCGTCGTCACCGGCGTATCGCTGCTCGTCCAGGTCTATTCGACCGGCTACATGGACGGCGACCACGGCTACCGGCGCTACTTCGCCTTCATGGCGCTGTTCACGACCTCGATGCTGGGACTGGTCCTGGCCGACAACCTGCTGATGCTCTTCGCGTTCTGGGAGCTGGTTGGTCTGACCTCGTACCTGCTGATCGGATTCTGGTTCCACCGGTCGGCAGCTGCAGCGGCGGCGAAGAAAGCGTTCCTGGTCACCCGACTCGGCGACCTCGGCATGCTCGCGGCGATGATCCTGATCTTCAGCAAGACCGGCACGCTCGACATCGCCGCGATCAACGCCCTCGCCGATAGCGGCGCCGAAGCCGGCATGTTCGCCTTCAACGGCCTGCTGATCGGCCAGACGGCGATGACGCTGTTCGGCCTCGGCCTGATCGCCGGCGCGGTGGGCAAGTCGGCACAGTTCCCGCTGCACATCTGGCTGCCCGACGCCATGGAAGGCCCGACACCCGTCTCGGCCCTGGTCCACTCAGCCACGATGGTCGCCGCCGGCGTCTACCTGCTGGCCCGGTTCTTCCCCGTTATTCATGCCTCATCGACCGCATCCGACTTGATCGCCTGGATCGGAGCCGGCACCGCTCTGGGAGCCGCAATCCTCGCTATGGTCCAGGTCGATATCAAACGCGTGCTCGCCTATTCGACCATCTCCCAGCTCGCCTACATGATGTTCGCGATCGGCGTCGGCGGATACGCCGCCGCCGTCTTCCACCTGATGACACACGCCTTCTTCAAGGCGATGCTGTTCCTCGGCTCCGGCTCGGTGAATCACTCGACCAATACCTTCGACATGCGCAGAATGGGCGGCCTGCGGACCCTGATGCCGATCACCTTCGGCACCTTCATTGTCGGCACGCTGGCCCTGGCTGGCATCGTCCCGTTGTCCGGCTTCTGGTCCAAGGACGAGATCCTGATCGAAGCCTGGGACAACAACAAGGGTGTATTCGTCCTTGGCCTGCTCGCTGCGGGTCTAACCGCCGCCTATATGGTCCGCGCCGTCTACATGACCTTCTTCGGCGAGTACCGCGGCGGCGAAGAAGTCGCGCCCGGCGAGCACGGCAACGAAGACCCGTCGCATCCGCACGAGTCGCCGCGCAGCATGACCACGCCGCTGATCATCCTCGCCGTGATCTCGGTCGTCTCCGGCTTCTTGACCTTCGGCGGCGAGTTCCAGACCTGGGTCTACGGGGCGCTGCCCGACCCGCACGCCGGCAAGTTCCACTGGAGCTGGGGTATATTCCTCGGCTCGACCGCACTCGCCGTCGGCGCCGGATTCGTCGCGTACTGGTTCATGCGCAACCGCGACCGCGTCCGCAGCTGGGGCGCCGGAGGCATCTGGCCCATTCCCGAGGCGCAAAAGTTCGCCACCGAACTCTTCTATCTCGACGCGCTGGCCGAGAATCTGCTCGCCCGGCGAGTCTTCTACGGCTGGATCGCCCGTTCCTCGGCCTGGTTCGACGCCACAGTGGTCGACGGCGTCGTCAACCGCGCCTGGCGCGAGGGCCTGACCATTTCCAACGGCGCCCGCTTCGTCCAGAACGGATGGGTGCAGGCGGGCACAATCTCGATTGGACTCGGCGGCATGATCATCTGGATCGCCGTCGTGCTGTTCTAGGAGCGATAGATGGATCCGGGCTTCCCCGTACTGTCGCTGCTGATCTTCCTGCCGCTGGTGGGCGTCCTGCTGATCGCGCTGCTCCCCGGTCGCCACACACGCACCGAGTGGCTGGTCCAGAACGCGCCCGGCAACCAGGTCGACTACCCCAAGTGGATCGCGCTGGGCATCGCCCTGGCCACGCTAATCATCTCCCTGGTGATGTTCGTCCTCTTCGACCGCTCGGTCTCAGGATTCCAGTTTGTCGACGAGTTCGACTGGATCTCCGCCGAAGCGGTCGGCTTCAACGTCACCTACGCCTTCGGCGTTGACGGGCTGTCGATGCCGCTCGTCTTCTTGACCTCGTTCCTGACCGTGGTCGGCGTGCTCGTCTCCTGGCGCATCGATCTACGCACCAAGGAATACTTCGCCTGGCTGCTCGTGCTCGAGACCTCCGTGCTCGGCGTCTTCACTTCGCTCGACCTGATCTTCTTCTTCCTCTTCTGGGAGCTCGAGCTGGTTCCCATGTTCCTGCTCATCTCGATCTGGGGCAGCGGCAACCGCAACTACTCGGCGCTCAAGTTCGTGCTCTACACGGTCTTCGGCTCCGCCTTCATGCTGGCCGGATTCCTGGCCATGGGCGTCGCCGCCGACACCTTCGACATCCGCGAAATCCGCCAGGACGCGCTCGCCGCCGCCTTCCTGCCCGCGCCGGTGATCTTCGCCTTCATCCTGATCGCCTTCTCGATCAAGCTGCCGGTCGTGCCGCTGCATACCTGGCTGCCCGACGCCCACACCGACGCGCCAACCGCCGTCTCCGTGATCCTCGCCGGCGTGCTGCTCAAGATGGGCGGCTACGGCATCCTGCGGCTGCTCTTCACTCTGATGCCCGACGTCGGCGCCGACGCCGACCTGGCCCTCGCAATCATTGGAACCGTGTCGATCGTCTACGGCGCCATCGTGACGATCCGGCAGACCGACTTGAAGCGGCTGATCGCGTATTCCTCCGTCTCCCACATGGGTTTCGTCTTGCTCGGCGTCTCCGCGCTCGGAGTGACCGGCATGGCCGGCGCGGCGATGCAGCTCGTCACGCACGGACTGATCACCGGCATGCTCTTCGTCATGGTCGGCCTCGTCTATGACCGCACCCATACGCGGCAGATCGCCGACATGCGCGGTCTCGCCCACTACATTCCGTTACTTGGAATCGGCATGATCTTCGCCGGACTGGCCGGACTCGGACTGCCGGCGCTGGCCGGATTCGTCGCCGAAATCACGATCTTCCTCGGCGCCTTCGGCTCCCAGACCGCCGCCGTCTCGGTCGCCTTGCTCGGCGTCCTGCTCGCCGCGGCCTACATCCTCTGGGCCCTCCAGCGAACCTTCTTCGGCCCCAGGGACGAGAAGTGGTCGCACCTGCCCGACGCCAACCACTGGAGCGAGTTCACGATCATCGGCGCGCTCATGGCGCTGATCGTGTTGCTCGGCGTCTACCCGTCGATCGTCATGGACCTGCTGGAGATGGGCGTTGAGCCGATCGTCGAGAACATCGAGACCTTCGTCTCGACTTCCGGCAATGTTGGGGCGGGAGGCAGCTGATGCTCAGCGACGTCAATCTGCTCGGACCCGAGCTCGTCCTCCTGGTCGTCGGCGGCTTCCTCCTGATCGCCGACCTCTTCATCAAGGACCGCCGCCTGCTGATGGGCACGACCCTGGCGGCCTTGCTCGGCTCCATCCTCTACTCCGCCGTCCTGCTGACCGAGGGTCACGTCGGCTCGCAGGGATTCGGCGGCGTCCACGTTGTCGACAAGTTCGCCATCTTCTTCCAGATCCTGCTCGCCGGAGCCGCGATGGCCGCCGTGCTGGTCTCGACCGAGACCATGCAGCGGACGCCGTCTCGGCGCGGCGAGTACCTGGCGCTGATCCTCTTCTCGACCGCTGGACTGCAGCTGCTGGCCGGCTCGCGCGACCTGATCATGATCTTCATCGCGCTCGAACTCACCTCGATCTCGCAGTACATCCTCGTCGGCTTCTACAAGGACCGCTGGGGCTCCGAGGGCGGACTCAAGTACCTGCTCACCGGCGCCGTCGCCTCGGCCGTGCTGCTTTACGGCATGGCGATCCTGCTCGGCCTGACCGGTTCCACCAACCTCTCCGAGATCGCCTCCTACATCGCCTGGCAGGGCGACGGCAAGGAAGACGCGCTCATCCTGGCGGCCGTCTTCCTGATCGCCGGATTCGGCTTCAAGGCCGCCGTCGCGCCCTTCCAGATGTGGGCGCCCGACGCCTACACCGGCGCGCCCACGCCGATTGCCGCCTACCTCTCGGTGGCCTCCAAGGCCGCCGCCTTCGCCATCCTCATCCGCGTCTTCTTCGAGGCGCTCGGCGACGACCTGCTGGCCGAGCACTGGAAGACGATCTTTGCCGTCCTGGCCACGATTTCGATGTTCGTCGGCAACTTCTTCGCCATCCGCCAGAACAACATCAAACGCATGCTGGCCTATTCCTCCGTCGCCCAGGCCGGCACGCTGATGATCGGCCTCGCGGCCATCTCGGCCGACCGAGGCGAGCTGCTCGGCGCCAGCGGCATCCTCTTCTACCTCGCCGGCTACACCGTCACCAACCTGGCCGCGTTCACCGTGATCGTCCTGATCGCCAACCAGAACGGCGGCAGCTACGACATCCGCAAGTACGCCGGGCTGGGCAAGAAATCGCCTTGGCTGTCGATCGTGCTCGCCTTTGCGTTGATCTCGCTCATTGGTCTGCCTCCGACCGCCGTCTTCTTCGGCAAGATCTACCTGTTCGAGACGGCCGTCCAGAGTGGACTCGCCTGGCTGGCGGTGATCGGCACGGTCAACACCCTGATCTCCGCCGCCTACTACCTGCGCCCGGTCAAGGCGATGTTCATCGACACGGCCGAGGACGAAGCAGACGAGACGTCCATGCCGCGTCCCTCCAACAGCGTGCTGGCCACCATGGGTCTGGTCACCGCCGGCGTCCTGGTGATCGGCCTGCATCCTGGTCTGCTGATCAATGCTGCCGAGGCCGCCGTTTCCGCCATATTCTCCTGATGTGACGGCTTCGCGACATCACGTCGACATCCTCGTCGATTCCGCCCTTGTCCACCGCGTCGATGTGGATGCTCTTGAGCGCTGCGTGCAAGAGACTCTCGCGTCCCGCAGACTGCGCATAGCCCGTGTCGTCTCCGTTCGGGTCACGGACTCCCGGACGGTCCGGCGGCTCAATCGGCAGTTCCGTGGAGAGGACTCGGCCACCGATGTGCTCTCGTTCAACACCGACTTCGACGGACTGCGCCGGCCCGATGGCGCGGCCGAGTTGGGAGAGATCGTGATCGCGCTGCCCGTCGCCGCTCGAGGCGCGCGTGATCGCGGACGCACCCTCGCCGAGGAACTCGCGCTGCTTGTGGTGCACGGCACGCTGCATCTGCTGGGCTTCGACCACGAGGAACCGGACGAGGACGCACGGATGAAGCAGTTGGAACTCGTCGCGCTGCGTCGCTCCGGAATGCCGCACGCCGCTCGGACTTGACGGCACTAGATACTATGTTCTATTATCAGGGCATGGCCAGCGGGAACACCGGAGGGGTGTCGTGAGCGGCGCCGTCCTGTATCGCAAGTGGCGTCCGGCCGACTTCGACGAGGTCGTCGGCCAGGAGACCGTCGTCCGCACGCTCAGGAACGCCGTCGCGCAGGACAAGATTTCCCACGCATACCTGTTCTGCGGGCCGCGAGGCACCGGCAAGACCACCACGGCGCGAATCCTCGCCCGAGCCATCAATGGCCGCACGGCCTCGACCGGCGCCACGGCGCTCGGCGAAATGGACGATCTGGGTTTTGATCTCGTCGAGATCGACGCCGCCTCAAACCGCGGCATCGACGACATCCGCGAACTCCGCGAACGGGCGAACTATCAGCCGGGATCGGCTCGGTTCAAGGTCTATCTGATCGACGAGGTGCATCAACTTACCGGAGCCGCCGCCGACGCGCTGCTCAAGACCCTCGAAGAGCCGCCGCCGCACGTGGTCTTCATCCTCGCGACGACCGATCCGGAGGCGCTGAAACCGACGATTCTCAGCCGCTGCCAGCGCTTCGACTTCCGCCGAGTCAGCGTCGACGACATGGTCCTGCGCCTGAACGCCATTGCAGAGGCCGAAGGCATCGACATCCCCGATGAAGCGCTGCGCCTGATCTCGCGCGAAGCGACCGGCTCCCTGCGCGACGGCGTCAACCTGCTCGACCAGGTCTGGGTCATGTGCGGCGCCACGATCTCGCTGGAAGCGGCGCAGGAGGCGCTGGGACTCAGCCCCGACGCGCGAGCCGCGGAGCTGGCTTCGGCGGCGCTGAGAGGGGAGCTGGCGGAAGGGCTGGCTGTGCTCTCCGCCGTCCAGGAAGACGCCATCGACTTCGGACGATTCAAGCGACAGGTCGTCATTCATCTCCGCCACGCCCTGCTCAAACTGACCGGAGCCACCGGAACCTTGTCGCTCTCGGCCCCCGAGTTGGAGCGGCTGGACGAAATCTGCCAGGGCGTCGACGCCCAGGCAGCCGTGACGGCGCTGAGGGCGTTCTCCGAAGCCGACGTGCGCCGAGACCCGTATCAGCCCCTCCCGCTGGAGTTGGCGCTGGCCTCAATCGTCTACGACCCGCCGCCCGCGCCGGCGCCATCGAACCCGGCGCCCCAGCAACGAACCCAACAACGAACCCAATCAAGTACCCAGCAACGTCCCCAGCGCCAGCAGAGACCTGACGCCCAACGCCGCCCACCGCGCCAATCGTCAGCCCGAGAACAACAGGCGACCCGAAACCTGCCGGATCGAACAACGGAGCCACAACAGCCGGCGCGAACAGCAGAACCGGTCGCGGAGGCGGCCGCAGGGCAGGGACTGCTCGACCAGATCGTCGGCACCCTGATGCGGCGCGACAAGGTGCTCGCGGCCGCGGTGCGGGACGGGTGCCAATCAGCGCGGCCCGTGGACAACGGACTGGTGCTCGAGTTCCCCGCCCATCGCGAGGGATACATGAAGCGCTGCCAGGACGCGTTGCCACTGTTGTCTGAGGTCGCCGAGCACGTCCTCAAGCGGCCGGTCCAGGTCGAATGCATCCTGTTGTCCCAGTCCAATGGGCCCGCCGCAGGAGCATCCGGCGGCTCGCAAGCGAAGCCCCCAGCGCAGTCCAGTCGGAGTCGCCTCGCCGAGGAGGCAAAATCCCGCTTCGGAGCTCGTCCATTCCACGCCAACTAATCCGGCAGACACATCCATCCACTTCAGTACAGACTCAAACAAACCTCGTCCAAGTCCGTCCAGATCCGTCCAGATCCGAACAGAATCGAACAACATCGAACAACAACACCCGTCCGAACACCGCAAAAGCCAGAACGAAATTGTGCAGAAGTGAACCCCGCACTCGAGCGTTCGTCCAGTGATTTGCTGGATTTCGTCGCTTCTGGGCGCCGAAGAAAATTTCCTGTGCTGGCAGCCGCCGGGGACGCAACAGTCGAGCGCCTAAACTGGAAATGAACAGTTCCGGCGAAAGGGCTGACGATGGCGAAGCGGAAGGGCGGAATGTTCCGGCCGGCGCGATCCAACAAGGCGCGTGGACAGGGCGTCGCCGGGGCCGGCGGCTTCTCCCCGGAGATGCTGCGTCGAGCCCAGGACCTACAGAACCAGCTGGCAGAAGCCCAGGACGAACTCAAGGAAGCGACCGTCGAGGCCTCCGTCGGCGGCGGCGTCGTCTCCGTCACCCTGGGCGGCGATCACAAGCTGCGCGAGGTCACCATCGACCCCGACGTCGTCGACCCGGACGACACGGAAATGCTGCAGGATTTGGTCCTGGCGGCAGTGAACGAAGCGCAGGACCGGCTGGAAGAGATGCAGCAGGAGCGAATGTCGGGTCTGACGGACGGGTTGTCGCTGCCGGGCCTGCAGTAGGACAGTAGGAGCAGTCGGCATGCAGCGCTCGCCCGCCACCTCGCCGACGATCGCCCGCTTGATCGAGGCCTTCCACCGCCTGCCTGGCATTGGCCCAAAGAGCGCCCAGCGCCTCGCTTATCACGTCCTGCGTGCGCCGCGCGCAGAGGCCGAGGCGCTGGCGGAAGCGTTGCTCGAGGTCAAGGATTCCACCCGCCTCTGCGCCGTCTGCCAGAACATCACCGACTCCGATCCCTGCGGCCTCTGTCTCGATCCGCAGCGCTCCGACGCAACCATCTGCGTGGTTGAAGAGCCACTCGATGTGGCGGCAATCGAGCGGGCCGGCGTGCATCGCGGCCGCTATCACGTCCTGCACGGCGCGATCTCGCCAATGGACGGGGTCGGCCCCGAAGACCTCAAGGTCCGAGAACTCCTGAGCCGCCTCGGCGACGCCTCTGTCGAAGAAGTCATCCTCGCCATGAACCCCAATCTTGAGGGCGAGGCCACGGCCGGATATCTGTCTCGCGTGATTGGTGCGATGGGCGTCAGGATCACCCGGATCGCGCACGGCCTACCCGTCGGCGCCGACGTCGAGTACGCGGATGAACGCACCCTCCGCGCGGCGATGACGCATCGCGTCGAGCTGGAGCGGCACGAGGAGACCGACTGATGCCGCGGATCCGTCCGATCCGCATCGAAGCGATCGTCTTGCGTCAGCGTCCGCTGGGCGACGCCGACCGTATCTGTGTGCTCTTCTCACCCACAAGGGGCAGAATCGAGGCGGTCGCGAAGGGGGTGCGCAAACCGCTGAGCAAGATGTCGGGTCACGTGGAGCCGCTGAGCCGTGGTCAGTTCGGCCTCGCTCAGGGCCGCTCGCTCTACGTGATCACCGACGCCCAGTCCCTGGATCCCTGGTCGCCATTGCACGACGATGTGGAGCGCATGACCGAGGCGATGGCGATGGCCGAGCTGGTTGACCGCTCGACCGACGCCGACGCCGCCTCCGGCCAGCTCTATCAATTGCTGTGCCAGTCCCTGGAGGCCCTTGCACGGACAACAGCCCCGGAGGCGGTCCGCCGATGGTTTACGTTGCGGTTTCTCGATCAACAGGGTTACCGGCCCGAGCTCGATGCCTGCGTTCGATGCCGTGCGGAAGTCGGCCCGGAGGGCAACGGCTACTCCCCGGCAGACGGCGGTGTCATCTGCCCGAGCTGTCATGGCGCGGGGCATGGTCAGCGTCTGTCCTCCCCGGTCTTTCGATTGTTACGCTATATGAGACGGTCGTCGGCTGAGTCGACGGCGCAGGTGCGTGTCGACGCGGCAGCGTCGGTGGAGCTTGAACGGCACCTGAGACTGTCACTGGAACAGGCGCTGGACGGACGGCTGCGTTCAAGCAGCTTTGCCGAGGATCTGGCGCGAGCAGAAACGATTGGCCGCAGCGCGGTGAAGTCCGCCGCTGAGAGCGAGCGAGAGGAGCAGCGACGTGCCGCTATATGAGTACTTGTGCGAAGAGTGCGCGGGAATCTTCGAGGTCGTCCGGCCGATTCGGGAAGCGCCCGAACCGCAACCCTGCCCGGAATGCGATGAAGAGTGCGAGCGCGTCATGCCGTCCTCCTTCTCGGCCTTCATCATGCGCCAGGGCTATCCCCGCCGCATCCCCGACAAGGGTACCTACTGGCACCTGGGCCAGGAGGTCACCTACCTGCCCAAAAAGGCCCGTCCCTACGAGCACCCGCAAGTCACCAAGCGGCGCGAACAGGAGCCCCTGTCCTCGCAGGACTACGTGGATCTGGTCGACAGGAAGATTCACGAACGGCGGCTGGCGCGCGAAGATCGGCGCAAGGAGCGCGAGCTCAAGCGGGACCGCATGGCCAAGAAGGCGCCGGAGCGCAAGCCGCAGCCCCAACCGATGAAGCGCGACTAACGCCGCGCCCTCACCCTGACCCTCTCCCTCAGGAGAGTTGCGCGCAAACCAATCAAAGTCGGCCCCGCGTAGGCGGGGCCTGTCGGCCCCTATCTGGTCGTGCTGCCCCCGCCTGCGCGGGGGCGACTTCTTCTAGGGATTACGCGCAAATCTCCTCAGGGAGAGGGAACCAATGGTCAGAAGTCGCGCTGGGTCACGAACTCGGCGATCGCCGTCAACTGTTCACGGGGACCGTTGGTCGGCGCGGCGTGCAGCGCGTCGAGTCCGCGATTGCGCCACTGCTCGACCGTTTCCATGCAGCGCTCCACGATTGACGGCTGACGCGCCGCCTCCAGCGCCTGATCAAGAAACTCGCCGCGCCCGTTCTCTTCCCTGGCGTCCAGGAACCGATTGATCGGATTGTCGTCGGGATTGTCCTCCATCAGCACGATGGCCGGCAGCGTGAGCGTGCCGGCCGAGAGGTCGCCGCCGACCGGCTTGCCCAGTTGCTCCTCGGTGCCGCAGAAGTCGAGGATGTCGTCGACGATCTGGAAGGCCATGCCGATCGAGCGTCCATACTCGCGCAGCGAATCGATCGTCTGCGCGTCGCAAGCCGACATCATCGCGCCGCCGGCGCCGGCAGTCGCGAAGAGCGACGCCGTCTTGCCGTGGATTCGGCGGTAGTAGTCGCGCATCGTGCCCGAGTCGGCGTCGAAGGCCGAGACGTCCTGCGCCAGTTCGCCCTTGGCCATGACCATCAGCGTGTCGGCAAACAGGCGAATCACGCCGATGTGCCCGGTCCGCGCCACCAGCTCGGCAGCGTGGGCAAACATGTAATCGCCCAGCATCACCGAGGCCGGATTGCCAAACGTCGCGTTGGCCGTCACATGCCCGCGCCGGGTGTCGGCCGAGTCGATCACATCGTCATGCACCAGCGTCGCCGTGTGCAGCAACTCAATCGAAGCGGCCAGCGGAATCTGAGTGTCGGCGTCATAGTCGCCAAACCCCCCGCAGAGCAGAGAAATCGCCGGTCGCAGCCGCTTCCCACCCCGCGACAGCACCTGGTTCAGCATCGCCTCCAGCGGCAGAAAGTCGGACTGCGCGACGAGGGAGAGGGTGTCCTCGACAATGGCCAGATCATCGGCGATGGGCGCATAGAGTTGGTCGAGGGTGGTCATCGGGACTAGCGTATCGCCGATAGGCTTGATGGACATCGAAGGAGGCCGCCGACATGCCAAAGCAGGATCTGGGGCGAGTTAGGCAAGTGCCGTTGAGCGATGTGTTTGCGAATGAACCACAGGACTTCACGCCATGGCTCGCCGACAACTTGGATTTGGTGGGAAGCGAAATCAGATTGGATCTGGAGCTTGAGGACACGGAGGTACCGGTGGGGGACTTCTTCCTCGACATCTTGGCCTCGGCGGGCGAATTCGGCAAGGTTGCAATCGAGAATCAACTCAGCCAGTCCGACCATGGCCACCTCGGTCAACTCATGACGTATGCGGCAGGACTCAACGCCAGAACGTTGGTCTGGGTGGCACCGGTGTTTCGCTCTGAGCATCTTGCAGCGATTGACTCCCTCAATGAATGGGCAGCTTCAAACATCATCCTGTTTGCCGTCGAAGTAAGGGCATTGAAGATTGGCGAATCTCTCACAGGAGCGGATTTCCGTGTAGTCGCAGCCCCCAAGGCTTGGGCAAGGAGACGTAGGTCAACGAGTCCATCGGCGGCGATGACGGACAGCGAGAGAAGTCTGAGAATCGATTTCTTTGATCGACTTGCCAAAGGTGCACTCGATCGGGGGCTAACAGAATCAACAGGCTTCGCCTCAGTCGCCAAGTCCAAGTCGTTTCCTTGTCGAGTGGACGAGCCAGGACTCAAGTATTGGGTCGATTGGCGGACGACGGGCGTCGTTGCTGTGCAACTTGACGTTAGAACGGGGGGAGCCGACCGAAACGAAGCCATCATTCAGGCCCTGTTCGACGACAATGCGGAGATAGAGCATGAGTTGAGCTTTGAGCCTGATTTCTTCTTTCCAGACCCTGATGGCCCTCATGGACGAATCGCTGGCAGGGTGATGACATTCCGCGACACGTCTGTAGACGATCCACCGGATGTCATCGAAGTGACGCTCGATTGGTGCTTGGACAGGCTTGAGGCGTTCCAGCGAGTGCTAGAGCCACGCCTCCGCCAAGTCATTGACGAACTAGATTCGGAAGAGGCGTAAGCCGTTTGCGGAGGATTGCTCGGCTATGGCGGCGACCGAGTGCCCACGGACCTCCGCGATCTGCTCTGCCGTGTAGCGGACGTTCGCGGGTTCGTTTCGTTTGCCGCGGCGGGGCTGGGGGCTGAGGTAGGGGGCGTCGGTTTCGATGACGATGGCGTTTAGGGGGAGGGATGCGGCGGCGGCGCGGAGGGCGTGGTTCTTGGGGTAGGTGACGGGGCCGGCGAAGGAGATGAGGAAGCCGAGGTCGTGGTAGCGGTGGGCGAGGTGGGCGTCTCCGGAGAAGCAGTGGATGACTCCGATAGGGTGCTCTCGCTCGCGGAGATTGGCCCATTCGCGGAGAATGCCGTAGGTCTCTTCGTGGGCGTCTCGGGAGTGGATGACGACGGGGAGGTTGAGGTGGTCGGCTAGGGCGAGTTGGGCTTCGAATGCGGCGTACTGGTCCGCGTGGGGGGAGAGGTTTCGGTAGAAGTCGAGGCCGATTTCTCCGATGGCGACGACCTTGGGGTTGTCGGCCATGCGGGTGAACTCGGCTTCGGTTTCTTTGTCCCAGTCTTTGGCGTCGTGGGGGTGGACGCCGAGCGTGGCCCAGACGTTGTCGTATTGTTCGGCGACGGCGAGGGCGTTTCGGCTGTCCTCGAGAGAGCAGCCGATTGTGACGATTCGCTCGACGCCAGCCTCACTGGCGCGGGCCATGACGTCGGGCAGGTCGTCGCCGATCCAGGGGTCGTGGAGGTGGGCGTGGGTGTCGAAGAGCGCCGGGGGCTGGCTCATGTGCCGAGCCGGGCTTCTTCTTCCTCGACGATTGAGGGGTCGAGTTTCTTGAAGAGGGGGGTCGGTTTCTGCAGTTGGTCGCCGGGGCGGAGGGCGTGCATCTGCCAGCCGAGGTCGTTGATGCTGCCCTGAGTGTTGAGCATTTCGTGGAGCAGCTGGCAGCTAAAGGGGAGGTAGGGGGCGAGCGCCGTTCGGAGGGCGGCGATCACGTTGAGCGCGGTGTAGAGACTGCGGGCGGCGGCCTGTTTGTCGGTCTTGACGGCCTGCCAGGGCGCGGTCTGGTCGAGATAGCGGTTGGCTTCCTGGGCGAGCGCGAAGGCCTGCTGGATGCCCTGTCGCAGGTGGACGGCCTCGATTGACTGTCCGACCTGTTCCAGGCCGGATTGGGCGCGGTCGAGCATTCGGGTGGCGTCGCGGTCGAGCGGGCCAGGGTCAGGGACCTGCGCGTCGAAGTGGCGATTGATCAGGGAGAGCACTCGATTGACGAGGTTGCCCCAGGTGGCGACGAGTTCGTCGTTGTTGCGGCGCAGGAACTCGGACCAGGAGAAGTCGGAGTCCGCGGTCTCGGGCATTTGCGCGGCGAGGGCGTAGCGCAGCGGGTCGGGGTCGTAGCGGGTGAGGTAGTCGTTGACCCAGACGGCCCAGCGCTGCGAGGTGCTGGCCTTGGAGCCGCTCATCGTGATGTATTGGTTGGCCGGCACGTCATAGGGGAGGTTGTAGCCGCCCGCGCCGAGCAGAATGGCGGGCCAGATGATGGTGTGGAAGGGGACGTTGTCCTTGCCGATGAAGTTGTAGATGCGGGCGTCGTCGGACTGCCAGAAGTCGCGCCAGGCATCCGCGTCGCCGTTGGTCGCGGCCCACTCGACCGTGGCCGAGAGATAGCCGATCACGGCCTCGAACCAGACGTAGATGCGCTTGTCGTCCCAGCCGTCGAGCGGCACGGGCACGCCCCAGTCGATGTCGCGGGTAATGGCGCGGTCCTGTAGACCTTCGCGCAGCATCCCTTTGGAGAAGTTGAGGACATGCGTGCGCCAGAAGTCCTTGTCGTCGTCAAGCCACTCCTGCAGGGGATTCTCGAACGCGGTCAAGCGGAGGAAGTAGTGCTCCGAACTGCGCAACTCGGGGGTGGCGCCGGTGTTGCGTGAGCGGGGATTGATGAGGTCGATGGCGTCGAGCTGGCGGCCGCAGGTGTCGCACTGATCGCCGCGGGCGCGCGGCTCGTCGCAGTGCGGGCACTGTCCCTCGATGTAGCGGTCGGGCAGGAAGCGCTTCGCTTCGGGGTCGTAGAAGAGGTCCTGGGTCTGCCGGTACAGGTAGTCCCGCTCGAGCAGCGCGTTGAACAGGCCGTGGACGACTTCCTCGTGGTTGTCGGTCATGGTTGTGGTGAACGTGTCGAAGGAGATGCCCATCCCGTCCCAGGTGTCGAGGATGGACTGGTGGTACTCGGCGACAACTTCCTCCGGCGTCCGGCCCTCGTCGTCGGCGCGGACGGTGATTGGCGTGCCGTGGGTGTCAGAGCCGGAGACCATGGCGACGCGGTTGCCGCGGATGCGGTGGTAGCGCGCGAAGATGTCGGCGGGCAGGTATGCGCCGCCGAGCTGTCCGTGGTGGATGGGGCCGTTGGCGTAGGGCCAGGCCACGCAGACGAGAATGTTGTCGCTCATGGTCGTTCGCGGGGGTTGATTTCAGGCTGGGGAGGGTTGGAAGGCACGTCTTCCTCTAGGTTAGGCGCTCGGTTGAGTTTGAACGTCATCGTTCCGACTCGAACGGCCAGAGCGCGTAAACCTCACGTCGCGGCCGGCCGGACTGCTGCGCGACGAAGCGCGCGGCCTGCGGTCGCGAGGCTCCCTGCGAAGCGGCCTCGGCGAGCGCCTTGGCGACGTCGTCATCGGTCCAGAGGCGGCCGCCTTCGACGGGAGGAATGAGGAGGATGGTGAATTCGCCGCGCGGTTCGCCGAACTCCTCGAGCGCCTCAGCCGGCGTCCCGCGCCAGATCTGTTCGTGGAGCTTGGTCAGCTCGCGGCCGACCACGAGCTGCGCATCGGGAACGGTGTCGGCCATGTCCTGAAACGTGCTCCGTACTCGCCTCGGCGACTCGAACACGATCGATGGCTGTCCAAGGGCTGCGAGCTGCTCGAGTGCTCGGCGACGCTCGCTGGTCTTGCGAGGCAGGAAGCCGTACAGCATCACCTGTGGCGACTCTGCGCCGCTGACCGACCAGAGTGCGACAGATGCAGCCGCGCCGGGGATTGGGACGACGTCAAATCCAGCGTCCAACGCCGCGGCGACGAGGTTGCGTCCCGGGTCTGAGACTCCGGGCGTGCCGGCGTCGGAGACCAGGGCGACCGACTGTCCACGCTCGATTCGCTCCACGATGCGTTGGGGGTCCGGACCTCGGTCGTGATAGGGGAGGACCGGAGTGTCGATCTCGTAGTGGCGCAGCAGGGCCAGGGCGACGGGGACGTGTTCGGCAGCGATCAGGTCAACTTCACGGAGAACGCGCAGTGCGCGCAGGGTGATGTCCTCGAGGTTGCCGATCGGTGTGGCGACGACGTAGAGGGTGCCGGGGTCGGTGGACATGGGTGTCACTGTAAAGATCGAGGGTGATTGCGCTGTTCATCTGCTCGGTTGGGGGTAGCGGAAGGCCCTCACCCCCCGCCGTCGCGGGGGCAGGCTCCAGCCCCCCGCATCAAGTGCGGGGCAAGCTCTCCCTCGGGGAGAGGGGGTCAGAGGGGACATCAGTGTCTGCTCAGGTCGGGGAGGGGGATGACGACGCTTCGGTTGGGGCGTTGGGGTGTGGTGAGTCTGGGCCAGTTCCGGGGTTGGTGGGGTCTGAGGGGTGAATTTGGGGGGTTTGGCGTGGATTCGGTGGCCTGGGCTGGGTTTTGGTCGTTTTCTTGTCCGGATTTGTCCAGATTTGTCTGGATGGGTGCGGATTCATCTGGAAATTGTGGAGGTTGGTCCGGTTCAGGCTCGGTGGGAGCAGGTTCGTCCAGTTCGGCGTCGGAGGGCTGGGGGCGTTGGTGGGGTTCGGCAAGGTGGTACAAGGATCTGAGATGCGGCAGGGCGTCGTCGCCTTCGTAGAGGTCGGGGCGGCACATCGGGCACTCGGGCAGGCATTGGCCGTAGTCGTCGCCGGCGACGTAACGGACGTGTCCGTCCTCGTCGGCCAGGAAATGCCGGCTTCGAGCGAGAGCGACAGCGTCGGCCTGGCGGGCGTTGACGAGTTGTTCGCGCTGTTCGCGCTCCTGTTCCTGGAGGTTGGGCAGGGCGGCGAGGAGGAGACGCAGCTCTCTGGTGGCGGCGACGGTCTGGCGGTGCTGGTCGGGGTCGGTGTCGGGGGTGGTGAGGATGTGGACCTGGTCGGCGAGTCGGTCGGCGGCGACGCTGCGCAGGATGTGGGCGCGGTGGAGCTGGAAGTCGCGGAAGTAGGCGTAGACGGTGGAGCGGGCGCAATGGAGCTCAGCGGCGATGTCATCGGGGGGGGCGGCCCTGGCAGTCGAGGTGGTGGGCTTCGAGGATGCGTCGGCAGCGTCTGGGGGTGGGCGGGTTGGACATGAGGAGGGCCTTTCCTTGAGAGGTACATATGTTCTTTGTATGGTATGCGGGTTGGCGCGGGGGTGGGGTGAGGGGGAGTGTGGCGCTGTTGATGTGGGCGGAGGTCTGGGCCCCGCATCGAGTGCGGGGCATCGGAGGGGTGGGGGTGGGAGAGGAGGCAGTGCGGGATGCTGCGAGATACCCGCGGCGAGCGCGGGTATGACGAGGTGTTTCTCCGGGGGTGGGAGTTGTTTGGTCGTTTACGAAGGGTTTGTGGGGGGTCGGGTATCTTAGGGTGACCGGTGGAGTCAGGACAGGCGGTCGGTAACGTGCTTGTTTGCACGGGACACTGGCGTAGAAGCGAAGGAGCGCGGCCATGTGCCGCGCTCATGCGTTTAAGCGCCCTTCGACCTCGTCGGTCACCAGCTTCGGATTAGCAAAAGGGGAGACAGATGACCACGTTGACCGAACGCGAAGCACTGACTCCCGGGCAGGAGCTGGTGCAGGGCGCCTACGAGTCCGAGCTGGAGCCGATCCGGCATCCGCGGCGCAAGTCGCTGCAGGAGGCGTACGGATTCGACGACGTGGCGATTGTGCCCGGCGTGTTGACGATCAACCCGGAACTGACTGACGTCTCGACGATGCTGGCCGGGCAGCGGCTGGAGATTCCGATCCTGGCGTCGGCGATGGACGCCGTGGTCGACCCGCACTTCGCGATTGAAGTGGGGCGGCGAGGCGGGATGGCAGTGCTCAACCTGGAGGGTCTGCAGTGCCGGTTCGACGATCCGGCCGAGGTGCTGGAGGAAGTGGCGGCCAGCGATACGGAGGCGGCGACGGAGATTCTGCAGCGCGCCTACACGACGCCGATTCGCGATGAGTTGATCGGCCTGCGGGTTCAGCAGATCAAGGACGGCGGCGTGGCGGCGGCGGTCTCGGTCACGCCTCCGAACGCCAAGCGACTGGCGCCGGCGATCAAGGAGGCTGGTCCCGACGTCTTCGTGGTGCAGTCGACGGTGACGACGGCGCGGCATTACTCGCGCTCGCAGCGCGGGTTGATCCTGAGCGAGCTGATCCGGGAGATGGAGATTCCGACCCTGGTCGGCAACACGGTGGGATTCGACGCGTCGCTGGAACTGATGGAAGAAGGCATCGCCGGATTGCTGGTCGGCGTCGGTCCGGGCGCGGCCTGCACCTCGCGCGAAGTGCTGGGGATTGGCGTGCCGCAGGTGTCGGCGACGATCGAGTGCGCCTACGCGCGGGACGTCTACTACGAGCGGACGGGTCGCTACGTGCCGATCATCACGGACGGCGGGATCCGGACCGGCGGCGATTTCTGCAAGGCGCTGGTCTCGGGGGCCGACGCGGTGATGATTGGCTCTCCGTTCGCGGGTGCGCTCGAGGCTCCGGGCCGCGGGTTCCACTGGGGGATGGCGACGCCGCATGCCGAGTTGCCGCGCGGCGTGCGCGTCCATGTGGGGCAGCACACGACGCTCGATCGGCTGCTGTATGGTCCGACCTCGCGGACGGACGGGACGGAGAACCTGATCGGCGCGTTGCGGACTTGCATGGGCAGTGTTGGGGCGGAGACGATTCGGGAGTTGCAGGAGACGGAGATGGTGATTGCTCCGGCGATCAAGACCGAGGGCAAGCGGTATCAGATGATGCGGGATTAGCGGTCACAGTTGTCAAGCTGAGGCGATTCTTCTCTGGTTCCCTCTCCCTGAGGGAGAGGGTCAGGGTGAGGGCCCACGGCGTATCGGACGCGCACCGTCACCGCAATGACTGCGAAGGTCTGACCCTCACCCCAGCCCTCTTCCAGAGGGAGGGGGGGTTAAAGGGCCTCGTAGAAAAGGTCGAGGAGGCGGCGGGTGTGGCGGTGTTGCCAGCCGCCTCGGCCCTGGTTCATGACGTAGCCCCAGCCGACGTTGGCGTCATGGTCGGCGAAGGCGAGGGAGCCTCCGCCTCCGAAGTGGCCGAAGGTTCGGGGGTTGGGGCCGAGGGGACGCTCGGCCATGGTCATCTGGAAGCCGGAGGCGAAGCGGGTTGGGCGGCCGAGGATTCGGTCGACTCCGTAGACCTGCTCGGCGGACATGTGGTCGATGGTCTGCGGCTCGAGGATGTGGGCGCCGTCGAGTTGTCCGTCGGTGGCGAGTGCGCCGAAGAGGCGGGCGAGGCCTCGGGCGGCGCCGTGGCCGGTGGTCGAGGGGAACTCTGCGGCTCGGTACTCTCGGGTGTTCTGTGAGCCGGGTCCGGTCTGGATGTGGGGTGGGTTGCGTCCGCCGAGGGTTTGCAGGGCGTTGGGCGGCGCGCGGCGGAAGTCGGGCGGTTGCTGGACGGGAAGCATGTCGGCGGTGCGGATGTCGTGCTCCGGCTTTGTTCCGAAGTGGAAGTCGAGGTCGATTGGCCGGCTGAGGTCGCGCTGGAGGTGTGGGCCGATTGAGTTGCCGGTGATTCTGCGGATGACTTCTCCGATGAGGAATCCCTGCGTGTTGGAGTGATAGCCGTGGGCCTCGCCGGGCGGCCACCAGGGCTCCTGCTCGGCGAGGGCTGAGGTCATCAGATCCCAGTCGAGCATCGCGCCGCGGGGCAGCGGCCGGCGGATGGCGGCGAGGCCGCTCTGATGGGTGAGGATCCAGCGGACGGGGACGTCGGACTTGCCGTTCCGGGCGAACTCGGGCCAGTAGTCGGCCACTCGGCGGTCGATGTCCAGTTCCCCGCGTTCGGCCATGCGCCAGGCGAGGATGGCGCAGATGGCCTTGCCGACGGAGTAGCAGCAGACGATGGTGTCCTCGGCCCATGGCTTCGTGTGCTTGGCATCGGTCCAGCCACCGTAGATTTCGATGACGAGTTCGCCGTTGAGGGTGACGGCGAGGGCGGCGCCGGTTTCTGAGCGGTCGACGAAGTTTTGCTGGAACTGTTCCCTGACGGCGGCGAAGCGGGGATCGCAATAGCCCTGCACCGGGGCGTCGGCGGGCGACGGGAGTTGGTCCGGCGTTGCGGTCATCCGGCGATGATGCGGACGGCTCGGGGTTGCTGGGAGACGTCGTCGAGCACGGTGATCTCGGCGTTGGGCAGCATCTGGCGGGCGGCGTCGGCGATGGCGGATTCCTGGCCGGGGTCGACCTCGAGCACGGCGACGCCGTTGGGATGGAGGCGGGATGGCAACTGGGTGATCAGCCGGAGGATCAGTTCTGTTCCGCGCGTGCCCGGGGTGAGGGCGACGCGGGGCTCGTGTTCGGCGACTTCGGGCTCGAGTTCGGCCAGGCGTTCTTCGGGGATGTAGGGGAGATTGGCGACGACGCAGTGGAAGGGTCCGGGCAGCGGCGTGAGGAGGTCGCCCTGGATGAACTCTGTCCTGGGCCGTCGGAGCAGGCGCTGGGCGTTGTCGCGGGCGACGAGCAGGGCGTCACGCGAGACGTCGCTGCAGATCAGCTCGACTCCACGGCGGTGCCGGGCCAGGGCGATGCCGACGGCGCCGGAGCCTGCTCCGACGTCGGCGACCTGCGGGGTTCGGAATCGGGCCTGGCGCATGTGGTCGAGGGCGGCGTCGACGAGGAGCTCCGACTCGGGCCGGGGAATCAGGACATCGGGCGTGACGCGGAACTCGAGGCGGTAGAACTCTCGGGTGCCGGTGATGTAGGCGAGGGGTTTGCGGGTCGTTCGCTCGGCGATGGCGTCCTGGAAGCGTTGCTGTGCGGCCGGGTCGATCTCGTCGGTCAGGGATGCGTAGAGCTGGGCGCGGTTGAGTCCGGTGGCGTGGCGGAGCAGGACTTCGGCCTCGAAGCGCGCGTCGTCGATGTCGGCCGACTCCAGTTCGGCGGCGGCGGCCAGCCAGACGTCCCTGAGCATAGCGGGCGTCGTCACGACGACGCCTCGGCGAGCAGACGGGCTTCCTCGGCGGTGGCGGCGGCGTCGATCAGGGGATCGAGGTTGCCGTCGAGCATGCCGTCGAGGTCGTGACGTGTGAGGCCGATTCGGTGATCGGTGACGCGGTTTTCGGGGAAGTTGTAGGTGCGGATTTTCTCGGAGCGGTCGCCGGAGCCGACCTGTGAGCGGCGGAAGTCGGCGCGCTCACGCTCGGCGGCGATGCGCTGTTGTTCGTAGAGGCGGGCGCGGAGGACGGACATCGCCTTGAGCTTGTTCTTGAGCTGGGAGCGTTCGTCGGTGCAGGTGACGACGATGCCGCTTGGCTCATGGGTTAACCGGACGCCGGTCTGGACCTTGTTGACGTTCTGTCCGCCGGCGCCGCCGGAGTGGAAGAGGTCGAGGCGGATGTCGGATTCGTCCAGATCGACGTCGACTTCTTCGGCCTCGGGCATGACGGCGACGGTCGCGGTGGAGGTGTGGATGCGGCCCTGCGCTTCGGTCTCGGGGACGCGCTGGACACGGTGGACGCCGGACTCGTACTTGAGCCGTGAGAATGCGCCGCTGCCTTCGATCTGGCAGATGACTTCCTTGAAGCCGCCCATTGCGTTTTCGGAGGCGCTGAGCACGTCGGTACGCCAGCGGCGGCCCTCCGCGTAGCGGACGTAGGCTCGGAGGAGGTCCGAGGCCCAGAGTCCAGCCTCGTCGCCGCCGGCGCCAGCCCGGATTTCGACGATTACGTTGCGGTCGTCGTTTGGGTCGCGAGGCAGCAATGCTCGCTTGGCGGATTCTTCGAGCTGTTCGATCTGCTCTCGGAGGTCCGTGACTTCCGCGAGGGCGAATTCGCGCATTTCTTCGTCGTCGGCTTCGTCGAGAACTTCACGCGCCTGCTGGAGCTGGTCGGCGGCGGAACGGTACTGGTTGAGCAGGTTGATTTTCCCCTGTAATGAGGAATGCTCCCTGGCCAGGGTCTGGAGGCGCGACGGGTTGGCGGCAGTGGCCGGATCGGCCATCTCCTGCTCGATCTCCCGGAATCGTGCGGCGACGTCCTCGAGCCGCGCCCACATGGCGGTGCTGTCGGAAGTGGCGGTTGCTGGCATGTGGGGCCTCAGTCCTGGGGCCGAGTATATGGATGGCCGGTCAGTTCGGGCGTCAGTGCTGCGACCACCTGGTCGAGTGGGACCTGTCGCTGATCGGACGTCTGCAGGTCGCGGATCGTGACGGCGCCGTCGGCCAGATCTCTGGCGCCGGCGATGATGGCGTAGCGGGCGCCGATCCGATTGGCCTGACGCAGCTGCGCCTTGAGCGAGCGTCCGCCGAAGGCCAGGGACGCGGCGACGCCGCAGCGGCGCAGTTCGCCGGCGATCTTTGAGGCGGCGATGTCGGCTCCTTCGCCCTGGGTTGCGATGAGCACGTCCGTCGATGAATCGGTACTCGGCGCGAGTCCTTGCTCGCGCAGGTGATGGGCCATGCGCTCGATGCCCATGCCGAAACCGATGCCGGGCGTCGGCGGACCGCCGATCTGTTCGATCAGTCCGTCGTAGCGGCCGCCAGCCAGCACAGTGACCTGCGAGCCGTCGGCGTGGGCGGGGACGATTTCGAAGACGGTGTGGGTGTAGTAGTCGAGGCCGCGGACCAGGGTCGGGCGCTCTTCGTAGGGAATGCCGACCGCTTCCAGGTGGGATTTGACGGCGTCGTAGTAGGCGGCGGACTCTGGTCGCAAATGGTCGGTGATCAGCGGTGCGCCGGCCTGGTAGGGCCTGGTGCGGTCGTCCTTGCTGTCCAACAATCGCATGGGAGCACGGTCCCAGCGGGCCTGATCATCGGGGGCGATGCGTTCGAGGTGCGGCTCGAAGTGCTCCTTGAGCAGGGGGACGTATGCGCGGCGGTCTTCGATATCACCAATGCTGTTGATCAGGATCTTGAGGTCGGAGAGGCCGAGCGTTTCGGCGACGCGCCAGCCGAGGTCGATGACCTCGGCGTCGAGCGCCGCGTCGCGCACGCCGATTGCTTCGACTCCGAACTGGGTGTGCTGGCGGAAGCGTCCGGCCTGGGGTCGCTCGTAGCGAAAGATCGGCAGGTGATAGGCCAGTTTGACGGGCTGAGTGAAGTTGGCCATGCCGTGCTGCAGATAAGCGCGACAGACGGAGGCGGTGCCCTCTGGGCGCAGCGCGAGTCGTTCGCCGCCGCGATCCTCGAAGATGTACATCTCTTTCTCGACGATGTCGGTTCCCTCGCCGACGCCTCGGGCGAACAATTCGGCCTGCTCGAATGTGGGCGGTTCGATGAATCCGAAGCCGGCCAGGCGGGCTTGCTCTCTGGCGCAATTGAGGACGTGGTTGTGGACGAGATGATCCTCGGGCAGCAGGTCGCGCGTACCGCGAGGGGTCTGGAACTGTCGGCTGGTCGAACTGCTCATCGTCGATCCTCAGCCCTCATCGTACAGACGACGGTCGATTTCACGCCGCATTGATATTGCACGAGCGGGTAAACATGTTGGCGTGGTCTGTCGCTTTGTATGATCGAGTTATGGCAACGCAGACCGTGCCCGCGGCAGTTGTCGACCTGACCAAGCACCCGACGCTCGATGTGCTGGTCGACGTGCTGGAGCAGTATCTTGCTCCGGCCGATCGCGACCTGGTGCTTTCCGCGTATGAGTTTGCGGAGGAGAAGCACGAGGGCCATCTGCGGCGGTCCGGACATCCATACATCGAGCATCCACTTGCCGCCGCCGTCACGTGTGCCGAGCTTCAGCTGGACGTGCCCGCGTTGCAGGCGGCGCTCTTGCACGATGTGATGGAGGATTGCGGCGTCACGCGTTCTCAACTGGTGACGGAGTTTGGCGTCGATGTGGCCAAACTGGTCGAGGGGGCGTCGAAGCTGTCGGCGCTCCAGCTCCCGCGGGTCACGGGCAGTCTGGACCGGGAAGTCCAGGCGGAGAACCTGCGCAAAATGTTCGTGGCGATGGCCGACGATGTGCGCGTCGTGATCGTCAAGCTGGCCGATCGACTGCACAACATGCGCACGCTCGACGCGATGCGGCCTGAGAAGCAGGTGCAGATCTCGCGGGAAACGATGGAGATTTACGCACCGCTCGCTGCGCGGCTGGGGATCTGGCAGATTCGCGCGCAGCTTGAGGATCTGGCGTTCAAGTACCTGGAGCCGGAGGACTATCGGCGGATATCCGAGCTGGTTGCTTCGCGCCGTCAGACCCGCGAGCGGTACCTGGGGCAGATCCGGGTGCAACTAGAGAATGCCCTCGAAGGCGCCGGGTTGAGCGCACAGGTTCGCGGACGGGTGAAGCACCTGTATTCGATCCACCAGAAGATCAGGAAGTACTCGGCGCAGGGCAAGTCGTTCGACGATATCTATGACCTGCTCGCGTTACGGGTGCTGACCGAGTCGACGACCGACTGTTATGCGGTGCTTGGGGTGGTGCACGGGCTCTGGCGTCCGCTGCCCGGCGAGTTTGACGATTACATTGCGAGTCCCCGACCGAGTGGATACCAGTCCTTGCATACGACGGCGTTCTGGTCGCCGTCGCACGCGGTTGAGGTTCAGATACGCACGCACGAGATGGATCGGGAGGCCGAGTACGGCGTCGCTGTGCACTGGGCCTACAAGGAGAATCGCCACAACGCGATGAACGACCGCGATCGGATGTCGTGGTTGCGCCAGCTGGTCGAGTGGCAGGGAGAGCTGTCGGGCGCCGACGATTTTCTGGAGACCCTGCGATCCGATGTGTTCCAGGACCAGGTGTTCGTGCACACGCCGAAAGGTGAGATCCTCGCGTTGCGCACGGGCGCGACGCCGCTCGATTTCGCCTTCAGGATTCACACCGATGTCGGCTATCAATGCGTGGGCGCGAAGGTCAATGGTCGGTTGGCCCGACTGTCGACTCCGCTTGAGAACGGCGATGTGGTCGAGATCGTAACGAGCCGCACGGCTCGGGGACCGAGTCGCGACTGGTTGAATCCAGCATTGGGCTATGTGACGACGCAGCATGCGCGGACGAAGATTCGGCAGTGGTTTAACCGTCAGGCGCGGACCGAGAACATCGCCCGGGGACGCGATGAGCTGGAGCGTGAGCTACGACGTCTGAGCCTGAAGCTGCCGAGCGTCGAAGCGGAAGTGATGGAGGCGACCCGCGCGAAGAGCATGGAGGACGCGCTGGCGACGATCGGCGCCGGCGACGTTACCGCCCACGCGGTCGCCCTCAAGGTGGCCTCGGCGAATGAAGAAGAGGCAGAGGCGGCTCCGGTGATTGAAGTGGTGGAGCGAAGCGCTGCGCCCAGCGCTGATGCGGTCCAGGTGCTGGGCGGATCGAACATGCTGACCCGGCTGGCGCCCTGCTGTTCACCCCAGATTGGCGAGGCGATCACCGGATTCATCACTCGCAGCCGCGGCGTCACGATTCACCGCAGCGAGTGTCCCAACATCCTCTCGGTGGGCGAAGATGAACGCGTCGTGCCGGTTCGCTGGAACACGTTCCGCGGTTTGACCGAGGCGCGGCTGAAGGTGATGGGCTGGGACCGCGTCGGTCTGGCCCGCGATGTAGCGGGCATCTGCGCGGACGAGAACGTGAACATGGTGTCGTTCGTGACCGGCGAACCGGATCGCGGAGCGGTCACGCTGACATTCACGGTGGAGACGAACGGACTGCGGCAGCTACAGCGCGTGATGTCGAAGCTCGACGGAGTCCACGGCGTGATGAGCGTCGAACGCGACTAGCGACTGCGAGTTTCGACTCGATGTCACTGCGGCTTGAGCGCGGCGACCAATCTGTCGATGTCCGATTGCGGCGTGTAGAAGTGCGGCGAGGCGCGTAACCGGCCGAAGCGGACGGCCGTGATGATCCCTGAGTCTTGCAGTCGTTCCCAGGTTTCATCGACGGTTTCGCGTTCGGACAGATCGGGCGGCGGATCGAAGATCACGATTCCGCTGCGCTCCGATTCTCCTCGGGGTGAGAAGACTCGACATCCCGCGTCGGCGAGGGCGTCGCATAGGTAGGCGGTGACGGATTCCAGCTGCGCCCAGACGTTGTCGATGCCGACATCGAGCAAGTGGCGGATCGCTGCGCGCATGCCGAGCATGGCGGCGGTGGGAGTCGCGCCCGGCTCGAAGCGCGACGCGGTCGGCGAGAGGATGAGTTGGTCATTGCCTGCGGACAGGCCACCGTCCATGCTGTTGGCGCCCAGTACGGGCGGGATCAGACCGTCAATCAGTTCCTCGCGGATGTAGAGCATGCCGGAGCCGGTCGGCCCCAGCATCCACTTGTGTCCACCGGCCGCCAGGATGTCGATGTCATCATCGACCACGTTGACCGGCAACGCGCCGGCAGATTGAATCGCGTCGACCGAGAGCAGTCCGCCGACGGCGTGGACGGCGTCGGCGATGGGGCGCAGGTTGGAGCGGAATCCACTGCCCCACTGAACGTGGGAAATGCCGACGAGTTTCGTGCGCTCGGAGACGGCGGAAATGATGTCTTCGGTCGGGATCCGTCCGTCGTCCTGCTGGTAGACGACGTCGAGTTCGACGCCCTTCTGCTGCAGCGCGTTGTAGAAGTGGCGGTTTGACGGATACTCGGCGTCGGTGACGAGGATGCGGTCGCCATCCTGCAGGTTCAGCGCTCCGGCCGAGACCGAGACGCCGGTCGCGGTGTTAGGCACGAAGGCGATCTCGTCGGGGCTTCGCGCGCCGATTAGCTCGGCCGAGACCGCTCTGAAGTCCTGCATGTCCTCCATCCAGGTCGAGCCGAAGTAGCCGGCGCGGGCGGCCTGGTCGGCGTAGTCGTGTACGGCCTGAGCGACATCGGATGGCAGCGGCGAGACTCCCGCGTGGTTGAAGAAGGCGAGGCCGCTGTTGAGGACGGGGTACAGGTTGTTGGTCATTGGTAGTGCTCCACTCAGGAGAGTCTAGGCACGAATCGGGTTCCACGGTTGATTGCGACTTGCATGTTGAAGAATGTGTGTTCTATAGTACTGAGCACCGAGAGAACACAAGTTTGGTATTTGTGTTCTACAGGGAACCACAGGGGGTAGCAAATGCACACTCGAGTGAACGGCGGAGCCGTGATTGGCCTGGATGGAGCGCCGATCTGCGTCGAAGTCGATATCTCCTCCGGGATGCCGAAGACGACGATTGTCGGCCTGCCCGACGCCGCGGTCGATGAGGCGCGCGAACGCGTGCGATCGGCAATTCGCAACGCCGGCGCCGGCTTTCCGACCAAGCGGGTGACGGTCAACCTGGCGCCGGCCCACATCCGCAAGGAAGGCGCGGGCTACGATCTGCCGATTGCGGTGGGGATGTTGGTTGCGACCGGGCAGGTCTGCGAGTCGGCGGTTCAGGACACGCTCTTCCTCGGAGAGCTGGCGCTGGACGGCGAGCTGCGTCACGTGCGCGGCGTGCTTTCGGTCGCGGCGGCCGCACGGGACGCGTCGGTCAAGCGGATTGTCGTGCCGCGGGTCGATGCCGAGGAGGCATCGTTGATCGACGGGATCGAGGTGTTGGCGGTTGACTCGTTGCGCGACTGGATCGAGATTGCGACCGAGGAACGGCCGATGTCGGACGCGATCTGGCCGACGGCCCGCGTGGTCGAGGACGATCCTGGCACGAGTTACGACGGGCATGATTTCTCCGACGTTCGCGGGCAGGAACACGTCAAGCGGGCGCTGGAGGTCGCGGCGGCTGGTGGACATAATCTGCTGATGTGCGGTCCGCCGGGCGCGGGCAAGACGCTGCTGGCTTCGTGTTTGCCGGGCATTCTGCCGCCGCTGACCACGCACGAGGCGTTGGAGGTGACCAAGATCGCTTCGATCTCCGGGATGACCGGGGGGAACCGGCTGATCCGCGAGCGGCCGTTCCGTGCGCCGCACCACACGATCTCCAACGCCGGGCTGGTGGGCGGCGGGCAACGCTTGCGCCCGGGCGAGGTGACGATGGCGCATCGCGGCGTGCTCTTCCTGGACGAGCTGCCGGAGTTCTCGGTTCGCGCCCTCGAGACCATGCGGCAGCCGCTGGAGGATCGGCAGATCACGATCTCGCGGGCGCATGGCACGGTGACGTATCCGGCCGACGTTTGCCTGGTCGGCGCGATGAATCCCTGCCCGTGCGGCAACTTCGGATCGGAGCAGCACTGCACGTGCACGGATGGCGCGGTGTATCGCTATCAACGGCGCATCTCCGGTCCAGTGCTCGATCGGATCGACATGTTCGTCGATGTTCCGCGCGTGGACGTGCAAAAGCTGATGGAATCGTCGGGCGATTCCGCACCGCCGAGCGCCGAACCGTCCTCGGAGGTCAGGCGGCGGGTGGTCCAGGCGCGGGAGGTGCAGCGCGGTCGGTTCGGATCGGATGGACCAAACGCCAACGCGACGCTGTCGGCGCGCGAGGTCAACCAGCATTGCTACAGCATGCTGGACGATCGGGCTCGGATGCTGATCCAGGAGGCGGTGGATCGTCTCAATCTGTCGGCGCGCGGCTTCCACCGGGTGCTCAAGGTGGCGCGGACGATCTCCGACCTGGCGGAGTCGGAAACAATCACCGCCCAACACGTGGCCGAGGCAGTGCAGTATCGACGCCGGAGCAATCTGAACTGACCGCAGGCCGAGTGCCATCGTTGGCGGCCTGTACGCGGGTATCTCGGAGGGCCGGTCCGCTTGTGATCCGGCCGTCAATCGTTGAGGCGGCGGCCCATACATATCCTGCGCTCAGCAACTGGCAAGATGCCGGGTAACAGAGCGGGAACGGGATGGTTCAAATGAGTTCCACCAATGCCTCGCGCAGTTTCGCGCCGCTGAACTGGATTCCGCGGCGTGCGCGCTCCGCGTATCACTGTGAGATCTCCTGCGACGACGCATGTTTCAGGCCTGTGCCGAACCGGAGCGGCAACGAGCCGTTCGCCGCGGTGCTGAATCGGCGAATCTCTCGCCGATCGCTGGTCAGAGCGGCTATTGCCGGCGCTCCCTTGCTGGCGTTGAGCACTTCCCCGCTGGAATCGCAGATCTTCGGTTCGGCACCACTGACCAGCCAGGCCGACGCCGCGTCCAGCAGCGTGGGGTTGCAGAGCATTCCTCACGACAACGACGACGCGATTAACATCGCCGACGGCTACCGCACCAACGTGGTCATTCGCTGGGGCGACGGCGTCCTTCCCGGGGCGCCGGCGTTCAGCCTGAGCGGTCAAACGGCCGAGTCCGCGGCCAAACAATTCGGCTTCAACTGCGACTACAACGGGTTCTTTCCGCTGCTGCCGGGGCAGAGCCAGCGCGGGCTGTTGGGCGTCAATCACGAGTACACCAGCGGGGTGGACATGTTCCCCGGCTACGACGCCGACCACGTCACGGCCGAACAGGCCGCGATCGAAATCGTGTCGCATGGAATGTCAGTCGTTGAGGTCTCTCGAGGCGAAGATGGTTCCTGGTCCTACAACCCGTCGTCGTCGCACAACTTCCGCATCAGCGGCGAGAGCCCGATGCAACTGACAGGTCCCGGCGCCGGCAGCGTCTACACCATTACCGATGTCGATCCGACGGGAGTCGACGTGGTTGGCACGTTCAACAACTGCTCCGGCGGCCGCACGCCGTGGGGCACGATTCTCACGGCGGAAGAGAACTTCAACCAGTACTTCGCCCATGCCGGCGAGGAGACTCGCGCCGCACGGTACGGAATTCCCGAGGCCGGATCGAAGCGGCACTGGGAGGATTTCTTCGACCGCTTTGATCTGAGGATTGAGCCGAATGAGCCGAATCGGCACGGGTATCTGGTCGAGATTGATCCATACGACCCCACGTTCACGCCGCGCAAGCACACCGCCATGGGTCGTTTCAAGCACGAGGCCGCCAGCGTCACTCTGTCTGACGATGGACGCGCGGTGGTCTATTCGGGAGACGACGAGCGGTTTGACTATGTCTACAAGTTCATCAGCCACGACCGCTACAACGTCTTCAACCGCTCGGCAAACCTCGACCTGCTCTCGTCGGGAACGCTCTTCGTGGCGAGGTTCAACGACGACGGGAGCGGTGAATGGTTGCCGCTCGTTCCCGGCCCGCCGCCATTGCACACCTGGACCAACGCAGGCATCGCCACGTTCACACGGCTCGCCGCCGACGCTGTTGGCGCCACGCCGATGGACCGTCCCGAAGACATCGAGGTGAATCCGATCAATCATCGCGTCTACATCGCATTGACCAACAACACCCAGCGAGCGATAGACGCCGTCGACGGCGCCAACCCCCGCGGTCCGAACACGCACGGCCACATCCTCGAGCTCACCGAGAACGGCGGCGACGCCGCCTCCCGGCGCTTTACCTGGGACATCTTCATCCTTTGCGGCGACCCGTCCGACAGCGAGCACGAGACCTACTTCGCCGGCTTCGACCAGAGCGAACTTGACTCGATCTCGGCTCCCGACAATCTCGCGGTCGATCTCAACGGCAACCTCTGGATCGCCACTGACGGGCAGCCGAGCAAGCTCGGTCAGGCTGACGCAATCTACGTGGTACCGACGGCCGGGCCTGAGCGCGGACGGATTCGGCGATTCATGACCGGCGTACCGGGCGGTGAAATGGCGGGTCCTGAGTTCACGCCCGACTTCGGCACGCTGTTTGTTAGCGTTCAGCATCCCGGCGAGGGGGGCGGCCTGGACGAGCCGACCAGCACCTGGCCGGACGGCGACTACCCTCGGCCCAGCGTTGTCGCGGCGTACAAGGACGACGGCGGGGTGGTCGGCACGTAGGCGCAACACATCGAGTCGAGGATTTTGCGCTGGTCATTGCCGACGTGGCGCCCTGGCAACGGTGATATCGTGGCCTTCCCGCCCCCGTAGCTCAGGGGATAGAGCACCGGCCTCCGGAGCCGGGAGCGTAGGTTCGAATCCTACCGGGGGTACCAGCCTGCAACACCAGTCAATCGGTCCGCCATGTGATCAGCATGGCCTGCGACGGCGTCCGCCAGGCCGGTCGATAGACATCTCCACGCTGAAACAGTGCGCCAATCGCTCTGCGGACGTTGGCCTCGACCTGGGGGTGATCGACGGCGGCGAGTTCCTCCAGCGCGAAGCGCACGGCCTCGTCCTCGTTGCCGGGGAGTTGTTCCGGCCAGGTGAATGGTTGATCGACGACCTGTACGTCGGGGACGATCCCCATGTTCCAAATCACGGGAAGCAGTTCGCGAAATCCCGGCGACGGCGCTTCCTCTTCGCCAAAGGCCGTCCGGAACAGCTCGGCGCTGACGTTGGGCGGCGCCACCGTCCAGGTGAGGATGATGACCCGACGTCGAGCGGAATCGTGCATGGCCCGGATGAAGGGTTCGATGTCGTTGATGAAGTAGGTGACGTCAACGGTCAGCACGACGTCGGCGCTGATCGGTTCAGACAATGGCCAGTTGGCCGCCATGAGATTCGCGTTCGAGATTCCGTGTTCCGAGACGGCGATGGCAAACTGCTCGCGCATTGCCGGGGATGGCTCGACGTTGGTCAGCGACGTTGCCGTGCTCGCCAGCGGCAAGCCGATTCGTCCCGCTCCTCCGCCGATCTCAATGATCTCGTCGTCCGGTTCCACCAGGTTCAGCGCGGCCGAGAGTTGCGGCTCTGGGTCGCGGAACGGATCGAAGCGATAGGTGTGCGCGTAGCGCTGCCAGTAGGACTCTCCGAACGGCGTAGCGAGCCTGCTCTGTTGTTGCTGCCGCGCGTTGACCATCCCGTTGTAGTGTTCTGCGGCGTTCATTGGCGATTGACAGTTCCCTCGTGCGTGTCTGCGTCGTCATAACGTAGAGCGGTGATAGCGTAAGTTCTTGAGTGTGCCGATGGGCCGAGTGGACTGAGGGGACAGCTGGTGTCGCAACGAGGTCGCAGCGCGCGAACGCGTCCCCAGCGTCTGGCGCGTCGTCGAGCTGCGTCGCGAGGATTCGACCGCGGCGGCGTCCGCCGATCGAGGCTGTTTTCGCGTCCGGTGATCGCGACGGTCGGACTGGTTCTGGCCGTCACGCTGATCGCCAGTTTGGCCGTTGTGGCATTTGACAGCGGCGGTCCGGCGCCGACCACCGATCCGCCTCCGGTCCGGAGAACTGGTTCCGAAGTTGATACCGGGGCGGTTGAGGGCAAGCCGCAATGGGATGCGCCGCCGGCGTTCAGCCTGACCCAGGGCGTCGACTACATCGCGGAGATTGAGTTGGAAGATGGCGAGATCGTGGTGATCGACCTGTACGAGGGACTGGCGCCGGAACACGTCAACAACTTCGTCTTCCTGGCGCGCGAGGGCTTCTATGACGGTTTGACCTTCCATCGGGTCGTTCCCGGATTCGTCGCGCAGGCGGGAGATCCGACCGCGACCGGGACCGGGAGCGCTGGATACACCCTTCCCGACGAACCGATTCACGATGGGAACGAGGGACAGCTGTCTGTCACGCCGATTGGCGTGGTCTCGATGGCGCGCAGCGGGCTCGGCGCGTCATCGTCACAGTTTTTCATCAAGCTGGGCGATCAGGACCACCTGGACAGCCAGAGCTTCACGTCCTTCGGAATCGTGACATCGGGCATTGACCTGCTGTACGCCTTCGACACTCGCGATCCGGCAGCAGTGCCCACTCCGCCTGCCGGCCCAAAGATCGTCGAGATTCGGATTATCGAGCAATAGCGAGCGTCGCCGACGCTTGCCCAGGAAATCGAGGATTGGGATGGCCAGCTACAGCAGTCGACCGGCGATGGCGCTCAAGGAAGGCGTTTCGTACAGCGCCACGATCGAGATGGAAGAAGGCGGCACGATCGAGCTGGAACTCTGGCCCGACAAAGCGCCGGAGCACGTCAACTCGTTCGTCTTCCTCGCCAACGACGGCTTCTACGACGGCGTGACCTTTCACCGGATCATCAGCGGATTCATGGCCCAGGGCGGGGACCCGACTGGTACCGGCACAGGCGGTCCCGGCTACAACGTCCCGGCCGAGTTCAACGACACCGCGCACGTCGAGGGTGTGCTCTCGATGGCTCGGGCGCAGGATCCGAATTCCGCAGGCAGCCAGTTCTTCATCTGCAACGCCGACGCGACCTTCCTGGACCGTCAATACACGGCGTTCGGCAAGGTGACCTCGGGCATGGAAGTCGTCCACGCCTTCCCCGACCGCGACCCGCAGGATCCCCGTCAATCGCGACAGCCGGGACCGAAGATGAAGTCGGTGACGATCACCGAGTCATAGTCAGCAAGCGCCAGGGATCATGTCTTCGCAGCCGCCGCAGATTCCCCCGATCCCACCGCTCGCGGTGGTGCTTCGGGTGATTTCCATCCTGGGAATGGGTTTGACGTTCTCAGGCTGCGTGCTGGCGCTGGTCGCGGCCGAATGGTGGTGGGCGATCGGTACCGGGATCGCCTTTATCCCGTTCATGCTGATCATGGGCATCGTTGATCGGCTGATACCCGATATCTCCGATCTCGTCGCGGAGAACACGCCGCCGAACGATCGTGAGGGGTGAGGGGCGCCACCCTCCGCAATCGGCCCCTTCCACCATGAGGTGGCCTGCAATCACTCCTTCAACGAAGTCGCCCCCGCGAAGGCGGGGGCGCTGCGTGGACCAACTGGTCAATGCGCCCCCGCCTTCGCGGGGGCGACCTTCGTTGAGCTATGCAGAACGCTCCATGAGGTGGACGGAGAGCGATCGTCGGCGGTCAGGACCTGTTAGTCGTCGATTCGGGCTGTTGCCGTGCCCTTGACGACCTCGGCGCCGTCCTGGTTGACGGTCGAGACCGAAAGGTCGACGAGGTTGACGCCGTCTTCCTCGCGGATGCCTTCAACGGTGGCGGTCGCGGTCAGGCTGTCGCCGGGCCAGACCTGGCTCACGAAACGGACGCCGTAGTTGGTCAAGCGGCCGTCGCCGACGTAGTTGGTCAGCATCTTGCCGGTCAGGCCCATGCTGAGCATGCCGTGGGCGAAGACGGTTGGGTAACCGGCAACCTGCGTGGTGAAGATTTCGTCGGTGTGCAGCGGGTTGTAGTCGCCGGAGGCGCCGGCGTACTGGATGATCTGGGTGCGAGTGAGATTGTCCACGACCTGTTCGCTGTGCTGGTCGCCGACGCTGAGGTTGGCCTTGCTGAGCGGCATGGTTGGTTCTCTTCTGCTTTCTCTTCGATTCCCGGACGCTACTCGACGACTCGTGAAGTCTGCACACCGACCGAACGGGCGGTGACGACGAGGACGCCATCCTGGTTGTAGTACTCGGTGATCGACTCGTTGAATTGGAGCGTGCCGCCGCGGCGGCCTTCGCGGCTCCAGGAGTTGCCGGGCTTGTCGACGGCCTTGAGCACGTCGCCGGGCTGGATTGGCGCGTGGTACTCGTAGTGCTGCTCGGCGTGGAAGCCGGTGCCGCCGCTGCCGCCCGAGGACTCGCGCTTGACGCCGGTCGGCTCCTTGCCTGAGCCGAACCAGGGCTCGCCGACGACGGGTCGGAGGCTGTAGCCGTCGGTGAACTGCGCGGACGCCTGGACGAAGGTCGGAGGCGGAATGACATGACCCGGCTCGGTGCCGGCCGCCGCGTCGGCGTCGTGATAGATGGGGTTGTCGTCGCCGATCGAGCGGGCGAAGAGCATGATGTGCCCGGCTTCAATCGGAAAGTGGTCGGTTGCCACTGGCGGGTCCTTTCGTGTTCGTTTGGAGCGTTCGGGCGATAGCTTAACGGACACCGTCCAGAGCATCGATGGGAGCGCGGTCGAGGATGACGAAGCCGTTCAGTGAGCTGCGCGTCGTGGAGGTGGCGGGGTCGCACGCGGGCGCCTTTGCCGCCAAGATGTTCGCCGATTACGGCGCGCAGGTCGTCAAGGTCGTGCCGCCGGATGGTGATCCGCTGATCCATCACGGCGAGCTGGTCAGCGCCCACAGCCTCGGCGATGGCGAGATCGGCTCGATCTGGGCCTTCTGCAATACGTCCAAGTTCGTTCTTAAAGCTGATGCTCGCTCTGCCGAAATCCAGCGATTGATTTCGTCATCGGATGTCGTGATTGAGAGCTCCGCGCCCGACTCTCTGACACCAGTGACAGAGCAACTGGATGCCACGAGGGTCGTCAAGGTCTACATCTCACCGTTCGGGTTGTCCGGTCCATGGTCGAACCGGAGATCGAACGTCTTCACCGACGACGCTGCCAGCGGTCACATGTATCTCAACGGGGAAGCGGATCGGCATCCGTTCCGCCGTCACGGTCGACATACCGAGTACGCCGCCGGCATGTACGGCTTCATCGGCGCGTTGGCGGCGTTGATCGCGCGCGAGTCGACGGGGGTGGGCCAGACGGTCGAGGTTGCGCACCTCGAGGCGATGGTCGCGATGCATCAGCACACGACCACGATGTGGACCCACGCCGGTCACATCCTCAGGCGAGACGGCAACGCTCAGCCGGGCATGTGGCATCCGGCCGGGGTGTACGAATGCGCCGACGGCTTCATCTTCCTCGGTCACGCGACCGGGACGAAGCTGGAGCCGTTTCTCCAGGCAGGCGGCATGGGGCACGTGCTTGAAGATCCACGCTTCGCGACGAACGAATCGCGAGGGAGGAACAAGCGGGCGTTCGACGCGGTATTGCGACCCTGGCTCATGTCGCAAACCTCTGAGGAGCTATGCGAGCTAGGCGAGGCCACCTTCTCGCCCATGGGACCGGTCTGGAGCACGCACGACTTCCTGTCGGACCCGCATATGGCGGCCCGCGAGTTCTTTGTGCCGCTCGACGACGAGCGCGGGCCAGAAGTGATTCCGTGCGGACCGTTCCGGCTGGGTTCGGACCTGTCTGGAGGTTCACCTCGACCGCCGAAGAGAATCGGCATTGACGAGCTCTTCTGGCATGAAGAACCGAATCCGGCGCCAGCGACCGGTGAAGCGCTGGCACAGGGTCCGTTGTCCGGGCTGCAGGTTCTCGATCTGACTCGAGTCTGGGCCGGACCGATTGCCGGTCGATTGCTCGGCGATCTGGGAGCTGAGGTCATCCACATCGAGTCGCCCTGGAATCGCGGGCCGCTCGAGGTTGCCGACGACCTGGCCGAACTCACCCATCTGTATCCGGACAACGAGTTGGGCGAACGTCACTGGAATCGGAACGGCGGGTTCAACAAGCTGGCCCGAAACAAGAAGGGACTGTCAATCGACCTGTCGACAAGGCGCGGTCAGCAGCTGTTCCGTGAATTGATTGGGAAGTCTGACGTCATCCTGGAGAACTACTCGCCGCGAGTGTTTCCGCAATGGGGATTGGACTGGGATTCGTTGCAACGCATCAATCCTTCGATCATCCACACGTCGATGCCCGGCTATGGTTCCAGCGGTCCGGGCGCCAATCGGGTCGCGCTCGGTCCGGTGATTGAGGCAGCGACGGGCATGACGATGATGGCGGGCTATGCCGACGGCATCCCGTTCCGATCCGGCGTGGCCTGGCCCGATCCGGTCTCGGGCATGAGCGCCGTGGCCGGCACCCTGGTCGGCCTGTGGCAGCGGATGTCCTCCGGCGGCGCAGGTCAGCGCGTCGAGACGGCAATGATCGAGTCGATGGGCACCTTCGCCGGCGATGAGTTGCTCTCTGCGCAGGTCGTCGGACAGCCGCCGCCTCGTCGTGGGAACCGCGAGCATGGCGTCGCGCCGCAGGGCGTCTACCGCTGTTTCGGCGATGATCGCTGGATCGCAATTTCGATCACTTCCGACGAGGAATGGCGGTCGCTTTGTCGGGAGGCCGGGCTACCCGATAACTGGCGTGGCTGGGAGCTCTGGGAGCGAGAAGCGCGGCACGACGAGATCGACGCCGCGTTGAACATCTGGGCGCGTTCAGTTTCGCCTGCCGAAGCGGCGATGCGGCTTCAATCGGCGGGCGTGATTGCCGCTGGTCTCGCGGATGCGCGTGACCTGTTGGAGTCGTCACACCTCGCAGAGCGGGAGTTCTGGGCCGAGGTCGGTGGAATCGACATGGGCGTGCTGAGGTATCCGGGCTGCCCGATCAGGTTGAGCCAGACGCCGGCGACCTATCGCCGAGGCGCGCCCGGCCTGGGCGAGCACAATGCCGAAGTGCTGACGCAGATGCTGGGAATCAGCGAGGCGGACATCGGAGTGTTGCTGGCCGACGGGGTGCTCGCAGAGCGCCCGCCGAGCCTGGAGGAGATGTTGAAACCTCGACTTTGAAGCGGTGGGAGGACTGGAGTGGTCGGGGTGGGCGGATTTGAACCGCCGGCCTCACGGCCCCAAACCGTGCGCTCTGCCAAGCTGAGCTACACCCCGGTTGTGCTCACTCTATGGGCTCCGCTGGCTCAGTCGACCTGAACGGCGCCGATCAGTTCGGAGATGTCCGACACACCGTTGTCGCGGCAATACTCGATCAGTTCCTCGAGTACACGGATCGCCGCGAACGGATCGCGGAATGAAGCGGTGCCGACCTGGATCGCGCTCGCGCCTGCCAGAAGGAACTCCACCGCATCGCGGCCGTCCACGATGCCGCCGCAGCCGATCACGGGGATGTCGACCGCGCGGGCGGTCTCCCAGACCAACCGCAAGGCCAGCGGCTTGATCGCCGGTCCGGTGAGTCCGGCGACAGGCCGATTGGTGCGCGGCCGACGGGTGTTGACGTCGATGTTCATGCCGACGAACGAGTTGGCCACGCAGAGGGCGTCGGCGCCGGCCTCTTCACAGGCTTTCGCCACGACGCTGATGTCGGTCACGTCGGGCGTCAGCTTGGCGATCACGGGCAGGGTGGTCGATGTCACGACCGCCTCGGTGACCCGCGCCGCAGCGACTGGGTCGCGGCCGAAGGCGACGCCCCCAACGTCCAGGTTGGGGCAGGAGATGTTGACCTCAAGTCCGGCCACGCCCGGTGCCCCGTCCAGCACCTGGGCCAGACGAGCGAACTCGTCCACGGTGTCGCCAAGCATGTTGACGACGACCGGCACGTCCCAGGTTTCCCAGACGGTGGCGACCTCGTTGAGCAGTTTGCGCACGCCGATGTTCTGGAAGCCGATGCTATTCAGCATGCCGGCCGGCGTCTCGACGATCCGCGGCGTGGGATTGCCACGCCGAGGCTTAAGCGTGACGCCTTTGGACAACAGGCCTCCGAGGCGGTTGATGTCGAAGAGGCGCGCGAACTCCAGGCCGTTGCTGGACGTTCCCGAGGCCGTCATCACCGGGTTGCGAAGGATCAGCTCGCGCTTGGCGCCAGGCGCCAGATCAACCGTCAAGTCGGGCATGCGCTCGCGATGCCGGAGCGTCGGTTGACCAAGCGTGTCGGCAGTCGGCGACGGCATCGTGCCTCCTTCTGCGCATGCTACGGCGCAGTTGGGGCGAGGTTCGGTCTCAGGACGAACTGGAGCCAGGCGACCAGCTAGTTGGAGTTCTCGGCGGGGCGGCGGCGCTTGGAGATGCCCATGTCATTCCAGCGCGAGCGACCCTCGTTGCGATCCCAGATCGAGTCCTCCGAGGAGTTGCGGAACTCCTTGGTTTCGCCGCAACTGCAGACACCCATGGACATCGGGCCGTTCGGGGCCTCGATCGTCCAGTGATGGATGTGGCTGGGCGCTTCGCTCTTCTGACGAGTCTTGGCTGGCATTCCGGGAACCTTCCTGGGGCTGGGCAGCCGGGCTGTGGACGCAACCCGCGCTCTGTCAGTCCCACGTGAGCAGGACGCTACGGATGGGCTGGCTGCTGGGCAATACATCGGGCAACACACCGGATCTGCGCCTGTAAAGTGGAACACGCGCCTGTAACGACCTGACGATTCGCTCGTCGATTCCGTTCCCACCGCCACCGACGAGTTGCGGCTCAAGCGCAATCGACGACAGTTCTGTCGCATTTTGCCGGTCACTTCGGCGGCGGGTCGATGTCATTGGAGTACGATGAATGCAGTCCGAACTGATCCTCCCGCGCGTGCGGCGAGGGTCCATGCGGATTCGATCAGCATTGATACTCACACGTACTCGCCATCGACATCGCACGCGACGCCCGCAGCGGCTCAGAGACCGTCCGCGACACACACTCGAACAGCCTCCTCTTCACCGTACCCCGATCCGGCGAATGTGGCGGTGACGGAGTCGTGGTCTGGCGTCGGTTGGCAGGTAGGAGTAGCGGGCGCGGTCGATCGGACGGGAAGGGCAGTGGCATGGCGCTGACGCAAGAGGTGGTTCGCGACACGCTGAGAACGATTCGAGATCCGCATCTGGGGCGGGATCTGATCTCGCTGCGTACTTTCGGCGGCGCAGTGATCGACGGTGGGTCAGTGGTCGTCCATCTCAGCTTGCCACTGCACGGTTACCCCTCGCAGGAGGATCTGGAGAAACGGATCACGGATGCCCTGATCGATGCGGGGGCGGAATCAGTGGGATTCGAGATTCGAGTGGAAGTCCCCGCCTGGCAGGGCAACGGCGGGCAGGCTGCCATCGGTGGTGTGAAGAACATCATCGCCGTTGCTTCCAACAAGGGAGGAGTCGGCAAGTCGACAATCGCCACGAACCTCGCCGTCGCACTGGCGCAGACGGGCGCGGCGGTCGGCCTCGTCGACGCAGATGCGACCGGTCCCAATCTGCCGACGATGTTCGGATTGCCAAGCGGGTATCAGGCCGAGAGCGAACGTGGACTACATCCGGTCGAGCGGTACGGAGTCCGAGTCATCTCCCTCGGGTTCCTGATTCCGCCCGGCGCTCCGGTGGTCTGGCGCGGTCCGATGATTGGCTCGGCGATCAAGCAGCTGTTGCACGACGTCGATTGGGGCGAGATTGACTACCTGTTGATCGATCTGCCGCCGGGCACCAGCGACGCGTCGATGTCGATGGCGCAAGAAGCGCCGATCGCGGGTGCGGTGATTGTCTCGACGCCGCAGCAGGTGGCCCTGGAGGACGCGAGCAAAGCGGTCACGATGTTCGAGAAACTCGACGTGCCGGTCTTCGGCATCGTCGAGAACATGTCCTATTTCATCACGCCCGACACCGGTCAGCGCGTGGAGATATTTGGACACGGCGGCGCACGGGACGCCGCCGACGATCTGGAGATTGACTTCCTGGGCGAGGTGCCGTTGGCAACCGAAGTCCGAGCCGGCGGAGACGACGGACAACCGATCGTCGCGTTCGGCGCGGAGCATCCGGCGGCGCAGGCGTTTGCGGCGATCGCGAATCGAGTGGCGGTCAAAGCCGCTGCCTCCGCGTTGCTGCAGGCGCCTACGGTGCCCGTCCTATGAACGGAAAGCTAGGAAATGGCAAGGTTTTTGAGGCGGTCGGCATCGACTGACCAGCCCACCGACGAGCAGAACGAAGAACAACAACAGCCGGCCGCCAGAAGTCAAGCGCCAGCCGCGCCGAGCCGGAAGAAGCCGGCGATGAATTCCCTGGTCGAGCCGCCAACGCGAGCTCCGTCCAGGCGAGGGTCGCGCCGGCGTTCCTCAGGCGGCAACGGCTCCGGCGCCGCCGCGACGGCGGCCACACCAGCGACGCCTGCCAGTAAGCCGTCCAGCCGACGAGGCTCGCGGCGAGGCTCTCAGGAGTCGCTTCCGACAGACCCGACGGAGAAGATGTTGGCGCTCATTGAACGGCAGACCGCGCTGCTGGAACAGCAGGGCAAGACGATCGAGCAGTTGGCCGAATCGCAAACATTGCTCACGGAAACGCTGCTCGGTCAGCGGGGCGAGGATGCGATTCCGGCGAGGATCGAGGTCCTGCCGAGATTGGCCATCTTCGTCGACGTGCCCAACATCCTCTACGGCGCGGAGTCGTCCGGCGTGCGCCTCAACTGGGGCAAGGTCGCCGACTTCCTGTCGCACGGCCGTACGCTGGTGCGCGCAATCGCGTACGCGCCGATCTCCGACGACCCGACGGCGAGGACCGAGAACGAACGGTTCGTTGTGCCGTTCCTCGACCACGGCTACCGGATCGCGACGAAGCCGCTCAAGCGCTTCACGGGCGGATCGGTGAAGGCCAACTTCGACGTCGAACTGGCCATCGATGTGCTGACAATGTCAGACCGTGTCGACGTGATCGTCCTGGTGTCCGGCGACGGCGATTTCCGCCGACTCGTCGAGATCGTCGGCGCGCGCGGCGTCCGGGTCGAGGTGATGGCGTTCGGCAAGAGCACATCATCCGACCTGCGCCAGGTCGCCGACCGCTACATCGACATCGCCCAGTACGCCGATCAACTCCGCGACTGAGGGCCGCGCCCGGCTACTCGGCGGCGAAGTATCGCGCCCCGTCTCGCCGGGCTGCTCGTCCCAGCCCCGGGAAGTTGAAGTGGCCAGAGGCGATCAGGGCGTGTTCCGCTTCGATCTGGTCGAAGAGCTTGTGCCGGCTGGCGGTTGAGTCGGTCGTGTTGACGTCGGCGCCGGGACACCAGTCGGTCTCGGTGAGCTGGACCAGGTGGTGCGCGGCGTCGCCGATCACGTAGGCCTTCTCGCCGCCGCTGTTGACGGCGAACGACACGTGACCGGGTGTGTGACCGGGCGTCGGCACGGTGACCACTTCCGATGTCAGGACGTGTTCGCCCTCGACAAAATCGACCAGACCGGCGTCGACGATCGGACTGAGCACGTTGTCGTAGCCCGCGCCTTCCTTGAGCTCGTCGCTGCTGGTCCAGTAGTCCCATTCGGCCTGCTGGATGATGTGGCGGGCGTTGGGAAACTGCGGGACCGGCGTGCCGTCGTTGTCCCAGGTGTTCCAGCCGGTGTGGTCGAAATGGAGGTGGGAGAACGCCACGATGTCGATGTCGTTGGGCGAAACTCCGGCTTCCTCCATGACGGTGGGCAGCGCCGGCGGTTCCTTGAGCGGCATCATCGTTGGCCGTCCACCGATGCCCGAGTCGACGAGGATGGTGGTGCCGTCGGAGATCACGATCCAGGCGCCGAGGTTGAGCGTCACGTGGCCTTCCTCGGTCAGCAGATCGCGATAGTTATCCCAGTCCGAGTCGGTGGTCTGATTGAAGAACGCGGTGGGCGGCATGGTCGCCCATGAGTCCTGGACGGCGATCATTGTCGCGCCGCCAACTTCAACCTTGTGGAACTGTCCCATGATCGCCGCCTCTCCAGGTTCTGTGCGGTGCTGTCTGCGTGGTCCGCGATTGGGAGGCTAACTGATCAGTCGTTGCCGGCTGCGTCGCCGAGTCGGTACGACTCATCCAGCAGTTCAATCGCGTGAGTCGAGCGTGGCATCATACGGCCGTCGTCATCGAATCGCGCGATGCCCGCGTCGAGCTGGAGCATGCAGCCCGGGTTGGCGGTACACACTTGCTCGGCCCCGGTGGAGAGCACGTCTTCCATCTTTTCGGCCAACACTCGCTTCGAGATGTCACTTTGCACCACTGAGTAGATCCCGGCTGAACCGCAACACTTGTCTGGTTTGCGCATCTCGCTCAGGGTCAGTCCGGGGATGCTGCGCAGGACGTCCCGAGGAGCACTGCGAACGTTCTGGGCGTGTGAGAGATGGCAGGAATCCTGGTAGGTGACGGTACGTTCAATCCGGCCTTCGGGAGCGGCAAAGCCGATTTCTACGAGATACTCATGCACGTCACGGACCCGCGCGGCGAATACCTCCGCTCGCTTCGCATAGGCAGCGTTATTGCGGAGCAAGTGTCCGTACTCCTTCAGATGCGAGCCACAGCCTGCCGCGTTGATCAGGATCGCGTCCGGTAGGTGGGACGATTCGGGAGTGATCGCGTCGATGTTGCGCCTCGCCAGATCGCGCGCCGCTTCTACGTCTCCGCCGTGGGCGTGCAGGGCGCCGCAACAGACCTGCGCTTCCGGGGCGTCAACCGCGATCCCATTGCGTGTGAAGACTCGAACGGTGGCGCGATGCGTCTCCGGGTAGGCCAGCGGCATCATGCAGCCGGTGATCAGCGATGCACGAGCACGGACGGGCGTCGCGGGCGCAATCCGCGACGCCTCGTTGTTCGCGTAGAACGGTTTGTCGGCGACCGGCGACAGTGAGTCGATATCAGCGAGTTTGGGAGCGACCTTGCCCAGCAGTCCGGTTCTGCGCACCAGGGCCTGAAGCCCGGTCCGCTGGTAAAACTTCAAGCCGTATCCGGCCAGACGCATGCGCCGGGGATACGGAAAGAGTCCATGCATGATCAGCCGCCACAGAATGCGCTGTCGGCGGGGCCACTTGTCCTGGGCAAACGCCTCGGCGCGAGTCGATTCCATGAGGCGTCCGTACGGCACCTTCGACGGGCAGGCCGTCTCGCAGGCGCGGCACTGCAGGCACTGATCGAAGTGCTGTTGCACGCGCGGCGACCACTCGATCCGACCGTCGTCGAGTCCTCGCATCAGGGCGATTCTGCCGCGCGGAGAGTCGGTCTCGACGCCCAGGTCGAGATAGGTGGGGCAGGCGTTGAGACAGAATCCGCAGTGGACGCAGAGGCCCAGTTCACCGGCGTCGGGCCGATCCTCGGTCAACCAGATCGTGTCACTGTCAGGCGGCGAGGGAGCGATGCTCATGGATGCAGCTTAGATGCCGTCCACGTATCGACCGGGATTGAGGATGCCCAGTGGGTCGAACTGCTCTTTGACGTTGTGCATCAGCCGCGCGCCCGGACCTGCCGGACCCCAGACATCGACTGCCCGCTTGAGTTCGAGCGGCCCCGACTCGATGGTCAGTCGTCCCTGGAGCGGACCGAGCCGGGTGCGCAGGGTCTTGACGGTGTCAGCGTCGACCGATGGGACATCGACGAACATCAATCCGGAATCGGCGGCGGCAATCCAGGATGTCGCTTCAGGCAAGAAGTCGGAGAGGAGACGTTGCGCCCGCGGCAGGTTGGCCGGCGGCAGGCCGAGTCGCAACCTGACGCAGGCTTCACGGGTCTGGAGTTCCAGATCCGCGACGGCTTGCCAGGTCTCCACGATGGCGCTCGTGGTCCGTTCTGGACCGTCGAGGCCGGCTTCGCGCACAGCGCGAAGCGCCTGGGCCAACACCTCCGAGGCGGCAGTTTCCAGACCGTTTGCTCGGAGCAGGATTGCGGGCTGGTCATGGAGCAGCCTCGCACCAAGGTCGTGTGCATTAGCCGCGGCTTCGGCCGAGAGCGCCACGCATCCATTGAGAAACGGCGCCGCCCTCGCTGCCGCTCGTGCCGCAGCCAGCGCGGATTCAAAGGACGGAGCGTTGAGCGCAACGATCTGGTCGCTGGCCGGCTGCGGTCGGAGTTTGAGCGTCACTTCGACGATGACGCCGAGAGTGCCAAGGGAGCCGGCAAACAGCTTGGGCAGGTCGTAACCGCTGACGTTCTTGACCACCTTGCCGCCGCCCTTGATTGCCGTGCCGTCGGCCTTGACCATGCGCATCCCGATCAGCCAGTCGCGCGGCCCGCCGAACGAGTTGCGCCGCAGTCCGCCGCGTCCGACGGCGCAGATGCCGCCCAGTGTGGCACGCTCAAAGTGCGAGTGATCGAGCGGCAGGAACTGTCCGTTGGTGGCCAGGTGACGTTGCAGCTCCGCCAGGGTCATCCCGGCCTGCACGGTGATCGTGAAGTCGTTGGGTTCGTAGTCGACGACCTGATCCAGCCCAGAGAGATCAAGTGCCAGGTCGTATCTGCGCGGCGGCATGCCCAAGTCGAGCATGGTCCGACCACCGTGCGCAATCACCGACAGATTGTGTTCAGTCGCCAATGACTGCAGGCGCTCAACGTCTTCGACGGCAGTGGCCCTGACCGCTCTGCCGGGGACGAGATCATCGACGGCGTAGCGCCTGAGCCGATCGTTATCTGAGTCGACGTTGTCGAAGAGCGACTCGAGCCCGGCTGCGCTGTCAGCCTCAGCGTCCGCCATGTTGCGGTCCGGAGTGCGCCAGCCGATTCATACGAACGCTTTGGGGCCGAACCTGGCGATTTGCTGTTGAGCGTGCTGGTGACCGGCTTCGCCGCAGCCGTGGCCCTTGGGGAAGATCTTGCAGGGGTTGAAGTTCTCGGTGGGACCGAATGCGGCTCGCAGCGACTTCATCGCGTCCATATCAGCCTCTGTGAAAATCCAGGGAAGATAATCGCGCTTTTCCAGACCCACGCCGTGTTCACCGGTGATGGCGCCTCCCGCATCAACGCACAGCCGCATAATCTCGCCGCCCGCGTCGAGCACCCGCTCCGTCGCGCCGGGCTCCCGTTCGTCGAACAGCAGGCAGGGATGCAAATTGCCGTCGCCCGCGTGGAACATGTTGGCCACCGGCAGCCGATAGCGCTCGGCGATCTCGTAGACGCCGTCCAGTACATCGGGGAGCTGGGTCCTCGGGACCACGCCGTCCAGCAGGTAGTAGTTGGGCATGATCTGGCCCAGCGCGCCAATCGCGCCCTTGCGGCCGGCCCAGAGGTGTTCGCGCTCCTCGGGATCGGTGGCCGAACGGACTTCGCGCGGCTCGAATCGATTAAGAATGCCCTCGACGCGCGCTCCCTCCGCCTCGACCTGCGATTCCGGTCCGTCGACCTCAACCAGCAGGACAGCTTCGGCGTCGAGCGGGAATCCCGTGTTGAGCACGGGCTCGACGGCGGCGATCGTCATCTTGTCGATCATCTCCAACGCGGCCGGGACGATTCCCGAGGCGACCACGGCCGAGACCGCGTTCGACGCCTGTCTGACGCTGTCGTAGATCGCGAGCATCGTCCGTACGGCGGTGGGCCGGGGAACGAGGCGGACGAGCGCCTGGGTGACGATGCCGACCGTGCCCTCCGAGCCGACCACACATCCGACCAGGTCATAGCCTGGCTCGTCCCGCGTGTCGTGGCCGATCCACTGGACTTCGCCATCGGCGGTGACGAGTTCCAGGGCGAGCACGTGATTGGTCGTCGTGCCCCAGGCCAGCGTGTGCGGCCCGCCGGCGTTCTCAGCGACGTTGCCGCCAATCGTGCACGCCCGTTGCGAACTGGGGTCGGGCGCATAGGCCAGACCATGCCGCTCGGCCTCGGACCCGAGATCGAGATTGACCACGCCGGGTTGGACGAGGGCCGTCTTGTTCTCGGGATCGATGTTGAGAATCCGCCGCATCCGGTTCATGCCGATGATCACGCCGCCCCTGGCCGCCAGCGCGCCGCCGCTGAGGCCGGTTCCGGCTCCGCGAGGCGTGACCGGCGCGTCGTGCTTGTTGGCGATCTTGATCAGATTGACCACATCGTCGGTATTGGCGGGTAACGCGATGACATCAGGATTGCCGCGGTCGATGGTGCCGTCGTACTCATAGACGAGCAGATCGTCGTCGTGCCAGACGACCGCTTCTTCGCCGATGGCGTCGATCAGGTCGCGAACAAGCGGCGAGGGAACGTTCATGGTTCGATGATAGACGGGTGCTCAGTGCAGCCAGCGGCGGTCGAGAAAGTCAATCACCGCATCATTGAACCGCTCGGGCTGTTCGAGGTAGACCGAGTGACCCGCATCCGGAACGACGACCAACTCCGAGCCTTCCATCGCCCGATGTGAGGCTTCCATCGCCTGCCAGGGGACGATCCGGTCATGCTCGCCGATGATGTAGAGCATCGGCATTCCGAACTGGCGCAAGAGCGGCATTGACGATCCGCGCCAGGTAGCCAGACCCGGCGTCGGCGCGAGGAAGGTTGACGGACGCTTCGGGTTCCAGCCGTTCATCCGCCGATACAACCACGTGAGCTGTGGATCGTTCTGCTCGGTCGACGGCGCCAGAGCGCGTTGACGCAGTGTCAGCCCCTCAACGGTCCGGTAGTGGGCAGACTGGATCTCGCGGACCTCGTCATTCACCGCACCGGCCAGCGTGCCAGAGAGAATCAGCGCCTCAATTCTGCCCGGGAAAATCAGCGCGAACGGCGTGGCGGTCCTGCCGCCCATGGAGTGGGCGATCATCGCGAATCTGTCGATCTGCAAGTGCTCCAACAGCGCGTGCAGATCGTGCGGGAATGCGCGCCGACCCGGCCCACCGGGAACATCTCTGCTCAGTCCGAAGGCCCGGTGATCGAACGTGATCGTGTAGAAACGCTCCCGGAACTCGGGCACGTTTCGCCACCAGACGAGATGATTGCCGCCCGCTCCGTGCGCCAGGATCAGTGGTGGCAAAGACGGATCGCCATGCGCCTCGTAGTAGAGGTCGATCTCGTTGCAGTGGAGATAGGGCACGTTCGCAGCAGGCGATTCAGGCGTCGGCCGCCGACATTGCCGCTTCGAGCACCAGCTCGACGCAGCGGATGGCGGTCAGTCGCTTGTTGCCCTCGCGGTCGGAGTCCCAGACCTGTCGTTCCGCGTGGACGCGGTCACCGGGGCCCACGCAGGCCATCCAGACCGTCCCGACCGGGCGCGACTCCGACCCTCCAGTCGGGCCGGTGATTCCCGTCTCGGAAACGCCGATATCGGCATTGAGCGTGTCGCGAACTCCGCGGGCCATCGCGACGGCCGCCTCCTCCGAAACAGAACCATGTTCGCGCAGCAGATCGCGCGAGACGCCGATCAGGTCGATCTTCGGGTAGTTGTGATACGGCGACGCGCCGCCGATCCAGACCCTGGAGCAACCGGCAATGTCGGTAATCCAGTGACCGATCAGGCCGCCGGTGTCGGTCTCTGCCGTCGCCAGGGTGAGGCTGCGCTCGGCCAGCGTGTCGACGAGTTGTTGGGCGATGTCCTCGGCCATGGATCAGGCTCTTGGCTAGTCCTCGTTGCCCGTGGATCGATCCCAGGCAAACATCAGGATCAGGATGAACGTCACCAACACGATGAACGGCGCCAGGAGAATGGAGAACTCGTACCACTCCTCGCGGTCGAAGTTGTTGACGCCGGTGCCGCCTTCATCCGGCGCGGCCTGTTGCGGCATCGTCAGTTCGCTTTGAGCGGGAACAGCGTCGGCAGCGAGAAGATCGCCGCTATCGCTGAACAACGGTTGAATCGCCGAAATGGCAACCAGGGCCAACGCAGCGGCGAGCGAGAGACGCGCCATTGGTTTGATGATTGCACTCAATACCTCTCGCATGGCCTTCCCCTCCGCTGTCTCGCAGTCAGTGGCTGTGACTATGTAGGTTATTCCAGCGCGCCCTCACGCGCGAGAGCGTCGATTGTGTCCCGGTCGTAGCCCAGCATGCGGCCGAGCACGTAGTCGGTGTCTTCGCCCAGGCGTGGCGCCGGCGACACGATCTCGGCGGGCGTCTCGGAGAGTTTCCATGGCGGCGGCAGCACCTGCCGCAGATGGGTCTCCGGCGGCCTGACCCTGATCGCGCCGCCTCGCTCGCGGAAGTTCTCGGAGTGGTGGATGTCGCTGCCCCAGACCGACGCCGCGGCGGGTACACCGACGGCGCGGAGCGCCTCCGCGGTCTCGACCGCTGACTGCTCCGAGGTCCAGGCTTCGATCATCGGTTTCAGTTCGGCGCGATGTTTCCAGCGCTTGAGGCCGGTGCGGAAGCGTGGATCCTCTTTGAGATGATCGAGGCCGCTGCACTCACAGAGCGAAGCCCACTCATCGTCGGAGCGGCAGGCGATCGCGATCCAGCCGCTACGCGCGCCCTTGTGTTCGTCGGTGTAGGCCTCCGGCGCGCGCATCGAGGCGCAGCGGAACACGTCGTGCGGAGCGTAGGCGCGGTGACCATTGCCGATCCGTTCGCCATCGCTGCCCAGCAGGTCGACGTGCAGGAATTCCTCGGCGATGTGCATTCCGATCGCCTCGGACGACGAGGCGTCAATGAACTGTCCGCGTCCCGTCCGGGCGTGATAGTGGAATCCGGCGAGCATCGCCATGGCCGCGGTCGTCCCGGCGCGCAGGTCAATCGAGCCGCCCATCATCACCGGCGGCTCCTGAGGTTCGCCGGAGAGATAGGAGAGTCCGCTGAGCGCTGCGAACGTTGGCGCATAACCGGTGTAGTTGCGCTCCGGCCCGGTCGCACCGAGCGCCGAGGCGGAAACCATCACGATTTCCGGATTGAACTGGCGCAGGTCGTCGTAGCCCAGCCCCAGCTTCTCGAGAATGCCGGGCCGGAAGTTGTCAATCGCGCCGTCGGCGGTGCGGGCGAGATCGCGGATGACCTGCTTGGCGCCCTCCATCTTGAGGTTGAGCTGGATCGAGTACTTGTTCAGATTGACTTCGTTGAACATCGGCGCCTGGTTCACGCCGCCCTTGAACGAACCCATTGCCAGCGATCGCTGACGCGAGTGATCGATCCGGGTGGCCGACTCAATCTTGATCAGTTCCGCCCCAAGCAATGCCAACTGCATCGCGCCGTACGGTCCGGCCCAGGCCCAGGTGAAATCGATGATTCGCTTGCCCGAAAGCGGCCCCGGACGATCGGCTGCCCGCAGCAGGCCGTGGAGACCGTTGTGGCCGTTCTGTCCATTTGAGGTAGTGGTCATCGGATGACTCCGGCTCGTCGGGCCTGAGCGGGGCTCCATGGTTCAAGGTGCGGGCGAGTGATCTCCGCCGTGGACGATCCGAACAGCGGCGCGGCTGTCCTCTGAACGCGCCGGGCGCCGTTCCAGCGAGCGGCAAATTGTGGATAGCGGGCGCTCTCGACCAGCGGATGCTCGAGGCGGTCAAAGAACTCGCGGACCTGCATCTGCTCCGAGTTCATCACTTCCGAGGGCCGCAACACCGGTCCTGCAGGCGCACTGTTCTCCTGCAGCGCGCGAAACACTTCGTCTCGAGTGTGAGCGCCCGCCCAATGTTCAATCGCGTCGCTCGCGTCTTCGCCCAACTCAAGACGATCAACGAGATTCCCTTCGTCGTCGTATGCCCAGCTCGGATCGCCCATCGACTTGATCAGTCCCGCCCACTGGTGAGATTGCGGCGTCACCGCGATCAAGTGGCCGTCCGAACACTCCAACCGGCCGCCAAACGCGCTGCCGCCCTTGGTCGGCGGCCGCGCCGGAGGTCCTCCGTCATTGTGCGCGATCGAGATGTCGACTCGATCCATGTTCATCATCGCCTCGGTCGAGGCGACATCGACGATCTGGCCGTGGCCAAAGCGCTCTCGGGCAATCAACGCGGACCACACCGCCAACGCGAGAGCCATGCCGCCGTCCGCCTCGTGAACCTTGGCGCCGGCCATCAACGGAGCTCCGGTGTCCGCGCCCAGATTGCGACGGACTCCCGCCGCCGAACCGGACGCATGCGCCCGGGTCAGCGCCGTCGACGGCCACTCCGCCGCGCTGCCCATCAGGCCGAACGGCGTCACCGCCGCAATGATCAGCTGTGGATATCGCTCCCGAAGTTCGTCGGGGCTGAGATCTAGTTGCGCCAGTTGCGCCGGTGTCCGGTCGGTGACGAAGACGTCGGCCTGAGCGACGAGATTCTGCAGCAACCGGCGAGCCGAGCAGTTCTCCAAGTCCAGCACGACGCTGCGCTTCGATGTGTTGTAGGCGAGCCAGGAGGTGGACGTCTCGCGATGCGGCGACGGCTCTGCAAACGGCGCCATCCGACGCGACGCGTCTCCCTGGGGCAGTTCAATCTTGATCGTCTCAGCGCCTGCGTCAGCCAGCAACCTCGCCGCGAACGGCCCGGCGACCTCTTCTGCCAGCTCAACCACGACCAACCCATCCAGTAGCGGCGGACCGAGTTCATCCGAAGCATCGAGGGGTTCAGAGGAGTAACTGGACATTCCTCGACAGTCTAGAACGCAGTGCCACCTGCTCATAGACTGCCTGCGATGAGCGAGCACGACCAGGAACAGCCGAGCACATTGCGCCCGTTCGACGGCGTCCGGGTCCTGGAACTGGCCGAGGGGATCTCCGGACCCTACGCCGGGCGCTGGCTGGCCGCGCTCGGCGCCGACGTCATCAAAATCGAGCGAACCATCGGCGATCCGTCCCGCGCGTTCGGTCCATGGCCCGACGACCTCCCGGACGACGAGACCAGCGGCCTGTTCCTTTACCTCAACGGCGACAAGCGCTCGGTCACCCTGAATCTCGAAACCTCCGACGGTCGCGAAATTCTCCGCGAACTGTCAACCTCAGCCGAAATCGTGATCGAATCGTTCGAGCCCGGATACCTGTCCAGTCACGGCCTCGGTTACCACGATCTGTCCGCGGACAACTCCGCCCTGGTAATGATCTCGATTACCCCATTCGGCCAGACCGGACCCAACGCCAACCTGCCCGCGACCGAGCTCACGCTCTACGCCGCCAGCGGACAGATGTGGCTGACGGGTCACCCGGCGCGCGCTCCATTGAAGAACGGCGGCTCGCAGCCGTCTTACCAGGCCGGCCTGAACGCCTTCGCGGCAATCTCCGGGGCCTACTACGGCGCCATCATGCACGAACAGGGCTCCTACATCGACCTGTCGATGCAGGAGACGTACGCCGGCATGGCCGAGGCGTTTCACAACCGGGCCTCGCAACTGGGAATCGAAACGCAACGCGGCGGCAACTTCCTCAACGCGCTCTGGGGCATCTACGAGGTCTCCGACGGATACGGCGGCATCTGCGCGCTGCCGCGCAACTATCCCGGATTCGCCCGTGCCGTCGACATACCCGAGCTGCAGGAGGAGCGCTTCTCTGACCCCGGACAGCGCTTGATCAACAACGACGAGTTGATGGCAATGTTGTACGGATGGTTCAGCGGGCAGACCCGGCAAGGTCTGATGGAACTCGGCATCGAGCATCGAGTCCCGTTCGGCTTTGTCGCGTCATTCGAAGACCTCTCGACCTCCGAGCACCTGCAGAGCAGAGATTTCTTCGCTCAACGCGACGACGAGCGCGCCGGCAGCCTCACGTATCCCGGCCGGCTCTGGGTGAGCGACGGTCACGACTGGAAGATGGGCCGCGCACCGCTGCTGGGTGAGCACAACATGGACGTCATTCACGGAGAACTCGGTTACGAACGCGAGGACCTCGTCCGCCTGCGGGAATTGGACGCCATCTGATGTTTGATCCGGGACGGCCTTTGAGCGGCGTGCGAGTCGCCGACCTGACCATGATCTGGGCGGGTCCCTACGCCGCCAAGATCCTCGCCGACCAGGGCGCGGAGGTGATCAAGATTGAATCGCCGCGCGCCTGGGACAACATCCGCACCCTGATCCCGCCGCCGGTCGCGCTCGGCGAACACTGGTGGAACACCAACTTCTACCTCCACGAATACAGCCGTAACAAGAAGTCGCTGAGCCTCGATCTGGCTTCCGATGACGGCAAAGCGGTGCTGGCCAGATTGCTGCCTCACTGCGATGTCGTGATCGAGAACTACCGCACCGATGTCATGGACAATCTCGGCCTCACCTACGAGTGGCTGCGCGAGCAGAAGGAAGACATCATCGTGGTCGGCATGGCCGGCTTCGGCAAAACCGGACCGGAGAAGGACGCCGTCGGCTACGGACCGATCATCGAGATGATGAGCGGGATGACCTCTACGTCGGGCTACGGCGACGACGGCGTGCCTTACAAGAGCGGCATCTCTTACGGCGATCCGATCGCCGGAATCTGCGCTGCGGCAGCCGTTGCCACAGCCTTGATTCAGCGCAAGCGGACCGGCCAGGGCCAGTACATCGACCTGGCCCAGCGCGAAGTCATGTCGACCCTGCTCGGCGAGTTCTACATGGACTGGTCGATGAATCGGCGGTTGCCGGACCACATCGGGACTGGCCACGACTGGATGGCCCCGCACAATGTCTACCGTTGTGCCGGAGACGACGAGTGGATTGCCATCTGCGTCCGCACCGACGCTGAGTGGGAAGGCCTGAAGCGAGCGATGGGCGCGCCCGACTGGGCCGAGCGGCCGGAGTACTCAGACCAGATTCTGCGTTGGGAGCATCGCGCCGAACTCGACGAGCAGGTCACTGCCTGGACATCGAGTAAGTCCAAGACGGACGTCTTCGCTGCTCTGCATGCGGAACGGATTCCCTCCTCGCCGGTCTGGAAGATGCTCGAAGTGATTCGCGAACCGCACCTCAGGGCTCGCGGATTCTACGAGCCGCTGCAACATCCCGAAGTCGGCATCTGGTCGGTTCACGGCTGGCTCTGGCGAGCCGACGGCGCGGGACCCTGCATCCTCGCCCCGGCCCCTGACTTCGGACAGCACAACGCTGAGATCCTGGGCGGGCTCATGGGAATGTCGGCCGACGAACAGTGGGCGTTGGAGGCGGCGGGGATCATCGCGACGCAACCCGAGGGCGTACCGCTTGCCTCGGAGATGCCGCCTACGCCTTCGATGCTCTGACGATCTCCGCCTCGCGCAGCGCCTCTTTGAATCGGTCCACGTGTTCGTCCACGGTCTCGCCGACGGCTTGCGTCCAGCCCTCGGACTGCTCGAACCGCTTGCTGATCTCGACGATGTCGTCGTGCCAGTGCCACGACTTGTCAATCGGCGCGGGCAGACCGACTCGTAACGGCTGATCTCCCTCGGGCAGCCAGAAGTAGGCGTACCACCCATGCCGGCGGAAGATCCCGGCCTGCATCAGCAGGACGTAGGTGGTGCGCTCATCCGGAGATGGATACTCGTCATCCGGCGCGCAGCGGATCAGAAAATTGAAGATCGAGAACTGGCCGGCGCGATCGCCCGTGCGCAACTGGCCGATGGCGCAGAGCCCGTCGGCAACCGCCAGCAGCCGCGCCGCATGCTCGAGCGGCAGCCGCGCTTCCTCAAGCGTCGCTGGAGGCTCGCTATTGGCTGTGGAACTCATCAAGCGTGGCGCGCAGACCGCGCTCCTTCAGTGATCGGTTCATCTCCAACACTGGCTTGGTGAAGTGGGCGATGGCGTCGATCTCGACCCCGCCCATCAGCGCCTCACGGAAACCCTGGACCTCCTGGGTGCGGTTGATCGCCTTCTTCTGCAGGACCAGGATCTCCTTGGGCGTCTTGGCGACCAACTCAACATAATCATCGACGAACTGATCCAGTTCTTCTGGCGCCAATGCGCGATTGAACAGGCCAATCTCGGCAGCCTCCCGACCCGAGATCATGCTGCCCACGGGAAAGAAGAACTCCTTGGCTCGTTTCGCGCCCACCTGCCAGGCCCAGAATGAGGCGACGAAGCCCGCGCCCAGCGGCAACTGCGGTGCGCCGACGCGGGCATCCTCGGCGGCGAAGGTGACGTCGCAAATGGTTGCCAGCTGCGTACCCCCGGCGAGGCAATGTCCATGCACTTTGGCGATCACCGGTAATCGAAGATCCCAGATCCGCAGCCAATTGCGGTTCAGTTCCTCCAACCCGTCGCGGTCTCGAGAGATCGCCGAAGCTTGTTCCGCCGCCACGCCCGAGCCGCCGGTCAGGTCGTACCCGGCGCTAAAGGCCCGGCCCGCTCCTGACACCAGTGCGACGTGTACCGAATCGTCGCGCTCGGCTTCGACCAGCGCCTCGATCAGCTCGCCCTGAAGTTGCCGCGAAATCGCGTTGAGCTTCTCCGGGCGGTTGAGCACAATCCGGGCGGCTCGGCCCGTTCGTTCAACGGCAACCGTCTCAGCCATGGCGTCCCTCCACAATCTGTTCAGATGCTGGTCAGACTATTCGCTCTGCCGGGACCATCGACACCGGCCTGGTCCTCCGTTATTGATCCGAACAGGCTCTAGACTGCGCGGGGAGCATTTGATGACAACAAGACGATCACCAACGAGCGACCGCGGTGGGGAAGCGCTGGACCTGTTGTTCAACGTGGTGCTGTTCCGTGGGATGCCGCGCACCATGTTGCTTGAATTGGCCTCGAAGCTACGACCGATTCGCTACCGCGCCCACACCGACATCTTCCACGAGGGCGACGAAGGCGCCACGCTCTACATCATCCTCAAAGGCGCCGTAAAGATCTTCATTCCCTCGCTCGACGGCCGCGAGGTTGTCCTGGCCGTGCATCGCAAGTACGACTTGCTCGGCGAGATGTCGTTGCTGGACGACCATCCCCGTTCGGCTTCGGCGACGACGATCGAAGACACCGAGGCGGTCAGCCTCAGCCGTCACGATTTTCTCTCGGTCCTGGACCGCCACCCTGAGGCCCAGCGCGCGATCATCGACGTGCTCGTCGCGAGGTTGCGCGCCACGAACCAGTCGATCCAGGACGCCTACCTGCTTGACGTCCCCGGTCGGCTGGCTCGGCGCTTGCTCGCCATCGCGGAAGAACATGGGGAGAAGACCGACGAAGGCGTCGATATCGGCCTGCGAGTCTCACAACAGGAGCTGGCCAACATGATTGGCGCGTCTCGGGTTGCAGTGAATAAACAACTTCAGCAGTGGCGCAAGCAGGACATCGTCGATGTCAACCGCCAGCGGGTCACCATTCTGAATACAACGGCTCTTGAACGGGAATACGCGCTGTCGCAATAGTTCCTGAGTCGTATCGCGTCGTCATGCAAGCGAGCTTCAACCTGTGAAGGGTGACCGATGACTGAACCTCTGAGTGATGCGCAGCTGGCCGATCTGAGAGCCTGGCCTTCGCCGGCGATCGCCAATGCGATCGAGACCTTCGATGTCCGCAGCCGCGCCACCGGCTTCATGACCCCTGACATCGTCTGCCGGTTCCCCGACATGGATCCGATCGTTGGCTATGCAGCGACCTGCAAGATCCGCGCCTCGATTCCTCCCGGCGATGACCCGCAGACCAAGGCCGCCCCCGATTGGTGGGCGCATATCGAGTCAATCCCTGAGCCGCGCATCATTGTGATCCAGGACCTCGACCAGCCGCCCATTGGCTCGTTCTGGGGCGAGGTCAATGGCAACATCCACAAGGCGCTCGGCGCGATCGGTCTGGTCACCGACGGCGGCGTCCGAGATCTTGACGAGGTCGAAGAGATCGGATTCCAATTCCTCTCCAAGGAAATCCTCGTATCCCACGCTTATGTGCACATCGTCGAGATCGGACAACCGGTCACCGTTGGCGGCGTCACCGTCCACCCCGGCGATCTCCTGCACGCCGACAAGCACGGCGTCTGCGAAATCCCCCATGACATCGCCCCGCAGGTCGCCGCCGCCGCTCAGGCTGTCGAGGATCGCGAGCGCGTGATCATCAACTTCGCCAAGTCCGACGACTTTACCAGCCAGGGACTGCTGAACGTGATGCAGGGACGAGCGCCGTACGCCGACGAGGAGTAAGCCTCGACCACGCGCCAATCGGAAGACGTCGAATCCGGCGGCAGGCCGCAGACCTTCCTGCGCCGCCGCGAGGCGGGGATGTTCTCCCCCTTCGCCTCGCGAGACTTTCGCGTTCTCTGGCTGGCGATCTTCCTACGTTCGGCGGCGCTCTGGCTCGACCAGGTCGCGCGACCGGTCCTGATCGTCGAGCTCACCGGTTCCGCTCTGCTCCTCGGCGCCGTGCTGGCCGCCCGCATGGCGCCGAATCTTCTGCTCGGCCTGTTCGCCGGCGCAATCGTCGACCGCTATCCGCGACGCGTCGTGCTGGTGCTGTCGCAGGCCGGCAACGTAGCCGCGACCGGCGCGCTCTTCCTGCTGTTGCTCCTCGATCTGGCCGAAGCCTGGCACGTGATCGCCCTGGCCGCCGCCGCCGGAGTCAATATCGCCTTCTTCCAACCCGCCAGACAGGCGATCCTGCCCTCGATGGTTCCGCAGTCGGCGCTGCGACCTGCGGTCGCGCTCTCCCAGACCGCCAACACCTCGATGCGCATCGGCGGCGCCTTGCTCGCCGGCCTCCTGCTGGAATTCGCCGACTTCGTCTGGATCTACGGAGCCATGACCGGCATCTACGTCGGCGCGGTGATCTGCACCGCGCTCATCCGGACGAAGGGCACCGCCGGACTCAGCGCCAGCCGAACCGGCGGCTCGCTCGCTGGCCAGACGCTCAGTGGCTTGCGCTGGGCCTTCGAGACCCGCTGGCCGCTTGCGGTACTGGCCATATCGATCGTGATGTTCATCTTCCTCGTCCCCTATCAGGGAGTCTTCATCCCGCTGATGGTCATCGACGTGTTGGGCGAGCAGAAATCCTGGGTCGGCTATCTCATTGCGATCGGCGGCGTCGGGGCGGCCGGTGGCTCACTGGCACTGGCCGGACTCCGGACGATCCCCGCTCCTGGCCGGCTGATGGTCGGCCTCCTGATCGCCTCCGGCCTCGGCCTCGCCATCATGTCCGGCGCGCCGCATCTGGCAGTCGTCGCCGCCTGCGTCTTTGTCGCGGCCGCCTGTTCCACGAACGTGATGTCGCTTGCCAACCTCACCCTCCTCGCACAGGCGACTGAAGGCATGGCCGGACGCGCGCTCAGCCTGATGAACATCGCCCGAGGCATGATCCTCGTCGGCGCACTCGTCACCGGAGGCCTCGCTGACCTCCTGGGCGCCCGCGCCGGTCTGTTGACGATGGGAATCTGCCTGGCCGTGAGCGCGGCCTTGATGTTGGCAAGCCCGGTCGCTCGGCGTGTCTCAGAACCAGATTCGCGTCAGACCCCTTCGTAGAGGCCAACCGCTAGCCGCAGCCCAGGTCCGGCGGCTCGGTCGGCCAGGCGCTGGCCGTCGTCTCCGCCGTCAGACGCCTGAAGCCACGTCGAACCGTGACCGTCATCTCATCGCCGGGCGCGATCTCGGCCATCACCTCCACCAGCGCCGCAAACGAGTCGGCCGACTCGCCATTGATCTGCAACAGCACGTCGCCCACGCGCAGATTCGCGCGATCAGCCGCGGATTCGCAGACCACTTCGAGAATCTCCAATCGATCGCCGGTCGACGCCAGCGACACGCCCAGATAGCTTCGCTCGACGTCCTCGCCCTCCAGCATCCTCGGAAGCGAGCGAAGCATCGCCTCGGCGCTCACGGCGAATCCGATTCCACCCGAACTGCGATCCGCACTCTCGATCTGCGTCGGAATCCCCACCACTCGGCCGCGCTCGTCGACCAGCATGCCGCCCGAGTTGCCCGGATTGAGCGCGGCGTCGGTCTGGATCATCGCTCGCAGCGGCTCATACGTTCCGGTTCCGCTGGGACGCGTCCGATCCAGCGCCGAGATGATCCCTACCGTCAGCGAGTTGGGCAGATTGAACGGCGCGCCCAGCGCGCCCACTGGGTCTCCCACGCGCAATTCGTCCAGTCCGCCAAATGAAGGGACGTTGATTTCAATCTCTTCAGCCTCGATTCGCAGCAACACGAGATCGTTGCCGGCATCCCTGGCGATCAGTTCCGCCTCGTGCCGGCTGCGATCCTGGAGCACCACGTAGATTTGCTCGGCGCCCGACACGACATGCAGATTCGTGATCACATGACCGTCCTCGGTAACGAAGAATCCCGACCCCGCCCCCTCCTCAGACACGACCGAGACCAGCGACGGGAGCACTCGCGCATACACGGCGGCCCAATCGACAGAGGATCGTGAGAGCGTCGAGAAGCTGTCCGGAGGCGTCAGCGGAACGGTCGGCGATTCAGCCGCTCCGAACTCCACGATCCCGTCGTACTGAATCGAGTCGGGATTCTGGACTGTTTCGGGTGAGCCCGCCGTCCCGAACGACAGGAAGGCTGCCGCCCGGGTAGCCCCCGCCGGGCACCCGGCCGCGGCCCGAGAAAAGGAGGGGCCGGGGGGGGGGGAGTAGAAATAAACCCCCGGCCAACCGTTTAGCCCCCCCC
>JAPPFB010000017.1:3034-233972 GCA_028875225.1 Chloroflexota bacterium | reverse complement strand
CCTCTCCCCGGGGGTGTATATGGTCGCGTTTTTGGTGTCGTGTTCGGGGGTCGCCGCCCCCCACCACGGCCGCTATGGGGGCCGCTGTGAGCCCGGCGCCGATCACGGCGGCAGCGAAGCTACAAGCGAAGGCGCTGCGTCGGCTCATGACAATCTCTCCACGGGCCCAAGGTATGCGCCACCCCGCGCTTCCGTGGCTGCTCACTCCGGACCCGCGAGAACTTCGATCAGAACGCTTACACGCCCTTCAGGAAGGACGGCCAATCGCTGAAAGGCTGCCTCCGACAGGTCGACGTGGTTGTGTCCCAGCAGCCCGGTGTCCTGCACGACGACATCCACGAACCGTTCATCCCGCCAGATTCGCAAACGGGTCCCACAGGGCCAGGTGACCGCCGCGCCGACGGTGACGTCCTGTGGATCGTATCGATTGTGCGGCGGGCAGAACATCACGCCGCCGGCCAGGGACGGGTGGTAGTACGTGATCTCGCCCTGGACGAGCCGGGCGGCTCGGTCGGGTTCGATGACCCCCCCGGCAGGGTTCCAGCGCGCGCCGCCGATCCGCATCCGCACCCAGACCGCATCGCCCGGATGCAGCACCGCGAACAACTCCTGCGCTGATTGTCCCGGCGTGTAGGCAATCCACTCCTGCAGCTCGGTGTTCCACCGTCGAGCCTCCGCGACCGGTCCCAGCGATTCCTGGCCGAATGCACCCCAGACTGTCTCACGCAGACCCGACCAACCAAGGAACGACCAGCCGACGGGCAGCTCCACCGGTTCCGGCATCGCCCCGCGAAACAACGGTTGCCGCCAGTCGGCGTCTGCCGACATCTGCAGCATCAGCGGCTGACCGTGCCGCAGCATCCCAATGCTGTCGATCGGCGTGCCTGGCGCATAGGCCAGCCAGCGGCGCTCGGCGACGTCCCATCCGTACGCGATCCGCAGCGGCAAACCTGCGGTCGCTTCAGCGATCAGTGTGTCCGGTCCGCACCAGGTATGCGTGTTCAGTCCGGCAACGAGCGGAATCGAGTCTGTTTCGCGCGCCGATGTCGGCAGTGACGTTCCGAGCGCCGTGCCGAGTGCCAACACCGCCCCCGCACGCAGCAGGCTCCTGCGGCTGAATCGCCGCATCACTGGCGGGCTTGCCATCCGCGGAAGGCGAACATCGCCACCGAGGTCGCCACGGCCACGTTGAGACTGTCGATGTTGCCGAAGATTGGCAGTTCAAGCTGCAACGCAGCCGCCTCGATGAACTGCCCGGGCAATCCGTCGCCCTCGTTGCCGGCAACGATCAGTGGTCGCTCAGGCCATTCCGCCTCCCAGACCGGCTGCGCAGCCGGTCCTTGCTGCAGCGCGACAATCTCAAAGCCTTCACGCTCGGCCCGCTCAAGGCATGTGGCTGGCGATTCCATCGTCTCCACCGGCAACCACCAGTCCGAGCCCTTGGTCGACGGTCGGTAGTAGAAGTCGCGGCCGATAATCCAGACCGCCTCCGCTCCCGCTGCTTCCGCGCTGCGAACCAGCGTGCCCAGGTTGACGCCGTAGGAAAAATTGAACGCGGCCACCGCAAACGACGGCGGTCGAGGCGGCGGCGCGTCGCGATAGGGAAGGCCAAACGGCCGGACATAGGATAGGTTGCGGTTGCCGTTCTCGGGCGGTCGCGCCGCGATCGCGTCGAGCGCCCGCCGGGCTCGATGGCGGATCGCCTCATCGGCGTCACGGGTCAGTCGTTCCAGCAGCGGAGCCGCCGGCGCCCCGATCGCCGCCAGCGCCACGCACGCCGCCCGCCTCGACTTGCGCGCCCCCGTCTCCAGCACCGGATCGAGCTGTCGGCACACCTCGTCCGGATCCAGACGCGGCAGCAGCGTCATCGACCGCCGTCGCATCCGCTTGTTCGGCGACAGCAACGCCGGAAGCAACGCCGCCACCACTTCATCCGCCGGACCCAGCTGCAACGCAATCCGGGCCTCCCCACGCGGAAACCCATGATTGGAGTTCAATGCCACCTCAACTGTCCGAGCAATCCACCCTGAGGAGCGAGAAACGGCGTCGGCCCGGACCGCAAGTCCAGCCTCATAGGCCGCCTGCTCGTCGGCGTTGAGGTCTGGAATCGAATCGATCTCTGAAGGTCGCGGTTTACTCTGCGTCACAGTGGATCATCGTATTGCGATTGGCGAAGCGCGGCGCGGTCGCCCGCGAGGAGAAGACGAATGACGGTGCGAGAAATCGAAATCGACGCCGATCCCATCGACGCCTTCGAGGCCGCAGTCGAGGTGCTTGAGCGGGCGATCACGGAGGGCGCATTCAAGGAAATCGTCAATGAGTCCCCCCGCCACTATGCGATTGACTGGTCCACCGCGCTGACCGGCGCCCGCTACGACTTTCGCTTTGAGCGCACGACCGGCTCCATGACCCGCGCTGAGGCAGTGCTCGAGTTCTCCGGCTTCCTCGGCCCGCTGCTCACTTTGATCCGCGGCGCCGGCAACGGACCGCACCTGGAACAGATCCTCGACGACATCCGCGACCTGGCCGAGTCGGAAGAGTTCTACGAGGATGGTGAGGAAGATGCGGATGAGAACGAGGGGGTCGAAGAGGAAGAGCAGGCCGATCCGGTTGGCTGCTAGCCTCGCGGCGTGTTTCCCAAGCGTTGAACAGGAGCAAGCATGCAGTTGAGTGGGCTTGACGGCAAGGTTGCCGTCGTCACCGGCGCCGGACGGATGCGCAGCATCGGCCGGCCGATCGCCGTCGAATTGGCCCGGCAGGGCTGCGACATTGTGCTGACCGGCACCGGCCGCGCGCCGGAGCACTATCCCGACGACGAGAAAGCCGCTGGCTGGCGCGACATCGATTCCGTCGCCGATGAGGTCCGAGCCGAAGGCCGACGCGCCTTGCCGCTGGTTTCGGACGTCGCCGACTACGAGGCCGTCGAGGATTTGCTCGACACCACCCTGTCCGAGTTCGGCCGCGTCGACTTCGTCATCAACAACGCCGGAGCGGCGAGGGGCTCTGACCGTGTACCGGTCGTCGATCTGGATCCGGAACTCTGGCGGGTCGTGCTCGACGTCAATCTCAACGGCGCCTTCTACATGAGCCAGGTCTTCGGACGCAAGCTGATTGAACAGGCCCAGGGCGGCGCGATCATCAACATCTCCTCGATCGCCGGCAAGATGCTCGGACCGAACACCGCCGCCTACGCCTCGTCCAAGGCCGGACTGCAGGCCTTGACCGCCTCGATGGCCCAGGAAATCGGACAGCACGGCGTCCGCGTGAACGCCATCTGTCCTGGCATCATCGACACCTCGCGCATGGACGACATGGGCCGCGGCGAATTCTGGCAGCGCGCGATCGACACCCGCATTCCCATGGGCCGAGCCGGCGAGGGCGAGGACATCGCCTACATCACCGCCTTCCTCTGCTCCCAGCAAGGGGAATGGATCACAGGCCAGTCGTACAATGTCGACGGCGGGACCTGCGTCCAGCACTAACTGACCACCGACCGAGTCCAACACACCACCTGGAGAGTTTGAGCATGGCCGACTACGAGTTCATCAAGTACGAGCAAGACGGCAACATCGTCACCATCACCATCAACCGGCCCGAGCGGATGAACTCCATCCACCCGCCGACCACCGAGGAACTGTCCGACGCCTGGAACACCTTCGCCGCCGACGATTCCGCCTGGGTCGGAATCCTGACCGGCGCCGGCGAGCGCGCATTCTCGGCTGGCAACGACCTCAAGTACACCGCCGAAATGTCGCGCGTGCCCGCCAACGAGCGACCAACGTTCGCTCCGGTGCAGGGTGGCTTCGGCGGGATCACTGCCGACTGGGAATGCCCCAAGCCGATGATCGCCGCGGTCAACGGGTTCGCCCTCGGCGGCGGCTGCGAGATGGCCATGGCCTGCGACATCATCATCGCCGCCGACCACGCCCGCCTCGGCCTGCCCGAGCCGCGAGTCGGCCTGATGGCCGGCGCCGGCGGCGTCCACCGCCTGCCGCGCCACATCCCGCTAAAGATCGCCATGGGCTACATGCTCACCGGCAACCACATCCCCGCCCCCGTCGCGCACCAGTGGGGCCTGGTCAACGAGGTCGTCCCCGCCGCCGAGCTCATGGACACGGCAAAGCGCTGGGCCAGCGAGATCCTGCTCTGCGCCCCGATCTCGGTCCGCGCCTCCAAGGAAGCCGCCTACAAGGGCCTCGACCTGCCCCTCCCGGCCGCCCTCACGCACAGCTTCCACCAGCAGCGAATCATGGGTCAGTCCGAAGACCTGATCGAAGGCCCCCGAGCCTTCGCCGAGAAGCGCACCCCCAACTGGAAAGGCCGCTAACGGTCATCGACCTCTGGTCCCCTCTCCCTCTGGAGAGTTGCGCGTAAACATTTGAAGAAGTCGCCCCCGCGATGGCGGGGGCCCAGCGACCAGGTAGACACTACGAGGCCCCGCCTACGCGGGGCTGACCCCGCATCAAGTGCGGGGCAGGCTTTTGGTTGGGTTACGCGCAACTCTCCTCTGGGAGAAGCCTGCGCCGCACCTGATGCGGGGGGCTAGCGTGAGGGTTCTCGGCCAAGCTTCCAACGTGGATCGCCCGATAGCTCAGCCATCCGACGACCCGAGTCCGGCACGTCGTGGCTCAGCTTGCGCCCGTACTCCTCCGCCCAGTCGGGCGGCAGGATCTGTTGCACTTCGTGCCAGCGAAGCGGCTGCGCCCGGGTGTTGCGGTCGGCGTCGGACACATCGGCCAGCCAGATCGCCATGTCGCCGCCGTCCATCACGTTGACGACCTCGCAGGTCATCCAGCCCAGCACGCCGCCCAGGATCGGCAAGCCGCTGTCGTGCTCGAACCAGTCGAGGCCCTCGAACTTGTCGACCTCGGTCTGAGAGCGAAAGCCCCAGTGCCGGACCCACTGCCACTGTTCCCGCGCCATGACATGCACGGCCAATCTGCCTGAGGCCTCGATCAACGAGTTGGTGTGGTTGCGCTTCTGAATCTGGACCAGCACCCGCGGCTGCGCCGGCACAATCGACGCGGCGAACGCGCCGACCGCGATCTGGCCGCCCTTCGCGCCGCCGTGCGCGGCAGTGATCACCGTCAGCGGCGACCACATCAGCGTCAGCAACGATGGAGCATCGGCGAGCGGCATGTCGGCAGGCTAGCGCTCAGATGCGGCAGGCTCCGCCCGTCCGCGTCGGCGCCGCTGCCGCCACCAGACCCAGACCACCGGAGCAGCGAAGAACAACACAATGGCGATCAGCGCCCCGACCAGGATCTCGCGATTGCGCTCGAGCACCGCGTCCCCAAGTACCGCTGCGAGGATCAGAATCGGAGATGAGGCCAACACAGAGATCACGATGTACGACGCAAAGCGCATCTGGGTCAATCCGGCCGCGTACGAGACGTAATCCACCCCGGCAATGGGAAACAGCCGCAACACGATCAACAGCCGGATGCCGAGCCGCTCGCCGAGCTCGTCGATCTTGTCCAGCGCGCGTTGTGAGGTGAGCCTTCTAAGCGCCGGCCGGCCCAGACGTCGGGCAACCCAGAAGCAGATCGTCGAACCAATCGCCGTGGCCGAAATCGTGTAGAGGAACCCCAACGCAGGACCGAACACGGCCGCGGCAATTAGCGGCATCGGCGCGGTCGGCAGCGGTGCGAAAAGCATCGACAGGGCAAAGACCACGATGTAGACGATCGGTCCCCAGACGCCGAAGCCGTCAATCCACTCCTCGATCTCGGCCTGCTCCCAGGGAAACCAGCGCTCGTAGGCGAGATACGCCCCGACCAGGATGGCAATGACGCCGATGCCGATCACGATCAGAAGCGCGAGGCGGCGGCGGTCCGTCAGCCAACTCTGCATGTGGTCACTCTAGTTTGGTAGTGCTGTTGAATCCGATTGCCTGCTGTGCGTTAGTGTCGAATGGAGGAACACGCGGGAGGCACGCCATGAGCGCGACGACGGCGATCGATCGGGAATTCTTCGCTACACACGCTGAGTCGGCCCGCCGGGCCGAAGAGGCCCGGACCATCTTCCCAGGCGGGGTCACCCATGACGCCCGTCACTTCGAGCCATTCGGCATCGTCGTCGAGCGCGCCGTCGGACCGCGCAAGTGGGACATCGACGGCAACGAATACATCGATTACGTGATGGGGCACGGCGCGTTGCTGTTCGGACACAGCCATCCGTACCTGGTCGAAGCGGTGACGGACCAGGTCGCAAAGGGCACGCACATGGGAGGCTCAAGCGAGCTGGAACGTCGCTGGGCGCTCGCGATCAAACGCTTGTTGCCGAGTGTGGAAAAGGTGCGCTTCACCTCATCCGGCACCGAGGCCACCATGATGGCTGTGCGTCTGGCCCGGGCCGCCACCGGCCGTGACCGTCTGCTCAGGCTGCGCAATCACTTCCACGGCTGGAACGACAGCGTCTTCGCCGCCGGCCGGACCTCCGCCGGCAACATCTCGGCCAACGGCCAGCCCGACGCCATGCAGCAACTCATCTCCGTCTTCGACCAGACCGATGTCGCAGGCATCGCTGCCGCCCTGGCGACTCATGAATATGCCGCCGTGATCCTTGAACCGACCGGATACTCATGGGGCACGTGTCCGTTGGAGCCATCCGTGCCGGCGGAGCTCCGTGAATTGACTGAGAGAAGCGGAACGATCCTGATCTTCGATGAGGTGGTAACCGGCTTCCGGGCCAGCGCCGGAGGCGCCCAGGAGCGCATCGGAGTACGGCCGGATCTGACGACCCTGGCCAAGATCGCGGCCGGCGGCCTGCCCGGTGGCGCCGTGGCGGGGCGCGCCGATCTGCTCGATCAGATCAGCTTCGACGCCGGCGGCGGTCGAGTGGCGCATCCCGGCACATTCAACGCCAACCCGCTCTCGGCAGTCGCCGGCGAGCGAGCGCTTCGGGCGGTGGCTGAAGAGGACCCGATCTCAATCGCCAATGAACGAGCGACCCAGCTCTCCCAGGGATTGAATCGCGCGCTGGTCGAGGCCGAGGTCGCCGGCTGCGCCTGGGCCGATGCCTCCATGGTCCACATCATTCTCGGCCAGGATGTCGCCCGACCCGACGACGGGGTCACCTGGGATTGGAATCAGCACGGCGGACCCACTTCGACCCTGCCGGTGACATCCTCGGAAGTCGCCTGGCCCTTCCGGCGGGCATTCCTCAACCATGGCGTCGATCTCATGGGCATGGGCGCCCTGGTCTCCTGCGTCCACACCGAAGCAGACATCGACTGGACCATTGAGCGCTTCGGCGCGGCGCTGTCCGACTTGCGCCGCGACGAGATTCTGTAACGCTTCGATGGGACCGGATCCTCTCCGGGCCTGTAATCGGGTCGCTAGCTTGGTCACGCCGATTGTGCGAATATTCACGTAATATTCGCACCGTCCCCCTTCGGTTGCATAGGCATCGGCTGTGTGACAGCTGGAAGCGATAGACGCTGACGATATGACACGCAATCGCCGCCCGAATCGAGCGAGCCGCACCGACTACGCCGGCCTGCACGATCCGAAGAGCTTCCGCGACGCGTGCGGCACCGGCTTCATCGCCCGACTCGATGGCGTTGCCACGCACGAGTTGGTCGAACAGGCGGTGCAGGGCGTGGTCAGCCTGACCCACCGCGGCGCCGTCAATGCAGATCCTGAGACTGGCGATGGGGCGGGCGTCACGATCAGCATTCCCTATGCGATCTTGCAGGACGAACTGGCGCGTCTCGGGCGGCCGGGCCTGAGCGATGCCGATCTCGCACTCGCGATGGTCTTCCTGCCCATGGACGAGGATGCTGCTGCGCGGGCCAGGTCGATTCTCGAGTCCGCGGCCCAACGAACCGGACTGGATGTTCTTGGCTGGCGGGTCGTGCCGACCGATCCGTCGGTGCTGGGACGGTGGGCGCTCCGGGAGCTGCCATGCATCGAGCAACTGCTCATTGCGCGGCCGTCCGGCGTGTCGGAAGAGGAGTATGCGCGTCGGTTGTACCTGGCCCGCCGTCGCGCTGACGCCGAGTACCAATCCCTTCGCGATTCCGACTCCGGCGATTGCGCCGGCGAGTCGTACATCGTCTCAATGTCGACCTCGACCGTGGTCTACAAGGGCCTGATGGTCGCTCCGCAGCTGAACCGCTTCTATCCGGACCTCACGAATCCCGACACCGTGTCCGCCGTGGCCCTGTTCCATCAGCGCTACGCGACCAACACGCTGCCCAACTGGCGAATCGCGCAGCCCTTCCGCTACATCGCCCACAACGGCGAAATCAACACGTTGCTGGGGAACCGGCTCTGGATGATGGCGCGCGGTCCGGCGTTGCAGTCCGACGTCTGGGGCGCTGCGGTCGACGAACTGCACCCCGTACTGGGCTCCGTCAGCTCCGACTCACAGGCATTCGACGAAGCGTTCGAGCTGCTCGTCGCTTCGGGACGCAGCCCCCTGCACGCGATGATGATGTTGATTCCCGAAGCCTGGGAGAATCTCGACGATATGGATCCCGACCTGCGGGGATTCTATGAGTACCACGCCTGCCTGACGGAACCGTGGGACGGTCCGGCCGCGATGGCCTTCACCGACGGCAAGATCGCCGCCGCCGCGATGGACCGCAACGGCCTGCGTCCCGCGCGATACCAGGTGACCCGCAACGGGTTGGTCGTAATGGGCTCCGAAGTTGGTCTGATTCCCATCGACCAATCGGAGATCATCGAAACCGGACGACTGGGACCGGGGCAAATGGTCGCCGTGGATACCGAGCGGCACGAGCTGTTGCGCAACGACGACATCAAGCGGCGCGTTTCGTCGCGCCGGCTGTATGGCCGTTGGGTGCGCCAGTACATGGGCCGACTCGAGCGCGCGACGAGCATCGAGGCGTCCAGCATTCCCCAGCCCGACGAAGGCGAGTTGTTGTCTCGCCAGATCCTGCATGGCTACAGCCGGGAAGAGATCGAATACGTCCTGAAGCCGATGGCGCGCCAGGCCAAGGAGCCAGTCGGATCCATGGGCGACGACACGCCGCTGTCGGTCCTGCACGATCCGCCCCGCCCGCTGTACACCTACTTCCGGCAGAAGTTCGCTCAGGTCACGAATCCGCCGATCGATTCGATCCGTGAGCGTAACGTGATGTCCCTGGACACGTGGCTGGGACGTCGCCAGTCGTTATTGGAAGAGTCGCCGGAGGCCGCTCGGCTGGTCCATTTGCAGTCGCCGATGTTGCTCAGCGACGAACTGGAGGCCCTGTTGGCCTTCCGTCAGCCCGGCTTCTCGGCCACGGTGATTGAGACATCATTCCCGGTGGAAGATGGTCCATCGGGCCTTGAGGCAGCGCTCGACGCGCTGTGCGATCATGCCGACAACGCCATCGAGGACGGTCACTCGTTGATCGTGCTGAGCGACGAGGAGGTCGGCCCCGACCGCGTGCCGATCCCGATGCTGCTCGCCGTGTCGACGGTGCACCATCATCTGATCAACAACGGTCAGCGGTTGTCCGCGTCCATCGCTGCGAGTTGCGGCGATGCCCGAGACGTGCACCAGATCTCCTGCCTGATTGGCTTCGGCGCCGACGCGGTTCATCCTTATCTGGCGCTACAGACCTTGAACTCCCTGCATGCCGAGGGCGAGTTCGACGATATGGACGCCGGCGAGGTGATCGAGCGCTACGTGCAGGCGGTCGATGCCGGCATTCTCAAGATCATGTCGAAGATGGGCATTGCGGCCCGAGCTTCCTACCACGGGGCGCAGATCTTCGAGGCGCTGGGCATCGGCGAAGAGGTGGTTGAGCGATCATTTCCCGGGACCCTCTCGCGAATTGGCGGAGTCGGCTTCGAAGAGCTCGGCGCCGACTCGCTCGATCGACATGCACAGGCATATTCAGCCGACGGTCTCGACGCGGGCGGCTGGTATCGATATCGCCGCAACGCCGACTATCACGCCAACGAGCCGCCCGTCTGGCGAGCGCTGCACAAAGCGGTACAGGGCGGAGGCCCCGAGGAGTACGCCAGGTACTCCGAACACGCCAACAGCCGTCAGCCGACCGCGCTGCGGGACCTGCTGGGGTTCAAGTCCGACCGCGAGCCGATCGCCCTGGACGAGGTCCAACCACATGAGGAAATCACGCCGAGGTTCAGTACCGGCGCGATGTCTCTGGGCGCGTTGAGCCCCGAGACCCACGAGGACATCGCTCGCGCGATGAACGTTCTCGGAGCCGCATCGAACACCGGCGAGGGCGGCGAAGACCCGCGCCGCTTCCTGTCCACGGGGGACAAGTTCGACGCCAACTCGCAGATCAAGCAGATTGCCTCAGGCCGCTTCGGCGTCACCCCGGCGTATCTGGGCAGCGCGTCAGAGATCGAGATCAAGATCGCGCAGGGCTCCAAGCCCGGCGAGGGTGGACAGCTGCCCGGTCATAAGGTGACGGCATACATCGCCATGCTGCGCCATTCGACCCCCGGTGTGGAGCTTATCTCGCCGCCGCCCCATCACGACATCTACTCAATCGAAGATCTGTCCCAGTTGATCTACGACCTGAAGATTGCCAACCCGCGCGCCAAGGTCTGCGTCAAGCTGGTGGCTTGCGAAGGCGTCGGCACGATTGCGACAGGAGTGGCCAAGGCCTATGCCGATGTCGTGCACATCTCCGGGGCCGACGGCGGCACCGGTGCCTCGCCGCTGTCGTCGGTGAAGTACGCCGGCGCTCCCTGGGAGCTGGGCGTCAAGGAGGCGCACGAAGCCCTGGTCGTCAACGGTCTGCGGGGACGGATCAAGCTGCGCACCGATGGCGGGTTCCACACGGGGCGCGATGTCGTGGTCGCCGCGATGCTGGGGGCGGAAGCGTACGGGTTTGGCACCACGGCGCTGGTCGCCCTGGGCTGCAAGATGGCGCGCCAATGCCACCTCAACACCTGTCCCGTCGGCGTGGCCACGCAGCGCGAAGACCTGCGGGCCAAGTACTTCGGCAAGCCGCAGATGCTGATTGATTTCCTGCTCCACGTGGCCGAGGAAGTGCGCGTCATCCTTGCCGACCTCGGCTACCGCTCCCTGGATGAAGTGATCGGCCGCAGTGACCTGCTCAAGCAGATCCCGCCGCGGTCCGGCGAGCGCGCCAATCTGGTCGACCTCTCACAACTCCTCGCCCCGATCGAGGCGGACCCGGACTTCCCCAGAATGCGAAACCAGGAGCGCAACGACCGCCGCCACGACATCCCGCTAGACGACGAACTGTTGGAGATTCTCGAGCCGCATATTGCTCGCGAGGAGCACATTTCGGCGAAGTTCCCGATCACCAATGAGCATCGCACCGTTGGCGCTCGCGTGTCCGGGCGAATTGCCCAGCAATACGGAGACCTGGGGATGCAGCGCGGCACGATTGAGCTGCACTTCAGCGGATCCGCCGGACAGTCGTTCGGAGCATTCCTGGTACGCGGCCTGCGACTCTACTTGCGCGGCGAGGCCAACGACTACGTCGGCAAGGGGATGGCCGGAGGCATGATCTCGGTGGCGCCGCGCGACGACGCCGGCTTCCAGGGTCGAGATGGAGTGCTGGTTGGCAACACGGTGCTCTACGGAGCGACCGGCGGAACGCTCTGGGTGGCTGGGCGCGCGGGCGAGCGCTTTGCCGTGCGCAACTCGGGCGCTCGCGCCGTCGTCGAAGGCGTGGGCGACCACGGTTGCGAGTACATGACCGGCGGCACGGTGGTCGTGCTCGGGCCGGTGGGCCGCAACTTTGCAGCCGGGATGAGCGGAGGCCTTGCCTACGTCTGGGACGCCGACGGGAGCCTTGAGAGCAAGGTCAACCCCGCCATGGTCGAACTCGAGTCAATCACCGATCACAACGAGGAGACCATGCTGGAAGAGATGATCGAAACCCACGCGGAGCGCACCGGGAGCCCGCTGGCTCAGGAGGTCCTGGACAACTGGGACGTCGTCGCGCGCCAGATGGTGAAGATCATTCCGCGCGACTACAAGCGCGTGCTGCGCGAGCGGGCCGAGGAGCAGGCGAGGACCCTGGCGACGCAGGAGTAGCGGAACCTGTCGGCGTGGAGGCGCGTAGTGGGGTGGCAGTCGGCTAGCGAAGCGTCTGACGCAGCCAGCGCTCCCAGATCGGGAGTTGAGGCTGAGGCGGCGTCAGCGATGGGTCGATCACCAGGGCGATGCTGCGGCGGAATGTCGACATTCGCGATGGCGGAGCGGGAGTGGGTTCGGGCGGGCGGTGTTGCAGGTACGCGTCACCGAGCTTGAGGGCGGCGATCACGGCGATCGTCATGGCTGCGAGCGGCGCGATCAGGCGTATCAGCGCCGGATCAATCCTGGCCTGAGCGAAGCCACGATCCCATCCGGACTGGACGGCGGAGCGCCAGTCGCGGTTCGGCGATCCATCGGACGAACCGCTGAGCTCGAGCGCCGGTTCCTGGGCAGCGACTGCCGGCTCGGAACCGTTGGCCCCGTTCGCTGGTGGCTCGACCAGCACCGGCCCCCAGCCATCGAGTGCCAGCACGGTGCTGGTCGCCTGTTGGGTCGCGCCGTTCGGTTCGTGGTCGTGCTGGCCGTTGGGGGTCGTCATTTCGGCTCCGATTAATCGAGCGTTTCGATCTGGTTGGGTCGTTGGTTGGCCCAGGAGGCAATCAGGGGCACCGACTCGTTCAGCTGTCTGCTCGGCGACTCGCCGTTGTCGGAGACGGTCTCCGCCGGCGACGGTGCCGCTGCTGCCACTCTAGGGGGTTGAGCGGGTTCTGTCGGCAATCCCGTTGGCGAGTGGCCGGCCGATGGAACCGGCATGCCGGGGCGAGGTCCGGCAGGAGGAGAACCTGCTGAACCCGGCGGGCGGTTGGCGGCGGCCGCCGCGCGCGCGGCGGCCATCATCTCTTCCTGTGTCTGGAAGCGGACCCTCGGCAGTATGGCCGCGATGGCGAGCACGATGGCCATGACGATGGCGCCGTAGAGGAAGACATCGGTGACCGGTACGGCCAACGCCTCACGAGCCGTCTGGATGACGGCGTCCGCCGATCCGGCTGACTGCTGTTCCAACTGCTGACGGAAGCCCTGGAGCGCCTCGGGATTGAGCAGTACCTCGGGTCGCTCCTTGAGCTGTTCGAAGCCGACCGGGAACGCTTTGGTCAACTGCGACGAGAATCCGGACACGATCATCGCGCCGAACAGCGAGATGCCCATCGCCGCGCCCATCTGACGGAAGAACTGATTGGTCGCCGTGCCCGCGCCGAGCAGTCTGAAGGGGAGCGAGTTTTGCATCAGCAGCGAGTACAGGGGCATCAGCGTGCCCATGGACGCGCCCATCACAAACATGTACAGGCGGGCCATGTTCAGGTCCGAGTCCACGTTGAGCTGCGAGAGCATGAACAGCGAGAACGTGGCGCCGGCCCCGCCGACGATGGCCAGCGGCTTGTAGCGTCCGGTTCTGGCCAGAATCTGTCCGGTGATCACCGACGCGGGCACCACCCCGATGCTCATCGGCAGGGTGACGAGACCGGAGTTGGTGGCCGAAATGCCCTGCGCGCCCTGCAGGAAGAAGGGCAGATTGAACATCGCGCCCATCATCGCGATGCCAATCAGAAACATCACGACCGTGCAGAACATGTAGAGCCGGTTCTGGAACATGGGCAGCGGCATGATGCCGTCGTCGCCTTTGCGCCGCGCGGTCCTCCACCACGCGAATGCCGCAACGACGGCGACGATGAAACAGACGACGATCGGTGAGTCCAGCCAGCCGAACTGGTTGCCGCCCATCGACAAGGCCAGCAGCAACGGTGTCGCGGCGACGATGAGCATGCCGGCACCGAGCCAGTCGGTCGGTTGGCGCTGGGGATGTTGCGGCTTCTGCCTGGGCATCAGCATCGTGATCGCCACCAGGCCCAAGCCGCCGACCGGAATGTTGATGTAGAAGACCCAGCGCCAGGAGAGTTCGTCGGTCAGCACGCCGCCAGCGAGTGGTCCGATGATGCTGGCGAGGGCGAACGTGCCAGCAATGATGCCCGCCCAGCGGCCGCGCTCGGCGGGGGCGAAATAGTCGCCCATCGTCGTGAAGGCGTTGGCCATGATGAAGGCCGCGCCGAAGCCCTGCAGCAAGCGGAATCCGATCAGTTCCCACATGCTGCCTGAGGCGCCGCACAGCGCCGACGCGATCAGGAAGATGACGATTCCGGCGAGCAGATACGGTTTGCGGCCGTGCGCGTCGGAGAGCTTGCCGATGATCGGGACGATGACCGTGGAGCCAAGCAGGTAGGACGTGGCCGGCCAGGCGAAGAGGTCAAGACCTCCGAGGTCGCCAACCGCCTTCGGCGCGGCCACGCTCCAGATCGTCTGGTCGAGCGCTGCCAGGAACAGCGCCAGCATGACGCAGACCATGATCAGGACTTTGCGTCGCTGGGGCAGCAACCAGCCAGGCGGAACCTCGCCCATGCCGGGCATGCCCGGCGTACCGGCTGGTGGACCTCCCTGTGGCATCGGGGGACCACCTGGCGGGGCGCCGGCCTGCCCGTTGGGCGATTGCCGCGGCCCCGTTGACATCACATCACCTCAGGATCAGGGGGCCAGGGAGCGAGAACGCCCTGGCGCTCTGCCTCGGAGGTTAGCAACGTGAACGTGCGGTCGATGTCGGCCAGTTCCTGTTCGGAGAAGTTGCGGAAGATTTTCCAGATCACCGCGCGCTTCCGGACTTCCAGCTCCGTGATTACCTTGTGACCTCGCTCAGTCAGGTAGACGCGCACGCGCCGCCGGTCGGAGTCGTCGCGCTCGCGCCTGACCAGCTTCTGCTTGTCGACCAGGCGATCAATGATTCCGGTCGCGGTCGATGGTCGAACCTTGAGCTGCGTAGCAACCGCGCCGGCCGGAGTTCCCGGCGCGGCCTGAAGCATGTAGAGCACGCGAAGCTGGGACATGGTGAGTCCCAATTCCTCCCATACCTCGAGGCGATTGGGATCGAAAATGCCGGCAGCGCGACCATAGTTGTCGAGAATGCTCTCAATTGCGGCGTCGATTCGCGCGTTGACCATCGTCATGGTGTACCGCCTTTGCTACATGGAGCGGGGAATGACACACCGCGCTGTTCACCCAGCGCGATCAGTTGCTCGATGGTCTCCTGATCCAGCGGTACTCCGTTGACCGAGCGATCAGCTCGCGCCATTTCTTCCGGATCGCCGGGAATCACGACACGCGCCACACCGTCAACTGGCTCGATCTGGCGAATCGCGTCGGCCATCTCTTTCATGCTTGATTTGAACTCATCGGGTTCGCAGAACAGATCAATTCGCCAGGCCGCGAACCACTGCCCCTGGATCAGATTCTGACCGCGCGGAGCGAACAGGCCGGAGCCGTCGCCGGAGAGCACCCCCGACATGATGTCGACCATCAGTCCCAGCCCATAGCCCTTGTGGGAACTGGTCGTCAGCGTCGATCCGAGCGGTAGCAGCGCGCCGTTCTTGCGCATGATGAACGGGTCGTCACTGTGGTCGCCGTCTTCGTCGACCGCCCAGCCTTCGGGCAGCGGTTTGTTCTGCCGGCCTGCGATCTCCAGCTTGCCGCCGGCGACCGCCGTCGTGGCGATGTCGAGCCGGAACGGCGTGCCATCGGCGATTGGCGCCGCCATCGCGATCGGATTGGTACCGAAGGCGCGTCCCTTGCCCCCGGCCGCGACGGCAATCGGCGGGACGTTGCACATCGCCATCCCGATCAGGTCATGTTCGACGGCCATATGCGCGTAGTAGCCGGCGGCGCCGAAGTGTCGGCCGTTGCGAACCGTGACCATGCCCATCCCGCTGGCCCTGGCCTTCTCGATGCAGCTGGCCATCGCCTTCTGACAGACGATGGTGCCAAAGCCGCCATCACCGTCCCACGCCGCCGAAACCGGGGTCTCGCGCAGCACCCTAATCTCCGGATTCGGGTTGACCGCCCCAGATTCGAATCCCGGCGCATAGCCGATATGCCAGGGCAGATGGGCAATCCCGTGCGACTCGATCCCGACCAGGTCGGCGTCGATCAAGACGTCGGCGCCAATCTCGGCGTCGTCCGCCGGCACGCCGTACGACTTCAGGATGGCCGAAGTGAAACCGCGCAGTTCACTGGCGTCGAACCGCTGACGCGTCTCCGGCCCGTCCTGCCCGGTCCAGGCCATACGCCTAGTCCTGACCGTAGCTGCGAACGGTGCGCAGACCCTGGGCGGACGCCTGGGCCATGAACTGTCCGTCGCTGCCGGACGGGATGTAGAGCCAGCCCTCTTCGGCGCGGCGCTTCGCTTCGACCGGACCGGAGGTGAAGATGCCCGGCGCGACACGGTTGTCGATTCGCTGCGACGCGGCGAGCACCTCGGCGCAGGCCGCGACATGGTCCGGGTGAGGGTTGTCGGGCCGAACCGGGATGCCCATCGACTTGGCCAGGTCGGCCGGGCCGATGCAGGTCGCGTCGATGCCCGGCACGGACAGGATCTCATCGATTCGCTCGACCGCTTCGATCGTTTCAATCTGAATGATGCAGGCGATCTCGTTGTTCGCCTCGTCGCCGTAGTCAGGGCCGCCATAGAGGAACCCGCGATATGCGCCGAAGCCGCGGAGTCCGTCCGGCGGATAACGGCAAGCCGAGACAGCCTGTTCGGCCTCTGCGCGGTTGTTGACCCAGGGGATTACAACCCCGTAGGCGCCGCCGTCGAGGATGCGCTTGATGATCACCGGATCATTCCATTGCGCTCGCGCCATGGGAATGGTGTCGGTCGTTGAAATGGCCTGAAACATCTGAATCATGGTCTGGAGGTCGACGGGAGAGTGTTCGCCATCGACCACGAGCCAGTCCCAGCCCTGGTGAGCCATTGATTCGGCCGCCAGCGGCGAGCAGGTGCCAAGCCAGGCGCCAAAGGCGGGCTTGCCTTCGGCCCACAGCTGTTTCACCGTGTTTGGTCGCATTGGCCCACCTCCGCTAGCGGAACATCGTTCTGTCGCCTACGTTGCAAAAAGCGTACACGATGATCTGAAATCTCCTGTTGTGACACCACTCCCCGTCATGGTCTCCTGGTCGTCGGGAAAAGACTCCGCCTGGGCGCTGCACGTGCTTCGTGAACAGCCCGATCGGTACGACGTCCGCGGCATCTTCACCACGGTGACGCCGCACTTCGACCGCGTCGCCATTCAGGCAACACCGCGGCGAGTGCTCCGACTCCAGGCCGAGCGTCTTGGTCTGCCCCTGTACGAAATCCCGATCCCCTATCCCTGCCCGAACGAGGCCTACGAGGCGGCCATGCGGCGGTTCCTGGACGAAGTCCGGCGACTGCCGCCGGACCTCACCGTCGACACGTTCGCGTTCGGCGATCTCTTCCTCGAGGACATCCGCGAGTATCGGGAAGCAAACCTTGCCGAGACAGAATTCGACGCCATCTTCCCGGTCTGGGGCAAGCCAACCCCCGAGCTGGCGCAGACGATGCTGCAGTCGGGCCTCCGAGCGATCGTCACCGCCGTCAGCCCCTCGTCCAGGCTTGATCGCAGCTTCGCCGGTCGCTGGTTCGACCAATCGTTCCTCGACGATCTGCCGGAAGGTACCGATCCGCTCGGCGAGAACGGCGAGTTTCACACGTGCGTGGTCGATGGTCCGATGTTCGACCGCGCGATCGCGGCGAAGCCGGGCTTGGTCGTGGGTCGGCCGGTGAGCCGCAACCACGACGGAAGCGGCGGACAGGTGACTGCCTGGTACGCCGACGTGGAGTTGCTCGAGGACTAGCGCCTGTTCACATGGGCGGAAGAGAGACAACAAGCTCCGTCATACCCGCGCTTGTCGCGGGTATCTCGCCGCGTCGCGCACGAACATCAGTAAAAGTCATGGCGAGATTACCGCGACAAGCGCCGCAATGACGGCTGTTGGGGGCTGATGTCGGTCTTTGTGAACTGGTCCTAGCGATCGGGGTGCGGCGCCAGCGAGACCTTGTCCAGGACGGCCTTGTTCACTACGGATCGCGGCATGTAGCCCTGGAGAACATCGGCCGCCGCCTCGCCGACGCGCTGGAGCAGCAGCGGCATCGAGTTGTCCGAATAGAAGGCCGAATGGGGCGTGGCGATCACGTTGTCGAACTCGAGCAACGGATGGTCCTGGTGCACCGGCTCCGGATCCCAGACATCCACCCCCGCGCCGGCCAACTGACCGTTCTTGAGCGCGTCGTAGAGCGCCCGCTCGTCGACTACGCCGCCGCGGCAGGTCGTGATCAGGTAAGCGCTGGGCTTCATCAGCGCCAGTTGCTCCGCGCCGACGATTCCCCGAGTTTCCGGACTCAACGGCGGGTGGACCGAGACGTAGTCGGCCTGCATGACTTCCTCGAGCGAGGTCAGTCGCACACCTGCGGCTTCGGCCACTGCCGGGTCCTGGTACGGGTCGTACGCGATCACGTCCAGCCCGAAGGCCTGAGCCCGAATCGCAGCCTGCTGCGCGATGTGGCCGAAGGCAACCAGCCCCAGCGTTTCACCGTAGAGCGGTCCCGACGGTCCGAGCGGGACACGTTCACCGGCGCGGGCGGCGTCGTTGTGCGCGATCAACTTCCGGTTGAGCGCCAGCAGCAACGAAATCGCGTGCGTCGCGACCTCGTTGATGCAGTAATCGGTGATGTTGCAAACGACGATGTCGTAGTCGACCGCTGTCTGCCAGTCGATGTTGTCGAAGCCAATCCCGTATCGCACCACGACCTTGAGGTTCGGCGCGACGTCGAAGATGTCCTTGCCCACTTGCCGGTAGCCGCAGATGATTCCGTCGGCGTCGCCGACGTGCGCCGGGATGTCTTCCTGCTGTTCGAGGGTCAGCGGGATCAGCTCGGCGTCGGCCTTGGCCAGCTCAGCTGCCTCGGCAACGTGGGGCTGGCGCTCGGGCCGCGAATCGATGTGATAGACCTTGAACTTCGCCATCAGGGACTCCTTAACGCGGTGGCGCTTACAGCCAGGTTTGGATTCGAGAACGCGGCACGGCGGGGATGACCGCCTTCAACCGCCGACCGTCAGGAGTGAGCGTAAAGGACATCTGCTTGCCGGGCTCCTGCTCCGGATGAAGGATGCGATTGATCAACCGGAACGATTCGAACCGGATTAGCGACAGCCTGACCTGTTGCTGATTGGCGGTCGGCCGGGACACGAGCACGGCATCCACCAGTTCTTCGAACGACGCCTGCTCGACCAGCAGCAGGTGCTGGACGATGAGCTGCTCGACGACGTCGAGTTCGATTTCGATGGGCTCGGGACGCAGTTTCCGCTTGAGCCGTGAGAGGAGGTTCACCAACGTCGGCATGAGGTCCATGTTGGTCGCTTGCCTGGGCCCTCACCTCAACCCTCTCCCAGGGGAGAAGGGATCGAACGTTACGCGCTCAGATACGCAGCGATGTCGGGGCCGCCCTCGGTCAGCACGATGCCGGCCTCGGCCAGTGCGGCGGTCTGTTCGGCGGGTATCCCCAACCACTCGTCGAGAACCGCGCAGGTGTCCTGCCCGAACAGGGGGCCGTAGCCGTAGACCCGCCCCGGCGTGCGCGAGAGCTTGAGCGGGGAGGCGGCCATCGTGACGTCGCCGGCGACCGGATGCTGCACGGTCGTGATCATTTCACGGGCGGCGATCTGTTCCTGGTTGACGGCCTGGCCGATCGTGTTCAGCGGCCCAATCGGGATGCCGTACTGGCCCAGCACTGCAACCCAGTGGTCGGTGGTCTGCTTGCGCGTGGCGCCGAAGAGCAGCGGCTCGAGCTCGGCGTGATTCTCGGTGCGCTTGAACGATGTCTCGAAGCGTTCGTCGCCGACCAGTTCGGGTAGCCCGAGCTCGGCGCAGAACAGCTCCCACTGGGCGGAAATGCCCCATGACAATGCGACGACCATCCAGCCGTCGGCCGTGGGGAAGGCCTGGAATGGCGTCGCCGATGGATGCCGCGTCCCCAGCGGACCTGGTTCCTGCCTGGTGGTGAAGTACCGCGCGACCGCGTTCTCCAGGATCGCGATCTGGCAGTCGAGCATCGAGATGTCGACCGATTGGCCGTAGCCGCTCTGATCCCGCTCGCGCAGCGCCGCCAGGATGCCGATCGCCGTGTAGAGCCCACCGCAGATGTCGCCGATCGAGGTCCCGGGCCGGGCCGGCGGTTCGTCCGGGTATCCGGTGATGCTCATCACGCCGCCCATGCCCTGGACGATGATGTCGAGTGCGGGTTTGTCGCGCCATGGTCCGGTCTGTCCGAAGCCTGAGGTGGAAGCGAAGATCAACCGCGGGTTGCGCTCGAGCAGTGTGTCGGGGCCAATCCCGAGCTTGTCCATCACGCCGGGAGTGAAATTCTCCATCACCACATCGGCTTCGTCGACCAGGCGCAGAAAGAGGTCGCGGCCTTCGTCTGAGCGCAGGTCAATCGAGATACTGCGTTTGCCTCGATTGACCGACTGGAAGTACATCGATTCGTTGTTGACGAACGGCCCGGTCGTGCGGGCGACGTCTCCGTGCGGGGGGCGTTCCACCTTGACGACTTCAGCGCCGAGGTCGCAGAGGATCATGGCCGCGTACGGTCCGGCGAGGACCCAGGTCAGGTCGAGGACGCGGATGCCGGCCAGGGGGCCGGGTGCGTGCGTGTTGTTGGACATGGCGGCTCCTAGACGTCTCCCTCACTGGGATCGGACAGTTCAATGTCGGTAACGACCCACTCCAGCGGTTCACCTGCGATGAGATGGGTCAGGTTGGCGAAGAAGAAGTCTGCGGTGCGCATGTAGGAGGCGTCAACGTGACACGAGTCGTGAGGCGTGATCAGACAGTTGGGCAAATCCCAGAGCGGCGAATCGGGCTGAAGGGGCTCCAGCGGAGCGACGTCCAGCACGGCGCCGGCGATCGCACCGGATTTCAGCGCGTGGGACAGCGCGTCGTGATCGACGACGCGTCCACGCGCCACATTGATGAGCAGCGCGTGAGACTGCATCGCAGCCAGCGCTTCCGCATTGATCAGATTGATCGTCTCATCGGTCAAGGGGCAGCAGAGCACGACATAGTCGCTGGCGGCGAGCAGTTCGTGCAGCCGGCCCGGCGAGAAGTACTGGTCGAGGTGTTCGTTGCTAGGCGGCCGGCGTTTGGTGGCAACGGTCCGCATCCCGAATGCCTTGCCGAGCCTGGCGCAAGCCTCCCCGATTCCGCCATAGCCGACGATGCCGAGCGTCTGACCGGCCAGCTCAATCGATTCAAGCGGCGTCCATTGTCGGGCGGACTGATTGGCAGCGTGCTGAGGCAGACGCTTCGCATGACTGAGGATGTAGGCGAAGACGTACTCGGCAATGGTTGATCCGTGGACGCCCGGTGAGTTGGTGACAATGGCGCCTGAATCCAACAGATAGGCGAAGAGGGAATGGTCAACGCCGGTGCTCGCCGTTTGCATCCATTTTGGCGGTGACGAGCTCAGCAGTTCGACGAATGCGCCGACCGCTTCGGGGAGGTAGTAAAGGTCCTCAGAGAAGAAGAAGGCGTCGAGCTCGGCAGGATCCTCGGACCACGAACCGTCGGAATCGAGCAGAACCACCGCAGCATCCGGGACAATTTCGCGCAGTCGGACTCCTGCCCGCTGATTGAGTTCTCGGGTTACCCCGATGCGCAGTGTCGTGCTCGCCATGGTCCCTCCATTGTCAGAACTGGGAACTCCGACGGACGTGGTCTAGCGGTAGGGTAGTGGCGTTCATGAGCGAGTCTCCCGACCCTCAGAGCCGACTGCAGCTCCGACGCCGCGAACGTCTGCCTGGATTCCTGTATGCGCGACCGTTTCGCCGCGTGTTCGCGGGCTGGTGGATTGCGGCCGCGGCCTCAATGTCGTCGTTTGCCGCCGTTTCGTTCTTCAATCCGGTACTGGGTGCGATTACACCGGAACTACAGGCCGAGTATGGCTGGAGTACCGCCTCTATTGCGCTGACGATGGTGATCGGCGGGATCGGCGGCGGCGTGATCGCAACGTTCGTGGGTCCGATCGCCGATCGGCATGGCCCGCGGATGTTGATGTTCAGCTCGGTCGGCGTTGTGGCCGGACTGTTGGTCGCGCTCGGGTTCATGTCTGACCTGTGGCAGTTTCTCCTGCTCTGGGGCCTGGGCCGAGGTCTCACGGTGGCCGTGATCGACATCGCTGTCGTGGTGGTAATCGCCAACTGGTTCATCCGCCGACGCGGCTCGGCGATGGGCCTGACGATGATCGGCACGCGCAGCGGGATGATGATCTTCCCTCTGGTGATCACCGCCGGGATCTGGCTGGGCGGCCTGCGCGAGGCGTTCCTGTTGATGGCCCTGTTGGTCGTTGCCATCGGCGTGTTGCCGCCGCTGATCATGCGGCGCCGGCCGGAGGACGTCGGTTTGCGACCCGACGGCGAACGGCTGCGGGCGTCGGTCACCAGAGGCGAGACGCCATCGCTTCTGACCAGCGACCCCGATTGGACGGTGCGGGAGGCGGTCCGCACCCGAGCGTTCTGGTTGCTGCTGATTGGCACCACGATCTTGATGGCCGTGGGTGGTGCAGTGAACTTCACCTTCGTGTCGCACATGACCCAGAACGGGATCGACGCCGATACGGCGCGTTCGGCGCTGGCGCTGTGGGCGGGGATGGGAATCGTCGGCGGCGTGTTGGGCGGAGAGCTGCGTCAGCGGCTGGCGGTGCGTTACTCGCTGCCACTGGTGATCTGCGTCACGACCAGCGCGATTGTCTGGTTCATCCTGACCGAGACGGTCTGGATGGCATTCGTCTTCGCGGTCTGGCACGGCCTCGCCTTCGGCGCGCAGTTGCCGCTCAACCGGATCTCGTTTCCCGACTACTTTGGCCGCTACTCCGTGGGCCGGATCCGATCGGTCACGGCTCCGCCGCAGTTGTTGATCAACGCATTCGGGCCGTTCGTCTCAGGGCTGGTGATCGACAACCGAGGGTCGTACGACCTGATCTACATGGTCTTCGTCGGCCTGCTGCTGACCGCCGCAATCAGCGTGCTGCTGGCGCGTCCACCTGAGGCGCCTCAGCGGGGAGCAGCGAACAGATCGCTAGCTGCGGACTGAAAGCCCGGAATGACATCGTGACCAGTGATCTGGTCGCCCACACCTAGTGTCTCGATCTCCTGACCCGGCCGGTAGACATCAATGCTCCGACTCTCCGGATGCACCATCCATACAAGCGGGACGCCGTGGCCAACCCACATTCGGGCGCGGGACTCGCGCTCGGACATTGAGTCGTTTGGTGAACCTACTTCCACAGCAAGGTCCGGAACCACTTCGGAGTAGCTGGGGTTGTCGTCGTCAAGCGGTAACGTCTGCGCCGAGTAGAAGGCCACATCGGGGCCTCGCACGGTGTCAGGATCTCGCTCAAGCACCACTCCGGAATCTCCCGCGGCAATAGTCCCCAACTCGCGAGGGATCACGAATGCACACAGCAGGTACGTGATCAGACCGACAACCTTGCCATGTCGAAATCCCGGTGGCATGAACTCGACCAGCTCTCCTCGCACCAGTTCGCCGTAGAACCCGTTTGCAGAGAGTTCGAGCAGCTCTTCAGCCGTGACTAACCCTTGGGAGCTGGTCGTTGTCATGCATTCATGCTACGCGTTCGAGAGGATGATCGTTCCGGCTGAGGCGAACATGCCGCCGGGGCCGTGGGCCATGCTGACGTTGACGTCGGGGACCTGCCGGTCGCCGCATTCGCCTCGCAGCTGACGGACCGACTCGACGATCGCGAACATGCCGTACATGCCGGTGTGGCAGTAGGAGAGGCCGCCGCCGTTGGTGTTCATCGGGAAGTCGCCGCCGGGACCGGACTTGTAAATGACCTCGCCGTCGGGGCCGGTTTTGGTCTCGGCGAAGAACGGACCGCCCTCGCCCTTGGGCACGAAGCCGAGGTCCTCGGCCGCCATCAGCGGCGTGAAGGTGAAGGCGTCGTAGAACATGCAATGGTCGATGTCCTGCGGGCCCAGACCGGCGCTCTTGTAGGCCGCCTCGCCGGCGATCCGGTAGCCGTCGGCGGTGGTGTGGTCGCGCATCTGCGAGACCATCCAGTGCGCCGCCGCTTCGCCGGCGCCCAGCACGTAGACCGGGTCCTTGGCAAAGTCCCTGGCCCGCTCCTCAGAAACGAGCACCAGCGCCCCGCCGCCGTCGGCGACGACGCAGCAGTCGAGCAGGTTGAAGGGGTAGCAGATCATCCGCGAATTGAGCACGTCCTGCGGTGTGATCGGCCCGCCGCCGCGCTCCGGCGCTCGGCGGTGGCTGCCCATCATGGCCATCGGGTTGAGGTTGGCCCAGGCGCGAGTCGCCGCGGCGATGTGGGCCAGATGTTCCTTGGTCGTGCCGTACTCGTGGAAGTGGCGCAGCACGGGAATCGAGAAGGTCGTCGGCGCACCGCCGATGGCGAACGGCGCCTCGTACTGGCCGCCCGGCGAGGAGGCCGAGCCGCCGCGTGGCGCGTCGACGCCGGAGCGTCCACTCTCGCCATGCGTGATCAGGGCAACGTCGCAGTAGCCGGCCATGATCGCGGCCACGGCGTGGCGTACGTGAATCATGAACGAGCAGCCGCCGACAGAGGTGCCGTCGATGTAGCGCGGCTGGATGCCGAGGTACTCGGCGACCTCGTTGGGAATCGCGCCGGCGCAGAGCAGGCCATCGACGTCGGCCAGCGACATGCCGGCGTCGTCGAGCGCGTTCTTGGCGGCCTGGGCGTGCAGCGCCAGGCGAGACATGTGGGGCATCTGGCCCAGGTCGTCGGTCTCAGCGGCGCCGACGATCGCGACCTTGTGTCGAATCTGATCCATGAGTGATCTCCGTTTCAGACAGTCTGCTGGTTGGCAGAGAGGAGGGGATGTGAGGGGGCCCTCACCCTCGCCCTCTCCCAGAGGGCGAGGGGACTAGGCCGGTTTGAACTTGGGCAGGGTGACCTCGTCGGTCACGTCGTCGAAGACGATCTCGACGTCCATGTCGACGGTGGTCGAGTAGGGATCGTCGATGATCAGATTGGACATCATCCGGGGCCCCTCTTCGAGTTCGATCACGGCGATCACGTAGGGCGGGGCGTTGTCTTCGGTGTTGTAGGGCGGGATCGGTTGGTGGGAAATGACGAAGGTGTGGACCTTGCCCTTGCCGGATGCCTGGGTCCATTTGATGTCCCAGTTGAAGCACTCGGGCATTGGGCAGAACGGTCGCGGGTAGAAATGGGGACCGCAGTCGTCGCAGGTCGGCAGCATCAATTTATGCTCTTTGAGGCCGTCCCAGTAGGGCTGTGACTCAGGCGTCGCCACGGGCAGTCTGCCGGCGTAGTCAGCCATGCTGTGCTCCTTCGCGTGAAATCGTGGTTGTCCACAGCGATGCTACACGACACCCGGGAAGATCAGCGCCGAGACGACTCACGCTCGATCCACGACTGCTGCAGGGTGGTCTTGCGCGGCGTCCATGCGGGGTTGAGTTCCCGACGCTGGCGCGCGATCTCGGCCATCACGACGGCGGCGGCAACGGAGACGTTGAGCGACTGTACGAACCCGACCATCGGAACGATGATCCCGGCGTCGGCCAGGGCAACCATCTCGGCGGAACAGCCAGCGTGCTCGTTGCCCAGCACGATCGCCGACGGTCCGCTGAAGTTGACGTCGAAATAGTCCTGCGAGTCATCCGTCAGTTCCGTGGCAAAGACCCTGATTCCTTCGTCGTGGAGCGCCGACACGCACGCTTCGGCCGACGCGAAGCGATCGATCTGCAGCCACTTCTGGACTTTGGCCGCGACTCCGCCCGAGATCTCGGGGAAGACCTGGTTGGTGTAGACGAGCGCGACCCGTCCAATGCCAAAGGCGTCGCAGCTACGCAGGATGGCGGACGCGTTGTGGGCGTCGTGGATGTTCTCGAGCACGACGACGAGGTCATCGTGGCGGCGTGCGAGGACTTCTCGCATCCGGGCGAGTCGGCGTTCGGTGATTGGCCGATTTCCTGGTTCGGGGGAATCGGACGATTCGTGCAATCGGTGGCCCCTTTCAGGTTTGTCGTGAACTTTTTTCTCGGACAAGGAACGGAGACGATTCTCAGCGTATTGCTGAAGATCGTGGGTTTCGAGTTTCAGGTTTTTTCGGGTTTTTTCGGTCGAGTCCTATTCGGATTTGTTCGACTGTGTTCGATTTTGTGCGGCTGTTGGTCGGCGTTGGACGGAAGCCGACGGCCGTGGTCGACTCCGGGCGGAGCTGTTCGAAGGTGTCGGGTCGTCGCATGGTCTGTCTCGCGGGAGGCTGTTGGAAGTTGATAACTGCCATGATATCCGCACATGCGTACGATGAAGTGGGGCAGCGTTGCCTCGGCGACAGACGAGAATTTGAGGCCAGGGAGCCGTGAAACTCTGAACTCGCAGAGTCCTCACCCCCGCCCTCTCCCAGAGGAGAGTTGCGTGTAAACCAACCAAAGTCGTCCCCGCGTCGGCGGGGCCTCATAGTGTCTGCCTGGTCGCTGGGCCCCCGCCTTCGCGGGGGCGACTTTACAAGGGTTTACGCGCAACTCTCCTGGGGGAGAGGGAGTCGGGACGAGAACGCGTCCCGAAGGAGTGAGGATTGGAGGCGCTAGACCGCGCACTCGCCTTCGCCGCGCTGGAGGATGTAGATGTCCTGGCGGTCCCAGTCGATGAACATCGGGAGGGTGTCGGCCGAGAACTCGGGCGGCAGGGTCAGGTCGTTGAGTGTTTCCTGGATCGGACTGAGGCCGACGCGGTCGACCCAGCTGCTGAACAACTCCTGGTTGTCCTCGCGGTCGGAGTGATACAGATCAATCACACGCTCGACGGCGTCGGGGACGCGCTTGGCCGGGATGCGGACCTTGGGCACGAGCGTGCCCAGCCGCATCTCCTCGGTCCGGTAGGTGCCGGCGACGAACATGTGGTAGGCGGGAATCTGGCGGTTGCCGACCTTGATCGCGGCGCCGTGGAAACCGATGTCGGCGATGTGGTGCTGGCCGCAGCTGTTCGGGCAGCCGCTCATGTGAATTCGCATCTTGCGGGTTACGGGGTCGTCGATGTCCATCGAGCGCACCCGCTCCTGGACGGCTCGGTTGAGGCCCATGGACGAGGTGATCCCGAGCTTGCAGCTGTCGGTGCCGGGACAGGAGACGACGTCTTCGATCTCCTGGGCGTCGGGGGCGCCCATGCCGAGCGCGTCGAGTTCCTTCCAGACCGCGTAGACGGCCTCGTTGGGGATCCAGCGCAGGACCACGTTCTGCTGCGGCGTGGTGCGGGCGCGTTCGCGTCCGTACTTGCGCAGGATCTCGGCCAGGCCGCGGAACTGCTCCGGCGTCAGATCGCCCTGATCGATCGATGCCTCGACTGCCGAGTAGCCGTCCTGCACCTGGGCTCGCACGTTGGCGGCGAGGAAGCGCTCGAACCGGGAGGCGTCGCCGTTCGGCGAGGGGAGATCGACAGCAATGTCGCGCGCGTCGGAATCCTCGTCGTCGATGTAGAGCAGTTCCTCAAGCGGCGGCGTTTCCTCGGCCCAGCGCTTGGTCAGTTCTTCGTCGACCATTTCGCGGAAGGCTTCTTCGCCGACACGGTGGACGAGGAACTTGAGGCGCGCCTTGAGGATGTTCTTTCGCAGCTCGTCCGCGGCGTTGAAGATGCGGATGACGGCCTCAGAGAGGGTGAGGAACTCCGACATCGGCACGAACTCGGTCAGCGTGACCGCTTCCTTGGGCATGGTCGAGAGCCCACCGCCGACCATGACGCGGAAACCACGGACCTTTTTGCCGTCGATCTCTCGGACCTGGGAGAAGAAGGCGAGGTCGTGGATGGCGGCGATGGCGGAGTCGGCCTCGCGGCCGGTGAAGTAGACCTTGAACTTGCGCGGCAGGAGCTGCGTGATCGAGTTGCGCACCCAGTAGCGCACGAACGCGCCGGCGTAGGGCGTGGGGTCGAAGACCTCGTCCTCGGAGATGCCGGCCCAGGGGTCGGCGGTGACATTGCGGACGGTATTGCCGCAGGCCTCGCGGGAGGAGAGTCCGACCTTGCCCAGCACGCGCAGCATGTCGGGCATCTGGTCGAGCGGGACAAAGTGGACCTGGATGTTCTGGCGGGTGGTGATGTGGCCCTTGCCCAACGGGGCGAAGGTCTCACAGACTTCGGCCAATCCGTCGAGCTGATCGGAGGTCACGCCGCCCATGGGCAGCTTGATCCGGTTCATGTGCACGTCGGGCTGTCGCTGTCCGTAGACGCCCTGGCGCAGCCGATAGAGCATGAACTCGACTTCGTCACGCTGCTGCTCTCGGAACGCGGTTGCTTCGGTCTCGAAATCGTCAAGCTCGTCGTCCCAGATCGGGATGACGACACCCGGAGTGTCGGTTCTGGAATCGGTCATACCGTAGTACCCCAACTATGTTTGTTCGGATTTCATCTTAGCAGCGAGGGATCGATCTCTACTCGGCGCGGCCCTCGCAGGCCGGCCGCGCGATCGCGCATGCTGGCCAGCGAATCGCGACCCGACTCAGTGCGTTGTCCCGACGACATGACCTGCTGCAGGACCGGTTCGGCCTCGCTCGCGGGATCATCAAATCGCGCAATCAAGTCATGGTCCGCCGATCGCCAGACCTGTTTGCGGTGGCCGATGCTGGGCTTGCCGGGCGAGCGCTTGGCGACGGGTCTGCCGTTGTACGCCACCATCTTGTAGGCGGAGTCGAGCGTCGCGGCGTCCGGCGGCGCGACGATGCTGGTGCCGCAGGCGAAGATGTCGATGGGCGCGTTCGAGCCGACCAGCTCGGCGATCTGGTATTCGTCGAGGCCGCCGCTGGCAACGATCCGAATGTCGGGCATGCCGGCCGTGTCGAGCTTGATCCTTGCTTGCCAGGACTCGTCGCGGAGGTTGCCGGAATCGATCCGGATCGCGCCGACCGAGCCGGGACCGTGCTGCTTCGCGGTCCTGATCGCGTTGGTCACGCCGTTCGGTGTATCGAAGGTGTCTACGAGCAGCGTGGTTGCGGGGTAGCGGGCGACGAATGCGTCGAAGGCGGCGGCTTCGTCACCCTCGGCGAGGACGAAGCTGTGGGCCATCGTCCCAGTTGCCGGGATGCCGTAGCGTCGGCTCGCCTCGACCGAAGAAGTCGCTTCGAAGCCGGCGATGTACGTGGCGCGTGACGCCTCAACGGCCGCCTCGGAACCGTGTGCCCGACGTCCCCCGAACTCAATCACCGGCCGCCCGGCTGCCGCGCCGACTGCGCGCGCCGCCTTACTGGCGACCAGCGTCGGATAGGCGATCTGGTTGATCATGGCCGTCTCGACGATCTGCGCTTCCGGCAGAGGCGCGATGACCTGGATTAAGGGTTCGTGCGGATAGACGATCGTTCCCTCGGGCGGCGCCCAGACATCGCCGGTGAAGCGAAGGTCGCGGAGTTGGTCCAGGAATCGCTGATTGAATTGCGGCAGCGTCTTCAGAAATGCCAGGTCTTCGTCCGTGAATCGCAGATCCTCAAGGAAGGCGAGCGCGCGATCGAGGCCTGCCGCGATCAGATAGTCCCAGTTCTCGGGCAGTTCGCGGACGGTGAGTTCGATGACGGCTTCGGCAGTCATGCTGCGGTCGTAGTAGACCTGCGCCATGGTCAGTTCGTAGAGGTCGACGAAGAGGGCCGAAGGAGTGTTCACTAGGTGAACGCTATTCGATGAGCGCTCCGGACTCGGCCATGGCCGACAAGGCGGCGTCGCCGTCGCCGTCCTGGACATTCACGGCGGCCACGCAATCGCGCGGCACCAGCACCTCGAAGCCGAGGCGGCAGGCGTCGAGGACGGTCTCTTTGACGCAGTAGTCGGTGGCCAGGCCGAGGATCACGCAGCGCTCGATCCCGGCCTCGAGCAGGATGTCTTCCAGCTCGGTCGCGTGTTGGTCGCCGCTCTTGGGATCGCGAGTGGTGAATCCCGAGTAACCGTCGTAGCCGTCGACTCCCTTGCGGACGACGTGTCCGGCGTCGACGGTCAGATCGTCGTGGAACTGCGCGCCCCAGGTCTCACCGACGCAATGCACTGGCCAGATGCCGCCGTCCTTCTCGAAGTGTGGCGTGTCGGGCGGGTGCCAGTCCTGCGTGTAGGCGATCAAAGCGCCAGCCCGGGCCGCTTCGACAATCGCCTGGTTGGCGTTGGCGACGACCTGCTCAGCGCCGTGCACATAGAGCGAACCCTCGGGGTGCGCGAAGTCGTTCTGGATGTCGACAACGATCAGCGCGGTCTGCGGGTCGTAGGCGGGCACGGAATGGAGTCAGAGGAGGAGGTTGGAGGCGACGACCGGATTCGAACCGGTGATAAGGGTTTTGCAGACCCCTGCCTTACCACTTGGCCACGTCGCCGGGTGCACGGATACGGGTGCACAGATGAGATGTACTGGAGCGGAAGAAGGGATTCGAACCCTCGACCTTCTCCTTGGCAAGGAGACGCGCTACCGCTGCGCCACTTCCGCTCGCCGGAACCACTTCAAGCCGCTGGTTGGAACGACTTGAGGTTGCTCGGTGAGGACATTGTACCGCCAGGTCGGCCTGAACGGCGGTGTCCGCTGCGTTGGTGCCGAGGAGAGGACTCGAACCTCCACGCCCGCAATGGGCACAGCGCCCTCAACGCTGCGTGTCTACCAGTTCCACCACCTCGGCAGCGACGGTTGGATGCTCTGGCAGGGGTGGCAGGACTCGAACCCGCGACCTACGGTTTTGGAGACCGTTGCTCTGCCAAACTGAGCTACACCCCTCCGTAAACACTGAGCATAGCAGCTAACCAGGTCGACCTCAGGGCCGCCTGAACGGGCCGGCGGGCCTATTCTGCAAGCGCAGATCACAGAGGAGGATTCGCATCATGTTGGACTTGCATTCCGAGATTGAAGACGGCGTCCTCGTGCTGAACCCGACCGGCAGAATCGACGGCGCCACTGCCAAGGACTACGAGGAGACGCTGCTTGACCGGATCGCCAACGGCCACACGAAGATCGTGATGAACTGCGAGGCGGTGGAGTACGTCTCCTCGGCCGGCCTGCGCGTGTTGCTGATGGCCTCCCGCCGCGCCGAAAAGCTGGTCCTCTGCTCCGTGCGAGACACGGTCAACGACGTCTTCAAATTCTCCGGTTTTGCAGAGATCATCACGATTCACGGCGACCGCGAGTCGGCGTTGGCGTCCTTCTAGGTGCGCGATCACGCTCCACGATTGGAGAGCGCCTGCCGGATGCGCTCCGGATAGTCGCCGACGATCCCCGTGGCGGCCAACTCGACGCAGCGCGCGATGTCGGCGGATTCGTTCACCGTCCAGACGAATGGCGCCATGTCGTGCGCCCGGCAGGCGGCGACGTTCTCTGCCGTGAGCCCCGATCCATGCATTGAGATCCCGTCGAGCCGATGCTCAGCAGCGATCTGCCAGATCTCGGGCGTCGGCGAGAGGCAGAGGTGCGCGATTCTGCGGCCATGCGGCGCTCGCCCGGCCAGTTCGATCACCGTCTCCGAATCAAAGCTCCAGAGCCACGTCCAGGCGAGCGCGCCGGTATGCTCGATCTCTGCCAGCACTGCTTTACATAACGCAGAGACATCGTCGCCGGGCGTCACCTTCAGCTCGACGATCAGCAACATCTGACCTTCGATCAGCGCCAGCGCCTCCCGCAGCGTGGGGATCCGCTCGCCATCGCCCGCATCGATTCGGTTGAGTCCATCGAGCGACGTTTCGGCGACCCGCCCCGATGAGTCCGTGGTGCGGTCCAGCGTGTCGTCGTGGATCAGGACCGGCACCCCATCGGCGCATAGGCGGACATCAATCTCGACCCCGTCGCAACCCATGTCTAGCGCTATGCGGATGCCGCGCAGCGTGTTTTCCGGCGCGTGTCCCATCGTGGTTCGGTGAGCGATCACCAGCGGAGTATCGTGAGACATAGGCGGCCTCATTCGCGATTGGTCCTGGGGGAGCAACAATGCGCAACGAGGATATCGCCGAGACGTTCAATGCCGGCGGCAGCGCCTACGAGGAGTTAGCCGGCGACTTGATCAACCTTGCGGCATCCGAGTTGGTGGATCGCCTGAACCTGGCGGATGGACAGGACTTCGTCGACCTGGGCTGCGGGTCTGGCGCGATCATCGCTCACGCCGAATCGAGATTGCAGGGTGGTAGCGCAGTCGGCATCGACCTGTCGCGAGTCCAGTTGGAGCTGGCGCGGGAACGGTTTCGGCTTTCACCGATCCAGCCACGGTTCATCCACGAAGACGCATCGGCCAGCAGCCTCAACGATCGCTCGGCCGACGCCGTCGGCCTGGGGTTGGTCTTGCCGTACTCCGAACGGCCGCAGCAACTCCTGAAGGAGGCGACGCGGCTGGCGCGCCTTGGGGGTCGGGTCGCCGCGACGGTCCTCGGCTCTCCCTTCTTCGGATCGCCCGGCAGCAGACTATTGGGGTTGCTGGAACGCCGCGGCGTGGCCTGGCCCGAGGTGGAGTTGCAGTTCGATCCGCGGGAAGCGGTCCGGCTGGCCCTGCTCTGCGAGGTTGACGGCCGACGTCTCGACGATGTCACGATTGAGGAGATCGAGCGCGAGTTCTGGTGGGACGACTTCGACGCCTGGTGGCGGATGTTGAGGCTGTTCGGATTCCTACCCCTCGGCCGCGACCGGATGCTGGAGGGGATCGCCCGAGACCTGCGCGAGGATGACCGCGTCGTTGATCCGGACGGCAAGGTTCGCTGCGCCGTCAAGATCTGGTTGCTTTCGGCGACCGTGAGTGAAGGAGATCCGTGGGTATGACCGCTGCCAGACGACGAATCTCCGTCAACTTGCCCTGGAACCCCGATTTCATCGACACCTTCATCGCCCGGGCTCGGCTCGCGGACGAGATCGGCGTCGACACGATCAGCGTGCTCGAGGGCTACGGCCACGACGCCTTCACCGGCATGGCGTTGCTCGCCTACGAAACGAAGGACGTGCGGATCGCATCGTCGATCGTGAACGTCTTCTCCCGCACTCCGGCGACAATGGCTCAGAGCTTTGGCACGGTGGATCAACTCTCCGGCGGCCGCGTCGTCGTTGGACTCGGCGCCAGCGCGCCGGGCGCGATCGAACGCTTTCACGGGGTCAGGTTCGAGCGCCCGTTCGCCCGGATCCGGGAGACGGTCGAGCTGATCCGTCTCTACTGGGCGCGTGAGCGTTTCAGCTACGACGGGCCGACGATCCACGTCGAGCGCGCTCTGGTCAGCGGCATGGTGCCGGCCCAGCCGACCGCGCAGATTCACCTGGCGACGCTCAATCCCACGTCGGTGAAGATGACCGCCGAAATTGCCGACGGCTGGATGCCGACCTGGATTCCCAACGATCGGGTCGCGGAATCCGTGCAGCAGGTCAAGCAGTGGTCGGTTGACGCCGGGCGCTCGGCGGACGCGGTCGAGGTTCGCTCTCCCGGCTCGGCGACCGTCGTGGTCGACTCCGACAGGCAGGCCGAGATCGATCGTGGTTTCGCCCAGGGGCTCGCCTTCTTCGCCGTGCGGAATGGCCCCGGCTACTTCCGCCAGTTTGAGCGTCAGGGCTTCGCCGACGAAGTCGCGGCCATGCGCGAGGCCTGGCAGTCCGACGGCGTCGGCGCAGCCACAGAAATTGCGAATGAGATCGCGCCAAGGTTCTCGAAGCGCGGTTCGTTGGACGATTGCGCCGCTCATCTTGATCAGCAATCGTCGCTCGGCGTTGACCTGCACCAGGTCTCGGTCGACACCGACGACGATCAGCTCTGGGCCGACGTTCTCGCCGACCTGGTCGGCTAACGTCCTGCCGACCTGGTCGGCTAACGTTCACTGAGGAACCAATCCACTCGAATCAAGAGCCCACTCAGAAAGTTGGAGGGATTGTCAATGGCAGACACGAATCTGGCCGCCGCGCTGGCGAAATTTACCGATCGCGTCCTGCGCTGGACGGCGCAGTCGATGGAGGACCTGAGCCAGGACGAGGTCCATTTCCGCACCTACGACGGACAGAACTGCATTGGGTTCGAGGCCTGGCACATTGCCCGCACCGCCGACAATCTGATCCACTTCGCCTTCGAGCGCGAACAGCCGATCTGGATGTCTCGGAACCTCTTCGAGGAATGGGGACTGCCCAAGGTCGATCAGGGCACCGGCACCAGCTACGACGAGGTATCGAGTTGGGTCTTTCCTGACGGCCCGACAATCGCTGGTTATCTGAACGACGTCGCCGACGTCATCGTCCCGCGCATCGCCGACATGACCCCTGAGTATCTCGACTCGATCACCCGCATCGTGCCCCAGGGCGAGCTGCCCAAGTGGGAGATCATCGGCCAGGTGATCATCAACCACTCCAACAACCACCTGGGCCAGATCAACGTCGGCCGATCGATGCAGGGCAAAGAGGGCCTCGGCTTCTAGGAGCCGTCCGATGTCCAACCTCACTGCCCAGGTGCTCGCCGAGTTCACCAACCGCGCGCTGCGCGTCACGGCGCGCGGGATGCAGGGCCTGAGCCAGGAAGAAGTCCACTTCCGCATCGCCCCTCGCGAGAACTGCATCGGCTTCGAGGCCTGGCACATCCTCAGGACTTGCGACAACCTGGTCCACTTCGCCTTCGAGCGTGAGCAGCCGATCTGGCTCCAGCAACACCTCGACGAGCAGTGGGGATTGCCGAGGGTCGACCAGGGCACCAACACCCCGTTCGAGGAGGTCGCAACCTGGATCTTCCCCGAGGGCGACAAACTTGCCGCCTACGCGACCGACATCGCCGACATCATCGTGCCCCGGATCGCGGACATGGACGAGGAGTACCTCAACTCCATCACGCGCATCGTGCCGCATGGCCGGTTGCCCAAGTGGGAGATCATCGGACACCTCCTGGTCAGTCATTCCAACCGGCACCTGGGCCATATCAGCGCCGCCCGCACGCTGATGGGCAAAGAAGGCCTCGGCTTCTGACTGATTGCGTTCTCCCCCCACGCAGCGGGGGGGAGATGCCGAAGGCAGATGGGGGCATCGCATGGAGCAACCCAACGTGCCGAACTCAACGAGTCTCAATCTGGTGCAGCCAATCTCCCTCTCCGAACAGGTCGCCGCGACCCGATCCGGCGACCTCTCATTACAGGATCTGATCGCCCAGACGCTCGATCGCCTGGAGGAAGTCAATCCGCTGGTCCGCGCAATCCTGCCCGACATCCGCCTGCGCGAGCGCCTCTCCTCCGAGGCCGCTGACCTCATCGACCGCTGGCCCACGCCCTCTTCGCGTCCGCCGCTCTTCGGCGCGATGGTCGCCGTCAAGGACATCTTCAACGTCAGCCGTATGCCCACCCGCGCCGGATCGGCCGTGCCGCCCGAGTCATTCAGCGGCCGCGAGGCCGATGTCGTCGCACGCCTCAAGGAGTCCGGGGCGCTGGTCCTCGGCAAGGCCGTCACCACCGAGTTCGCCTACTTCGCCTCCGGCGCGACGGCCAATCCACACAACAGGGAGCACACGCCGGGCGGCTCCAGCAGTGGCTCGGCCGCCGCCGTCGCCGCAGGAATCGCGCCACTCGCGCTTGGTTCGCAGACGGTCGGCTCGGTCATCCGGCCCGCGTCGTTCTGCGGCGTCGTCGGCTTCAAGCCCTCCTACGACCGCATCCCTACCGGCGGCACGCTTTACTATTCGCCGTCGGTCGACACGATCGGTTACTTCGTCAACTCCGTCGCCGACGCCCTGCTGGTCGCGCCGACGCTCCTGCTCGGCTGGCGTGAGGGTGAGGACGCCGAAGCGCATTCGCCCAGAATTGGAATTCCCACCGGCGCCTTTCTCGACCAGGCTTCCTCCAAAATGCAGGAAGCGCTCAATGCGGCCCGCGCTCGGCTGACTGACGCGGGAATCAGCGTCGAGTCGGCTCCGACGCTGCACGACATCGCCGAGATCAGCGGCCGCCACCGCAATCTGACCACCTATGAGTTTGCCGAGGTACACCAGGAGCGGTATGCGAGATACGGAGCCATGTTCCGTCCGCAGAGCGCCCAGCTGTACGAGTCGGGACTGCAGATCTCGGCCGATGACGCCGAGGCCGGCCGGGCCAGCCGGATTGCCTTGCGTCAGCGCCTGCACGAGCGCATGGATCGCGCCGGCATCGACGCCTGGCTCACGCCATCCGCGGTCGGACCGGCTCCGCACGGCCTGGGTTCCACCGGAGACCCGGCCATGAATCTGCCCTGGACCCACGCCGGCATGCCGGTGATCAATCTGCCGTTCGGCGATGACGAAGGTCTCCCCCTCGGCCTCTCCCTCGTCGGACGCTTCGGCCACGACGAGACACTCCTGGGTCAGGCGGTAAAGATCGAGGCGGCTCTGGCTGGGGCATAAGCCAGGTGAATTGAGTTGTACGTACAATGGGTGTACAATAGGGCCATGGCTTCTGAGGCAAAGTCAAAGCGTTGGTCGATTCGCGTTACCCCAAGCGAGGACCTCGTCGTGCGCCGGGCCATTGCCCAGAAGGGCGCCTCACTCAACGAGTACGTGGTGAACCATTCCATTTCGGCGGCAATGGAAGACCTTGCCGATCGGCGGCTGTTCATGTTGGCCCGCGAAGAGTGGGACGAGCTTCAAGAAATCCTGGATCGACCGTTGACGCCCAAGCCACGACTTGCGGCGCTGTTGGCGCAGCCATCACTCCTGGAAGATGAGTGATCGAACACCCGAATATCGGGGTCCTGTGCTTCTCACCACGGAACATCGCACCGAGAGTTTCGACTGCGGTGACGCTTCGCTCAATCAATGGCTCCGTCGGCGAGCGCTTCGCAATCAGGGCGATGGCTCCAGCCGCACCTGGGTGGTGACTCTGGATGACCGCGTCGTTGGCTACTACGCGTCGAGCGCCGCAGCGCTTGCGCGCAGCGAGGTTCCCGGACGCATGAGACGCAACCAGCCCGACCCACTCCCGGCAATGTTGCTCGGTCGATTGGCAGTGGACAGCGAACACCAGGGACGCGGACTGGCCGGGGCGCTGTTGAAGCATTTCCTTCTCAAGTCCCTGGAAGTCGCTCAACTCACCGGATTGAGACTCGTTCTCGTCCATGCCAAAGATCGTCAAGTCGCGAACTTCTACGCGCACTTCGGCTTCGAGTCCTCGCCATTCGACGATCTGACCCTCATGTTGCTGATCAAGGACATCCAGAGCGCGGCGCTGGCCTGACCGCCATGCTGATCGATCCGTTGCCCACGGAACGAGCCGAACCACCGCGCATCGACGACGAAATCCAGCCCCGTCCGCCCCTCCGCATACCCCGACACACCGTCCGCCGCACAAATGCGCTCTAATGTTCGTATGCGATCAGGAGCGCCAAATGAACATCTCACCTCAACGACGCCGACGCACGCTGCGCGAGCACCAACTCCGGCAGAACGGCTACACCCTTGAGCAGATCGCCGAGAAGGTCAACGTCGCCGTCTCGACCGTCCACGCCGACCTGCGCCTGCTCGAGACCAACTGGACCGACTTCGCCCAGGCCACCCGCAACGACCTCCTGCTCCAGCAGATCAACCGCGTCAACCGCCGCATCGGCCGTCTGCTCAGCAACGGCGTCGTCGGACTCGAACTGTGCACCACGGCCGACCAGGTGTTTCGCGCCCGGGCCCTTTACTCGCAGGAACTCAATGCCGCCTGCCGGGAACTCCGCCTGCTCCTCCGCGAACTCCCGGCCGACGCGCCGCACGGCGGCGAGATCATCGAGCTCGAACTCGCCGACTACCCCGACCACGAACTCGCCGATCACGAACGACCCCGAAAAAACCTGAAAAAACCTGAAAGCGCACAGGCCTCGATCCCCCAGAAAACAAAGCAAATCGCACCTCTCTCGCCCCCGGAAGAAAAATATCCCGAACACCCGAAAATGGCCCTACCCCAGAACACGGGACGCAACAGGCCCTGTCCCTGTGGCAGCGGTAAGAAGCGCAAACTCTGCCACCCCCAGCACGCCCAGAGCGCTCCATCACGTCTTGCCCCCGAGCCACCCCCTGGCATGGACCACGAGCGAGAACCGGTTCCATCCCCGACCATCCCGCCAGACATCGAGGCCGAGGTCCTACGTCTCACCCGCCAGTTCGACGCCGCCGACCGCGACAACGATCAACGCACCCAGCTCGACGTGCTGGAGAAGCTTACAGCCCTGCCCGGAAAGTAGCCGGCAAACGTCCGAACTCGAGTCACATTTACGCGACGACGGACTGGGGCCATCGAACTGGGCCCATCGAACTGGGGCCTCGCTCAGCCTGGCCAGCCGTTTTCGCAGAGCCCGGGTCTCGAGCGCTGAGGACGGTTGTTCCTGAACCTTGGTTACGCAAGCGCTCACCCGCCAGCGTTCGGCATCGCCAAACACTAACACAATCATGACGGCTAACAGTGATGATCTGATAGTTCTCTAACAAGAGTATCAATCTATTCAGATATGGTTTGTCCGTGCTGACATGCAGCGACGGGCAGTACAACATTCAGGCCTCTTGCTCCCGCTGTGGCCAATCGCCCCCTGCAGAGCGAACGCGGCGCCCACGGAAGCGGGTCCCATGAGGCGGCCGCACCTGGGTTCCTCGACGAAGCCGCGTCTGCCCTGGAGGCGTCCGGCGCATCCGGCCCGCGGGCGCGCGTTCTGCATGGTCGTCCAGCTCCTGGCCATCTCCGCGCTGGCTATGCTCCTTGCCGGCCGCCCCAGCGTCGACGCCGACGCGACCTGCAACGTGCCGCCCGTCAACCTGTCCAGCGCGCTGGGCGAGGACGACGCCTCGGTCGTGCTGACCTGGGAGGCCTCGGGCGAGTGCACGCCGGACGAGTACGCCGTCTACCGCCGCGACATGGACGTCGCCGGCGCGCGGATGACCAAGATCGTCAGCGTCGACGGCGACACGTTGACCTACACCGACAGCACCGTCACCGCCGGGCAGCACTACCGCTACCGCATCCGCTCGAACGACCTCGGCTCGCGCTCGGGCCGGACCGACATCACGATCCCCGAGGCAGCGGTCAGCGAGCTGACGCCGGAGCCGGAGCCTGTCATCGAGGAGGCCGATCGCTCTCTGAGGCAAGAGCCCGACTTCGATAACACTGCTCCCTTGCTGCTCGCGGCCAATGTGGACGGCACCTCCCTGGTCCTGATCTACAGCGAGCTGCTGAACGAGAGCTCGACGCCCGCAGGGTCCGACTTCACCGTGGACATCGGCGGGACCGACTACACGCCGTCGAGCGTCGCCGTGCTCGGCGCAGAAGTGGAGCTCACGCTGTCCACGGGCGCCGCCAGCGGCGACACGGTGACCCTGGACTACACCGTGGGCACAAACCCAGTGGAGGACCCGGCGGGCAACGATGTGCAAGCCCTGACCAGCTGGTCCGTGACCAATCACACCGGCGCGACCAACGACCGCCCGGAGTTCGCGAGCGACACAGTCACCCTCACGGTCGATGAAAACACTGCGTCCCTGACCGCCTTCGGCGATCCGGTCGCCGCCGCAGACGACGACACGGCCGACACGCTGACCTACCAGCTGCACTCGACCGTCGTGCCAACGTTCTTCATCGACACCAGCACCGGTCAGGTTTCAGTGTTCGGCAACCTGGACTTTGAGACCACATCCACGTACGTCGCACCGATGTACGTCCGCGACAGCAAGAGCCCCGCTGGAGACGCCGACAGCGCATGGGACGACAGCATCAAGGTGACCATCAGCGTCAATGACCTCAATGAAAAGCCATCAATCGAAGATCCGGATATCTCGACGCATCCAGAGAACACGGCGATCGTTGCCACCTACACCGTTGACGACGAAGATTCGGGCGACAGCCACACGTGGTCGGTGGAAAGCGACACCAGCCTTGAGGGGAACAAGGACGGGGCGCTGTTCTAGATCGGACAGACCTCTGGCGTGCTCTCGTTCATCAACGCACCGGACTACGAGGATCCGATGGGCGCCGGTGCTGATCCAGCTGATCCAGTCAACGGCTACGAAGTGATCATCAAGGTCACGGATGACGGCACGCCCGCCATGGGCGACACGCTCGAGGTCGCATTCTCGGTCACCAACGTCAACGAGCCGCCGCAGATCCCGATCCTCAATGACGACCGCCAGGAACATGAGGGCACACCGACCTCGGAAATCCTCGCAACCTACACCGCCAGCGATCCGGAGTCGGACCGATTGATGTGGACGCTCGCGGGCGCAGACGCAGGCGCCTTCACCATCGGTTCGGGGAGTGGTGACCTTCGGTTTGCGGACGTGCCGGACTACGAGGATCCGGCGGACCAGGACGAGGACAACCTCTACCAAGTGACCGTGCAGGTGAGCGACGGCAAGAACGCGTAGGGGGGTTCTGACAACACCGTCGACGTCTCCATCCCCGTGACCATCACTGTCCTCAACATCAACGAGGCGCCCGTGATCACGACCACGGGTACAGCCTTCACCACAATCAGCGCGCCCGAAGGGACGTTGACCACGGAAGCCCTCGTCGTCTACGAGGCCGATGAGCCGGAGGTTGGCTTCGACACGATCACGTGGACGCTGGCCGGGGACGACGCGGCCAGGTTCACCATCACGGGGAACACCACCGGAGAGGCCAGGCTCCGGTTCCAGGCCCTACCCGACTTCGAGAGCCCCCTCGACGCTGGCGCCAACAACGTTTTCAACGTGACCGTGCAGGTGCGGGACAACAAGATCAACATCCCTGGAAACACCAACGGCAACCCCGATACGGACGTTGACGACAGCATCAGCGTGGTTGTCACAGTCACCAACCTCGACGAGGCGGGAACCGTGACGATCACCGGCACGGAGTCGGGCGGCGAGACGCTGACGGCGTCGGTGACCGACATCGACGGGACCGTCAGCAGCCTGTCGTGGCAGTGGGCGCGGGGGGACTCAGCGTCCGGCCCCTTCACCAACATCACGTCGAATGGCACCTCAGCGGACTACACGACGATCGCCGCGGACGTGGGCAAGTTCCTGCGCGCCACCGCGTCCTACACCGATCCCCAGGGCTCGGGCAAATCCGCCAACGCCGTCACGGGCCAGATCGGCGCCAGCAACGTTGAGCCGTCATTCAGCAGCATGACCGCAACGCGCAGCGTGGCGGAGAACAGCGGGTCAGGCGTGAACGTCGGGGCTGTGGTGTCGGCGACTAGCGGCGACAGCGACTCGCTGCGCTACACGTTGAGCGGTACTGACGCGTCGTCCTTCACCATCGTTGCGACGAGCGGCCAGATTCAGACCACAAACGTCAACTACAACTACGAGTCCAAGAACAGCTACACCGTCATCGTCAACGTGAGCGACAACAAAGACGCCGCCGGCAATAGCGACAGCAACTCGGTGGACGACTCAATCACGGTCACCATCAACCTCAATGACGTCAACGAGCAGCCGGCGATCTCAACCACCCAGACCGCCATCTCCGTCGCGGAGAACCAGACCTCCGTCCTGACGTATGCCGCAGACGACCCGGACAACGAGAACAATGAGAGCCACGACTCGGCCAACACGTTGACCTGGTCGGTCGAGTCCGCCGACGACGGGGACTTCTTCGAGATCGGCTCGACCAGCGGCGTGCTCACGTTCAAGAACGCGCCGAACTTCGAGGACCGGCAGGACGCCGGCGGCGACGGGGTCTACAACGTCACGGTCACGGTCACGGACAACGGCATCGACGGCAATCGGGGCTCGTCGAACCACCTCAGCGTCTCCAAGTCCCTGGCCGTGACCGTCACCGACATCAACGAGACGCCCACGCTGACCACCGCGCCCAGCAGTATCACGTTCGACGAGAACGCGACCGGAGTCGTCGCGACATACATCGCCACCGACCCGGACGCAACGACAGGCCAGATGACCTGGGATCTGTCGGGCAACGACGCAGGCGACTTCAACATCACCTCGACCGTGAACGGCACGGCCGAGCTCAGGTTCAAGAACCCGCCGGACTTCGAGCGGCCGGAGGACACCGGCGGCAACAGCGTCTACGACGTGACCGTACGGGTGCGAGATAACGGCAGCCCGCGGCTCGAGGACACGCAGAGCGTCTCAGTCGGTGTCACCGACCTCAACGAGACGCCGGTGGTCTCCGGGAACGCGGGGCCAAGCTTCGCGGAGATCGAGTTCGACCATACGGCGACCGCATCCGAGCTCGTGATTGGCACCTACACGGCCACCGACGACGACAACGCCGACAACGCGGGGATCCAGACCATCACGTTCGACGTCACTGGCACGGACGCAGCCCACTTCAGCATCAACGCCAACACCGGCGTGCTCTCCTTCAGCATCGAACCGGACTTCGAGAACCCCGCCGACCTGGCCGACTCGAACATGATGGGCGCCTCCGACAACATGTACGAAGTCGTCGTTCGCGCCAACGACGGGCAGGGCGGCACGGGAATTGAGGAGAGCGTCGGAACATTCAACGTCACGGTGACTGTGACGAACGTCAACGAGACGCCGGAGGTCCCGGCGGGTGTTCCTGACGAGGACTTTGCGGAGATCGAGTGGGACGCTGACTCCGCCGACCTGGACGTCATGACGTACATCTCTCGGGACGAGGAGACGAGCACCGCCGACCTCACCCTCGCTATCACTTGGTCCCTGGCCGGTACGGACGCCGCCGACTTCCAGATCCTGAGAGACATCACCACCGGCCACGGGACGCTGAGCTTCAGGAACCGGCCTAACTTCGAGAATCCGACCGACCGCCTGAACACCGCCGAGAGCCACGCGGCCGACGACAACATGTACGAAGTCATCGTCAAGCTCAGCGACGGTCCGAACACGCGGGACTACCCAATGACAGTCACCGTCACCAACGTCAACGAGACGCCGGAGTTCACGCGCCTGGTGGGCCCGGGCCTGCACGCCAACGAGATCGAGTACGACTCCGGGATCACGGCAGCCGATCTCGCCGCCCTCCCCGCCACGATTGCGAACCAGTCCCTGGTCTACCCGTTTGAGGCTCGCGACGAGGAGGGCGACGACATCAGCTGGACCCTCACCGGAGGTGACGCAGCCGACTTCGTCATCACGGAGAACCCCAATCTCGAGCGGCCCGACTCGGACGAAGGGGCGCTCGTTCGCTGGAACATCGTGCCGGACTATGAGAATCCGCTCGGTTCCGGCAGTGGCGGGACTGAGTTCTACCACGTCACCGTGAATGCATCCGACGGCGTCAATACCTCGGAGTGGGATTTCTTCGTCCGGATTGACGACGTCAACGAGCGGCCCGAGTTCACGGGAACCCCCACGGCAACGGTCAGCCTCGACGAACACGACGCCACCCTCGACGCGAGTTTCGCCGAGCCGCCCTACGCCTTCCCGGTCATCGCGTCGTACACCGGGCGCGACGAAGAGGGCGGGGTCACCTGGTCGCTCACGGGCACGGACGCGGCCGACTTCGAAATCGACAGCGGCGGAAACGTCACCTTCAAGGAGACGCCCAGCTTCGAGGATCCGAAGGACTCCGGCGGGGACAACGTCTACAACTTCAACGTCGTCGTGAGGGACGTCGAGAGCAAGACCAACCGTCTCACCGCCACGCAGCCCGTCACCGTGACGGTCCGCGACATCGAGGAGACGGGCGTCATCCAGGTGAGCAACCTGGACCCTGTGGTGGGCGACACGATCCGCTTCACGCTGTCAGACCCGGACGGCGGCATCGACACGGGTGTAACGGCCATTAGCTGGACTCTGAGGGCAGATGGACAGCCCATCAGCATCGGCTCCACCGCCTCGACCACGCTGACCTACACGGTGGACGAGGACGATGCGGGCAAGCCGTTGCGGGCCGAGGTGTCCTACTTCGACCGGCGCAACGCGGACCGGAACTTCGCCAACCGAAAGATGCTGACCAGCGCCGAGACGTCGCCGGTGGAAGCGGACCCACTGCCCAATGTGCCGCCCAGGTTCCGCTCGGGAACCAGCCAGGCGATTGAAGAGGGATCCGCAGGGAGGGTTCTACCCGAACGAATCACGGCCACTGACCGCGACGGCGACAGCCTGACCTTCGCTATCGAGGCTGGACAGGACTCTGCGCTCTTCGAGATCGACCCGTCTTCCGGACAGATCACGGCCGTCGGCGAGCTTGATTTCGAGACGGCGGGGCCGCAGGGATTGCTGTTCTTCAGCGTGAGCCTGCATGACGGCAAGGGCCTGGACGTCAACGACATGGTGATCAACGACGACTCGGTCGACGTGACCACCGATGTTTCGGTACGGGTGATCGACGTAGAGGAGGAGGGAGTCGTCACACTCTCGAGCCTGGAACCCGAGGCCGGAACGCCGGTGACGGCGACGTTGGCGGACGGCGATGGCGGGGTGACCGGCCAGAGCTGGCAGTGGTCTCGCTCGCACGACGGACGCACGGGTTGGTCGCCGGCATCGGGATCGGGAGCGACCACCAACAGGTACACGCCGACCGTGAGCGATGAGGACTCCTACCTGCGGGCCGTGGTCGAATACACGGACCGTCGCGGCGGCGGCAAGCGGGCGGAAGCGATTACCAATCCGGTGCCCAGCGAGAACCGCCGGCCGCTGTTCCCGGCGTCGGAGACGGGCCAACGCACCGTGGTCGAGAACTCGCGGGCGGGAGCCAACGTCGGCGCGCCCGTGGCGGCGGAAGACCCCGAAAACGACCGGCTGACGTACTCGCTGACGGGCGCTGACGCGGCCGCTTTCACCATCACCAGCAGCGGGCAGATTCGGGTCGGTTCGGGCACGACGCTGGACTTCGAAACGAAGTCCTCGTACAGCGTCACGGTGGAGGTGCACGACGGCAAGGACGGCGCCGGCGCCACATCGACCGCGATCGACGACACCCAGAACGTGACGATCACGGTGGTGAACATCGAAGAGCCGGGCACCGTCACGCTGTCGTCGGAGACGGCCACGATCCAGGCGCGGGTCCCGGTGACGGCCTCGCTGGAGGACGATGACGGCCCGACGGGCGTGACGTGGCAGTGGTCGCGCTCGCGCAGCAGTTCGTCAGGATGGGCCAACATCGCCGGGGCGACGTCCGACACGTTCACTCCGGACGATGCGGACATCGGCGGCTACATCCGCGCGATCGCCAGCTACAACGATGGCGAAGGCATGGGCAAGTCCGCCGTCAAGGTGTCGCCGCGCGTCGGACAGCCGCCGCCCGTGAACTCAGCCCCGGCGTTCCCGCCAACGGAGAGGGGCCAACGCGAGCTGGCTGAGGACGCGCCAGGCGGCACGGCCGTGGGCGACCCCGTGGAAGCCACCGACTTCAACAACGACCCCCTGACGTACACGTTGAGCGGGACGGACGCGGCGCTGTTCACGATCGACGCGAACAACGGACAGTTGAGGGTCGCGAGCGGCGCGCAACTGGACTTCGAGACGAAACGCACGCTGCGGGTCACGGTCGAGGTCTCGGACGGCGCGGACTCGCTGGGCGATCCCGACGACGACGCCATCGACGACCGGCAGAACGTGGTCATCACACTGACCGACGTGAACGAAGCGCCGACGTTGAGCGGCGACACCGCGCCGTCGGTGGTCGAGAACACCAGCGCCGTCGTCGCCACCTACACGGCCGCCGACCCTGAGCGCGACGCGATCGCGTGGACGGTCAGCAGCAACGACTTCTGGATCTCGAGCGCCGGCCAGCTCTACTTCCTGACGCCGCCCGGCTTCGAGCGCGGGGGCACGAGTTTCTCGATCACGGTCACTGCGACCGATCCGGATGGCCTCTTCGGAAGCCTCGACGTGACCGTCACGGTGACGGACTTGGAGGAAGAAGGCATCGTCACCATCTCGCCGCTGCGCGGCTGGGAGGGGACGCGCTTCGCAGCCAACCTCGACGACGGCGACGGCGGCGTGACTGCTGAGACCTGGACGTGGGAACGCTCCCGCAACCGTTCGAGCTGGGAGGAGATCACCGGCGCCAACTCGGACAGCTACACAGCCACCGAAGACGACGTTGGCCACTACCTGCGAGTGAGCGTGGAGTACACGGACCGGCGAGGCGGCAACAAGGAAGCATCAGACTCGACTGGGTCGCGGATCGGCGAGACCCGGCCAGCCACTAACAGCGCGCCCGGCTTCGCCGAGTCATCGACGACTCGAAGCATCGGTCAGGGGTCCGGCAAGGGACGTCCCGTCGGCGCGCCGGTGCGAGCCGAGGATCCCGACCCGGGCGAGATGCTCACATATGAGTTGAACGGCAGCGACGCCGAGCACTTCACGATCGACCCGTTGACCGGTCAGATTCGGACCAACGACGTGCTGGTGGAGGCGCTGCAGGACACGTACACGGTCGATGTAATCGTGACGGACGGATTCGACTCCGGGTACAACGCCAGTGACGCCGAGGACGACAGGGTTGAGGTCGTGATCACGGTCAGGGGCGGCGCGTTCGTTCGGACCGGTTCCTCCGGTACAAGCGGTGGCAGCGGAGGAGGTGGAGGCGAAGGTGGAGGCGCGCCTGCTGTCCCGGTTCCCTCGGAGGCCGATTTCGATTGGAATGTGGCGCGCGATCTGGACCAACTCGACCCGGAGAATGTGAACCCGACGGATATCTGGTCGGACGGGCAGACCATCTGGGTGCTGGAGAACTCGCCCACTGACCCGGACCGCGTCTTCGCCTACGACCTCCTCACCGGCGAGCGCATCGAGGAGGCCGAATTCGCGCTTGACGCCCGCAATCGCTTCTCCCATGGCATCGGGTCGGACGGCGAGGTTGTCTGGATCGCCGACAGCGGTCAGGACAAGCTCTTCGCGTATCGGCTCGAGGACGGCGAGCGGCTCTCCGAACGCGATCTGGACCTGGACGAACGCAACCGCGACCCGCGTGGGATCTGGTCCGACGGCGAGCGGATGTACGTGGTCGACAGCATCAAGGAGGCGCTCTTCGTCTACGACCTGGCCAGCGGCGCGCTGCTGGCCGAGTACGAGCTGGATGCGCTCAACCGCAGTCCGCGCGGCGTCTGGTCCGACGGCGTCACCATCTGGATCTCCGACGACGGCGCCAAGCGTGTGTTCGCGTATCGGATCGAGGACGACGATCTGAAGCGCCTCGAATCAGAGGAGTTCAGCTTCCGCTCGCTGCTCAAGGCCGGCAACGGCGACGCGCGCGGGATCTGGTCCGACCTCGGCGTGCTGTGGATCGCCGACGCGACCGATGCCAGGCTCTACAGCTACAACATGCCCGACGCGATCGACGCGCGCCTGGCCTCGCTAGCGATCAGCTCGGTGGATATCGGTGCGTTCTCGCCGCTCAGGACTGCCTACCGAGGTTCGACGAGCGCAGAACTCGGCACGATTGAGGCGGTGGCGGCGCAGGACGATGCGGAGGTCCTGATTGCGCCGGTCGACAGCGACGGCAACGAAGTCAACGGCCACCAGGTCACGTTGACGGCGGGTGCGCGGATCGACGTGACGGTGACCTCGCCGGACGGCAGCAGGCAGCGCGTCTACCGCGTGACGATCGCGCGCGACAACCGCGGGCCGCGGGCGACCGCTCTGCCTGCGCTGCGACTGTCGGCCGGCGGAGCACCGGCCCGCATCGGCCTGGGCGCGTACTTCAGCGATCCCGACGGCGACCCGCTGAGCTACTCGCTCGGCCGGTCCTCGGACCCCGGCGTTGCGACGGTTGCAATCGTCGAGGATGTTCTTGTCGTGACACCGTTGGCCGCTGGACAGTCGAGCGCCGCCGTTACGGCCAGCGACGGCTCACTGAGAAGCGAGGCGAGCACCCTGGCGATCACGGTCGACCCGGCGGCGGTCGCGCTGGAGGTCCGCGTTGCTGCCCGGCTGGTCTCGCGCGGACGGTTCGAGTTCGCGTTGCAGGAGCGTTCACCCGATGGCGAGTGGCGGGACCGAATCCTGCCCAGGCTCCGCTTCTTGCCCGCTGCTGCAACCGTCGGACGTTGGCTCAACAGCAACGGCTTCACGGTCGGCGAAGGCGATCGGAGCCTACGGATCACCGCTCGACGGGTGAGCGGAGGCCGGGTCGAGTTCGCGATCCAGCTGCGCTCGGACGACGGCGGCTGGGGCGAGCGGCTGCTGCCCACGCGGCGCTTCCTTGGCACCGAATCGCCGGTCAACCGCTGGTTCATCAGCACGCCGCTCAACACATCGCAGCCATAGGTCACAGCCCTGGACAGCGGCGGGATGCCTCGCTGCGAAGTGACCCTCGCAATCCCCGCCGCCTACCGATACGAGCGACCGGGCAGTTGCTTCAGTGAACCAGGCGCCGGCGGGCCAAGAGACGACGTTGTCGTCCACCAAACTAGACGGAGGCAAGAACGTTCGAGTTGACGTTTCCGTTGGACCGTTGAGCCAGGCCTAGAGGTCAGGACCGTCGACCGTTGAGCCGGCCAAACTGGTTGCCCTCAAATTGGCGCGAGAGGTGCAACACCGGCTCGGGCCTGATCACGGTAACGCGTAGACGTGTCAGTGCCGGGTTGCGCATCAGCGCGGCCGGTGACCAGATGAGAATGACGGATGCGCAGTACGAGCGACTCGCGCCCCTGTTGCCGACGCCGCGGGGCAAGTTGACGGTCCCCCAGCGCCAGGTGATGGATGCGTTGACCCTGGACAGCACCATCACGGCACCATCACCAAGCTGCACGCGCTGGTCACCGACAAGCGCACTGCGCTGGTCATCTGGCTCTCACCTGGTCAGCGCGGCGATGCGCCCGCCCGCCACGACCTCTGACGCTGGTTCGGGCCGGTCTCGGGCGCGCAGGCGCTGATCATGTACCGCGCCTATCACGGCGACCAGACCCGTCAGCTGGCGCGCGACCTCGGCCACCGCTCTGTCGTCCCGCCGCCCCGCTATCGCAACTCGTTCTGGTCCTACGACCTCGGCCTCTATCGTCGCCGCAACGAGGTCGAGCGCTTCCGTCGAATCGCCACCCGCTGCGACAAGCTCGATGTCATCTTCCTCAGCTTCATCCACCTCGGCCAGATCGGGGCGCGTTTCAGCTACTGTGTGCAAGCCCTAGCTCGGCGTTGCGAGTCGCGCATTCGTCGGGCAGGCGATCTTGTTGTTGGAGATCAGATACTCGCTTGGTGGCAGAGCGGTCCTGTAGGGATGGATGAGTGCGTGTTGGGCTCTCAGGGATGCTGTTCGCTCGCACACGTTCACTCACGGTGCCGCGCGGGTCTCCGAACAGTCGGTTGATCGCTCTCATGCGACGACCACTGCTCGACAGAGCCGGTCTAGCGCAACTCGCAATCGCGAACCCTAACGTTGTAGCCGATCCACTGCCCATGTACGACGCCTTCGAGAGACGCAGTGTCTCCAGCTCGAAGAGTCGCGGCCGCGGCACCGTCGCCGTCGCGCATCACGCATTCGATGACCCAGGGAATGCCGCGGCTCTCCCGATGCCCTTGCAGTCTGACAATCGTATCGCCGCTCAGGTCCACGCCCGCATCGTTAACCACGCCCGTGATCACATAGCGCTGATCGCCATAGTCGCGCTGCGCTGCAACGTTGTTTTCCTCATAGGCCCGAGTCAGGGTTGTTGCTGAAACCTCTCGAGCATCGCTCGAAGTGGTCGCGGGCCAACTGTCGCCATCCGGCCGGATCGTATCGGCATTACGGCATCGCTCGACCCACCGAGCCTCTTCATCCGAGTCAGGGTAGACCTCTTCGGCCGGAGCGCTGTAGCCCGTCGATGCGTTCACAGCGAACGGCGTGTTGTCAGCGTCTAGCAAGCAAAGCCAGCGATTTCCGTTGACGTCGATGATCGGCTCCGGAGGGTAGTTGCTACCACTCCCATCACAGCCGAGCAATAGCGTGGCACCCACCATGAGTCCGACCAGCGCTCCGACGACTTGTTGCATGGGCCGCCTCCAAGCCGCAACCTAGCCTCCCGCACAGAAACGCGCGTGGCGCCCAGAACTTCGAGCTCGAGGGTCCGTCTGCGGAGATGCCGAATTGCGATAGAGCCGCTTTGTAGTGCCCAAGAATGCGTGTGAGACTTCGAATCCGCCTGTCGACAGCCAAGGTCTTTGAGCAAATCATCGCCGCTGACATTAGGCCAAGCGCCAGATAAGGGAGCTCGAACTCGGTGGTGAATGGTGAGCTCGTGATGTTCTGAGCAGAGACCTGCTGCGCACTCTCCCAGAAAAGAGTTCGCAGTTCGGCACACGATGGCCCACCAACCTGAACCAAATCGAGAATCTTCACTCTGACGTCCGGCCTCGGCATGTGGCAGAGAGCGTCTGGCACTGACGCCATGGCCATCGATCGTCCCGACTGCGGCGATGCATGTGTTCCTGAATGTGTGAAGGACTCGAGCGACGATCCCGCTCAGTGCAGCGTCTTCGGCAGGAGGTCTTCTGCTTCCCAGGTCGCTGACGATTGTCGCAATGTGCGTAGCGTCTGACCACTGAGCCCGCAGTGGATCAGGAGTCGCCCGTTCTTTGCGCGCGGGTCGCCACAGGGTCACTGATCGCTGTCCGACAGCCGCCGTCCCTGCTAGCGGTTGGCCACTGCAGGAATCCTCGCGATGAGTCCAGGGTCGGCAAGAGTCCGCTGCGTGTGATGAGTTGATGTACGACTCGACCATAGAGGTAATGCCGACTTTCTCATCTGGTCAGACTACGTGAGGCGCTGCGCCAGTTTGCTGAACATACTTAGCGATAGGCACTAGTCTGAATCGACAACTGTGGAGAGCCACGGCTGTCCTCAATCTGTGAAACCCGGGAGGTCGCGTGCCGAGAAGACGCTGGCGTATCGGGCCACCAGTTCTCGAGGCGGGCTTGTGCGTCGGTGTCTTCGTTCTGGCGACGTTGCTGCTCGTCGGACCAACCGAACTCAACGCTGCATCCGCCAAGGTCGAGATCGAGATCCTCGACTCGGACGGCCTGGTCGGCCCCGACTCTGAGTTTGAGGTCAGAATCTGGGTCCGCGACGCCGAACCGGACAGGATGTATACGCTGCGCTTCCTGCATTCGGTCGGTGGTCCGATCGTCCTCGATCGGCATTCGCTCGCTGGCATGCCGTTCTCAGAGCCTCCGCCCGAGTATGCCGAAGACGCGGACAACGACGATCTTGGACCGATCCTGGTTCGGCTCGCGGTCCCGCTAGGCACGAGTCACGGCACGGCAACGATCTCGGCGTTGGTCGACGTAGAGAGGGACGACGGCGTGGCCGAAGAGCCGTTACCGATCGCGATCGAGACGCTGAGGATCGGCGATCCGGGCGACCCGATCGACTCCGCCATCATGCGGCCCTCGAGAGAAGGACACAACAGGAGTGGGCCGCGTATCTCGACCACGCTCAGACGGGGCAAGACCGCGTATCTCGAGTTGACGGTCAAGAACTCGTTTGGGAAGGAGACCAATGACTATGACGTCAGCTCGATCATCATCGTCGCCGGACAGGCCGACATGGGCCGGGAGGCCGATACTCCCGCCGAGGCCAATCGACACACGATGCGCTACGGCAGCGAGTCCGGCTTGCCGTCCGCCAACGCGATCACGCAGTTCACGCTCAGGCCGGTCAGCACGGACGCGAGCCACATCGACGTGTACGCCATTGTGGTCGGCGAGAACGGTCACGCGCGATCCAACACGCTGGAACTGAACTTCGCCGGCGACCCTGCCGGACTGACCGCCGGCGAACCGACCGGCAACCTGGCTGCTGTTGACGGGACTGTCAACATCGTCGTCACCGGACTTGACTCCATCGGCAACCCGACCGACGTCAATCCCCGCGACCTCGACGTCGAGGTCGTGGAGGGTCCGGAGGACGCCGACCTCTCGCTGATAGAGGCCGAACGTCCAGTCCGGTGTCCGGACGCGGAGCCCGACGACGATGACGACGAGGAGGAGCAACAGCGGCTAGCCGCCATTCGCGCCCTGGACTGCAATGAGGATCAGGCCGTCGTCTCACTGACCACCTTGCGCAAGGAGGCCGCCCTCGGTCACTATCGGGTGGAGATCAGCCTCACCGAGATTCCCGTGCCGGCGGTCACCAGCGTGGAGATCATCGTCGTCGGCCATCCCGTATTCGTCTCGCTCGAGGTCTATCGGGAGAGCGATCCAGGAGCGAAGACCACCTTCGGACAGGGCGCCAGAGGGCTGCTCTTCTACGTACCTGGTCAGGGCGAGGACGAGGAGTTGATCGCCGATGCCGGCGAAGTCCTGATCGCCGCCGTTGTCCTCAGAGACCAGTTTGGCGAACTGGTCGCATCTTCTGATCCGACCGTGCCGGGAGACGGCGTTTCCTTCAGTGCCGCCGGCTCGCTCGACATGCTTGAACTTGATTCGAGAGAGCAGGAGATTGTGCGGGGCGTCGCCGTGGCCAGATTCCTCGTGCTCGGCGAGTCGGGTCAGGGACTGCTCATCGCGTCCAACTCTGAACTGCACGACATCGTCAAAGTGGTCGCCGCCGCCGAGAATGTGACGGGTCTCGACGGACTGACCAGCGTCGAGGTTGGCGACCTCAGCGTCTGGACCGCGCCCAACCAGATCCTGGCCTCTGCGCTCTTCCCGCAGCTCGCCAGCCGGGGCGCAGTGGCGATCCATCTCTGGCTGCACGGTCAACGCGCCTGGCATTCTTTTGCGCCGGCAGACCCCGACAGTCCCGAGCCGGGCACGGATTTCCCGATCCAGAGCGGTTCCATCCTCTGGATCAGCGGTGATCACAATCGCCCGCCGCCGGTAGTCGCTCAATCCATCCCTGACCAGCCGGACGGCACGCGATAGCCGCCGACCCAGCCAGAGCGTTGCAGATTGGCCCCATTCGTTCCGTGTGAATCAGCCCGACTCTCCACTGCGAGCCCGCGGAACCGACTGGTCGTCGTCCAGCAACCCGTTGAGCGCGGCCCAGGCGACGATCTCCTGCTTGGTGGTCACGCCAAGCTTCTGTTCGATGCGATAGATCGTGTTGCGCACCGTGACTGCGCTATTGCCCATGATCGCGGCGACCTCGGCGTACGTATTGCCCCTCGCGAAGTGGGTCAGAATGCTCCGCTCGCGCGCGGTCAGTTTGCCGCCCGACCGCTTCGCCCTCGTCGGAGCGATCTGCGCAGCGCCAAGCGCCCGGCGAAGCATGCCAACCGACACGCTTGAGCTGTCATCAGCGGCGTCGCGAATCGCGGCGAGCAGGTCGTCACGATCGCAGACCTTCTGGAGATAACCCGAGGCGCCGGCGGCCAGAGCATTGATCACCGCGTCGTCGGCCGTTGAGGCGGTCAGAACCAGAATGTGAGTGTTGGGCACGTCTTCAACGATTTCTCGCGTTGCTTCGACGCCGTCCTTGTTTGGCATGATCAGGTCCATCAACACCACATCAGGTTCGATCGCCTTGGCCAGTTCGACCGCCTGCACGCCGTCTGCGGCTTCGCCGACGACCTCGAACTCGTCTGTTCGATCCAGGATTTCCTTGAGCCCTTGCCGCACGATGGAATGATCGTCGACCAGCAGGACACGGATGGGGGAAGTGTCTTTGGTCGAGGCTTTGGACTCAGGTGATGGGCGACTCTGTGTTGCGGCAAAGGACATTGGTGGCTTCTCCAGATGCGTAGACGACCACTCTCAACATACCTTGTTGTTCTGGGGCATCAGTATGTATTCCCATCTGTCGGCCAGGCCGGCTCCCTGGCCACGGTGCACGTCACGGACGTGCCGTTGCTGGAGGACTCGACCTGGAGCTCCCCTCCAATGAGCTCGGCGTCGCGCTGCATGTTGGTGAATCCCCGACCGCGAGATTCGTAGTCGTCGGGCAAGCCGACGCCGTCATCATTGACCGACAGGCGGATCGCGCCGTTGCTGAACTGCAGTTGCACCCTGACTTCGTCTGCGGATGAATGGCGCAGGGCGTTGGCCAGCGAGTTGTGTGCGATTGAGAACAACCGCGTCCGAACGTCGACCGGCAGAGGTGGCTCGTCGCCCTCAATCTCCAAATCGGTGGTCATGGAGGTAACCGAGTTGAAGGTCAGGATGTGCGCGCGCAGCACCCGGCTCAGCGATGCGCCTTCAAAAAGCGCGCCGGCGTCGATCGGCTGTCGCAGTTCCCACATCACCGACTTGGTCAGGGAGGATGTGGCCTCCAGGGTCCGATTGAGCTCGGTGTTGCTCGTCCCCGCGATTCGAATGGCCTCGTTGACGCCGAGACCAATCATGTAGGCGGCCTGGGCGGCGGTGTCGTGAATCGTCTGCGAGAGCTCGAGGCGGTCGTTGAGCAGCGCCTGCTCACGCTGCAGCGCGTCCCGGCGTCCGCTGCGCTCGAACTTGGCCACGGCGTTGACGGAGACGACGACCGGCAACAGGAACACGAGCCGGATGTAGAGGTCCCGGTGCTCGGCCAGCTCGGTCTGAATGCCGTCGCCGACCAGCAGCGTGGTCAACACATAGGCCACGATGATCAGAGCGGTGAGCATCGCCACCAATCGAAGCGATGTGAAAATCACAGAGAACACCGCGAGGATTGGGAAGTAGACAACGAAATAGTACGAGTCGATTCCGCCGCGAACGCCAATCATCAGGGTCGCCAGCGCGATGTCGAGAATGGCCATGGCGAGCAGCCACTGCCAGCGCAGTCTCTTGCGTTTCCAGACCGCGTAGTGGAATACCGCATTGACGACGATTTCGATGCCGACGCCGGTCATCATCACGATCAACTGGGTGTCTGTGTAGTCGTCGTGGAAGCCGATCAGCGCGAACGACGCTGCAACTACGAACCAACGCGCCCAGGCCGAGATGTTCGCCAGCGTTCGCAGTTCGTCGGCGCTGAAGCGGACCGATTCGTTGAGGTGTTGGGCGATACCGGAGAACAGGCGCTTCATGTACGAGTCGTCCGCATCGCAGGCCGAGTCGCCGTCGTCGTAGTCGGCAGAGGATACAGACGCGTACCAGGTTGAGTCCGCGTCGTCGGTTGTCTCCCGGAACCTGTCGGACTGCCGACTCACATTAGCACTCGCGATGGGTGGTTTCGCTGAACGAACTGGTGTCTTTGAAGGGGCTGGTACACCGGCGAACTGTTCAATGAATGCGTCACCTACGACGACAGGAGTGCAACGCGGAGTCGATGCACCGTGGCCCTAGTCGGACACATCCACGGTCACCGTCGCGGGCTGGCTCTTGAAGATGCCGTAGACGGCGCTGAGTTTGAACTCGTGGCTGCCGGATTCCGACGCGCCGTAGTGGTACGAGGTGTCATCCGAATCGATGGCGGCGCTCCTTGCGCTGTGTGTGGGCGGAATGATCCTGAGCAGGTAGCCGCTGATCCCCGCGCGGTTCGACTCCCATGAAATGGTCGGCGCGACCCACTCCAGGAGCGGTCCCTGACCGACGTCCGAGCCGGTCAGACTGGTTGGGCCCAGGTAGTCGGGCACCGTGACAGTCACGGCGTCGGTCGGATCGCTGCGCGTCTCGCCGCTGGACGAGCTCCAATAGATGGCTCTGACCCGGTAGTCATATTCCCGTCCGGCGACGAAGCTGAAGTCCACGCCTTCGCCGGAAGTGTCGGTGTACTCCGTTGTGGTGCCGGCCGTGCTGTTGACCAGCACGGTGTAGTCGGCGCTGCCGCGGCGGCGCTGGATTTCGTAGCCGGTGATTGTCTCCGAGGTGTCGGGCGCGTCCCAGGAGATCTTGAGGCCGCTCGTCACAGCCTCGCCGCTGAGTCCCGTGGGCGCGGGCGGCGAGCTTCCCTGCGCACGGTCCGCCGCCAGGATCAGGACGGCGGCCACGGCGAGCGCAATAGCGGTGAGCGAGACTCCTCGATTCGTGACCGCTGTGATTCGCTTGCTCCTGGACATGGGGGTCTCCGTCTCGTACCTCCGCGCGCCGTGCGTGCCTCAGTGGGAGTCGGCCCCGCGCAGGCGGGGCTCTGTGCGCCGTACCGGTCGTCGTGCCCCCGCCTGCGCGGGGGCGACTTCGTTGGGTGGTTAGAGTCCGACCTTCCTCGAAACCCATCAGGCGGGCTGACCCGGGTCCGCCTGCCTGTGGTGTCGCTTCATGGCTGCAACGCCGGGACCTATGAGCCTCCGATCGAGACGACTTCCACTTCAATCCGGCTGCTGAAGACGCCGTAGGTGGCCACGATCTGGAACACGTAGATGCCGGTGTCGTCTGGCTCGTACGTGTAGGAAGTGTTGCTCGTGTCGAAACTGACGGTCGTGGACGAATTGTCGGGCGTGACGATGGTGAGCTTGTATCCGTCCAGGCCGGAGCGGTTCGCGTTCCAGCTGATCGTCGGCGCGTCCCAGTCCAACTCGATGTCGCCGCCTGAGATTTCGCTGGAGAAGTCGTCAGGCTTCAGGTAATTGGGAACCCAGACCGTGCTTGATTCCGATGGATCGCTGCGGTACTCGTAGTAGTCATCGTCCCTGTAGATGGCCCGCACCTGGTAGGTGTAGGCCTGCCCGGCGATGAAGTATCCATTCGCCTCCGTCAGGTTGTCGAGGTGCGTGGTCGAGGTGCTGTTGGTGTTGCTCTGAATCGTCTCGAACGCAGGCTTCGCGCGGCGGCGCAGAATCTCGTAGCCCACGATGTCGATGTCCAGATCGATGCTCGAGGTGTCGGGGGCATCCCAGGTGATTTCGAGTCCCTGCGCCTTCGCCGAGCCGTCCAGGTTGGTCGGCGCGGGCACCGGGGGCGGGGTGCCCTGGGCGAAGCGCGCCTCGCGCGATTCCCAGACTCCATAGAGGGTGATGATCTCGTAGCTGTCCTTGAAGTCGCCGCTCGAGTGCGTGTAGGTCGAGGCGGTAGCGGCGAGCGTGAAGGTTGAGCCGGAGCTCCCATTCACGGTCAGCGCGTAGCCGGTCTTCGTCGGGACGCTGGCCAGATCGGGATCGGACAGGTCCGGCGGTACCCACTCCAACTCGGTGCCCTCGGTCGAGTCTTCGCGCTCGAGATCTGTAGGCATCGGGTAGCTGGGAGCGACTCGCACGCCGTGGTGCGAGGGATCGCTGGTCCTCGTGCCGTCATTGCCATCGTCGTAGATCGCGGAGACGCGGTAGAAGTAGGCGATGCCCGCCTCAAAGCGCCCGCTCGTGCCGCCAGTCGTGTCGATCAGCGCCGTCGTCGTGCTCTTGGTGTCCTTGATGAAGTCCGCCCAGTCGCCCGACAGGCCCTCCTGGCGCTCGACCTTGTAGCTCAAGAGCTGACCGGGCAAGTTCGCGTTCGAGGTGTCGGGTGCTTCCCAGGTAACTTTCATGCCTGAAGTCACGACTTCCACTTCGACTTCGCTCGGCTTGGGCAGCGAGTTTCCAGACGCAGGCATTAGCGAGACTGCCGTCGCCGTCAGTGCGGCAACCATCGCGACAACCAGGGCCAGTGCCAGACGCCGCATTCGGAGTGCGTTGGTCACGTCGTGCATGATTCCTCCAGCTCCAGATCAGTCCTGTGACATCGGCGAACCAGATCGAGCGGAACCAGGGATTCTCCTGGTCCCGCTCGGCCTGTAGGGCGCCGGTCCTAGTCGTCCGGCAGCCAGGAGATTCCAGTGGCCTGTTGGACCTTGTGGCTGCTAAGCACGCCGGGCGAGGGATTGACGAACTGCCAGATCGGCTGGCTATACGTGCTTGAGTCGCTCGTGTCTCCAGTCAGGAGGTAACCGCGGTCGAAGTCGCCGGAGACCAGGAACCAGGTGTCGAGAATCTCGATCCCGTCGGAGTCCGAATCGCCGTCGACAAACTCGTACTCGAACTGGAGCTTGTCGACGTCCACGTAGTCGTGATCGTCGATCAGCTTTGCAACTCTGATGTTGCTGCCGACCTTCAGGTCGATCTCGGGTTCGGTTTCGAAGAGCATCGTGTCGCCGAACTTCACCTCGAAGGTGAACTTCTCACCGGATTCGTAGCCGTCCGTGGAGTCGGGCGTCGAGGTGACGGTGACCGAAGTCGCCATCGGACCGCCGTAGGCCTGCTGCGTCGCGTCCTTGTCGAGGCCGTCGAACTCGAGCAGCACCTCGGCGGTCGAGCGGGCGTTGATCAGGTCGTTCACATCGTCATCCGCATCGATCGCGTCGAGGCTGATGCCGTAGTAGGAGTTGGCGCCCGCCTCGACCGTGCTCTTGAACACCCAGGTGTTGGTGAATCCGCCGCTGTCGTAGACGAACGTTCGAGCGGTGGTCGAGTCGTCCTCGTCGTAATCCAGACCGGTCAGCGAGGGGAACGTCCTCGGATCCGGACTGGTGAGTTGGGCCTCCTGGTTGAAGACGACAGTGACCGCGATCTCATCATTCAATCCGTAGTAGGAGTCGGCGTCGGGCGTGGAGCTGAAGCTCACCGACACGATCTTCAGCCTGGAGTCGATGATCTGGCTCGTGTCCTGGGCGACAGCGTCGTGCCGCAGGTTGGTGAACAGGTCACTCCTGACGAGAGTGACCGACACACCGTTGGCATTGATCGAGTTGGCCGCAACCGACACGCCGTCTTCCGCCAGGTCGGTGCGTTCGACCGGGTAGACGAAGTCGATCTCGTCGTATCGCTGGTTGGCTTCGACATCGGCGAATGCCTGTACCACGCGGGTGTCGTCGTCGCCGCTGGAAACGCCATGCAAGATCAGATCGAGTGCGGGGTGCGACTCCCGGCTCACGTCGCCAATCTCAACCTCCTCAAAGAAGCTGACCGTCACGATGATCGCCTCACCGAGGGTGTAACCCGACGAGTTCGTCGGCGTCGACGTGATTTCGATCGAGTCGATGTCGGCGACGGGGTTGACGCGGTACTTCGAAGTCAAGCCCTCGTGCTGAAACTCGCTGACGTCCAGCACCCCGGCTCCGGCTGTCAGAAGCTCTCCAAAGAAGGCATTCGCCGGGATCGAGACCCCGTCGAGGTCTTCGTCTTCGTCAGTCACTACATAGTCGAATCGGTCGAGTCCCAGACCACCGCCGCCGCTGGTGAGAGTCGCGAAGCGGTCTTCGTTCCCGACCCTGATCCTGAGCTTCGCCTGGTTTGCCAGATTGGCCAGATTCGTGGCCACGTGAACGTTGATGTCCGCATGGACCGAGATGACGTCGCCGGTCTGGTACGCGCCGTCGGTCCCAGGATCCGAGTCGTGCCAGGAGGCGTAGTTCCAGCGAATCGATCTGAGAATCGGCACGTTGACGCGGTGGTCATCGCCGCCCGCAACTGCCCCAACGGTCAGGTCGGAGGCGTCATACGTGTAGTTACCGCCGGCGTACGCGATGTCGCCGCTCATCGAGTCGGCGATGACGGAAACGCCGTCAGAGTCATAGTCGGCGTTCAGGACCGTGTAGCTAAAGACAGCTACCTGGGTGCCGTTGAAGCTGCCCGTCATGGTCCGCTGATTGGCTCCCACTTGCAGCAGCAATGTGACGTCACCGTCATCCGCTTGCGCGGGAGAGCTGAACGTGACGGTGACTTTGATTTCGTCGCCCTCGAGGTAAATGTCCTCGTCGTGGGTGGAGGTGAACGCGGTCGAGAGCACACCGAGCGCATCCGGTCGGTTGACCAGGTGCGACGCGCCGCCCTCGAGCACGGCGTGATCGACCGTGGTCATGTCGATCCGGTTGCCGTTGACAATCAAGGTTCCGGACAGCGAGTTGGCTTCGACCGTGACGCCGTCCGGGGCGAAGTCGTCGGCGGTGACCGTGTAACGGAAGTAGGCGTATTCGCCGTCGAACCCGCCCGTCAGCGACTTCACCTCGTCGCCGATCGTGACGGCCAGCTTGACCGGATCACTAGAGTCTTCGCCCGGCCAGGAGCTGAACTTGACCTCGATGCTGATTTGCTCACCGGTGTCGTAGATGTGGTCGCTGGGCCCGCCCTGGAAGCGGATCTGCTCGACCGTGATCTGGTCCGGGTTGACGATGTGATCGGAGCCGCCGTCGACGGCGTCGTTGCTGATCGTCGATGCGTCCCAGGTGTACGAGCCGGACTGCAGCGTGCCGTCCAGGGAGTCCGCGATCACCGACACACCGTCGATGTCGTAGTCCTCGGCGACGACCTCGTAACGGAGGTAGGCCTCAGAGCCGTCGAGCGTCCCGGTCAGGGTCCGCACCCGAGTGCCGACCTGGAGATCCAGCGTCACTCGGTCGTTTGCGTCTTCCGTGAGGTTCTCGCCGAAGTCGACGGTCACCGAGATGCGGTCGCCGGTCTCGTAGACGCCGTCGGTCGGCTCGCTCGTGATCGTGATCGAGCTGACGGTTGGCGGCGCGCGGTTGACCCGGTGGGCGCTGCCGCCGTCCAGGGCGGACACCGCGATGTCGGAGCCGCTGTAGGAGATTCCGTTGTAGACGAGCGTGCCGCTCATGGAGTCGGCGACTACGGCTGCGCCGTCGGTGTCGACATCGGCGGCGACCACGGTGTACTGGAAGTAGATCAGCCTGCCTTCGAAGATCCCGGTCGCCGAGCGCTGGTCGTCCCCGATCTGCAGGGTCAGCGTGAGCGGGTCGCTGGAGTCGCCATCGACCGTCGCGTCGAATTCCACTTCGATGCTGATCGTGTCGCCGATCGTGTAGGGACCGGTGCTGGAAAACTCAATGTCCTCGATCGTCGGCGCCGCCGGGTTGACGCGGTGGCTGTCGCCGCCGTCGAGCGCGTCGTTGCTGATCAGCGACGCCGCCAGGCTGATCGATTCGACGACGATCGTGCCGTCCAAGGAGTCGGCAACGACGGACACGCCGTCGCCGTCGGCGTCGGCGTTCGTAACCGTGTAGCTGAACGTGGCAGTGTCGTCGACGATGCTGGCGGTCATCGACCGCGTGTTGCCGCCCACCTGCAGGTCCAGGGTCAAGGGATCGCTGGAGTCTTCCGCAATGTCCTCGCTGAACTCGACCTCGACCTCGATCGTCTCACCGGTCAGGTAGAGCGTGTCGGCCGGCGTCGAGTCGAACGCGATCGACTCAACCGTCGGCGGGGCTCGGTTGACCTGGTGCGACGTGCCGCCGTCGAGCGCATCATGGTCGATGGCGGACGCGTCGAACGTCACGGAACCGACCTTGAGCTTGCCGGTGAGTGAGTCTGCGTCGACCGAGACGCCGTCGGTGTCGACGTCGCTGGTCTTGGTCGTGTAGGAGAAGGTGACCTCGCTGCCGCTGTAGCTCGCGCGCATCGGACGGTCGTTGTCGCCGACCTTCAGATTCAGCTTCAGCGGATCGCTCGAGTCACGGCTGACGTTGGCGCTGAAGTCCAGTTTGACCTTGATCGCCTCGCCCGCCTCGTAGACGTCGCCGCTTGGCGTGGTGTCGAAGGAAATCGAGTCGACCGTCGGCAGCGGATGGCTGACGCGGTGCGCCTGCCCACCGTCCAGCGCATCGTGGCTGATGCCTGACAGGGCGATCGTTGAGCCGTCGTAGACGACGTTGCCGCCCAGGGAGTCGGCGTCCACCGAGACGCCGTCAGTGTCGAGATCTCCATCGACGACGACGTAGTCAAAGCGTGCGTACTCGCCGTCGAAGCCGCCGAGCATGGTTCGCTCGTTGTCTCCAACCTGCAGCTTCAGAGTCGGCCGGTTGTGGAAGCTCCAGCTATCCGGCATGTCGCTGAACTCCATCTGGACATAGATGTAGTCGCCGGTCACGTAGACATCGCCATCGGGCGTGCCCAGGAATCGGATCGCCTCCACGCTGAGCGTCGTGGTCTGCTGCGCACTGACGCCCGGACTGAACGGGCCGCCGCTGCCGATCAGCGAACTGAAGACGGCCGCACCGGCCAACAGCGCCAGAATTGCCGCCAGGCCTGCCAGTAGCAGTGATGATCTGTAGCGCCGCGCAAGCGCTAGACCCCGCCCTCGAGATCTCGTGCGTTCCAGCACCTCGAATAACATCGGATTTTCCTTCCGCGGCACATAGGAATCTGAATGTAGTGCCATATGATGTGGTCATATGTATCTGATCTCTTCTGATGATGTCAATTCACTACGTCTCTGGCCTGATGTTCCATCTCCGGTCGCGCCGTATCCGATTCTGTACGGGGAACCGCGGGTTGACCAGGCGACACGACGCGATTTGCGGTCCGATTGTTCGAGTGCGCCCTACGCGAAGAGTCGTGGCGCCTGGCGGTTGGATCGCTCGAGATGAGGCGGCAGATGAACCTCGCAGCGGCGGCGAGAGGACTGGTCGCCCTCACGCTTCTGCTCGCAGGCCTGCTGTCGTTGCAACCCGTTTCGATCGTTGCCCAGACCGGCCAACATACCGGCACAACCGATCCGCCCTCGGAGTCGCCTACGTCGCTGGCGGCCAGCATTCAGTCAGCCGGCGTCACCCTGACCTGGGCCGCGCCCACATTGGAAGCGGACACGGTCAGCGGCTATCGCGTTTCCCGCAAGCGGATCCTTGAGTACCAGACGAGTTGGACGACGGTGGTCGATGACACCGACCAGACAGTGACGTCCTACGTGGACGCCACGGCGAATGTGAACGGCGCGAAGTACGAGTATCGAGTCAGCGCGTTGCGCGGGACTGGAGATGACCCGACGGAATCTGGTTACTCGAACGTGGTCACGGTCAACATTCCCAATCCCCCACGGCCGCTCAACCTGACCGCCAGCTTGCAAGACACCGGAGTCCAGCTGACCTGGAGCGCGGGCCATCTCTCCTGGCAAGCGGTCACGCTGAGCCTGACCGGATACGAAATCCGCCGGATCGAGACCGCGCATCCGGACAACCGAAACCCCGAGTGGGAAGTCTTGGTCGCCAACACCAACAGCACCGACACGTCCTATCTCGATGCCAGCGGCTACACAACGATCCAGTACAGCTACGCCATTCGCGCCGTGCATGGCTACCTCCACAGCTACTGGGAAGGGATCGCCGGTCCGGTCAGCGGGCACCTCACGCAGGCGGAATCAACCGAAGAGTGAGCTCCGATCCGGCAATTGCCGCGTTGCCCAGCCTCGCAGCCGGGCCGCCGGACCAGACCGCGCGCCTTGCCCGCCAATCGACCACCGCTGGCGACAGGACGGTTGTCGGGCCTGGGTAGACATCGAAGAGAAACAGGAGGAGTGGGTTGCGGCGAACCCGCTGCCACTCGAGTCGGTGGGCCATTGGCAGATAGGAACACCCTTGATCTTTTGCGCGCACCTTGTCAATCTATAGAGACCTATCGAAAAAAATTAGTGAGATAGTCCTGGAGGATGAGCGATGATCAAGAGCTTTCGGCACACCCTGGTCGGCTTGATGATCGGTCTGATCATCGGCGCCAGCGCCACAGGAATCATCTGGGCAACCAGCGGGAGTTCCTCTGAAGTCCGGATCGTGGCCCGCAAACTCGACGACGGGCGCGTGGAAGTCGCACTCCAGACGCGTCTGGCCGATCCCCAGGGCCAACTGGAGGGGCTTGACAGGCCGGGCTGGAGCGAGCGGCTCACGCCTCAGTACCGGTTCCTGCCCGGCGACGCTCCCACGAATCGCTGGCTCTCCAGCTCATCAGTCACGATCCATGTCGACGAGCCGTCGCATCCCAGCGTCGCCGAGATCGGACCGTTTGAGATCTCCGGCACGCCGACCGTCAGCCGTCCCTTCGACCGCGACACCCTGTTCTGCGTGTTGACGCATGGCGTGCAGGAGGACTTCTTCTGGTTCCAGCTCTACAGCGCGTTGCTCGACGCCCAGCGATGGAACAACATCGCACTGCGGGCGGAAATGCACGAGCACGGCGCCGACCAGGCCGACGCCATCCGACGCTGCGTCGCGGACGGCGCCGCGGCGATTGCCACGACGCTCGCCGATCCCGATGTGCTCCAGCCTGCGCTCGACGAAGCGAATGACGCCGGCGTACGCGTCATCACCTTCAACTCGGGCTCCGAGCGAGCCACCGAGGTCGGTTCAATCGCCCACGTGTCGCTCGATGAAGCCGCCGTCGGACGGACGGCCGCCGAGCAGTTCCAGGAGCGGGAGGTCAGCGGCGACATCCTCTGCATCATTCACGAACCGTCCAACACGGGACTCGAGCAGCGTTGCGACGCTCTCGAAGGCGCATATGACGCCGGATCGGTGATCAGAGTTCGCATTAGCGACACTGAGGACTCGTTGGCCAGGATCACCGCGCAAGCAACCGAGACCGTGGGTGGAGCGATCGCGCTCAACGCCAACACGGCCTACCTCATGGCCGAAGCGCTCAGTGCGGCGAGACCGGACATCGTGCTCGCCGCCGTTTCCGCAGACTTCCCAACGCCATTGGCGATGTTGCACAGCGGACGGCTCTCGTTCGTGCTCTGGTCCCACGCCCTCGAGCAGGGATACCTGACCACCACGGCGCTGCTCTGGGGTCACGGCACGCCGTTCCCCGTGCAGACGGGCCTGTTCGCCGAGGCAACGCAGATCAGCATTCTGCCAACGGTCGTGACCAGCGAGGCGGTTCAGGCGATGTTCGACGCCGACAGTGCGCTTCGGCAAACACTACCGGCGTGGATTGACGCCCTCGAGCGAGCAATCCAGGAAGAGTCGGCTGAGAGTGGCGAGTAGGGCCGCATCGCTTGAGTCGGCCAGTTACGGAGAAACCAATGTGCACGCGAGAATCGCTGAGTTTGTTGCGTCGGCATCGAGCAGCGTGGTTGGCGGTAGCCGCGGCACTGGCGCTGCTGGTGCCCTCCTTGCTCGCCGTCACCGCGCGGGCCGATGAGAACCACGGCAGCTCGGCGCACAATGTCTCGCTGTCCTGTCCAGGAACCGTGGATGAGGGCGACACGGTCACGGTCACGCTGACCAGAGGCAGCAACGCCACCAAGCCGATCAAGGGAACGGTGAGGACGGAAACCTGGTTCGCACAGGCGGACGACTTTACTCATGGCAGCACCGAGGTTGATCACAACGGAAATAGCACGGAAGTCGATATCGACACCACGCAGGACACGCGGATCGAGGGCGACGAGTCGTTCAGAATCAAGTGGATTAACGACCACAACAACGCGATCACTACCTGCCAGGTGCTGATCCTGGACGACGACGACGTGAACGTCGAGAGCCTCGAGGTCACGTCAACCCCCGAGTCCGGCGATGTCTACGCCCTCGGCGAGACAATCCAGGTGACCATGACGCTGGACAACGAGGTCGACGCGTCGAACTCTGCCTACGTGCTCATCGAGGTCGGCGGGCCCGATTGGACCTCGGGGTACTCGCGCAGCTCCAACTACTTCCGCACGGCCAGATACTCGAGCGGCAGCGGAACAGACACGATTGTCTACGCGTACACGGTCAAGCGGTACGACCTTGACACCAATGGTCTGAGCATCACCCAGCGGGAATCGAACCTTGGCTTGCCCGGCCTCACCTACGCCGGGACATCGACCAGCGTGTCTATCGGCGGCTACTCACGGCAGACGAACCTCTCGGCTCACAAGATTGACGGACTGCCGCGGATCACCGACATCGAGATCACCTCGGAACCCGCCGACGGCGACGCGTACCGCTTCCGCGAGCAGATCGTCTTCGAGTTGACCCTGGACGCCAGGGTCAAGGTGCACGGCGCACCGGGCCTGAAGATTGCGCTGAGCGACTCAGGGAACGCAATTGGCGGCGGGAACATCGGAGGGACCCAGGTAGCCCAAGCCGATAGCACGAGATGGGCCGTCTATGACGCCGAACTGACCCGTGACGCGAACGATTCGAGCGAAGGCGCAACCGTGATCTTCGTCTACGAGGTCGGCCCGACCGACAAGGGCACCGGCGGCGTCGGGGTACCAGCGAACAGCACCGACGCCCGCACACAGTTCGTGAATCCCGACGGCGAGACGCTGCTGGACGAAGACGGCAACGAGATTGAGGATCGTTTCGAGGTCCTGCACAACGTCACCAGGTGGGCGCAGGTTACGCATCAGGCGCACTACGACCACGACGGGCTCGCGGTCGACTCGGATCACGCCGTCGACGGGACGGATCCACTGATCGAGATTGACTTCGGCACGGTCAACAACGCGCTGGGCGCCACGCTGACGTTCTGGAACATTCCCAACGACGAGGGGGACCTAACCTGGAGGGCGGACGTCACTAGCGACGGCGACGACAGCGACAGTTGCGAAGGCGCCAACATGGGGGCCGACAACACGATCAACGAGGACGACATCCCAGAGCTCGGCGAGTCGATCGAACGCACGGTGAACCTGGCCAGCGGCTGCACCGCCGGCACCTACAGCCTGGACGTCACCGCCACCGTGGACGGCGAAGAGGTCGCGTCGGCGTCGACGTCGTTCCAGATCAACCTCTCCTGGTCGCCTTCCGACTAGGAGACACTCCCCCGCGCTGCCGAGGCCGACAGATCGCACCGGGTGCGCGGGCCACGGCGCATCGCGAGCGAGATGCTCTACGGAGCCAAGACGAAGGGCTATGGGAGTTGGCGCCTACGGGAGAAACTGCTGATACCAGCGGCGCATTTCGTAGATCGGACCATCATCTCGGCAGAGCTTGGGTTGATGCGCGTGAACCTTGTTCTCCCATACCTCAATGTCCTGGACGAATTGAGACGTCCAGTTGCCGATGATGTACCAGACCAACAGCCTGGGGAGCCTTCGGTCGGCGAACCATCGTAGATCTACCTGCTGTTCGAGCGGGCTCACTGGTAGAAACGTCTGATACATCGCGATCTCTCCCCGCCCCGCAAGATCGAAGCGGAAGAACAGCAGGCTGCCGGGACCAACGTAGGAGACCCGGACACGCGCTTCGAACTCACCGACCTGGCGTCCCAACACCCGCAGGATTGCGCTGTCGTCCGCATACGACACCCACGGATGCCCAGGATCGAGCGACCAATCCGCCGTGTGCACGATCTCTACCCCAGGTATGGGAATCTGCGTCCACGGCACTCGAAATCGTCCATGAAGCGGCTGAAAATGAGCGGAGTCGACGCCGTTTTCGGCGATCTCGATGATGTGCATTCCTACTCGACCGATACTGTGCCGTCCGCGGGCAACAAACTGTCCGCTGTCCACTTCCGGAATTCGGGGAACCTCATACGGAGGCGGTTCGTCCATGTCCTCCGGCGATCCGTCGCAGCGATGGAACAGGTACAGGTCGCCGTGGACATCGGTTAGCGGATACGGCGATGCCAGGACTCGGCCCGGTGGATGCTCGCTGTAAGGAACGTGCTTGACGCGGCCACCGCCTTCGAATTGCCAGTGGTGAAACGGGCACTCGATGCAGTCGCCGCGAACACGGCCTCGGGCGAGATTCGCGCCCAGGTGCGGACAGAACGCGTCCATCAGGCGAATCTCACCGCTCTCCCGCTCTCGCCAGAGCACGAATTGTTTGCCCAGGCACTCGAGGTAGCGAATCTCGCCGGGGCGGAGGGAGTCCGCCGACGCAAGGCGATACCAGCCTGTGGGGTACGGATGGGGGTAGCTGTCCGCGCGCCGGGCATCAAGCAGTGAGGGACGTTCCTCGCGGCGGGACATGACACTCCACATGGCGCATCACTCGACCGCCGCGGGCTTGCGGACGTGAACCAGGAAGTCCGGAGTGAAGATCTCCAGCTCCCCCGATTCGATCAGGTCATCGGCGGCGGCATTCAGGAATGCGGCAATCTCACTTGTTCCTTCTGGCGCGATTCGGACAAACTCGAGGAACTTCGTCACCGCCTCGGTGAGTCTTCGGCCGGCCGGACTGCGAGCCCACGTGCGGAATGAGAAATCGCGCCCCTGCAGCGCGATGTACCAGGGCAGCTGCGCGTTGCCGTGGTGCCCGTGCTGATCGAACGCCTGGATGATCTCGAAGCCTGCGCGCCGGAACGCGTCGACTTGCTGCTCGATCGTGTAGAGGGTGCCCGTGCCGTTGTGGGTCTCGATACCTCGGCGGATGCGCTGATGACGCGCATCGCTGGCGTCGAATCGATCGGTCAGGCACCAATCGACATTGACTATCTCGCCTCCTGGCTTGAGCAGGCGGTACAGCTCCCGGAACAGTGGCAGCTTGTTCGGAGCGTGGCAAGTCGCTTCGAAGCCATACATGGCGTCGAACGTCTCGTCCTGCAGAGGCACATCCATAAAGTTGGCGTGCAGAAACCGGCAGTTCTCATCCAGACCCGCCTGCGAGACGCGTCGTTTGCCTCGCTCGATCTGAAACGCATTGAGGTTGATGCCGGTGATGTTCGCCCCGCTCGCCCTGGCGATGCCGATCATCGGCCCCCCGACGCCGCAACCGATGTCAGCGACATCCATGTTCGGTTTCAGGCGCAGAAGTTCCGCGACTTGCAGATGGTGGCGCCGTTGCGCCTCGGCCAGAGTCTCCCCGGGTCGGCGCGGCGAAAAGTGGAAGCTGGCGCCCCAGCCGAACTCGAAAAAGCGGGTCACGGCATCCCAGAAGCGGTTGACCAGCTTCGGCAGCTCCTCGATGCGAATGGCGTCGTCCTGCGATTCACTGAGTTGCCGAATCTGGAGATACTCGTGCAGCGCCTGGCGAGGATTGCCTGTTTGCTCTCCGCTGCTTGCCATATTCGACTGCTCCCTGAAGCTCGATTGATGTTGAGCGCGGACTGCCGACGTTCTGTGTTGGGTTGAGTCAGATGTCTGAGTGACGAACAGACTACATCACTAAGTACATCACTTGATATCAGACGATTGATCCAATGTTGGCCAATCGGGCCTTCCGACATCATTGCGAGAGAGGTGTCAATGTCAGAATGTGCGCCCTCCTGATTGGCGCGAGATAGGTAGCCGCGGAGCCTGGAACCAAGGTGGTACCACACCGGACAAGTGCTCCGGCTACGGCTTCGCTGCACTCATTGCCTCGAAGCTGATCTGGTCATCGCCCGAGAAGCGATCCACCTGTGGGCGCTGAACATCAGGTCCGGTGGCAGGCCGGTCGCCGGCCGACAGGATGTTTCGGATGCAGGATGTGCGTGGGTTGCGGAATGAAGTGGTGGTCGAGGGCTACAACCGGCGGCGGATGGCGCGCGAGCTCGAGCTCAGCCGCAACACGGTGAGGCGGTGCCCGGAGTGACCGGTGCTTGTTAGGCGTGACTGGAGACTTCGATATCCCCCGGTCCTCGATGCGATGTAGCCGCAGCTGAACGAGCTGCTCGGCGACTGATTGGGAGCGAACCCCGCCGAAACACCGGCAGCCGGCGACACGCCTGGGCCAGCAGTCGCAGGAGGAGGGCTATGGGGTCGGGGTGACCACAACGCGAGACAGCCGCGCGTGTTGCGCCTTCAGCGCGTCGAGATCCCCATCCAGCATGTCCATTGTTCCGGCGAAGGTGCGCAGGTTGACCGCTTCGCGGCCACGCTCGAATCGAACGACGTGCGCAGACGGATCTGAAATTTCCCGGTCCGCATCACGCACCTGCGCTGCGATTTCGTCCAGCTCTACGTGTGCCTGGTCCCCCCGGGAGGATTCGAACCTCCGCGCGCGGTTTAGGAAACCGGTGCTCTATCCCCTGAGCTACGGGGGGTGGTTCTGAGTGTATGACTCGTGAATCGTTGACCAACGCCGACTGTTTCCTATTCTGCAGGTACAGGTCCTCACAAATCTCGGAGTCCGTTTCATGCCGATGTACGAGTATTACTGCCGCCCTTGCAATGAGAAGTTCACGAAGCTGCGACCGATGAGCGCCGCCTCAGAGCCGTTCAAGCACGATTGCGGACAGGTGGCGCAGAAAGTGCTGACGGCAGCCGTGGTGACCGTGGCTGGACAATTCTCGGAGATGGAAGCAGCCGAAGCGATGCCGTCCGGCGGCGGCTGTGCCTGCGGTCGCGGCTCCTGCGGCTGCGGCGGCGGCATGGGCGCCCTGAACTAGCGCCCTGAACTGGCGCCTCGTTCAGCGCCGAGTCCTCCAGCGTCTGGATACACCATGTCACGTCGGATACGTGCCCTGACTGCCGGGGCGTTGGTTCTTCTTGCAGTCTTCGCGCTGGTGGTGGTCAGCGGCGTCCTTCCATTCGATTTCGCCACCTCCGACAGCCAGAGCCAGGGTGAGATCGAGGTGCGCGTGCAGGCGCGGGAGACGGAGTCCGGTCAGGTCGAAGTGCGCGCCCAGTCCAGGGTCGGCGGCAGCGATTGGACGCCCCACTCGCCCGAGGCTCGGTTCCTGCCCGTTCCCGCGGAGCCCGGCACGTGGTACTCCAGCAATCCGTTTGCCGTCAGCGTCCCGGCGGCGACTCCCGACATCTCGGATCCTGCCGCGTACACCCAATGGTTCGTCGAGCAAGCAATCGCTCGGTACGAGCGCGATGGTCGTGAAGCCACATTGGTCTACTACAACACCGTGGAGAGCATCGACCGCCAGTGGTACATGTTCATCATGGACGAGAATGACGTCGTTGTGGCTCACGAGAACCAGGAGTTGGTGGGCCTGACCGCTGCGGAGGTCAACGGACCCGACGGATACCCGGCCGGATTGATGGTGGTCGCCGCAGCCACCGTCGACGGCGCCTGGGTCGACTACCAGTTCAACAACCCGTCCGACGGCGGTGCCGAAATCAAGCACTCGTGGGTAGTCCGATACGACGGCATGACCTTCGGCTCCGGCTGGTCTGAGAGCGCGCCCTCGAAGGTTCACGCGCCGGGAGCGTTCACGCAGTCATACGTTGAGCGAGCGTTGGAGATGTACCGCGTGCTCGGCCGGGAGGCGACGTTCGAGTATTACAACTCACGACAGAGCATTGACGGGCAGTGGTACCTCTTCATCCATCACGTGGACGGCACGCGCCTGGTCAACGGCGCTCGCGCCGACCGACCGGGCTGGCTGGGCAGCAACCTGCATGGCACCGGGGTCGACGTGACCGGTTACGACTACACCGCCGACACGCTGTCGATCGAGACCAACGGCTGGATCTCGTACGTCTTCCCCAATCCTGACGCCGAACTGCAATACCAGCGCAAACACAGCTGGATCGTGCGCCAGGGAGACCTGCTCTTCGGCTCTGGTTGGTACGACCGTAACTACAACCTCGCTGAGCAGGATCCGGCCAGCTACGCCCGGGCCCTGGTGCAGGACGCCATCGATCGCTACGACGCTGATGGCCGCGACGCGGTCATCGAGTATCACAACTCTCCGGAGAGCGTGGACGGCGAGTGGTATGTGAGCATCTACGAGCTCGACGGCACCCGGCTTGCGCATCCGTTCCTGCCACTCGGTGAGAACGTGCTCGATGGCGGACCCGATGTCACTGGCCGCCACTTCCGCGAAGAGTTCATCGCAATCGAAGACCGCGGTTGGGTGAGCTACGTCTTCATCAATCCCGACAGCGGCGAGCAGGAGCAGAAGCACACCTGGGTCGTGCGCCACGAGGGCTTGTTGTTCGCTTCCGGCTGGTACGAAGCAGGCGCTTACGTCGCCCCTGACTCCTGATCTGGCAGTATTAGCCGCTTCCGCGCCTGAGTCGCCACAGATACATCGCCGAGCCTGCGCCGGCAGCGACAACCACCGCCAGCGTCACACCGCCGATCAGCAAGGTCGTGTCGAAGAAGAAGCGCTGCGGGAAGAGCTGGATCAGTCCGTCACGAGAACTCAGTTGCCACAGATCGTTGGTGAAGAAGAGCAGGTGAAACTGCCGGAACGCGGAGTCGAACCCGCTGATCCCGATGATCCCCAGGACTACGACCAGCAGCGCGACCACGCCGCAGGCGGACAGTGTCGATCTGGCCAGCGCCGTCGGCGCTTCTCTGCGCCGCCGCCAGACGATCACCGCGACGAAGGCGATGATGAACCCCAGCGCGGCCCACCCGGCGTCGAATGTGCGCGCCATCAGCCGCTTGACGTCAATCATGTGCAAGATCTCTCGCTCCGTGTAGAAGTCGGTCCCGGCCACATCGACGTCCAGCCGCTCATCGTCATTGGTCAGGTAGTTGCGGGTCTCCTGCGCGACCCGCAACACTTCCTCTTGAGGTAGACCGGTTCGACCAGTCGCGTCATAACGCTCAAATCCGCGCTCCCACCATGAGGCCGATGTCGTCGCGTACCGGACCGAGAACGCAACCGGCAGGGTGAACAGGGCGACCGCCAGGGCAACTTCCGCCAGCAAGCGGCCGAGCCGGAGCGATGCGTGTCGAGCGATAGGATTCATATGTCGAGTAGAGCGTACCGAGCCTCGGAGTTTCCGATGATGAAGCGATTGTCCAGAATCATCGAGGTCGCCGGGCTTGAGGACGAGGCGTCGCTGGTCGTTGCTCGATCCTCGACTGAGCCGCCGGTCACGACCGGCGTGCTGTTGCTGCTGATCGATGACGACTCCGGCCTGTCCAACGCGCTGCGCCACTATCCGCGTGGACACCGGCTGCGGGTTGTGGACGAGGACGATGGGGTCTGCCAATCCACGGTCGATGAAGTACTGAACGGCGTCCACTCGGGATTCGCCGCCGCGATCCTTGACCCAATCGAGCTGTCTGATGTCAGGGATGCGCCCGACGGAGTGCGCGGCGTCATGGACCGCCTCCGCGATCCGGTCGATGGTTGTCCCTGGGACAACGCCCAGACCCACGAGAGCCTGCGTCCTCACCTGTTGGAGGAGACGTACGAAGTGCTCGAGGCGATCGCCGCGGGCGAACCGGCTGAACTCTGCGAGGAGCTGGGCGACCTGATGATGCAGGTGGTGCTGCATGCCAAGTTGGCTGAGCAGGCCGGTGACTTCACGCTTGACGATGTCTCGGAGGGCATTCGAGCCAAACTCGTGCGCCGGCACCCGCACGTCTTTGGCGACGGCACAGCCGACACGCCGAAGCTGGTCGAGGGCGCGTGGGAGCGGCTCAAGGCGCGAGAACGACCGAATCGGGAATCGGTGCTTGACGGGGTTCCCAGGACGCTGCCAGCGCTGGCCCGGGCCCAATCGATCCTCGGTCGCGCGGAACGAAACGGGTTCGCCCGACAGTCCAGCGACTCTCCAGAGCTCGGTGAGCGCCTGCTCAATCTCGTGCAGGAGGCGCGGGACACCGACCTGGCAGCGGAAGACGTCCTGCGGGACGCTCTTGCCGCATTCGAACAGGGCATCCGCCAGCAGGAATCGCAACAGCGCGCGGAGTCCTAGGCCCGCGTGAGATTGGCCATCGAGGCAAGCAGTCGCTTGACTCCGGTTTCGGCGAAGCGCACCGTGACTTCGGCGTCACGACCGATGGCTCGCATCGAAATCACGACTCCGTGCCCGAAGATCTCGTGCGACACTTCATCGCCTTCGTTGAGACCCACCGCCGGCGCAGCCTCCGGTTCGGGATCGAACGAGTCGAAGTCGTCCCAGCGCACGGTGCGGTTGCGCGCCGGGCGAACATCGGCGCCGACCTGGGCCTGCTGCCGCTGATGGCGCTGCAGCAGATCCTCTGGGATGTCGGCGAGGAACCTCGACGGTGGATTGTGTCCTGATCGCCCCTGATACGAACGCCGGAAGGCGTGCAGCAGATGTAGCTCGCGCATGGCGCGAGTCATGCCGACATAGCAGAGGCGTCGCTCCTCTTGGAGCTGGACCGGATCGTCCATCGAGAGCTGATGCGGCAGCAGGTATTCTTCCATGCCGACCATGAAGACGACCGGGAACTCCAGCCCCTTGGCCTGGTGCAACGTGATCAGCGTGACGGCATCCGGCGGACCGTCCGGCAGGTCGTCGACGTCGGCGACCAGGGCGACATCTTCGAGAAAGGCATCCAGAGCCGCGCCCGGCGCAATCTCGGAGTAATTCTCTGTAACCGTGATCAGCTCCTGAACGTTCTCCCAGCGGCTCTCGGCTTCGGTCTCGCTATCGGCCTGCCTGACCAGCCATTCGCGGTAGCGCGTCTTGACCAGGATTGCCCGCAACGCATCCGAGAGTGGTTCTTTGGAGGCCTGCAGACGAGCGTCCTCGATCAGCAAGACGAATTCGCGAAGCGAGGCGGCGGCTCGGCGCGAGACCTCCGGCGGCGTCAGGTATCCGCCGAGGGCGTCACTGTCGAGCCCGGCGGCGGCCTGCGCCGCCTGGTACGGCGAACGGGCATGGGTCGACGCCCAGTCGGTCAGCGTTTCAATCGTTTTGGCGCCGACGCCTCGTGTCGGGACATTGACCACCCGAGCAAAGGCCACCGCGTCGGCCGGATTGCGAACCAGGCGCAGGTAGGCCAGCAGATCCCTGACTTCGCGGCGGTCGTAGAATCGCGTCGCGCCGACCAGGCGGTAGGCAATTCCATGTTGGATCAATGATTCCTCGATCGCCCGCGACTGCGCGTTGGTCCGATACAGCACTGCAGCATCTCCGGGCCGGAGACCGCCTTCGCGCATTCCTCTCTCGACGTGACTGGAGATGTACTCCGCTTCGTCGGACTCGCTGTACGCCTCATGCAAACACGGCAGTGCGCCGCCGCGGTTTTCGGTGACCAGTTGCCGCTTGATCCGATCGGCAGCGCGGTCGATCACGGCGTTTGCCGCGTCGAGAATCTGTTGGGTTGAGCGGTAGTTGTTGTTGAGTTGGACCTCTGTCGCGTCCTGGTGATCTCGCAAGAAGTAGTTGAGATTGCGAATGTCGGCCGAGCGCCACGAGTAGATCGATTGATCCGGGTCACCGACAACGGTCAGGTTGCCGCTGCCGGCCGACCAGGCTCGCGCCAGCTGGTACTGAATCGTCGACGTGTCCTGGAACTCGTCGACCAGCACGTGGTCGAATCGCTCTTCGTAGGTGCGCCGAATGTGATCCTGCTCGAACATCTCAAGCGTCTTCAGCAAGAGATCGTCGAAGTCGAGTGCCGCAGCGTCTCGTAACGAAGCCTCATAGCGTTCCCAGACCCGCGCCGCGATCTCGTCGAAGTAGGAGCCGGTTGATGAGCTGAAATCAGCGAGTGAGTCGCCCTCGGACTTGGCTCTCGAGATCCGGCTCAGCAACGCCCTCGGCGCGTACTGCTTCGGATCGATCTGCAAGTCCTTGAGCGCGCTGCGCACGACCTGCATCTGATCGTCGCTGTCGAAGATGACGAAGTTGCGGGGCACACCGATTTCCTGCCCCTGCGATCGCAACATACGCACGCAGATTCGATGGAACGTGCCAAGCCAGACCCGGTCGCTGTCCTCCTCGCCGATCAGAGCTTCAAGCCTCGAACGCATCTCCCGCGCTGCGCGATTGGTGAACGTGACGGCCAGAATCCGCCAGGGCGGCGTTCCCTGTTCGATCAGCCAGGCGATTCGATGCGTGATGACGCGGGTCTTACCCGAGCCGGGACCTGCGATCACCAGCAACGGACCGTGAGGATGGGTCACGGCGTCGCGTTGTGCGTCATTCAGATGGTCAAGGTCGAGTGCGCTCAGTGAACGCGTTGTGCCGGTCCTCGGAAAATCGCTCATCGTTGCGAGCATACTGGCGGAATCGACCTATAGTGGCGACAGCGGGGTGCAGCAGAGGCGATCCATGCTCGACGGAGTCGGCATTTCCTGGCCGGGCGGTTCTCCCGAGAACACCGGCCTGATTCTCGCGTTGATCGTCGGCGCGTACTTTGTGGTCCTGTGGTTCTCGGCAGTCGTCTGGACCGCCAGGGACATTCACCAGCGGACCGTCGAACCGATGGCCCAAGTGGTGTTCACGCTGATCGTGTTGATCTTCAATTTTCCCGGACTGGTTGTCTACCGCGTCCTGCGACCGCCGTTGACCCTGCAGGAAGCGGAAGAACATCGACTGGAGTCCAGCGCCCTCATGCGCGAACTGGAACAGGCGCCTCCGTGTCCGCGCTGCGCATACGAAATCGCCGCCGACTATCTGGTCTGTCCGCGTTGCGCCCTGCCGCTTCGATTGTCCTGTGAATCATGCGAGCGAGTGCTCGATCCCGATTGGACCATCTGCCCCTGGTGCCGGACAACGATCCAAGCCAACGACGCTGCGTCGTCAGAACCGCCCGGCGGCCAGAGTGACGCAAGCGCGCCGGCGAATATTCTGACTACGGCTCGAAGCCAACAGCCTTCGTCGACATCGTCAGGTGCGCCTCATGTCCAATCTGCGAGAGTCCCGACTTACGATTAACGGCGTCGCCGGAATCGTCACCGCCGCCGGCGAGAGCGACAGCGAAGAAGCGGTTGTCTGCCTGCATAGCGTCCCCGGATCCGGTCGAGACTTTCAGTGGTTGCTGCCCGAGACTGAGCAGCTCGTCCGCTCGGTTGCGTTCGACCTGCCGGGGTTCGGGCGCGCCGACAAACCGCGGGACTTTCCCTACTCAATCGAGGGCTATCAGCAGTGGTTGGCGCCCGCCATCTCTGAGTTGGGGATCAGGCGAGCCCACCTGGTATTGCACAGCTTTCACAGCCAGACGGGATTGATGTGGGCGGCGATGAATCCCGACAAATGCGCCTCGGTCACCTTGCTGGCCGGAGGCGTACTGGAGAACTATCCGGGCAACTGGATCGCCAACCTGTGGAAGACGCGGTTCGCGGGAGAGTTCCTCCAGGCCACGACCACGCGGCCCGTGTTCAAGCTCGTCATGCAGCGCGGCAACTGGCGCGCCTTGCCCGGCCAGTGGCTGGACGACCTGATCACCGAAGACGACCGCGATACGCGCCGGGTGACGCTCCAGCTCTATCGGGCCACGAACTTCGATGACGGCCACATCCTGCGTGAGGCGCTGGCTCCTCGCGATTTGCCCGCCCTGGTGATCTGGGGGCGCAAGGACCCGTTTATCAGTTGGCGATACGCCGAGCGACAGCGGGAGACGTTCTCAAACGCAGAGGTCCACGTCTGGGACGACTGCGGCCACCTGCCCCACGTCCAGCATCCACAGCGGACGGCGGAGAAGGTGACCGCGTTCCTCAAGACGGTCGTCGGTTCGGACGGTTAGTCGGTCGCTCCCAATTCGACGGCGAGGTTGGCCGTTTTCTTCATTTCCTCGAAGCGAGCGGCCTGCTCTCGAGCGCGCTCTTCCGCGCCTTCGTGGTGATACTCCTCGCTCAGGCGGTTGTCCGCGCTGGCGACGACGTCGAATCCGTACGGTCCGTACACGGGGATTTCGTCGTCGGAGAGTTCGGCCATCATCTCGTTGCGTTCGGCTTTGCGCCTGAACGCTTCCTCGATGTAGGGCGCGAGCTCTTCCTGCTTCTTCGCTTCTCGTTCCGCCTCGAACTCCTTGAACTCGGGCATCACGTCTCGGGCGAAGATCTCCAGCGACTCGCAGATGTGCTCATGGCGGTTGTTGCCGGCCTGCTGGATGAAGACCGACTGGTCGACGCCGCAATCGGCGAAGATGCGCAGGTGCTCGCGCAACTCGTCGGGCGTGCCGATCCCGCCCTCGCCGCCCTGTGACGGCCAGGTGTCGCGTAGTTGCTCCCAGGCCTTCCAGATGTTGGTCCGTCCCGGCTTGTGCATGCCGGCGGCGTAGTGGTGGCCGAGCGCGAACTGGAAGAACCGGAAGCCGTCGCCACCGCGAGCCTCGGCCTCGGCCGCGTCCGGATGCACCGAGAACGACGAGACCATGGCGATGTTCGCGTTGACCGAGTGGCCAATCGGCACGCACTCGGTTTTGATCGTCTCGTAGTAGTCGTTGACCCAGTGTTCGGCCTCGGCCGGGTCGATGAAGGCGAAGGTCAGTGCGCCGATGCCCAGCTTGGCGGCGAGGTGGATCGTGTCGCGGTTGGAGCAGGCGACCCAGAGCGGGGGGTGCGGCTTTTGCACCGGCTTGGGCACGATGTTGCGGGTGGGCATCGAGAAGTATTGGCCCTCGTAGCCGGGATACGGGTTCATGGCCAGCATGTTGGCGACCTGCTCGACCGTCTCCAACCACATCGCCCGGCGTTCTTCGGGATTGACCCGATAGCCCTCGAGTTCCGCTCGTGAGGCGGATTCTCCGGTACCAAAATCGACGCGACCGTTGGAAACCAGGTCGAGCGTGGCGATTCGTTCGGCGACGCGAGCCGGATGGTTGTAGCCCGGCGGCATCAGGACGATGCCGTGCCCCAGCCGGATGTTCTTGGTCCGCTGCGAAGCGGCCGCCAGGAACACTTCCGGGGCGGAGGAGTGCGAGTACTCCTCGAGGAAGTGGTGCTCGACCTCCCAGGCATGATCAATGCCCAGGTTGTCGGCGAGTTCGACCTGATCCAGCGCGTCCTGGAAGAGTTGCTGTTCCTGGCCCTCGCTCCACGGCTTGGGCAGCTGGTGTTCGTAGAAAATGCCGAATTTCATCCGAGACTCCGTTCGTGTCGGGTTCTCCTGAAGTCTACGAGACGACCACGATTTCTCGGCCCTGCAGAATGACCGTTGCGGCGGCGTCGATCAGCGGTGGGAATGGATCGCCCGGTTCGTCAGATGGCGGCAGGCCATTGAGGGCTGCCTCGGCGTCGGTGTACCAGAGCTCGGCGACGCCGTCCCATGGCCCGTCTTCGCCTCCCTGGTTGGCGTGCGATGTCGTGTAGCGCAGGCAGCGGCCGTCGGCGCGGGCGATGTTGTTGGCGACTCTGGGCGAATGGCCGTCGCTCCAGGCCGCGAACAGTTCTTCTCGCGTGACGCCCTCGCCCTTCTTGACGAACGCGACCCACTTGCACGCATTTTCACTTGTCTCGGAGTCGACGATGATGTTCTCGGTCGTGAACATGCCGTCGGTGGTCGGCTCGATCAGTTCACTGAAGCCGTCGATGGTGCGCAACGCGCCACGGTGTTCGCCGAACGCCTCGTTGACATGTTCGAAATCGCGGAACCAGAGCTCGGCGACGCCGTCATAGGGCATGTCATCGGTTGCCGGCGGTCCACCGAGTGAACCGGCACCGTCAAAGAAGGTGACGGCGTAACGAAGCGGCTTGGCGAGGTTGGCGACGTGCGGCGCGTGGACGCATTGCCAGAACTCGAAGAAGGTCTCGCGGTCGACACCTTCCTTCTTCGTGACCGGGACGATCCATTTCAACATCATGCGCTCGCTTCCACTCGCGTTCGACTGGTCAGTTCTGGGCGGAGTCTAGGCGTTCGGCGACCCGACGCGCGCGCTGGGCTTGCGTACGCGCGATCTCAGCGCAGGCGCCGGTGTAGGTCGCGGGATCGAGCAACTGGTCAAGTTCGGCCTCAGATAGGTGACTGCGAACCTCCTGATCGGCGATCAGCAGATCGCGGAATGCGACGTCCTGCACGGCGGCGTCCTGGGCGTGTTCGTAGACGACATCATGGGCGCGCTGGCGGCCCATTTTCTCGCCCAGGGCGAGCATGATTCGCTCGCTTATGATCAGTCCTCCTGAGAGGTCGAGATTCGCCCGCATCCGTTCGGGTCGGACGTCGATGCCGTCGAACAGCAGGATCATCCGCGCCAGGATGTCTCCGACCAGCTCGATGGAACCCTGAACGACGCGCTCGACCATGACGCTGGTGGAGCCGTCCGCTTCGTGCTCGGTGCGCATCGCGTCGAGCGCGAGCGGGAACAAGGTCGTGACCTGGGCCGCCGCGGCGCGGATGTCCTGCGAGAGCTTGGGGTTGCGCTTCTGTGGCATCGTGCTGCTGCCGACCGTGCCCGGCGGGACCGGTTCCTCGATCTCGCCGAACTCGGGCTTCATCAACGTGTAGGTCTCATCGGCGATTTTGCGGCAGGTCGCGGCGAGCATGGCGAGGATCGCGGCGTACTCGGCATGGTGATCGTGACTCGTGCGTCCCGGCACTGGCATGGGCAAGAGATCCAGGTGTGTCGCCATGCGGGCCTGCACGTCCAGCCCGGGCTCGCCGAACGAGGCCAGGCTGCCCGCGGCGCCGCCCAGCATGGCGACGAAGATGCGCGGTTCGGCGTCGTGCAGCCGTTCGACGTGCCGGCAGAGCTCGTCGATCCAGGCGCCGACCTTGTAGCCGAATGTGGACGGGACCGCGTGCTGCCCGTGCGTCCGGCCGGCGCATGGGTCGTCGGCGTGTCGCTCGGCGAGCGGGGCGAGCAAGGACAGCACCTGTCCGATCTGGGTCAGGATGATCGAATGCGCCTGCCGTAGCTGGAGGATGTCGCCCGTCTGGGTGATGTTCTGCGTCGTCGCGCCCCAATGGACATAACCTCCGACCTCGCCGCCGAGTATCCGGTCGAGTTCCCAGATCAACGGAACCAGTGGATGCGCCGTCACGGCAAGGCCGGCCTCGATGTTGTCAACGTCGAGCAACTCGAGCTGGCAATGGTTGGCAATCTCAACTGCGGCGTCCGCGGGGATCATGTCGAGTTCGGCCTCGGCGCGTGCCAGCGCCGCTTCAACGTCGAGCCAGGCCTGCCAACGCGCTTCGCGCGTGAACAACTGACGGATTCCGGGATCTGGGACTCGGGCGGCGGTCGGTCGGTGCTGCATCGTCGGCTCCTTCTCGCTCGGCCGGTAGGATCGGACTGCAAGCTAACGAAGGGGGACGGTATGGTTGCGCCGCTTGAGGGAATTCGTGTGATCGAAGCCGCGAACTGGCTCGCCGCGCCGTCGGCGGCGGCGCTGATGGCCGACCTCGGCGCCGATGTGATCAAGATCGAGAACCCCGTCGGCGACGCCTGGCGTACCACCCTGATGCGCGGACGCAAGCCCGACTTCGATCCGGACACCGACGTCGACGCGGCCTACGAACTGGACAATCGAGGCAAGCGCGGCGTGGCGCTGTCGTTGGAAGCGCCGGGCGCGAGCGACGTGGTCAAGCGCATGGTCGCCGAAGCCGACATCTTCGTCACGAACCTGACGGCGCCGCGCATCGCCCGCTATGACCTGTCCTGGGATTCACTACAAGCGGTCAATCCACGGCTGATCTACGTGGTGCTCACCGGCTATGGCACACGCGGACCCGACAACGCGATGACCGCCTTCGACTATTCGGCGTTCTGGTCGCGATCGGGGATCATGAGTCTGATCGGCGAACCGGACGGTCCACCGATGCCCTGCCGGCCGGGACAGGGCGACCACGCGACAGCGCTCAACCTGCTCTCCGGGACCCTGGCGGCATTGCGGCTGCGCGACCTCACCGACGAGGGCCAGTTCGTTGAGGTCACGCTGCAGCGGACGGGGGCCTGGACAATCGGCGCCGATGTCGCCACTTCGCTCATTCTCGAAGATCAGCCGCCGCGCATCGATCGGGTGCAGCCCGGCAATCCGATGTTCAACTCGTACGAGACCGCCGACGGTCGTTGGCTGATGTTGGTGATGCCCACTGGAGACCGGTACTGGCAGCCGCTGTGCCGCGCGTTGGAACAGCCGGAGTGGAGCAGTAGCGAGCGATTTGCGTCATTGGTGGGGCGAATGGAGCACACGGCCGAACTGACCGGCGCCATGCGAGAGGTGTTCAGTTCGAAGACGCTGGCGGAATGGACGCCGCTGCTCAATGCCGAAGCGCTGACCTGGGCGCCGGTTGCAGAATTGCCGGAAGTGATTTGTGATCCCCAGATGGAAGCAATGAACGCCTGGTCAGAGATCGATGGTCCAGAAGGAACGTTCCGGACCCTGAACACACCTTTCGACATCGCAGGTGCGGATGTTGGTCCGCGCGGGCCGGCTCCGAAGACCGGACAGCACACGCACGAAGTGTTGCAAGAGCTGGGACTGTCGGACGACGAGTTGGCGGAACTGGCCGCCAGTGGCGCGTTGGGCTGAACGATGTCAGGTCGTGGCCGGACGGTGGATCGTGAGTGAAGAACTCGACCTCATCGTCAATACGGTCCGCCGCTTCGTTCGGCGCGAGATCTGGCTGCAGGAAAAGCGAATCGAGCCGAACGCTCCCAGGCTTCCAATGGAAGTCCACGCCGAGCTGCTGAATCGTGCCGCGGAACTGGGCATCGACCATCTCATGGCGCCTTCCGGGTCGGGCGTTGGCCCAGAGATTGACTTGCCCGACGCGGATCGGTTGCGCATCGCCGAAGAGCTGTCCCAGCATCGGGCCGGCGTACTCAATCCCGCATACGGTCTGTTCGATCCGGATCCGCCGACGCAGCTCTATGCAGGCTCGGAGGACCAACGAGAACGGTTTCTCTCGCCGCTGTTGCGCCGCGATGCCACCTGCTTCAGAGGCCTCGAGGATCCGGATCTGTCAACGCTGCCGGTCGACGGTGTACGGATCCGCGCCCAGCGGCATCCGAAGGGATGGATGCTCGACGGGACGAAGCTATTCGTCGCCGACGCCTCCGACGCGGCCTTTGGCATCGTCTATGCGAACACGGAGCTGGTACCGGGTGAGCGAAGCGGAGTGTCGGCGATCATCGTCGAAACCGATCGAGTTGGGTTCCAGCATTGGCGTCCCTGGCCAACCATCGCCGTGGGACGGGACACGATGGAACTCAATCTGTCGGCGGTAAAGGTGCCGGAGGCGAATCTGCTCGGTGAGCCGGGCGATGGTCCCGCCTTCGCCAACGACCTGGTCCTTCGCCGCCGGGTGTTCACGGCGGCGCACCTGACCGGTGTGGCCTCGGCGGCGCAGGACATGTGCCGCGGCGTCGTCTGGTCGCGGCGAGAACACGGATCGCCACTCGCCCAGGGCGAACGCGCGCGCCTGGCGCTCGCGGACAATGAGATCGCGGTCGCCGCCGCACGCGCCCTGTATCTGACTGCCGCGGATCACACGGACGAGTTGGCACTCGCGGCGACGTCGTACGCGATTGAGACGGCAACGGCCGTGGTCGAACGCGCCATGGACTTGCACGGAATCGCCGGAGGCTCGGCGGACTTGCCCCTGGAGCGCTGGGCTCGGGAACTGCGCTGGCAACGACTGAGTCTTGGCGGCGTCGATCAAGCGAAGTTGAACATCGCGCACCGGTTGACGAGCACCTTCAAGAAGTGACGTCGGGCAGAGGATCCAACGCCGCAGCGGCGATGACTTCAAGTCCGCGCGGCGTGATCGGCGGGTTGTGCAAGGGGCCGCGAACGTCGCGGTAGTAGCGTTCCAGCGGCTGTGAGCGGTGCAGCGAGATTCCGCCGACCAGGCGCATGCAGCGATCGACGACGTCGACGGCGGTGTCGCCCGTGTGCAGCTTGGTCGCGGCGACGCGCGGTCCGAGCTTGAATCTTGTTTCTGCGTCGAGTTGGTCCCAGGCGGACGCGGTCTCATGCAAGAGCGCCCGCGCCGACATGATGCGCAGGTCGATTTCGCCAACCTGTGCGCGAACGGTCGGCAGACTGCCAATCACACCGGGCGCTCCACCGGGGCGGCGATGGCGGGCGAAGTCGACCGTGTAGTCGCGCGCCGCCTCGGCCACCCCGAGCGACGCCGCAGAGACCAGCAAGGCGAACCAGGCGAAGTCTCCGTGCCGTTGGCCGGCCTGGGCCGGATCCTGCCGGACCAGGAACTCGTCGTCCGTAATGAGCACGTTCTCGAACCAGACGTCATGCGAACCGGTCGCGCGCAGTCCGACCACGTCCCAGGTTTCCTCGATTCGCAATCCCGGCGAATCGCGGTGCACGGCGACGCGGGCGAGCTTGCCTGAGCCGTCCTCGACCGCGCAATAGGTGAGGAACCAGGTGAGATCGGGCGCCAGCGTCGTGAACGATTTGCGCCCGTTGATTCGCCATCGGCCCGGGCCGTCCGGCGTGAGCGCGGTTTGCGGTCGGCCGCCTCCTTGCGGAGACCCCAGCTCCGGTTCCGAAGCGACCTGGTTGCAGAGCGCACCGTCATCGACGACGGATCGGAAGATCCGCTCGCGCAGTTGCTCCGGCCAGGAGCGATTCGAGCGCTCGGAGCCGACCGACATGAGGTGCATTCCGCAAGCGAAGGCCAGGGCCATGTCGACCCTGGCCAACGCGGTTTGCGCCGCGACCAGATCGGCGAGCGAGCACTCTTCGCCACCGTATTCGCGAGGTATCGGCGCTGCCATCCAGCCGATATCGCGCAGCATCTGAAACGACGCGAACGGGAAGCTGGCGTCGCGGTCGTGGATCTCCGCGAACTCGGCGAGTTTGGGCAGATGCGGCTCGAGCCGCTGAATGAGCGCTCGTCCGGCGTCGTTGACTGGCGGGACGGGCGACATTGGCGGCTCGAGAACCGGGACCTAGAGAACGTCGCGCAGGCGCTTCAGCGCTCGCACGCGCACCTTGCCGCGATCCAGCGCGGGTCGCGCGGCGATGGTAATGGCTTCACCAGTGGCCGGATTGCGTCCCTGTCGTTCCGGTCGCGCCGACTGTGCGACGATGTCAACCTTGATCAAACCGGCGACGGTGGCGGAACCTGGCCCGCCGACTGACAGATCTTCGATCACCGCATCCGCGAGCGCATCCAGCACCTCGTTCACATCCTGGCTGCGGATCCCTGTCCTGGCTTCGATCGCCTTGGCCATCTGAGCCTTGGTCTTCGGTTTGGAGTCTGTCATCGTCACTCACTTTCCATTTGGGCTAGTCAACGATGCCGGGCCTTCACTGTTTACGTAGTGTTATCGGCAAGCTCGCATGGGGCAATAGCGCTCTGCACCTTTTGATGGGTGAGTTAACGTCCAGCCATGCACTCTATTCGAACCACCCCTGTGACTGAAGAGCTGGCGAGATACCTCGAACAGACCTCGACGCGAGAGGACGATGTCTGGCGACGACTGAGAGCGGAGACCGCGAAGCTGCCTGCCGGAGGTATGCAGATCGGACCGGACCAGGCTCGATTGTTGGGCTGGTTCGTGAAGCTGATCGGCGCTCGGCGCGCGCTCGAGATCGGCACCTTCACGGGCGCGTCGGCGCTGGCAGTGGTTCAGGCGATGCCGGAGGAAGGTCGGCTCGTCGCCTGTGATGTGAGCGAGGAGTGGACATCCATTGCTCGGAAGTACTGGACTGAGGCTGGCGTCCGTCACCAGATTGACCTCCGTCTGGGTCCGGCCCTGGACACGGTGGCCGCGCTGGGCCGAGAGGGCGGCGGGCTGTTCGACTTCGCCTTCATCGACGCGGACAAGGAGCCGATCTGGAGCTATTTCGAGGGTGCGTTGGGTTTGCTGCGGGTCGGAGGATTGATCGCCGTGGACAACACGCTCTGGGGCGGCCAGGTCGCCGACTCGACGGAGCGCCACCCCGACAAGGTTGCGATCGACGACTTCAATCGAAGGATCACCGACGATCCGCGGGTCGACTCGGTACACCTGACCGTCGGCGACGGTCTGACCCTGTTGAGGAAGCTCTAGACGGCGATCAGGCGAGTGCTGCAGTCGGAACGTTGTCCGCGACCAGCTCGATTGCACGCGCCAGCTTGCGTTCGCCGACGAAGTCCGAGCTGCCGTAGAGCGGTCCGATCGCTTCGACCGCCTCGAGCGTGGTCATTGAGGTGGTAATCAGGGCAAACGACTCGCGCTCGGCCCGTTGGGCGACGTAGGGGAGCGTCGGTTCGCCGCCGGCGAGGATCAGGCAAAGCGGCTCGTAGTCCAACGCTCCCAGTGCGATATCGATCCGGTCGTGGCGAGTGATCAGCGTCTTGTCCGGATACTTGCGGAAGTAGTCCATGCCTTCGTGGGCACTGACGGGTCCGATCACGAGGTCGCGAGAGGCCTCGTCGAAGAGTTCCTCGTCTCCCGAGAGTTCGCCCGCCAGCGCGGGCGCGATGTCGCGCACCGTCGGCGCGGCCAGGTGGCGGTCCTGTGGAATCGCAGCGGCGGCATTGCCGCCCAGATCGGTGATGCGCTGCAGCGCGGCCGGGCCGCCGTGCTCGGGCACGCCGTTGACGACGACCGCGTCGGGCTGCGCCGCGAGCGATCGCGAGACTGTGTCGTCGTCGGCTTCGCCGTGGCGAACTACAAGCACGGTCCGATCCGATTCGATGCCGTCGGCGGACGCCGCTTCGATCACCGTGTGATCGGTGTCGGACGGGACATCCGAGGCCGCAACGGGCTGGGAGGCACCGCGAACGCCATTGACCCTGGAGAGCTGCTGGGCGTCGGCGGCGGCCGAGTCTCCGTCGTCGATCCTGACGAGCCGGACGGTTGCGCCCGTGGCACGCAAGGCGGAAGCGATCCCGGCGGCGACGACCGATTTACCGTCGCCGGCCAGCGTTGATGTGACAAGAATTCGGGTCACGAGGCGCTCCGATTCATCTGCGTGCCGTTCGCGTGCTGCCTCGCCCAGACTAATCGGCGCGCGGGCTAGGGTCTGTTCGGGTTTCGCGAACCACGGCGTGGCGGTCTGGGGCGAGGAATTCTGTGGGCTCGTTGCCGATCTCCTGTGCTGGGCAGAGGATCGTGGGTGTTGGTGTTCAGATTTGTCCAGATTTGTCCAGATCATTCCTGCTGGGGCTGGAAACTGGCAGTTTCCGTCCGGGCTGTTACGGATGGTTCCGACATCGTCCGCTGGATTGACGGGCGGCGTCGGTACGTGGTTGATGCGGCGCAGCCAGGCTTGATGCGCTCGCATGTTCTCATGGTATGCAGATCGCGCCGGTCGTAGCGCCGTTAGACTGAAGCCCCGAAGCGGGCGCGAGAGGCGGAGGACCTGGGATGGCGGAAGAGCAGGGCAGCGGCGGGGAACTGTGGCCGCCTCCGGCGCCCGATTCGCCTGCGACTCGTCGACGGCGGCCGCCTCCGGAGCGTCACGCTCACTGGATCGACCACGAGAACCGGGCGGACGAACCGCGCGAGGATGCGCCTCGATTGCTCTGGTGGATTCTCGGCGCACTGTTGATCTTCGGCGTGTTCTCGGTGCTGATCAGGATGTTCTTGGTCCTGTAGACCGCCAACCGGCGACCTTCGGTATCTTGGCTGATAGTCCCCGCTATGAGTGGGGAAGTCTTTGGCATGTCGGTCGGAGTTGCCAGATCGGAGCATGGAAATGACGAGTGAGGCGTCGGACACGTTGCTGGGCGGGGTTCGTGTCATCGATCTGGCGACCACGAGAGCCGAGATGGCCGGCCGCGTGCTCGCCGACATGGGGGCGGAAGTGATCAAGGTTGAGCCGCCCTGGGGAACGCCGTCGCGCGAGATGCCGCCGTTCAGCGACCAGGACCCCGAGCGTTCGCTCTACTGGGCCGCGATGGGGCTGGGCAAGCGCAGCGTGATCATCGACCTCGACGACGAACAGGGTCGGGCCGACTTCCGCGCCCTGCTCGGTACCGCCGATGTGCTAATCGAGTCGTTCGATCCCGGGACGATGGCCGCCTGGGGATTGAGCTACGACGACGTCAAGGAGGCGCATCCCGACCTGATCTATGTCTCTGTGACGCCGTATGGGCAAGATGGACCCTGGGCCGACCGACCGGCGACCGAGCTGACGATCGAGTCTGCGGGCGGACTGGTCGGACTGCAGGGCGAGGGCGACCGGCCGCCGGTGCCGGTGGGATATCCGCAGGCGGCGATTCACTCCGGCGTGCAGGCGGCGGCAGACACGGCGATTGCGCTGCGCGAGCGGGATCTGTCCGGCCAGGGACAGCATCTCGACGTCTCGATGCAGGCGGCGATCGTCTGGACCCTGATGCACGCCACCGGGTTCCCGCCCAACACCGGCGGAGATCCTCCCGGCACGTGCGCCGACCGCGCGGTCGGGGTGTTGGAGGGTCCTGCCGTGTTCCCGATCCATCCCTGCGCGGACGGATACGTCACGTTCAGCATCGTTCCCGGCGGGCTGGGCCTGCGTCATTCGACCAAGGTGATGAAGTGGATCGCCGAATCCGGCGAGCTGAGCGGCGAGCTGGAAGGCGCCGACATCGACGAATGGGCCGCCAGCCTGGGTCGGGCCGCGATGGAAGATCCGGCGGAGGCCGGTCGCATGTTGGCCGTCGCCAATGAGGTCCTGCACAACTTCGTGGCGAATCGGACGATGGCCGAATGCTACGCCCGAGCCGTGGAGGACGGCTTCATGCTGGCGCCGCTGTACACGGTCGAGGACATCGCGCGGGACAAGCACCTCGAAGCGCGCGAATATTGGGTGGAGCTGGAAGGTAAGCGCTATCCCGGCCCATTCGCCAAGCTGTCGGAGACGCCGCTGCAACTGGTTCGGCCGGCTCCGACGCTGGGCCAGGATCAACACCTGTTGTCCGAGGCCGGGCGCGCGCCAACCCGATCCACTCGGACGCCGATCTCGTCGAACGGCGTGCGTGGAGTAGACGGCGGCGCATTGTCCGGCGTCAAGATTGCGGACTTCGCCTGGGTTGGCGTCGGCCCGTTGATCTCGAAGTCGATGGCCGATCACGGCGCCACGGTGGTCCACATCGAATCGGCAACGCGTCCCGACGTGCTGCGCCTCGCGCCGCCGTTCAAGGACAACGAGCCGGGCATGGACCGGGCTCAGTTCATGGCCAACTTCAACTCGTCCAAGTACGGGGTCGCGCTGCGACTGGATACCGAGCAAGGGCTGTCGTACGCAAGACAACTGGTCGACTGGGCCGACGTGGTGGTGGAGTCGTTCACGCCGGGCACGCTGAAGCAGTTCGGTCTCGACTATGCCACGCTGAGCCAGGAGCGGCCCGAGATCATCATGCTCAGCACCTGCCTGCGCGGGCAGTGGGGTCCGGAGTCGAGTTACGCAGGATTCGGATTGCAGGGCGCGTGTCTGTCCGGTCTGCACCGGATTACCGGCTGGCCCGACCGGCAGCCCTCGGGCACGTGGGGCGCATACACCGACTTCATCAACCCACGGTTTGGTTCCGGCACGCTCGCCGCTGCGATCCGCTACCGCGACCAGACGGGCAAGGGCCAGTACATCGACCTGGCGCAGACCGAGGCAGGGATCCACTTCAATGCGCCGCTGTTGCTCGATTACCTGGAGAATGGCCGCGTCGCTGACGCGCCCGGCCACGGATCGTTGTACGCCGCGCCGAACGGCATTTTCCGAGTCGGCAACGAGGAGCGCTACGTGGCGATTGCGACGGAGACGGCCGAGCAATGGCACGCGCTGCGCGACGCAGCGGGCCTGGAGAACTGGTCCGGTAGCGAGTACGACGACCTGTCAACGCGAATCGCGGCCAAGGCCGAGATCGAGGCGGCGGTTGCCGAGTGGTGCGCGCCTCAGACTGCCAATGCGGTCGTCGGCGCGCTCACGGCTGCCGGTGTTCCGGCGGCGACGGTTGAATGGCCGTCGGACCTCTACGAGGACCCGCAGCTGACTCATCGTGATTTCTTCGTCACGCTCGACCACTCGGTCATGGGTCCAACGCCCTACGACGGCCTGGTCACCCGGTTCTCCGGAGGGACGGCGCGTCTGCGCCGAGCCGCGCCGGCGATCGGTGAGCATACGCACTATGTGCTCTCGGAGATCCTGTCGGTGCCGGACGAGGAGATTACGGAAGCGTTGGTCGCCGGGGCGCTGCAGTAGGAATCTTCGGAAATCTCACTGGAGCCATCTCGCGGTAGTGACCTTCGTTCGCACCGTGTTTGCACGACTGCCTCTCCCACTGGAGAGTTGCGCGTAATCCCTCGATGAAGTCGCCCCCGCGCAGGCGGGGGCGCGGTGACCGGATAGGCGCTGCAGGGCCCCGCCTGCGCGGGGCCGACCTTGGTTGGTTGACGCGCAAGCCTCCACCGGGAGAGGGCCGGGGTGAGGGTCTGGCCGTTGCTCGCTCTCTGGTCATTGCACGTCCTCCATCGCCGAGGCGCCCTCACCCTAACCCTCTCCCTCAGGGAGAGGGAACCGAAGTCCGAGTCATGAATCGATGAATTCGGGGTGCGAGCTGAGTGGTTCTCACGACCATCATCTAAACTGCCTGCGTAACGAGGCACTGGGAAGGACATCAGATATGGGTAACCGCACGATGCGCGGCGAAGTGGCGATCATCGGCGTCGGTGAGACGACGTACTACAAGCGGGGACGCTCGCCCGATCCGGAGTTCAAGCTCGTGATCGAGGCGATCCTCAAGGCCAGCGCCGATGCAGGCATTGACCCGCGGGAGATTGACGGGTTTGCCTCGTACTCCAACGACCGCAACGACCCGTCGCGGATCGCGGCGGCGCTTGACATCAAGGACCTGCGCTTCTCCAACATGGAGTGGGGTGGCGGTGGCGGCGGCGGCTCGGCGGCCTGCGCTCACGCGGCCTCGGCGGTTGCGACCGGTCTGGCCGACACGGTGGTCGTCTTCCGGGGACTGGCGCAGGGTCAATTCGGACGCTTCGGGCAGGGCGCTCGCGTACCGCACGTGCGCGGCGACCAGGCCTACACGGCGCCGTACGGACTGATGTCGCCGGCGCAGTCGTTTGCGATGCGCATCCATCGGCTGTACGAGGACCACGGGATCACGCAGGACACGCTCAAGGCGTGCTCGCTGGCCTCGTACCACCACGCGCAGAACAACCCGCGCGCGGTGATGTACGGCCGTCCGCTAACGCCGGAGGACTACGACGCCTCGCGCTGGATTGTCGAACCGTTCCACCTGTTCGACTGCTGCCAGGAGAACGACGGCGCGGCGGCGATGATCTTCGTCTCGGCCGATCGGGCCAAGGACTACGCGAAGACGCCGGTCTACTTCCTCGGCGGCGCGGTCGGCTCGGGCAACCGGGCCGGATCCGGCTCGCACAACGCCACCGATTACGCCACCTCCAACTTCAAGACGGTCGCGCCGCGCATGTACGAGATGGCGCAGGTCAAGCCGGAAGAGGTCGACGTGGCGCAGGTCTATGAGAACTTCACCGGCGGCGTCGTGATGAGCATCATCGAGCATGGGCTGACCACTTACGAAGAGGCCAACGAGTTCATCACGTTCGAGAACCTGACCGCGCCGAATGGCAAGATGCCGATCAACACCAGCGGCGGCAACCTGGCCGAGTGCTACATGCACGGCCTGGAATTGAACATCGAGGCGGTCCGCCAGGTGCGGGGCGAGTCCTGCAACCAGGTCGACGACGTGAATGTGTCGCTGGTCGCGTCGGGTCCGATGGTGACGCCGGTGTCCGACATGATCGTCGGTTCTGAGGCGGTGCTCTAATGGCGAATCCCGGAGCCTACTACCTGGGCGAGGGCATGCCCGCGCCCGCGCCGGCGATCGACGGACTCGACACGGAGTACTGGGAAGCGGTCAAGCGCCACGAGCTGCTTGTCCAGAACTGCAACACGTGCGACCGACCGCAGTTCGGCCCCGAATGGAATTGCCACCGCTGCCACTCCTTCGACCTCGGCTGGAAACCGGTCGAGGGCAATGGCCGGATCTACTCGTGGGAGCGCGTCTGGCATCCGGTGCATCCGGCCCTGCAAGACAGCTGTCCGTATCTCGTCGTGCTGGTCGAGCTGCCGAATCACGAGAACGTGCGCATGGTCGGCAATCTCGTCGGCGACCCGATGCAGACGGTCGAGATCGGCGCCGAGGTGCGTCCATACTTCGAGGACCACGAGGGAAACGACGAGATCGACCCGTTCACGCTGGTTCACTGGGAAGTGGTCGAGTAGGCCAGGTACGGCCCTCACGCTAGCCCTTTCCCTCAGGAGACCTGCGCGTAGCTCCTTGAAGAAGTCGCCCCCGCGCAGGCGGGGGCGGCGTGTCCAGACAACATGCGCTGGGCCCCGCCTACGCGGGGCCGACTTTGATGGGTTTACGCGCAGGTCTCCTCAGGGAGAAGGAATCGAGATTCCCGCTGCAAGCGGGGGAATGACGGCGGTGTCGTCGAGCGCGGGAATGACGATGATGCGGCTAGCCGGTGTTGCGCAGCCCGGCGGCGACGCCGTTGACGCTGCGCAGGATGGCTTCCAGGGTGTCGGCGTATTCGGGATCATCCTCGGGCAGATCGCGGATTCGGCTGAGCAGCTCCACTTGCAGGAAGCTGAGCGCGTCGACGTAGGGATTGCGCAGCGCGATCGAGCGCTGCAAGACCGGCGTGCCATCGAGCAGGCGATCCTGGTCTGAGAGGCGATTGACCATGTCGACCGTCCGGTGATACTCCTCGCTCAGCCGGGCGAAGGTGCGTAAATCGCGGTCCGCGTCGCCCAGGGTTCGCGCGTAGTGCTCGGCCACATCGAAGTCGGCCTTGGCCAGCACCATTTCCACATTCGAGAGCAGCGTGGCGAAGAACGGCCAGCGGGCGCGCATGTCTCGCAACAGTGTTTCGCCGGCGTCGCCGTGATTCTGGATGAACTGTTCGAGCGCCGTGCCGACGCCCATCCATCCGGTGATGACGTGGCGGGTCTGCATCCAGGCGAAGACCCACGGGATTGCCCGCAGCGAGGTGAGCGAGGCGTCGGAGCCGGGTCGGAAGGTGGGTCGTGAGCCGATGGCGAGGTTGCCCAGCATGCCGATCGGTGTGACGCGCTGGAAGTAGGCATGAAGGTCGGCGTCATCGACGACCTGCGTGCGGTAGGCCTGCTCGGCGGTCGCCGCCAGTTCGTCCATCGCCGCGTGGTAGCGTTCACGCTCGGCGTCGGGCGTGTCGTTGTGGTCATGGTCGAAGCGTTTGACGACTGCGGCGGCCAGTGTTTGCTCGAGGTTCCATTTCGCCAGTCCGGGCATCCCGTACGTGAACTGGATCATTTCGCCCTGCTCGGTGAGTTTGATTCCGCCCTCGGTCGTGTGCGGGGGCAGCGCGAGGATGGCGTCGTGCGACGGCCCACCGCCGCGGCTGACGGTGCCGCCGCGGCCGTGAAAAAACATAAGATCCACGTCAAACTCACGCGCGACCTCATGCATGTTGTCCTGAGCCCGGTAGAGACCCCAGAGCGAGGGCAGCACGCCGGCGTCCTTGGCCGAGTCCGAGTAGCCGACCATGACTTCCTGCAGGTTGTTGTGGGCCTTGAGATGTCGCTGATATGCGCCATGGCTGAAGAGTGAGCGGAGCACGGACGGGGCCCGGTCCAGGTCGGCGACGCGTTCGAACAGCGGGGCGATTCTGATGCGGCCGGCAGGCGCGCCGAGCTGGATGTCGTTGAGTCCGGCCTGTCTGGCGACCAGCACAGGGGCCAGCACGTCGGCGGCATGTTCCGCCATCGAGACGATGCAGGTCTGAACCGCCTCATCGCCGCAAATGCGCTGAATCCGCCGAGCCGTGCGAAACCGGCGCAAGGTCTCGTCGTCGTGGGTTGACATGGCGTGACCGACCGGGAAGTAGTCGCGGTCGAGTTCGCCGGCGAGAAACTCTTCGCGGCGATCTTTGTCCAACTCCAGATAACTGCCGCTTGGCGGCTGGATATCGAGACCCTGGAGCACGCCATCGGCTGCGGCGTGAAAACGATCGGCATGATCGCGGATGTCGAGCGTGGCCAGATGGAAGCCGAACGCCCTGGCGCGATCGATCAGCGGTTGGACCACCTGCTCGGCGCCGGAGGTCGCGCCGTGATGGCGGAGACTGTCGGCGATGTCCTGGAGATCCTCCACGAAGTCTCGAGCCGAGTCGTAGGGAACGCCGTCTGGTTCATTGGTCGTCAGTCTGGCGTCATGGATTTGCGCAGCGCGCGTGTCCAGCAACGCGTAGTCCGCCTCCAACGTCGCCTGCAGGCGGGCGGCCATGTAGCGGATCTTGTGCCGATAGCGTTCGGCCTGGTTGCGATTCTGCAGGCGTTCCTCGACACGCGGCATCCGGCGCTCATCTCGTTGAATCGAAGCGTCCAGCGCCTGCGATGTCGCGACTCGCCGAACCGAGTGCGGCAACATCGCATCCATCGACCTGACAGCCTCCAGGTGCATGCGCAGTACGCGGGCGCGCATGGTCAGCGCGGTCTGCCAGGTGAGATCGGGGGTCACGTTGGGATTGCCGTCGGCGTCGCCGCCCATCCAGGAACCCAGGACGATCGGCGCCGGCGATTCGCTGGCGCTGACGCCGGTGGCTCGGCGGAATCGGCGCGTGACCTCGGGCACGGCGTCCCACAGGGTGGTCTCAAAGGTGCGCAACAGCAATCGCGACTCCTCAAGGACGGTGGGTCGCCGGTGGCGCAGATGATCGGCCTGCCAGAGCCCTTCAATGTGGGTCCTGAGGGCGAAGTCGATGTCTTCGAGTTCGGAAGGAATCGCGTGCTCGCGTTCCAGCAGCAGCCGATGTACGTCCTGCAGCGTGCCCAGCATGGTCAGGCGCTGCGACTCTGTCGGATGAGCGGTGAACACGGGCTGCAAATGGATTGCCATCGCCCGCTGGCGAATGGTTGCTTCGTCATTGCCCGACGACAACAGTTGTTCGACCATGGCGGCGATTGATCGGGGCGCCGCGCCGGTTTCGGACGAACGCAGCCGGCGGCGACGGATGCGGTGCGTCTCTTCGGCGGTGTTGGTGAGCAGGAAGTAGGTCAGGAACGCATTGCCGACTTCAGCCGCCAGCCACAACGGCCAACTCTTGACCAGATCGACAATCTCGGCCGTTAGTTGAGGCTCCGGTTCCTGGCGGACGCCTCGGCGTCGCTGGGCGAGGCCGCGAAGCTGCTCGACGGCGTTGAACACTTCTTCGCCGTCGACCACGCGGATGGTGTTGCCCAGCAGGCTGCTCAGCAACCTGACGTCGGCGGCCAGGGGCGCGTCAACCAGGGCTCGGTCATGGTTCGGGCCCGGTACGGTCGGGCTGGCGACCTGGGCGCTTCCCTCAGCAGAGGCGGCCATCATTCACCTTCCGTCGCACCGCTCGGTCGCGGTTGTGTTCCGAAACCTCGCATACGATGATTGCACGTTTGCACAGGGGGATGGGTAACGATGAGTGAACAATCGCGCACGCCGCGGGTCGCACCGTACGGATCCTGGGAGTCTCCGGTCGCCACGGAAATGCTGACTGCCGGAGCCCTTCGCTTCGATGAACTCGATGTGGATGGCGATGACCTCTACTGGGTCGAGTCCAGGCCGGATGAGCGCGGCCGGTATGCCGCCATGCGCTACTCAGCCAGTGGCCAGATCTCGGAGGTGACGACATCGGACCACAGCGCGCGAACACTCGTCCACGAGTACGGCGGCGGCTCCTTTGCCGTGTCCCAGGGCATCGGCTACTACTCCAACTTCAGCGATCAACGCCTCTATCGACGGCCGGTCGACGGTTCGGCGGAGCCGACTCCGTTGACCCCGGAACTGCCGGTCCGTTACGCGGACGCCGCCGTAGACGATGCCAGAGGACGATTGATCTGCGTCGCCGAGGACCACCGCCGAGAAGGTCTGGAGGCCGAAAACTATCTGGCCTCGATTCCGACCGACGGCAGCGGCGCGGATGCGGACGACATCACTCGTCTGCACGAAGGGTTCGATTTCTGTTCGTCGCCGCGCATTAGCCCGGATGGGCGCCGGTTGGCCTGGATCTGCTGGAATCATCCGAACATGCCCTGGGACGCCACCGAGCTGTGGCTTGCCGAAATCGCAACCAACGGCTCGCTGCTCTCGCCGCGCAGAATTGCCGGCGACGCTCGAGGCGACGTCTCGATCATCGAGCCGAAATGGGGCCCGGATGGCGCGCTGTACTGCGTCTCCGACGCGTCCGGGTGGTGGAACATCCAACGCTGGGATGGCGCCGAGCTGGTCCCGGTACTGTCGATGGAGGCCGAGTTCGGACAGCCGCAGTGGGAATTCTCAATGTCGACCTATGCGGTGATGGATGAATGCTGCATTGTTGCGCAGTACGGCAACGCCGACGGACGCCGCATCGGCGTGATCGACGTTGAGGCGGGCGAGCTCCGGGAGCTTGAGACGCCGTTCAACAGCTTCGGTTACTTCACTGCCGCCGTCGGGCCACGAGCGGTCTGCGCCGGGGCCGGATCGCAGACTGGAGCAGCAATCGTTGCAATCGACGTCGACAACGGCGAGATTGAGACGCTTCGCGCGTCCGAGGCGCCGGAGATTGATGGCGCTTACTTCTCGACCGCAGAACCGATCGAGTACCCGACAACGAACGGAGCGACATCTCACGCGTACTACTACGCGCCGCGCAATCCCGATTTCGAACCCCCTGCGGGCGAGCTTCCGCCCCTGGTCACGTTCATTCACGGCGGTCCCACCAGCGCGACCAGCCCCGGATTCAACCTGGCCATCCAGTATTGGACGACGCGGGGGTTCGCGGTGGTCGACGTGGACTACCGAGGCTCGACCGGATACGGCACCGCCTATCGCCGCGCGCTGAACGGACGCTGGGGCATCGTCGACCGGGAGGACTGTGAAGCTGCCGCACAATTCCTGGTCGAGCGCGGCGATGTCGACGGATCCCGGCTCGCCATCCGCGGCGGATCGGCCGGCGGCTACACCACGTTGGGCGCGCTCACCTTCGGCGATGTGTTTACCGCGGGCGCGTCCTACTACGGCGTGTCGGATGTTGCGGCCCTGGCCGAGGACACGCACAAATTCGAGTCGCGCTATCTCGATTCGCTGATTGGTCCGTATCCCGAGCGAGCCGAGCTGTATGAGCAGCGGTCGCCGATCCACGCTGTTGACCGGCTGTCCTGCCCGATCATTTTCCTTCAGGGCCTGGAAGATAAGATCGTGCCGCCGAACCAGGCAGAGCGGATGGTCGATGCGCTGCGGGAGAAGGGGTTACCTGTCGCGTACCTCGCCTTTGAGGGCGAGCAGCACGGGTTTCGCCAGGCGGCGAACATCCAGCGCGCGACCGAAGCGGAACTCGACTTCTACGGCCGCATCTTCGGGTTCACGCCGGCCGGAGAGATTGAGCCGGTCAAGATCGAGAACCTGTAGATGGCGGAGATCCACGAACTCTCGGCACGTGAGCTGCGAGCCGGGTACGAGGCTCGAACGTTTTCGCCCGAAGAGGTCGTCGAGGCGATCTACAAGCGCATCGACGCGCTTGAGCCATCGCTGAATGCGTTCATCAATCAGACTCGGGACGCTGCGCTCGAGCAGGCACACGCCGCCGCTCGACGGTGGCGCTTGAGGGATGGGAACCAGCCGCCGCTGCTCGGCGTTCCGATCACAATCAAGGATCTCGTTGATGTTCAGGGCGTTCCAACGACGATGGGATCGCTGGTCACTGACCGCCAGCCTGCGCAACGAGACGAATTGTTTGTCGAACGGCTCAGGGACGCGGGCGCTGTCTTCCTTGGCAAAACCAACACATCCGAGTTTGGCCTCGCGGCGCAGACCATGAATCGGCTGGGGCAGCCGACGGCAAACCCGTGGAATATGGAGCGGACCGCCGGCGGTTCGAGTGGTGGGGCGGCAGCGGCGTGTGCGGCGGGCTTCGGACCGCTGCATCATGGGACGGACGGCGGCGGCTCGGTTCGCGTTCCCGCGGCCTATTGCGGGGTCGTGGGACTCAAGCCAACCGGCAGACTGGTGCCTCGCCGCGTCAGAGGGGCCGGAATGTCGCAGATTTCCACCGATGGAGTCCTGGCGCGTTCCGTGGCCGACGCAGCGATGATGTTCTCGGTCATGGCTAGGACGGATACGCGCGATCCAGCGCAGCGCAGTACCACGCTGAGCGACGTCAACGAGGCGGCGCAGGCAGGATCGCTCAGCGAGCTGCGAGTCGCGTGGACAACGGATCTGGCCGGCCCGACGCCCTGCGAGCCGCACATCGCCAGGCGGGTGGAGCGGGCTGCGGCAATGCTCGGCGACGCCGGCGCACTAGTTGAACGATCTGATCCGTCAATCGCCGACCCGCTCGAGGTGTTTCCCACGCTCTCGGCGGTCGGCGCGACAGCGAACTACAGGGCGCTCTGCGAGGGGCGCGAGGACGAGCTGTCCGACTACACGCGCGGCAGCATTCGGCGAGGCCGATCGCTGACGGGAGTTCAGGTCGCCGAGGCCTATGCACGTCTCGACCGGCTGAGGCGACAGATGGAGGCGTGGTTCAATGAGTTCGATGTCCTGCTTGCGCCGACCAGCGCCATCGCCGCGCATCCGCACGGCGCCCGAATCGACGAAATCGCCGGTCGACCGGTGAATCCGTGGATGATCTCCATCCTCTACACGCCGCTGGCCAACCTGATTCAGGCGCCGGCCATGGCGATGCCGGCGGGTCTCGACGCTGATGGGCTGCCGGTCTCGGTGCAGCTCGTGGCCAGAGAAGGCAACGACGCCACCGTCATCCGCTGCGCAGCCGTCCTGGAAGAGGCGGGATTGAACGACGCTAGTCCGCAAGCACCAGTGTGACCGGTGCGTGGTCGGAGGGCTTGTCGCCGTCGCCCTCCATCTGCCGCTCTTCGACGTCGATCTCGACTGCGACGGCCCGGTCGACCAGCGGCGCGGTGATCAGGTGATGATCAATCCGCAATCCCTTGTCCTGCTGCACGCCGCCGGTTCGGTAGTCCCACCAGGTGTAGACGCCGTCCGACTCGTCGAACAGGCGCAGCGCGTCGGTCAGGCCCCAGTCGACCAGGGCGTTGAGCCGTTCCCGTTCCGGCGTCGAGCAGAGAATTCGTTCGTGCCAGAACTCGGGGTCGTTCACGTCGCGGTCGTCGAAAGTGATGTTGTAATCGCCAGTGAGTACCAACTCTGCCTCCTGATCCTGCCCATCGAGCCATGATCGCAGACGGTCGAACCAATCCAGTTTGTAGCGATACATCTCGTGACCGACCTCGCGGCCGTTGGGGCAGTAGAGGCTGACGACGCGCACGCCGTTGACCTCTGCGGCGATCCCGCGCGACTGATCGTCCTCGGGCCAGGGCACGGCCTCCTCTACCCAGTCCGGATAGTCGAGCGAGACGATTGCGACGCCGTTGTAGGACTTCTGTCCGTGCAGGACGACGTTGTAGCCGAGCGCGTCGAAGCCGTCGAAGGGGAATTGTTCCTCGGTGCACTTGAGCTCTTGCAGGCAGAGGACGTCGGGCTGGTGCTGGTCGAGCCAGTTGAGGACGCGGTCTTCTCGCGCCCTGATCGAGTTCACGTTCCAGGTGGTGATCTTCACGTCGCGCTCCTCTCGTGAACTCTCGCATATGCATGATGAAGGATGATGCCGGCGGCGACATTGACGTTGAGCGAATCGACGCCTTCGGCGATCGGGACTGCGACTCGCTCATCGACGAGCGGCTCAAGCTCGGCGCTGATTCCTGAGCCCTCGTTGCCGAAGATCCATACGATCTTTGACGGCAGCTTCTGATCCTGCAACGGTGCGCCTCGCTGGTCGGCCGCCCAGACGGCTGCTCCCTGTTCGCGTAGCTCCTTGACGTCCGCGAACAAGTCCATTGATCGACTAATCCGTATGTTGAACCAGGCACCTGTGGCCGCACGCGTGACCCTGGGATGGGTGGGATCGGCGCTGCCTGGCCCGACCAGCAATGCGTCAACGCCGAATGCTGCGGCCGAGCGGATGATGCCGCCGACATTGCCGGCATCCTGGATCGCGTCCAGCGCGACGACTTGCCAGCGATCGCCCGAGGGTGTCTGGACCTCGCCGAGATGATCTCGAACGAGCGCGAAGTGTCCCTGCGGCGTTCGTGTGTCGGAGATTCGTTCTGCGTCTGCTCGACTCAGCGCAGTGAGCGGTAGGTCCGCTTGTTGCCACAGCTCGGGAGTCGTGGACAAGATCTCGACCACCGGCGCGCCGGCTTCGAGGGCGTCGCGAACGAGCTTTTCGCCATCGATCAGAAACCGACCCTGCTCTCGGCGTTCTCGAGCCGTCTTGAGTTGCTGCAACTGGCGCAGGCGGGCGCGCGTAAGTCGTTGGACTGGTTCCTCGTTGCTCACGGGAGCCCCCCCTCTGCCCCCGCATAAAGTGCGGGGCAGGCTTGCGGCATCTCCCCCCGCTCAGCGGGGGGAGATGGGAGAGGGCTTTCTGTGACTAGCTGCCGTTGAACTCGGCCTTGACGTCGTTGTAGCGATCGAGGAGCGGAATCACGGTCCCGGCGTCCGCCGGCGGCAGGCCGAAGATGATCCGCTGGAAGCCCATGTCAATCAGATCCTGGACGAGTTTTGGGTCGGGTCCGACTCCGAAGACGCTGCGCTGGATGGTCTCGAAGTCGCGTTCGCCTCGGTCGGCTGCGGCGCGGAGCTGCTCCATGTCGGCCCGCAGGTCGCCGCGACCGTTGATCGGCAGCCAGCCGTCACAGTAGTCAACCACCCGGTCGAAGGACCACTTCGACTGCGCTCCCAGCAGGACGGGGACATCGCCGTCCACCGGCTTCGGATAGCTCCAGACGGGGTCGAAGTCGATGAATTCGCCGTGGAACTCGGGCTCGTCCTGGGTCCAGAGCTCGCGCCAGGCGAGGACGATCTCGCGGGTGACCTTCCAGCGATCCTTGAAGTTCCAGCCGTGGTTCTCGAGTTCTTCCGCATTCCAGCCGGCGCCAATGCCCAGAATCAGGCGGCCGCCGGAGATCATGTCGAGTGAGGCCGCCGACTTGGCTGAGACCAGCACATCGTGCTCGGGGACGAGCAGGATGCCGGTGCCGACTTTGATCGTCTCAGTAGCTGCGGCGGCTGCCATGAGTGAGACGAACGGGTCGTGGGTGTGCCAGTATTCCTGGGGCAGGTCGCCGCCGCCCGGCCAGGGTGAAATGCGCGAGGTTGGAATGTGCGTGTGCTCGGGGAACCAGAGCGACTCGAAGCCGCGCGCTTCCACTTCGCGACCCAGCTCGGGCGGCTGGATCGCGTAGTCGGTCGGGAACATCGATACGCCGAAGTCGGTCATGCTGTGTCCTGTCTGTGTGCTTCTCAAGGTTCGCGACTGAGGATATCGCGTGGATGTCCGGGCGCTATCTTCGCTGCGATCCATAGCGTCTCACGGCGTTACTTGTGAATCCTGGAAAGGAATGCACGATGGCCAGTCACCAGCAGAAGTACCCGTCGCCAAGCCGCGAAGAGATCATGCGCAACTTCAAGGAGCGGCGCAACTGGGGTCGTTGGGGCGACGACGATTCAGTCGGCGCGGTCAATCTGATCACCGTCGAGAAGCGACTGAGCGCGCTTGCCTCGGTGCAGAACGGGCGGACGGTTTCGCTGTCCCGGCCCTATCCGAAGGATCCATCGGCGCTCAATCCGACCCCGGCGCAGCACTTCATGCGGACGTTCGATCGTGGCGACGAGGGTGACGGCGCGGTGGTCGACTACTACGGCTTCATCTATCACGGCCACACGTTCACCCACGTCGACGCCCTGTGCCACATCTGGGACTCAGACGGGATCTGGCAGGGTCGCGACCCCGACGAGGCGATTGACTCTGCGACGGGCGCCACATTCGCCGATGTCACGGCCTGGAACCAGGGCATCTTCACGAAGGCCGTGCTGCTTGATGTGCCCAGATTCCGCGGCGAGCCGTACGTCACGTTCGATCAGCCGGTCATGGGCGCCGAGCTGCAGGACATCGCCGATGCGCAGGGCGTCGCCGTCGAGCCGGGCGACGCGCTGCTCGTCTACTCCGGCCGCGAGGCCTACCAGGCCGATCATCCCGACGACTTCTTTGGCAGTCCGCCGTCACCAGGGCTGCACGCGTCGTGCAGCATTTTCATCCGAGACCAGGATGTCTCGATGCTGGGCTGGGACATGATGGACCACAGACCTAGCGAATACGGGCTCGCCTGGCCGGTGCACGGCGTGATCTACAGCTTCGGCGTTGTATTGCTGGACAACGCGCTGCTGCAACCGTTGGCCGAAGCCTGCGCCGAGGAAGGACGCTACGAGATGTTGCTCTGCGTCCTGCCGCTGAACATCCAGGGCGGCACAGGTTCGCCGGTCAATCCCATTGCGGTGTTCTAGCGAATCAGATCGTCAGGCCGCCAAGTCCGAGCAGGCCGCGCGCGTGTTCGACTTCTCCGACGTGACGATAGCCGTGGTAGAGCAGCATGCCGGTCAGCGCCTGCCAGATCGACATCGGCGGCGTCGGCCGGATGACGATTTCTTTTGGCAGATCGTCCTCGGTGAGCGATGAGACCCATTCGCGTGTGACGACCCAGACTCCCTGCTGGTAGGTGAGCCAGGCGTCGACGTCGTTGAGCAGGACGGCGTCGGCTTCCTCTTTGGTCATGCCGGTGCCCTGGGAGGTTCTGTGCAGGCCAAAGCACTGGTCCCACTCGCCGTCGAGCCAGACGGTGGGGCGGCGATGGACGACCCAGTTGACGATGTTGTCCTCGGTGCGGACATAGTGCCAGAGCGAGAAAAACGCGCTGACGCCGTCGCCGGCGGGTCGGGCATTCCATTGGTCGGCGGTCATGTCGGGGACGGCACGGTCGAGCATGGCGTGCATACCGTCGAGGCCTTCCTGAATCACTTCCAGTTGCGAGAGGGGCATCAGACTCATCCTCCACCAGATTCGGACACTCGTCGATCATAAGCTGAGCCAAGGGTTCAGCGCGAGGAGATTGTCATGGCCAGCCAAGTCCAGCCCGACGAATACCGCGAGATGCTGCGGCACGGGACGATGTCGGTAGGCCTCTACACACCGCATGAGGTGGATAAGCAGAGTCCACATAATCAGGACGAGGTCTACATCGTGGCGTCAGGCACGGGCGTGTTCGCCCTGGGCAACAAGCGGATGGCGTGCGGCCCGGGCGACACGTTCTTCGTGGGTGCCGGGGCGCGGCACCGGTTTGAGGACTTCAGCGACGACCTGGCCGTCTGGGTGGTGTTCTACGGGCCCGAGGGCGGAGAACACGGGGCCGGAGCGGGGTGATGGCTGATGATGTTTCGGGGGCGCGATTGGCCTACGAGACCGCGCTGTGGCGTCTGCGCGAGCAAATCGAATATGGCAGATCATTGGACTCGAAGCTGGGCAGCGCTTTCGCTCTGAGTGCGGCGATGATTGCCCTGCTGGGATCGGCCCTGATCTTTGCTGCGCCGGTTGAGCAAGGCGGAGTCGCAGCCGCAGTGACGGCGGCGGCGGGCTTGTTTATCGCGAACATCGTGGTGTTAACGGCCGCATTGCTGATCGGTCGCTCCGACGTCATTCCCACGCCATTGGCAATGTCTCGCGCGACCTCGGGGGAGGATGAGACCAGTGCGTTTCATGGTGCTGCTGAAGAAATATGGACCGCAGAGCGCCGCAGCAGGAGGCTGCTCCGCGTCAAGTCGGCCCTGGTTGGCGCTGCATTGTTGCTGACGGGGGCAACTGCGATTGCTATTGCGGTGGCTGCGATTCTTGCTGTCTAGCTTTCCGCTCTCGCCACCAGTCCCGGGCGATGAAGAAGAGCGTCCAAGGAGGTTCCACGCCATACAGACGGAGGGGCTCCTGCTCCGTCTCTGGCGGGCGCGTATTGGTCTGCCGGTCGTCCGTTGGTTTGGCAGTTGCCATACGGATCCCTCCGCCTGACTGTGGGGTCATTGTAACCAGGCGCAAGCGCGTCAGTAGACGCCGCCGAGCTTGTTGTGGTCCCAGCTGTAGACGCGGGTGGGATTGATTCGCACGACCGCGCGCTTGGAAGCCTGGCGGACTCGCTGCTCGTCATCCATGGGGGTGGTGGAGCGGCCCTGGGCGTTGGGATTACGCTTCTCGCCGGTGGCGTCCTGGACGGCCATCACCAGCTGGGGGTCGTTCTCGATCACGTCGGCTTCGCCCTCGATCACGAGACCCTTGATCTTCGAATACTCGACGCCCGACTCCAGCATGACCGTGATCCGCGGATCGCGCTTGAGATTGAGCACCTTCTGCGCCTTGGCGTAGGTGGTGAAGTGGATCTTGTCGTCAATCACGCCGTACCACATGGCGACCATGTGCGGGAAGCCATTGTGGCCGTTGGATGCGACCTGCAGCGTCCAGCCGGTCTCGATGAACTCCTTGGCTTCCTCGTCGGTCATGGCGATCATGTTGCGTCGGCTGGGCATGGTTACTCCGCTCCGGTTTCTGCGATACGAGAAGTGTAGGGGCGCAAAGCGGGAGCCCCCTCTGCCCCCCGCCTTCGCGGGGGCAGGCTTTCGGCATCTCCCCCCGCAAAGCGGGGGGAGAAAAGAGCCTCAAGGTCGGGTCATTTCTTCGGGCTTGACCCACTCGGCGAACTGCTCTTCGGTGAGCAGACCGAGTTCGAGGCCGGCGGAGAGCAGGGTGCCGTTGTCGGCGTGGGCTTTCTTGGCGATTGCGGCGGCGTTGTCGTAGCCGATGTGCGGATTGAGCGCGGTGACGAGCATCAGCGAAGAGCGCATCAACTCGTCGATCCGGCCGTAGTTGGGCTCGATGCCAACGACGCAGTTGTCGGTGAACGAAACGGCGGCGTCGCCGAGCAGTTTGATGCTCTGCAGGTTGTTGAAGGCCATCACCGGCTTGAACACGTTGAGCTCGAAGTGGCCGTTGGATCCGCCGACCGAGACCGAAACCGCGTTACCCATCACCTGGGCGCAGACCATGGTCAGCGCCTCGGATTGGGTGGGGTTGACCTTGCCGGGCATGATCGAGGAGCCGGGCTCGTTGGCGGGCAGAACCAACTCGCCCAGCCCGGCGCGGGGGCCGGATCCGAGCATGCGTACGTCGTTGGCGATCTTCATCAGCGAGACGGCGATCGTGTTGAGCACACCGGCTAGTTCGACCTGGGCGTCGTGGGCGGCGAGCGCCTCGAACTTGTTCGGCGCAGTGACGAAGGGCAGACCAGTGAACTCGGCGATCTCCTCGGCGACCTTGACCGCGTAGTCGGGGTGCGAGTTGATGCCGGTGCCGACGGCGGTGCCCCCCAGCGCCAGTTCGTAGAGGCGCGGGAGAGTCTGCTCGGCGCGGTCGATGCCGTAGGCGACCTGCTGGACGTAGCCGCTGAACTCCTGGCCCAGCGTGAGCGGCACGGCGTCCATGAAGTGGGTGCGGCCGATTTTGACGATCTCCGACCACTCGTCGGCCTTGGCCTGGAGCGCGTCGTGCAGATAGCGCAGGCTGGGAATCAGGTGCTGGACGGTCTGTTCGGCGGTGGCGATCGCCATCGCGCCGGGGAAGACGTCGTTGGACGACTGCGACATGTTGACGTGGTCGTTGGGGTGGACCGGAGACTTGGAGCCGATCTCGCCGCCGAGGAGTTCGATGGCGCGGTTCGAGATCACCTCGTTGCCGTTCATGTTGGACTGCGTGCCGGAGCCGGTCTGCCAGACGACGAGCGGAAAGTGGTCATCGAGTTCGCCGTCGATGACCTGCTGCCCGGCCGAGCGGATGGCGTCGGCCAGCTCGGCGTCGAGACGGCCGAGCTTCTGATTGGCGCTGGCCGAGGCGTGCTTGACGATGCCCATGGCGCGGAGGATCGAGCGGGGCATGCGCTCGCCGCCGATCTTGAAGTTCTCCAGCGAACGCTGCGTCTGCGCGCCCCAGTAGCGGTCGGCGGGAACCTCGATTGTTCCCATCGTGTCGGATTCGACTCTGATCTGGCTCATGTTCAGTCCTCAGCGGGGTTTGAGCGCTCTCGTTGTTCGGTCTTGGACGATTCTGTTCGATTCTGTTCGATGTTGGACGGTCGCTGTGCGATCCTGGTCAGTCGAAGTGCGGATTTAGCCGCCGTTGTTCTGGCTGAGTCGGGCCATGTCGTCGACGAGGCCCTGGACGGCGTCGGCAGAGTGCTGGAGCTGAGACTGCTCCTCGTCGGTGAGGCTGATCTCGAGGATCTGCTCGATCCCGTTCTGGCCGAGCACGACCGGCACACCGATGAACAGGCCGTCAACCCCGTACTCGCCGTTCAATAGGGCGGCGCAGGGGAGGATGCGGCGCTTGTCGAGCGCGATGGCGTCGACCATCTGCGCGACGGCGGCGGAGGGCGCGTAGAAGGCGGAACCGGTCTTGAGCAGGTTGACGATCTCGGCGCCACCGTCGCGGGTGCGCTGGATGATCTGGTCGAGCTGGTCCTGAGGCAGGAGTTTCGTGATCGGAATGCCGGCGGCGGTGGTGTAGGAAGCGAGCGGGACCATGGTGTCGCCGTGGCCGCCGAGGACGAAGGCGTTGATGTCCTCGACCGAGACGTTGATCGCTTCGGCGAGGAAAGAGCGGTAGCGCGCGGTGTCGAGAATGCCGGCCATGCCCACGACGCGCGAACTGGGAATCCCTGCCGCGTCGTAGGCGACGTGGCACATCGCGTCGAGCGGATTCGAGACCACGACGATGGTGGCGTCGGGCGACTCGGCGATCGCGGCGCGGGTGACCGAGTCGACGATGCCCATGTTGATTTGCAGCAAGTCGTCGCGGGACATGCCTGGTTTGCGGGCGACGCCGGAGGTGATCACGACGATGTCGGAGCCCGCGGTTGGGCCGTAGTCGGTAGCGCCGGTGATGCTGGAGTCGATGCCGATCACAGGCGAAGCCTCGTACATGTCGAGCGCCTTGCCCTGGGGCAGGCCATCGACGATATCGACCAGGACAACGTCGGCGTATCCGCGCTCGGCGAGTCGCTGAGCTGTGGTCGCGCCGACGTTTCCAGCTCCAATGACGGTCACCTTCGTTCGCATGGTCTCGGACCTTTCTGAACACGGGCAGCCATACCCGCGGGGAATAGACGGGACTTGTCCAATTGTTATCGGATAGGGGGCTTTGAGTCTGCTATGTGAGTGGCTGAGATGACGAGACTTGCCTCTTGGCGGGCCCTCACCCCAGCCCTCTCCCAGTGGGAGAGGGAGCCGATCTTTCGCTCTTCGCTCGTTTTCCCTCTCCCCAAGGGAGAGGGTTAGGGTGAGGGCCTGACTGGCGCTACTGCGACGCCGCGATCTTGTTCAGGGCGCTGCCGGCCTGGAACCAAGTGATCTGCTCGTCGGTGTAACTGTGGTTGACGGCGACCTCGTCGCTGGAGCCGTCCTCGTGGTCGATGCGCAGGGTGAGAGGCTGGCCGGGGGCGAACTCAGACAATCCGAGCACGCTCAAGCGGTCGAGCTGGCCGACGAGGTCGTAGTCCGCCGGGTCGCTGAAGGTGAGTGCGAGGATGCCCTGCTTTTTCAGGTTGGTCTCGGCGATGCGGGCGAACGAGCGGGCGATCACCATGTAGCCGCCGCTCCAGCGGATCTCCATCGAGGCGTGCTCGCGGCTGGATCCCTCGCCGTAGTTCTCGTCGCCCACGGCGACCCAGCGGATGCCGGCGTCCTTGTAGGCGCGGGCGACCTCGTTGATTGGTTGGTCGGCCTGACCGCTGATCTGATTGAGCGTGGTTCCGGTCTCGCCGGTGAAGGCGTTGACCCCGCCGCTGAAGAGGTTGCCGGAGATGTTCTCGAGATGGCCGCGGAATCGCAACCAGGAACCGGCCGGCGATATGTGGTCGGTCGTGGTCTTGCCCTGGGTCTTGAGTAGCAGCGACATGAAGGTGTAGTCGTTACCGTCCCAGGCGTTGAACGGGGTGAGCCGCTGGAGACGGTCGCTCTCAGGGCTGACGATTACGTCGACGTCGCTGCCATCTTTGGGCGGAGCGATAAATCCCTCGTCCCCGACATCGAACCCATCTGCCGGCAACTCGTCACCTGTGGGCGCAGAGAAGCGGAACTCGCCGTCGGCCGTGGCGATGGAGTCGCTGCGAGGATCGAATCCCATTTCACCGGCGAAGGCGGTGGCGACGACCAGCTCGGGCGAGCCGATGAAGGCGAGGGTGTTGCGGTTGGCGTCGTTGCGGCCCGGGAAGTTGCGGTTGAAGGACGTGACGATCGTGTTCTGCTCGTCGCCCTCGATGTCCTCGCGCTTCCATTGACCGATGCAGGGTCCGCAGGCATTGGCGAGCACGGTCGCGCCGGCCGACTCGAAGGCGTCGATCTGGCCGTCGCGCTTGGTCGTGGCGCGGATCTGTTCGGAGCCCGGCGTGACCAACAGGGGCGCGCGCAGTTCGAGGCCGGCGTCGGCGGCCTGGCGGGCGATGTGGGCGGCGCGGCTCATGTCCTCGTATGAGGAGTTGGTGCATGAGCCGATCAGGGCGTTGGTCACATTGAGCGGGTAGGCCTCAGACTCCATGAATCCGCGAATCTCTGCCACGGTGTTACGCAGGTCGGGCGTGTGCGGTCCGACCCAGGCCGGCTCCAGCTCACTGAGGTTGATCTCGATCACCCGGTCGAAGATTTCGTGACGCGCGTCGGCGACGTCGTCGTCGGCGCGGAGATGGTCGGCATTCGCCTCTGCCAGTGCGGCGATGTCGGCGCGGTCGGTGCTGCGCAGATACGCAGCGGTTCGCTCGTCGAAGGGGAAGAGCGAGGTCGTCGCGCCGATTTCGGCGCCCATGTTGGTGACGGTGCCGCGACCGGTGGCGCTCATCGACTGGAGGCCGGGACCGAAGTACTCGACGATCGCGCCGGTACCGCCCTTAACCGTGAGTTCGTCGGCGACGCGCAGGATGACGTCCTTGGGCGCGGTCCAGCCGTCGAGTTCGCCGGTCAGGTGGACGCCGATCAGCCTTGGCATGGTGACGCCCCAGCCGAGTCCGGCCATCACGTCGACGGCGTCGGCGCCCCCGACGCCGATCGCGATCATTCCCATGCCTCCGGCGTTGGGCGTATGCGAGTCGGTACCGATCATCATGCCGCCGGGGAACGCGTAGTTCTCAAAGACGACCTGGTGAATGATGCCGGAGCCGGGCTTCCAGAAGCCCGCGCCATAGCGGGCGGCGGCGCTGCGCAGGAACTCGTAGACTTCCTCGTTCTCCGAGATGGCGACTTCGAGATCTGGGTCGGCGCCGATCCGAGCCTGGATCAAGTGGTCACAGTGGACGGTGGTCGGCACCACGACGCGTTGCAGTCCGGCCAGTTCGAACTGGAGCAGCGCCATCTGGGCTGTGGCGTCCTGTAGCGCGACTCGGTCCGGCTGCAGCGCGGCGTGGTCCACGCCGCGTTCGATCGGCTGATTGGCCGGATCGGTGAAGTGACCGAAGAGGATCTTCTCGGCCAGCGTCAGCGGTCGATCGATTCGTCGTCGGGCGACGTCAATGCCGTCGCGCAGCTTCGCGTATGCCTCCTCGATTCGCAGGAGGGCGTCGGGTTCGATAGCCATGGCGAGGTCCAGTTCGGTGCTGATGCCTGAGGCAATGTTCGCCGTTTGAAACCAGCTTAGAGAGGGATGTTGCCGTGTTTCTTGGGCGGCGAGGTATCGACCTTGTCGGCAAGCATGTCGAGCGCTCGGAAGATGGCGGTGCGAGTGTCGCGCGGGTGGATCACGTCGTCGATGAATCCCAGTTCCGCAGCCTGGTACGGACGGTAAAACTCCGCCTCGTACTCGGCGATGAGTTTGGCTCGTTCGGCCGTAGGATCGTCCGCGGCGGCGATTCGGCGGCGATGGATGATGTTCACCGCGCCGTCGGAGCCGGTCACGGCGATCTGCGCCGTGGGCCAGGCGAGGTTGATGTCGGAGCGCAGGTGCTTGCTGCTCATCACCACATATGCGCCGCCGATCGACTTGCGCAGGGTGACGGCGACTTTGGGCACGGTCGCCTCGGCGTAGGCGTAGAGCAGCTTGGCGCCGTGGGCGATGATCCCGCCGTACTCCTGTTGCGTGCCGGGCAGGAAACCGGGTACGTCGACGAGTGTGATGATGGGGATATTGAAACAGTCGCAGAAGCGGACGAAGCGGGCCGCCTTGCGCGAGGCGTCGATGTCGAGCACGCCGGCCATGGTGTCGGGATCGTTGGCGACGATTCCGACGCCGTAGCCGCCCAGGTGGGCGAATCCCACGGACACGTTGCGCGCCCACTGCGCCTGGATTTCCATGTATTCGCCGTTATCGACAATCTCCCGGATCACGCGCCGAATGTCGTATGGGCGGGTCGAGTCGGCCGGAACGATGTCGACGAGGCTGTCGAGTTTGCGCTCCGGCGAGTCGCCGGTGTCGGTCCAGCGCGGGTCTTCCATGTTGTTCTGAGGCAAGAAGGTGAGCAGCTGGCGGACGCTGTTCAGCGTGGCCTCCTCGCCGGGGATGCAGAAGTGCGCGACGCCGGTCTTGGTGGCATGGGTCATCGCCCCGCCGAGTTCCTCGTGAGTGACCTCTTCACCGGAGACGGCGCGGATCACATCGGGGCCCGTGATGTACATCTGTCCGGTGCCCTGGACCATGAAAATGAAGTCCATAATCGCGGGTGAGTAGACGCCGCCGCCGGCGGCCGGTCCAGCACAGACCGCGATCTGGGGCACGAGGCCGGACGAAAGCGTGTTGCGCAGGAAGATCTCGCCGTAGCCGCGCAGTGACGTCACGCCTTCCTGGATGCGCGCGCCGCCCCCGTCGTTGATCGCAACGATGGGCGCGCCGACCTTCATCGACAGGTCCTGGATCTTGGCGATCTTCTCGGCGGCGGCCTCGGAAACCGAACCTCCGTACAGGGTGAAATCCTGGGCGTAGGCGAAGACCGTGCGGCCGTCGACCGTGCCATGACCAACGACGACGGCGTCACCCTCGGGTCGGTTGTTCTCGAGCCCGAATCCGGCGCCCCGATGCTTGACGAAAGGATCGATCTCGGTGAACGATCCGGCGTCGAACAGGATGTCCAGCCGCTCGCGGGCGCCGAGTTTGCCGCGCCCGTGCTGGCGTTCCATCGCGGCCGCTCGGACCTCGCTGGCGTTGCCATTGAGGCGTCGCTGGGCGACTTCCTCGAGCAGGAAATCAATGCCGCGCTGTGTGACTGTCTGCGAAGTTTGCTGAGCGGATTCAGAGACCATGAGTTACCTGTCGATCGGCCGGAACAGAGCCTGTTGGACGAGGCTTGGCAGGGGTTGAGGCTACAACAGGGGTATCGCGCGGACAATCAATCGCGAACGGGCTGATCGGTCCGTCCGTCATCCGGGAGGCTCGGACGGGCCTGCCTGTTGAGCTGTCTCTTGCTGTTCGATGGGCGGCGGCGGAATGATCAGAGCCTGGCCGATTTGTATGTTGGCGGCCTGCGCCTCGGTGAGATTGTTGTAGTTCATCAGATCGACCCAGGTGTAGCCATAGACGGCCGCGATCTGAGCGAGCGTGTCGCCCTCCTGGACGATGTAGATCTCGCCGGGCGGTCGTTGCGGACCCTCAGGCTCTTCGGCGTCCGGGCGTTCCGGCGCCGCCGCGCCGCAGGCGCCCTCACGGATTGGGACGCGCAACTCCTGGCCGACACTCAATGCGTCAATGTCAACGATGTTGTTGAGACGTTGAATCTCTTCGACGGTGAGACAGAACTGGTTGGCGATGGTGGCCAGCGTGTCGCCCGGTTGCACGACATAAATGGTCTCGGTGATCGGCGCTTCCTCAAAGACGACATCGTCGCGGAAGAGATAGGGCACGGGCAGCGGATCGGGCAGCGCCTCAACGGGGATGTCTTCATCGACAGTTGTGCGTTCGGCGGTGGGGACGGTCTCAGGAACCTCGGCTACGGTCTCCGCGCCATTGGCGCAACCAACCGCCAATGCCCCCGTGATCAACACGGACAACGCGACCAGCACGCCGGCAAAGGGGTGGAGTCTCACGCTTCTAGTGTCGCACGTGACGGCGATCGTCATTGTTCGGCGTCGCAGGAAATCTTTGGCGAGATCGGGCTTCCCGCGCGCTCCAGCAGGCAAGCGAGGATGCCGTGGTTGAGCAGGGAGATGTCCTTGTACAGCTCATGATTAACGTTGTCGAGGTTGTCCAGCGGTGTGTGCAGGATCGCACCGGGAGGGAATACGAAGACGACGGGGATGCCCGCATTGGCGAAGCTGGAGTGGTCCGAGCCCAGGTTCCGAGGCGGACTGCCGGATCCGGCGTTGATCTGAAGCTGTGCCGCTACAGAGCCGGTGATGTCCTGCAGCTGGAATGACGCCATGATGCGGTAGGGTGCGCGGCCATCGCCGATCGCGTCGAGATTGAGCATTGACGTGACGTGCGAGAGGGTGTCCTCGGCGCGAAGCTGTCTGACGTAATGCCTGGAGCCGTGCAGGCCGAGCTCCTCGGCGCCGAATCCGATGAAGCAGATGTCGATCGCGCTCGGGTGCTCGGACCAGAGCTCGGCCAGTGCGAGCGTGAGCGCCGTGCCCGAGGCGTTGTCGTTGGCGCCGTCGACATCGGGCACCGTGTCGTAGTGACCGCCCACGACGACACGGCAGGCGCCGTCCGTCTTCCGAGCGATCACATTTTGCGACTCACCCATGTTTGGCGTGGATTCTGGAATTGAGATCATGGTGCCCAGCCGACTCCGAAGTTCGTCGCCCGCCTCCTTGCTGACCTGAAGAAGTGGAATCGTGCTGGTCTCCTCGCCCAGCGTGCCGCCGATCGTCTCGCTCAGTGTTCGGTTGGCGATGATCAGGGCGATCGCGCCGCCCGCAACGGCGTTGGCGCCCTTCTCCCGAAACTCGATCAGCCCTCGATCAACGATGGCAATCTTGCCGCGCACATCGACCGAAGCAAAGTCAGCAGGCTCACCGAAACCCTCGACGTTGACCAATTCCCCACTCACCGGATTGTCGGCCGAGCCGGGAAAGCGAAAGGCGAAGCTGCGATAACCGTCGGGGGTATCGATCCGGCTGATCCCCGCCTGCGTGGTGTAGCCGAAATCCTGTAATTCGACCTCGTAACCGAGGCTGGCGAACGTCTCGGCCAGGTACGCGGCCGCTGCTCGTTCTTGCTCGGTTCCCGAGGCGCGCGGTCCCAGTACTCCCGCGAGATGATTGAGATAGCCGACCGCGATGTCGTAGTCGAACTCAGGCTCAGGCGGCCCGCCGGGTCTGAGCGGTGGAGATTGGGGCTGGTGTTGCTGTTCGACAGATTGTGAGGATGGTTCGACCGTGTCGCGCGACTCCGACTGAGAGGTCTGATCCTGTTGCTCGGCTCGTGCGTCGGCGGGGCTGTCGGCGCGATCAGTTGGATCGCTCTGGTTCGGTTGCGCCTGTTGCTGTTGCGAGGCCTGTTCGGCCGACTGACCGGTCGGCACGACGGCAGGTTGGTCTGCATCATCGCCACGGCAGGCGACAACGAGGAGCGGAAGTGTGAGGCCGAAGAGCAGGAGCCGGGTCAGCACATGAGTGCCGATCGAAGCTAGCGGTTGCGGCGGAAGAACCGTCGCAAGGGGCTCTGACTGGACTGGTCGTAGCTGATGTAACGATCTCGCCAGTAGCCGCCGCGCGGTTGATTGGCCTGCGGATTTCCGCCGCGCGAGGTCCAGAACAACCCAATCACGAACACGACGATCCCGACTACCGCAATCCAGAGACCTCCGCCGCGGAGCACGAGTCCGACGATCAGCAGGATGGCGCCGAGCAGGAGCAGGTGATTGGGCGTCAGCGATGTCACTCGGTTGACCAGTCCGGCTCCGAATCGCTGAATCGCGATCCGGATTGGACCGGGCCGGCGGGATTGACGCCGCCGCCAGTCGAAATCCTCGATGTTCGAGAGCACCTCTTCAACGTCGCGTTCGAGTCGGTCAGAACCGTCCGACATGGTCGCTCCTCCGCTGCCCGTTGCCATCAGTTTAGCGTGGTTTGGGCCGACCCCAACCGCCGCCGCCCGGCGTCTCAACCCTGATCACATCACCGGGTTGCACGTTGATCGTGACCTTGCCGGGCAGCTTGCGACGAACTGGCCGGCCGTTGGCGGAGATGGTCTCGAGGATGTTGCGCCCGATGGTTCCCGGCTCCCCGCCCTGAGAACCCCAGGGCTGTCCGGTCCGGCGTTCGGTGATCAGCGTGAGCTGGGCCTCACCCAGGAACTGGGTTCGGCGGATCAGCCCGTGTCCGCCGCGGTGCCGTCCGGGGCCGCCGGAACGCGGGCGGATACTGTTCTCGACCACACGCAGGGGATACGCCAGTTCGAGCGCTTCAGCCGGGGTGTTGAGCGTGTTGGTCATGTGCGAGTGGGCGGCGTCCAGTCCAGGACCCTCCGGACCGCCACCGAGCCCGCCGCCCGACGTTTCGTAGTAGGCCCAGGGTTGACCGCTGCGCGGGTCAATCCCGCCGGCGGTGAGATTGTTCATCGTGCCCGACGAGGCCGCCGGCATCCGCTCTGGCAGCAGTTGATTGAACGCGCCCCAGACGGTGTCGACGATGCGTTGGGAGGTCTCGACATTGCCGGCCGCAACCGCGACCGGGGACTGCGCGGCAACGACGGAGCGCTCGGGCAGCGTGAACGTAATCGGACGGAACAGCCCCGAGTTCATCGGCGTGTCGGGAGGCAGCAGGCAGCGAATCACGTAGTAGCAGGCCGATCGCGTGACCGGCGCTACGGCATTGATTGACGCCGCACGTTGTTCGGCGCTGCCGGAGAAATCGAAGTGGGCGCGATCATCCGACAGGGTCAGTTTGAGTCTGATGGGAACCGGCTCGGACGAATGTCCGTCGTCGTCCAACGAGTCGCTGAATTCCCACGTTCCGTGCGGCAGCTCCATCAGCGCTGCGCGCGTTAGCCGCTCGCCGTAGTCAAGCAACGCCTTCGTCGTCCGCAGATAGCTGTCGTCTCCGTAGTCGCGGTGCAGATCGGCGATGCGGCGCTCACCCAGACGTTGCGCGGCAATCTGCGCATTGAAGTCGCCGCGCCGCTCGTCCGGCGTGCGCACGTTGCGCAGGATCAGGTCCATCGCCTCTTCGACCAGGACGCCGCCGCGATAGAGGCGAATCGGCGGAATCACGATCCCTTCCTGGATCAGTTCGCGGGCCACCGGCATCGAGCCGGGAGCCATCCCCCCGATGTCGGCCTGATGAGCGCGGCTCGCGACATACCCGATCGGCTCGTCGCCCTCCATTGCCCCGTGTGCAAACACCGGCGAGACCATGGTCACGTCGGGCAAATGGGTCCCACCGAGGAACGGGTCATTGAGGATGGCCAGGTCGCCCGGTCGCCAGGGCGCCAGGCGCTCGACTGCCCGAACCGACTCCGGCATCGCGCCCAGGTGGACGGGAATGTGAGCAGCCTGCGCCAGGAGTTGTCCCTCGCGGTCGAAGACGGCGCAGGAGAAATCGGCGCGCTCCTTGATGTTGGGCGAGAGCGCCGTATGGCGCAGCGCGGCGCCCATCTCCTCGGCGATCGAACTGACCAGCGAGTCGAAAATGGCCAGCCGCGCGGGATCAATGCTGACGTTTGTCATGAACGTGTCTCTCGGCTGAGCAGGAGACTGCCGCTCGGCAACGGGGCTGAGATCCAGCCGGGCGGGACCGTGACGGTCGTGTCAATCTGGGTGATAATCGCCGGTCCGTGGATCGGCTCAACGACCAGGTCTCGCGGCAGGATTCGGGTGTCCAGCGGTTGATGCCAGGTGACGACCGCTCGGCCATCTTCGCTGCCGCCAGCTTCTTGCCGAAGCGTGATGTCTCCACGATGCCCTGGATGGCGAGCTTTGGCTCGCGCCGTGACGACCTCGACCGGAGTATCCAACGAAGCAAAACCGAAGCGCTCGCGGTGAGCGACGTGGAAGGCGTCGCGAACGGATTCGGCCTCGAACCCGTCACTCAGGGAGACCGTGAGCTCATGCGACTGGCCTCGATAGCGAAGGTCTGCTGCGAACTCGATGACGACGCCCTGGTCGTACCCATCTTCGGCGATCGCCCTTCGCGCCTGTCCAGCGAGGTCGTCGAGCGCTGCGGTGAGCGCGTTGATGCGTCCGGACGCATCGGGATCGACAGCCACATGCAGTCCCTGTTCGGCGTCTCGAGTGATGTCGGAAATCAGCATGCCGGCGGCAGAGAGGACTCCGGGAGACGACGGGATTAAGGCCTGTGGGATTCCCACGGCGTCGGCCAGGTCGCAGGCATGCAGCGGCCCTGCCCCGCCAAATGCAACGAGCGTGAAGTTGGCGGGATCGTAGCCGCGCTCCACCGAGATCACCCGAAGCGCGCGAGCCATATTGGCGTTGACCACGTCGATCACTGCTTGCGCCGCGGACTCGACTGAGCCGAACGGTTCGGAGATGGCTGCGATCGCCCGTCGCGCCCGATCTATGTCCAGTGCGACCGTTCCCCCGAGCTGCTGCTCCGGCCGCAGACGCCCGAGCACGGCGTGCGCATCGGTCACAGTCGGCTGCGTGCCGGTTCCGTATGACGCCGGTCCGGGATCAGCTCCGGCGGACTGCGGACCGACCCTCAAGGCTCCACCGGGATCGAACCAGGCAATCGAGCCGCCCCCCGCGCCGACGGTATGCAAATCGACGGCCGGAGTGCGAATCGGCATGTCATCGACCACGAGGTCGGTGCGTTCCAACAGCCGACCCGGGCACAGAGCCACATCCGCGGATGTGCCGCCCATGTCGAACGTGATGGCCTGTGGAAAGCCGTCGGATTCCGCGGAGGCAAACGCGCCCGCGACCCCGCCGGCGGGTCCCGATAGCACCGTCCGGACGGCGTGTCTGCCCGCCGAGCCCGCCGAGAGCGAGCCGCCGTTGGACTGCATGATGCGCAACCGCACGTCCCGCGAGGCATCGCTGCTGAGCCGCGCTTCCAGGGCGTCCAGGTAGCCGGTCATCACCGGGGCGAGGTAGGCGTTGGCGGCCGTGGTGCTCATCCGCTCGAACTCTCGATGCTGCGGCAGCACTTCGTAGGAGGCCGACACCCGAAAGCCTCGCTCTCGGGCGCGTTGAGCAGCCTGCGCTTCGTGCACGGAGTTGATGAAGCTGAACAGGAAACAGATCGCGACGCTGCGTACTCCCGTCCGCTCGATCCGGTCCAGGACCCCGTCGAGTTCCTCGAGATCCAGAGCGGTCACGACAGTGCCGTCAGCGGAGATTCGTTCTTCAACTTCAAAGCGCCATCGTTGCGGCACCAATGGTTCGTGCCGCTGGGGATGGAGCGCATACAGATCGGGCCGGGCCTGACGTCCAATGACCAGGGTGTCGCGAAACCCCCTGGTTGTGATCAGCGCCGTGGGCGCACCAGTGCGGGTGAGCAGCGTGTTCGTGGCGACCGTCGAACCATGTACCACTTCCTCCGGCGACCAGCCGAACTCGGTCAGTCCATTGATGATCGCGCGTCCGGGATCGTCGGGGGTCGAGGGCCGCTTGGCGATCTTGATCGCACCATCCTGGAGGAACACGAAGTCGGTGAAGGTGCCCCCGACGTCAACGCCGAGGATGAGATCCTGTGTGCTCCTGGTGCGTTCGATAGCGCTCGTCGTCATGGTCGTGCCAGTCTAGGAGGCGTATGCGAGTTGCTTGACTGCCCTCAGATGCGCTCATAGCGTCAGTGGATAGGCTCAACGCCGACTGACCACACATGCCTGAGACGGATGGATGACGATGTCTGACGCTGCCGAAATCGTGCTGAACACCAGGAGCCGGGCAGTGCTGGGCAAGAGAGTCAAGCAGCTGCGACGTGACGGTCTGGTCCCTGGCAACGTCTACGGCCGCGGACAGGAGTCCCGCGCCATCCAGACCGAACTGACCGAAATTCAGCGAGTCTTCGGCGCCGTCGACCGAAACGCCGTGGTGCCCATGTCCATTGATGGAGCGACGGCCACAATTCCGGTCGTGTTACGCGAGATTCAGCGGCACCCGGTCAATCGCAGCCTGCTGCACCTGGACTTCTACGAAGTGGACTTGACCCGCGCAATTCACTCCGAAGCACGGCTGGTCCTGATCGGCGACTCGGAGGCGGTCGCGATGGGCGGCACCGTCGTGCAATCGCTCGACACCGTCACGCTGGAGGCGTTGCCGACAGAGATGCCCTCCGTGCTGGAAGTCGACATCTCGGTCCTCACGGAGTTTGGACACTCGGTGCTCGTCCGCGACATGTCATTGCCCGAGGGCGTCATCGCCATCACCGATGGCGCGGTCGCGGTCGCCACCGCGTTGGCGCCTCGCGTGACCGAGGAAGAAGAGGAAGCCGAAGAGTTGGCGGCAGAAGAGGCGCTGGCCGAAGCCGCGGAAGGGGAAGTCGAAGAAGAGGAAGAGTCGGAGGAGTAGCTCGTTACTCGAGGATTCTGACTCGATCGCCGCGGAGCTGGCCGCAGGCCGCGGCGATGTCCCGTCCTTGCTCAACCCGGATCGTAGCCGGCACGCCGGATTCCTGCAGCGCCTGTTGAAACCCGAGCGTCGCTCGGCGAGACGGCCGCTCACCGATCACTCCCGGCGAAGGATTCAGCGGAATCAGGTTGACGTGCGCCCGCAGGCCGCGCAATCGTTCGGCCAGCCGACGGGCGTGACCTCGGCTGTCATTGACGTCCCGCAACAACACGTACTCGAAAGTCACCCGGCCGCCAGTCTCGCGATTGTGTTCGCGGACTGCGTCGAGAATGTCGTCAACGCTGGCGCCGTCGACCGGTACCAACTCTCGTCGGAGTCCCTGGGTTGGCGCGTGCAACGACACCGCCAGGTTGACTCGGGGATGATCGGCCGCAAGTCGCCGAATGTTCTGCGGGATGCCGACCGTCGACACGGTGATTCTTCGCGGCGACATGGCGAAACCATCGGGATCGGTCAGCCGATCGATGGATCGGCTGACATTGGCGTAGTTGGCCAGCGGTTCACCCATGCCCATGAAGACCACGTGCGTGAGTTCGCGCCCTTCGTTGCGCGCCCAGGAGCGAGCCAGAATCGCCTGTCTCATGATCTCGCCGACCGTCAGTTGTCGTCTCAGGCCCTGAAGTCCCGTGGCGCAGAAGACGCAGCCCATGGCGCAACCGGCCTGGGAAGACAGGCAGACGGTGTCGCGAGGCGTTGAGCGAATCAGGACCGTCTCGATCAGCTCGCCGTCGTTGAGTTGCAGCAGCGCCTTGCTCGTCGAGCCGTCCGCAGACCTCTGCAACTCGATCGGTTGACGAGGACTCTCAACATGTGCTGTGAGACGTTCCCGCAGATCGCGGGGCAGATCGGACATCTGACTGGGATCGGTGGCGCCGCGCTGGTAGACCTGACGCCAGATCTGTTTGCTCCGATAGGCCGGCTGTCCAAGTGATTCCACCAATTCCACCAGTTGCGAATGGTCGAGGTCGAGTAAATCAGTCATGGCCGGAGCCGAATCGCTGGCCGACGAGGTCCCGGGTACCGCGGGCAAACTCCTCGGCCCCAAGCTCTCGCTTGCCGGCGCGCTGGAGTCGGACAATGTCGAGCACGCCCGAGCCGGTGCAGACCGCAATGTTCTGACCGGCCGAGAGGATCATCCCGGGCGAAGCGGTCGCTTCACCATGACCGACGGTGGCCTCAGTAATCCGGATGGGAGTCTCGCCCAGTTGAGTCGAGGCTGCGGGCCAGGGCGTGTAGGCGCGGACGTGCCGAGCGATGTGCTCGGCCGAGGCCGTCCAGTCGATCCTGCCTTGCCGTTTCTTCACCCGGCGGGCCCTGGTCGCCAGCTCTGGTTGTTGCTCGATCGGAGTGATCGCCCCGTCCAGCCAATCGGGAATGGTCTCGAGCAGCAACTCGGCGCCCAGGTCTGCGAGACGGTCGCTGAGTTGACCGGCATGCTCCGACGGATCGATCGGCGTCGCCCGCTGTCGCAGGATGTCGCCGGTGTCCTCGGTTTCGTCGACCAGCATGATCGTGATCCCGGTCTCCGCGTCGCCATGAAGGATCGCTGCTGAGATCGGCGAGGCGCCGCGCCAGCGCGGCAGGAGCGAGGCATGCACGTTGAGCGTGCCGTGAGCTGGCAGGTCGAGGATCTCGACCGGGATGATCTGTCCGTAGGCGGCGACAATCTGTAGTTCCGGCCTCAGACTGCCAACCTGGGCGATGGCGGCCGGGTCGCGCAGTCGCGCCGGCTGCAGGGCCGGGATGCCGTGGTCGGCTGCCAACTCCTTGATCGGCGGCGGTCGGAGCGTCTTGCCCCGTCCGGCGCGCGCGTCCGGCTGAGTGACGACCGCGATCGGCCGATACGGACTGTCGATCAGCGCCCGAAGCGTCGGAACGGCGAAGTCCGGCGATCCATAGAAGAGGACTCGCGGCGCGTCGGGCATGGTTCTGCCGAGCAGCTGTGGAACGTCGTCAGACCTGGGTGGCGGCGATGCTGAGACCGACGAAGATGAGCATCAGCACGATCGTGCCGCGAAAGAGCGAGCGCTCCAGTCCGCGTCGGGTCCGGTACGAGGAATCCGCCCCAGCGCCGCCGAAAATGTTCCCCAGTCCGGCGCCTTTCGCCTGCAGGATCACGGCGCCGATCACGACGAGCGCGACCAGGATCTGAATCACATTGAGGAGTTCCGAGGTGCTCACGCTTCTGTTGTACCTGACTTCCCCGTCTCTGGGCTATTCCGGAATCGTCACTCGCTGCTGGCGGCGAGGCCGCACGCCGGCCTCGCGGCCTTCATGGTATGCGGTCATGATCGCATCGGCGAGCTTGTCGCTGTCGTGCCGGTAGCGGTTGCCGGTGTCGACGATGTCCGCTTCGATAATCCGCAACCCGCCGGCCGGATCAGATCGATCCTCCAACGGCGCCACCCGCACAGGCTCCGATTTCCAGCCTCGAGGCAGTCTCGCCCGGCTATTGCTGTTCGCGACCACGGCGTCGAACGGTAGACCGCCAATATGGTCGGCAATCACGCGGACGTGATCCTGCACCGAGAAATTGTCCGTTTCTCCGTGTTGCGTCGCGACGTTGGAGACGTAGAGCTTCATCGCCGCGGATTCCTGGAACGCGATCCGGAGGTCTGGAACCAAGAGGTTGGGCAAGACGGAGGTAAACAGTGAGCCGGGTCCGACCACGATCAGGTCCGCGTTGCGTATCGCGTTGACGGTTTCCGGATAAGCCGGCGGGTGCTGAGGCTCGAGATTCAACTGCGCGATTCTCTGTCCCGCCTCCGTAATCGACGATTCGCCCCGGATCCGCTCACCCTCGGCGGTCACGGCCGCGAGCCGGATGTTCTCCAGGGTTGAGGGCAGAATCTTGCCGCGAACGGCAAGCACGCGACCCGTCTCATGGATCGCTTCCTCCATTGAGCCGGCGACGTCGGACATCGCAACGATGAACAGGTTGCCGAATGAGTGCCCTTCGAGCCCGTTGCCCGAACCCTCGGGGAAGCGGTACTGAAAGAGGCGAGTCATCAAGGGCTCTGCCTCGGCCAGCGCCGCGATGCAGTTGCGCAGGTCGCCCGGCGGGATAATCCCGAGGTCGCGCCTCAGGCGACCCGACGAGCCACCATCGTCGGCGACGCTGACCACAGCCGAGAGATTGTCCGTGTACGCCTTCAGCCCGCGCAATAGCACCGAGAGCCCGGTGCCGCCTCCCATGCAGACGATCCGGATGCCGCGTCCGGCGAACCGTTGCCGGTGCAGCAGATCGACCAGCGGCTCCTCGCCGCCGGTCCGGCTGTCCGACGAGCGGGCCGCGACGACCAATCCGGATGTGAACTTGCCGATGCCCACGCCGACGCAGAGAACTGCCAGTCCGATCAGCACCGCTCCGCGTACCGCGTACGGCAGAAACTGCAGCGTGATGTAGTAGAAGGCGTCGGGCAGCGTGACGGTCAGGTAGAGTTCGCGCGCGAGAAACGATACCCCCAGGCCAAGCAACGCCATACCGAACAGCAGCAGGACGAACCAGCGCTTGATCCCGATGCCGGGCGCCAGCCACTTGCGCAGTTGCCACTCCGCGCGCGCGCCGTTGCCATGAGCGTTGTCTGGTCGGGGATCATTTCCTCGGCGCAGGCGGAACATAACGTCACTATAGTGCCGCTCCCCGCCAAAGCAGTAACTTAGGCGCTGCGCATCCGATTGGCATCCAACCAACTAGACAGGAATCAAGCCATGGAACAGCGACGATTCGGAAACAGCGACCTGGTGGCTTCCGCCGTCGGCTTCGGCACGTGGGAGATGAGCGGCAACATGTACGGTCACATCGACCGCAGCGAGGCCGCACGCGCCGTGAACATGGCGATCGACCGCGGCATCACCCTGTTCGACACGGCCGAGGTATACGGCCCGAATCACTCCGAGGAGCTGCTCGCCGAGGGCCTGGGCAGCCGGCGCAACGAAGTTGTGTTGGTGACCAAGGTCGGCTTCGACTACAACGACGTGCCCCAGGTGATCGGCCTCAACTCCAAGAAGGACCACATCATCGAGCACACCGAGGGTTGCCTGCGCCGGCTGAACACCGACTACGTCGACCTGATGCTGATTCACTGGCCCGACCACGACACGCCCTTCGAAGAGACGATGGAGGGTCTGGAAGAATTGAAGCAGGCCGGCAAGATCCGCCATTACGGCGTCTCCAACTTCAACATCGACATGATGGAGGAGTGCCAGCGTCACGGCACGATCGTCGCCAACCAGGTCGGCTACCACATGTTCGACCGGCGGATGGAGTCTCGCGTGTTGCCCTGGTGCATGGCCAACGGCGTCGGCTTCATGTCCTACGGCTCGCTCGCCTTCGGTCTCTTGACCGCCGCGTTCGAGCCCGATCACCAATTCGACGAGAGCGACTGGCGGCGCAACGGCACCGCCTTCAACCTGCCCCTGTTCGAGAGCGACCGCTTCAGGCAGGAGGTCGAGATCGCCAACCGACTCGCGGAGCTCGCCGACGGCTACGGCAAGACCTGCGCCCAGCTCGGCATCGCCTGGGTCCTCGACCACCCAGGGGTCAGCTGCGCCCTGGTCGGTATGCGCAACGAGCGCGAACTCGAAGAGAACGTCGCCGCCACCGACTGGAAGCTGACCGAGGAAATCCGCAGCGGAGTCAACGAGATCTTCGCCGAGGTCGGGGTGCCCACCTATCAGAACCTCGACCAGGTCGTCCACGTCGCCCGAGCCACCGGCGCCCGTCGCAACCTCCGCGACTAGGTCCACCTCCCGGCTCCCCCTTGCAGGGGGAGCTGCCGAAGGCTGAGGGGGTCCCTTCCGGCCCAGTCCAACCCACCATCACCCACCAAGGAACACTATGGAACAACGACAATTCGGCAACACCGACCTGGTCGCCTCGGCCGTCGGCTTCGGCACCTGGGAGATGAGCACCACCATGTACGGCCACATCGACGTCGATGAGGCCGCTCGCGCCGTCAACATGGCAATCGACCGCGGCATCACCCTCTTCGACACCGCCGAGGTCTACGGCCCCTACCACTCCGAGGAGCTGCTGGCCAAAGCGCTCGGCAACCGCCGCAACGAAATCGTGCTCGTGACCAAGGTTGGCTTCGACTACGACGACACGCCCAAGGTGATCGGCCGCAACTCGAAGAAGGCACACATCATCGAGCACACGGATGATTGTCTTCGCCGCCTCAACACCGACTTCGTCGACCTGATGCTGATCCACTGGCCCGATCACGACACGCCGATCGAGGAAACGATGGAGGGCCTCGAAGAACTCAAGCAGAGCGGCAAAATCCGACACTACGGCGTCTCCAACTTCAACATCGACATGATGGAAGAGTGCGAGCAGTACGGACACATCGCCGCCAACCAGGTCGGCTACAACATGTTCGACCGCCGCATGGAATCGCGCGTCCTGCCCTGGTGTCTCGCCAACGGCGTCGGCTACATGGCCTATGGCTCGCTCGGCTTCGGCCTGCTGACCGGCGCCTTCACGCCCGACACCACCTTCGAAGAGGGCGACTGGCGGCGCAGCGGCATGGCCTTCAACCTCCCCCTCTTCCAGGAGGAGCATTTCCGCAAAGAAGTCGAAGTCACCAACCGCCTCGTCGAACTCGCCGACGGCTACAACAAGACCGTCGCCCAACTCGCCCTCGCCTGGGTACTCGACCATCCCGCCGTCTCTTGCGCCCTCGTCGGCATGAGAAACGAGCGAGAACTCGAGGAAAACGTCGCCGCCACCGACTGGAAACTCAACGAGGAGATCCGCAACGCAATCAACGAGATCTTCGAAGAAGTCGGAGTCCCGACCTACCAGAACGCCCCTCAGGCGATCTGAGGTTCGGCAACGACGATGGAACAGCGACGATTCGGCAACACAGATCTCGTCTCCTCCGCGGTCGGCTTCGGCACCTGGGAGATGAGCACGACGATGTACGGCCATATCGACGTCGACGAGGCCTCCCGCGCCGTCAACATGGCCATCGACCGCGGCATCACCCTCTTCGACACCGCCGAAGGCTACGGACCCTTTCTCTCGGAAGAACTACTCGCCAGAGCGCTCGGCAGCCGGCGCAACGAGATCATCCTCGTCACCAAAGTCGGATTCGATTTCGACGACACGCCGACCATGACGGGACTCAACTCGTCGAAGCAGAACGTCATCGAGTGCGCGGAGGGCTGTCTCCGGCGTCTGAACACGGACTATCTGGACCTGCTCCTGATCCACTGGCCCGACTTCGACACGCCGATCGAGGAAACGATGGAGGCCCTCGAAGAACTGAAGCAGAGCGGCAAGATTCGACACTATGGCGTCTCGAACTACGACATCGACCTGATGCAGGAATGCGAGCGGTACGGACACATCACGGCCAACCAGATCGGATACCACATGTTCGATCGGCGCATGGAGGCCCGAGTCCTGCCCTGGTGCATGGCCAACGGAGTCGGCTTCATGTCCTACGGCTCACTCGCCTTTGGCCTGCTGACCGGAGCCTTCACGCCCGAGCACACCTTCGAAGAGGGCGACTGGCGTCGCAACCCGCTCGCCTTCAACCTGCCCCTGTTCGAGCGTGAGCACTTCCGCCGCGAAGTCGAAGTCTGCAACCGACTCGCCCAATTCGCCGACGGCTACGGCAAGACCGTTGCCCAGCTCGCGCTCGCCTGGGTCCTCGACCATCCCGGAGTCTCCTGCGCCCTCGTCGGGATGCGAAACGAGCGAGAACTCGAGGAGAACGTCGCCGCCACCGACTGGAAACTGACCGAGGAAATCCGAAGCGGAATCAACCAGATCTTCGACGACGTCGGCGTCCCCACCTACCAGAACACCCCGCAGATCATCCACAACCCAAGAGTCGCCGCCATGCGCCGCTAGCGCATCGACGACCATCGACGCAAACGACCACTCCATCCCGATACCCCGTGCTCCCGATGCCCATGCTCGCGATGCCCCGTGCTTGACACGGGGCCCAGACCTCAGCCGACGAGCGCGGATGAGAGTAGCTTCTCGTCTCGGACGGATCCCGCTATCAAAGGCTGTGCAAGGTGCATCGCCGCCTCGCGAGTAAAGCGACGTGCTCTGGGCCCCGTGTCAAGCACGGGGCATCGAATCAGAGGGGCAAGGCTCTGCTACTCGCTCAACGCCGACACCAACAACTCCGACGCCTGCGCCGGATTCGCCTGACCGCGAGAATGCCGCATCACCTGACCGACCAGGAACTTCAGCGCCGCCTCTTTCCCCGACCGATAATCCTCAACCGCGTCCGGGTTATCGCCGATCACCTGGCTGATGATCGGCGATAGCGCATCCTCGCCGCTGATCTGCGTCAGCCCCTTTGCCTTCACGATGTCCGCTGGCGCGTCGCCGCTCTCGTACATCGACTCGAAGACCGTTCTCGCCTGGCTGCGCGAGATGTCGCCGCCGACGATCAGCCCGACCAGCTCCGCAATCTGCTCCGGCCGGATCGGCTGGTTCTCGAGATCGGGATGCGACGGATCCTTGTTGATCTGCGCGAACAGGTCGCCGGTGATCCAGTTCGCCGCCTCTCTGGCGTTGGACGAGTCCTTGAGCGCCGCAACCGTCTGGTCGAAGTAGTCCGCGCGCGACGGCTCCTCGGTCAGCAGGTTGGCTTCGAACTCGCCGAGACCGTAGTCGGACTTGAACCTGGCCCGCCGATCCTCCGGCAGTTCGGGAAGCTGGCTGCGCAGCGCCTCGACCTCTTCACTGGTGATCGAGAGCGGTGGCAGATCGGGCTCGGGGAAGTAGCGGTAGTCGTGCGCCTCTTCCTTCGAGCGCTGTGACAACGTGATCTGCCGGTCCTCATCCCAGCCGCGCGTCTCCTGGTCGATCGTGCCGCCCGAGCGCAGCACGTCCGCCTGCCGCTTGACCTCATGCTCGAGCGCGCTGTGCACGCCGCGGAACGAGTTCATGTTCTTGATCTCGACCTTGGCGCCCAGCTCTGACGAACCAACCGGCCGCAGCGAGACGTTTGCGTCGCAGCGGAACGAACCCTTCTCCATGTCTGCGGTCGAAACTCCGAGGTAGCGCAGGATCTGCCGGAGCTGCACCAGGTACGAGCGCGCCTCGTCCGCTGAGCGCATGTCCGGCTCCGAGACAATCTCCATCAGCGGCACGCCCGAGCGGTTGACGTCGACCAGCGAGAAGCGCTCGCCCGCCTCGTTCTCCCGATGCAGCAGCCGCGCCGTGTCTTCCTCCAGGTGAACCCTGGTAATCCCAATCCGCCGCTTGCCCAGCTCCTCCGTCTCGACATCCATCCAGCCGCCCTCCGACAGCGGCATGTCGTACTGCGAAATCTGGTAGCCCTTCATCAGGTCGGGGTAGGGATAGTTCTTGCGGTCGAACTTCGACAACTCGGGAATCGTCATGTTCAGCGCGAGCGCCGTGCGGATCGTCCATTCGACCGCCGTCCGGTTAATCACCGGCAGTGTCCCCGGCATGCCCAGGCAGAGCGGGCAGACGTAGGTGTTCGGCTCGGCTGAGGCGTAATCGGCCGGACAGCGGCAGAACATCTTGCTCTGCGTGCGCAACTGGCAGTGCACTTCGAGACCGATCACGGTCTCGAATTCGGTGGTGGTTTCAGTGGTCATGACGCTCAGTGTAATCCCGGTCTGCTGCTAGTCTGCGAGGAGCATTGCGCCGTGCGGGAGCGGTGCCGGGGATGCGTGCGCTGCATGAGTACTGACGTTTATTCGCCGCGAGCCGGGTTGTCGGAGGTCACGGAGGAGGTTCGCCCGCTGCGGATGCTGCACACCTCCGACGTCCACCTGGGCGCCTACACCTCGCAGCCCTGTAAGACCGAACGCGACGGCTCGGAAACGCTGGAGCCGGCGCTCAAGGCCTTCCAGCACGTGCTGGAACTCGGTGTTGAGGCCGATGTCGACGTCGTCGCCATCGCCGGCGACTTCTTCGATCACGTCCGCGTCAAGCGACCCTACGTCGAAGTCACGGGGGAACTGATGGAGGCCGTCGGCCGGCCCGTCGTCGTCCTCCCCGGAAACCACGACCCGCACATGCCCGACGGCATCTACCAGAAGTTCGCCGACGCCTTTCCGTCCAACGTGCACATCATCGCCTCGGCCGAGGGCGAGTTGATCCTGCTCGAAGAGCACGGCGTCCAGTTCTGGGGCCAGGCGCACGAGAGCTACAACGACTTCTCACCCGCCTCCGCAATGCCCGCCTGGGCCAACGGCTCCGGCCAGTACGTCTGGCGCGTGGCCATGGCCCACGGCTACTACGTCGGCACTGGCGAATCGCGCTACTCCTACCAGATTCACTCCTCAGAAATTCAGTCGCTCGGCGCCGACTACGTCGCGCTCGGCCACATCGACGTCCACGAAGGCGTCGGAGACGGCACCGTCCCGGCCTACTACCCCGGCGCACCGCGCCACTCCGGTGGAGCCACCATCGTCGATTTCAGCGCCGAGGGAGTCGTCGTCCGCCACGAACTCCACGACGGAGCCGAATCAGATCCCCAGACCGCCAACCCCATGCTCGCCGCCCGCCTCCATTAGCCCCTACCGCCATCCCCGCACCCTGGTTCCGTCATGGCCGCGCTCGCCGCGGCCATCTCGCAGCGGTCCGCACCGACCATCATTTCCCCACCTCCCGCCCCCTCCCCACACACTCCCCCATCCCCCGTTCCGATGCCTCGCACTCCTTCCTCTCCGATGCCCCGCACTCTCGCCCCCAACTCCGATGCCCCGCACTTGATGCGGGGCCCAGACGTCGATCCTCGCTCGCAGGTCGAAGTCCCCCTCGCCGAGCCCATCATCAAGAGCTTGCCACTCGCCCACCAGCCCGTACCCTTCCCCGCACCTAGACTCCCACCTAGCCTGACTGCAACCGATGAGACAGGAGACCCCGTGAGTTTTCGAGCGTTTGTGGTCAACAAGGACGAGGACGACTTCACCGCGTCGGTGCAGACGCTGGAGGAATCATCGCTGCCCGAAGGCGATGTCACGGTGGCCGTCGAGTGGTCCGACCTGAACTACAAGGACGGCCTCGCCTGCACGCCAAACGGCCGCGTCGTCTTCAAGTACCCGATGACGATCGGCATCGACTTCGCCGGCACGGTGCTGGAGTCCTCAGATTCTCGCTACTCGGCGGGTGATTCGGTCGTGGCCACCGGCTACGACCTCGGTACCGCCCATCCGGGCGGGTACGCCGAGCGAGTCCGCGTGCCGGCCGACTGGCTGGCGCCGCTGCCCGATGGCATGACGTCTGAAGAAGCGATGGTCCTGGGCACCGCCGGAATCACTGCCGCCATGTCGGTCGATGTGATCGAGAAAGGTGGCGTCGGACCCGACGCCGGGCCCGTGATCGTCAGCGGCGCGACGGGCGGCGTCGGCTCAACCGCCGTGGCCATGCTCGCCGCCCGCGGCTACGAGGTCCACGCCAGCACCGGCAAGTCCGCTGAGCACGACTTCCTGCGGGCGCTCGGAGCAACGGAAATCCTCGACCGCGAAGAGCTGGCCGCCGAATCTCGGCGTCCGATCGAGCGCGAGCGTTGGGCGGCCGCCGTCGACCCCGTCGGCGGCTCGACCTCGGCGTCGATCCTCAGGCAGACCAAGTACGGAGGCGTCGTGGCGCTGTCCGGACTGACCGGCGGCGTTGGCGTCGAGACCAACGTGATGCCCTTCATCCTGCGCGGCGTCGCCCTGGTCGGCATCGAGTCCGTCTACTGGCCCAGCGACGACCGCCCTCGCCTCTGGTCGCGCATGGCCGAGGACTTCCGCAACCGCAACTTGCTCGACCTCGTTGAGTCACGCATCGGACTCGAAGAAGTCCCCGACGCAGCCGCGAAAATCCTCGCCGGCGGCGTCCGCGGACGCATCCTCGTGCGTCCCTCATAGCGAATCCCACCAGGGAGGCATGACATGCAAATTGGCATCTTCATCGGCGGCGCCGGACCGGCGCCCAGCGTGCAGAGCATCGTCGAGCAGGCCCAATCGGCCGAGGCGGCCGGATTCTCCACTTTCGGCATGGCCAACATCTTCTCCCACGACGCCATGGGCGCGCTCACGCTCGCCGGAGCGCAAACCGAGCGGATCGAGCTGATGACCGCAGTGGTCCCGACCTATCCGCGACATCCGCACGCAATGGCCCAGCAGGCGCTCACCGTCCAGGCCGCAGCCGGAGGCAAGCGATTCGTCATGGGCATCGGCCTCTCGCACAAGATCGTGATCGAGAACATGTTCGGCTACTCCTTCGACCGCCCCGCCCGGCACATGAAGGAGTACCTCGATGTCCTGCTCCCGCTCCTCAACGGCGAGGCGGTCCAGACCGATGGCGAACACTATCGCGGCCAGGTCAGCCTCGACATCCCCGACGCCGAGAAGCCTGTCTCCTGCATGCTCGCCGCCATGGGTCCCGCGATGCTTCGCCTCGCCGGCGCCCGCACCGACGGCACCATCCTCTGGATGACCGCCGCCAGCGTCGTCGAGTCATACATCGCCCCGACGATGAACGCCGCCGCCGACGACGCCGGCCGGCCCCATGCCCGCATCGTCGTCGGACTGCCGGTCATGCTCAGTTCCAACGTCGACGCCGCGCGTGCCACAGCTGCCGAGCAGTTCGCCAACTACGAGCGACTGCCGTCCTACCGCTCAATGCTGGACAAGCAGGGCGCGGCCCACCCTGAAGACGTCGCAATCCTCGGCACCGAGGAACAGATCGAGACGCAGCTGCGTCAACTCAAGGACGCCGGCACGACCGACTTTGTCGGTGTCGTCTTCGGTTCCGAAGACGAACGTACACGCACCGAAGAGTTCCTCGGTTCGCTGGCGCCGGCGCTGTAGCCAGGTCTGGTCCATTCGGCCACCTACGCGATGCCCCGTGTTTGACACGGGGCCCAGACCCAGATCGCCGCGTGAAGCGACGGAACCGGGATCAAGTGGAACGATTGAGTCGGATGATTTCGATCACTCGCGGCTGCGCCCGTTCCGCGTACTGGAGGTAGGGCGGCCAGACCTCGGCCGCCGCCGACCACAGGCGTTCCCGCTCGTCACCCTCAAGGAACTCCGCCTCAACCGGATGTCGACTGCGGTCGACAAAGACCCAGGCGTGCGGATTCGCCCGAAGGTTGTGAACCCAGGCCGGATGCTTCGGACCGCCGCCAACCGAACCGATGATCACCCAGCTCTGGCCGTCGGGCACATAAAACAGCACGGCGTCACGCAGATCCCCCGACTTCGCGCCCACCGAACGCAGCATCAGCGAGTCGACGTACGGAACCCCCGCGTTCCAGGTGATCATCCGGCCCATGATCGAATAGCCCGTCAGCCGCACGGCCATCTCTTCCATCGGCCTGAGCAGGCCGACGCGGCGGAGCAGATTGACGACGTCTTGCCACATGGTTGCGCCTGAAGTGCCGAGCTACTCGATGTAATCGCGCAGGCGGGTGGCGCGGGTCGGATGACGAAGTTGGCGCAACGCCTTGGCCTCAATCTGACGGATCCGCTCGCGAGTCACATCGAAGTCACGTCCGACCTCTTCCAGCGTTCGCGCGCGACCGTCGCCCAACCCAAAGCGCAGTTCGAGCACCTGCCGCTCTCGCGGCGACAGCGATCCGAGCACGGCGCCGACCGTCTCCTTGAGCAGCTGCTGGCCGGCGGCGGCGTCGGGCGCGACCATCTTCTCGTCCTCGACGAAGTCTCCGAGATGGCTGTCGTCTTCTTCGCCGATCGGCGTCTCCAGCGAAACGGGCTCCTGGGAGACCTTAATGATCTCGCGGACGCGTTGGGCGTCGACGCCCATGCCCTGTCCGATCTCCTCATACGTCGGCTCGCGGCCGAGTTCCTGGACCAGTCGACGGGATACGCGAACCTGCTTGTTGATCGTTTCGACCATATGCACCGGGATGCGGATGGTCCGCGCCTGGTCGGCGATCGCCCGTGTGATCGCCTGGCGGATCCACCAGGTGGCGTAGGTCGAGAACTTGTAACCCTTGCGATAGTCGAACTTCTCGACCGCCCGGACGAGGCCGATATTGCCTTCCTGGATCAGGTCGAGCATCGACATGCCGCGCCCGATGTACTTCTTGGCGACCGAGACGACGAGGCGCAGATTGGCCTCGGTCAATCGCTTCTCGGAGAGATATGCGTCCTCCTTAAGCACTCCGATGTGCCGTTCGCAGCGCAGAGAGATCGGCTCCAGCTTGCTGTCCAGATCCTTGGGGCACGGCATCAGCAATTCGAGCCCGCCGGCCGCGCGCAGCAAGTGACGGACATGGCGGTGGTCGAAGATATGGGTGACAACGGACACCTGGACCAGCCGCTCCTCAGCGCGGGCTTCGTCGTACTCCTCATCCACAGGCTGGAACCGCTTGATCAACGCCTCGCGCAGCTCAGGATCCATTTCCTGATCGACGCGCTCACGGAAGTCGCTGTCCTTGGTCAGGTCGAACAGTGGCAGACGTGACTTGCCAATCTCATCGGCGATCACGGCGATTTCCGGGAGCAACGACTCAAGCTGCAGCAGGAGGAAGATGGTGACTTCAATCGCATTGGGATTGCGCCCGTTCAGGATCCGCCATTCCTCTTCGAAGTCGCGGATCCAGTTGCCTTCCTCCATCTGGCGGGAGAGAAAGCGCTCATCTTCGGCGGTCAGCAGGTTGACGCGGCCAATTTCGCGCAGATACATGCGGACCGGATCATCGATCCCCTCTGCTTCCTCGTGGACGCTCTGCCGGCCTTCCTTGCGCATTTCGATGATTCGGCGCGAGCTGACTTCCTTGCTCCGGCCGTACAGGTCGACGGCCGGCGCGGCCGGCGTCTCCGGTTCCGACTTGCCCTTGCCTCTGCCGCGTCCGCGCGACCGACCGCCGGCCTTGCCGCGCCGACCGGTCTTCTTCGGCGTCGGTTCGGGCCTGGCGCGCAGGGGACGTTCAAGCACGCTGAGAAGCTTGCCCAGCGAATCGACCTCTTCGGTCGACTCTTCGCCGGTCAGGGTGAAACTGGCGACCGAGGCATGCGAAATCTGTCGTTCCTCGTGCATCTTGGCCAGGTTGCGCCGCTCGGCCGCCTTCTTCGGGGTTGGGGCCGCTTTGGTCGACTTCTTGGTCGTGCGCTTGGGTTGTTCGGCGAGATTGATGGTGCGCCGTCCGGCCGGCATCGAGAATTCGTCAACCGGCGCGGTGAGGGCGCGCACCCGCGCTTCCTCTTCGGACTTGGCGACGGCGCGCGGTTTGCGCTGGCCCGGCGCTTCCGCCGTCACACGGCGGTCTCCCAGCTGATCGCGGACAAGCTGACGCAGATTGCCGACAATGTGATTGGTCACCTCGGCTGCACGGGCGCGCTCGGCGAGCACGGAGGCAGTCAGCGCGACCACATCACCGGCCCCATTCGTTGACGCTGAAGCGAGCGACGACGAGCGACCATTCTCGCTCCGGCCTGGGCTCGCATCATTCGCGTCGACCGATGTCGGCGGAGCAGATGGCGGATCCGTTGGCTCAGTCTGGGTCGATGTGGAGTCGACCCGAGCGTCAGCGGTAGCGTTGCGAGCGATCACCATGGTCGTGGTCCCTTCTCTCAGCGTGGTCCCCCAGCGTGGTGTACCTGTTCGTTGAAGCAATCAGGCCGTACTGGCGGGTGACGGTTGATGCAGACGTCGAGCTGCATCACGCGCCTGGACAACGGAATGAGCGGCCTCGACCAGGTCGGGGTCGCAAGCTTCTGAATTCTCAAGTTGGGCAGCGGCGCGGGCGAGCTCGTCGACGCCGAGTTCGCGTTCGCGCTCACCGATCTCCATGTTCTTCAGGCGAAGGCCTTCTTTGCTTCGTTTGCGTTGAACTCGGCCGACGGCATCGCGTATGGCCTCTCCGGCTTCCGCGTCACTGTAGGGCGGAAGTCGCTTCGCGTCACGCAGATGCCGCGCAATTCGATCCTCGGATTCGGTCAGGTGATCTGACCAGGCGTCGTCGGCAGCCGCAAGTCGGGCGTTGAGAATCGCGCGGTCTTCCGTGTCCTCGATCAGCTCAATGTCGGTTGGCTCCAGCGCATCTCGAGCCGATTCGTAGCCGAGGGCCAGCTGCACAATGAAGGTCTGTTGTCGGTCTTCATGGCGCCGCATTGCAGGCGCCTCGCTGTGTCGAACGCCCGATTCGCGAAGTCGCGGTGGAGCCTGTCGATTGAGCAATGACTCAGGTTCGACACGAGCCCAGGCGGCGACCCGCCTGAGATATTCCTCACGTAGGACCGCATGGCCAATCGAGCCAACTGTCGGCATCAGCTCATCGAGGAAGTCTGCCCTGCCTCGTGGCGTGTCGAGGTTGTGTCGGCTGCGAGCGTGCTCGACGAGCCAATCGAGGAAGGTCGGGGCCGTATCGACCAGCGTCTGCCAGCGATCAGGCTCCGAGCGGATCAGATCATCGGGGTCACGCCCTTCCGGCAAGGGAATGATGCGAATGTCGTTGGTCAGCTGGTTTTGCAGCGTCCCGACTCTGCGGAAGTCGGTAGCTACCTGCTGCTCCGTGCCCAGCGCCTCCCGCGCTGTGTCGATCCCGCGCCGTGCCGCCGCACGCCCGGCGGCGTCGGGATCGAGCGCCAGACGGATATCGGTGGCCAGCGGCTTGATCAAGCCGATCTGCGTTTCCGTCAACGCGGTCCCCATCGAAGCGACGGCGTTGGGGCTGCCGAACTCGTGGGCGCTGATCACGTCGGTGTAGCCCTCAACGATGATCACGGAACCAGTCTCCCGAATGGCGCCGCGAGCGAGATCGAAGCCGTACAGGAGGTCGCGCTTGCGGAACAGGTCGGATTCCGGCGTGTTGACGTACTTGGCCGGCTCGCCAATCAGGGTTCTGCCGCCAAAACCAACCGTCTCGCCCCGGGCATTGCGAATTGGGAACATGAGCCGGTCGCGAAAGCGGTCGCGTGGACCATTCTCCGCCTGCAGAATCAGCCCGGCCGCCGCGGCGTCGTCCGGATGGATGCCGCGCGCGGAGAGATGGTGGACGAGCGCGTCGGGATCTGAACCGGAGAGGCCAAGGTTGAACCGTTGCGCCGATTCTGCCGAGATCCCGCGTTCTCGCAAGTAGTCTTGTGCGTCTCGTCCTGTGGATGCGTCCTGCAACTGGCCCCGCCAGAAGTGCAGTGCAGAGTCGTTGGCGCGCAGCAGCCGTTGACGCTGCTCGTCACGGCGAACTTGCTCGTCGGTACGGGGCCTGAGCTGGACGCCGGCCCGCTGCGCCAGACGTTGCAGCGCTTCGCGGAAATCGACGTTGTGGCGCTTCATTTCCCAGCTGAATGCATCGCCGCCCTCGGAACAGGCGCCGAAGCAATGCCAGGTCTGGCGGTCGGGATTGACGATGAATGACGGCGTCTTCTCGGCGTGGAAGGGACAGGGAGCCTTGAACGTGGAGCCGCTCCGCTTCAGCGGGACCTCGGCGGCGATCAGATCGACGATGTCGATCTTCGCCTTGACTTCTTCCGCTACTGACATGCGCAGAAGCCGGGCTGAGGATTCAGAGGGGCGGGCGCGGGCATACGGCAAATTTACGTTGAAGCGGAATATTTTTCAATGATCGAACAAAGAAAAATCGAGATTCGGCGGGTCAGCTGCCGATCTCAAGCGTGAGACGGTTGTCTTCGAGGTTGTCTTCGGCGATATCACCTCCTGCAACTATCGTCATCACGATGGTGCCCGAATGTGGTTCCAGGCTGGTCAGAATCTCGGTTTGACCGGAATCGAGCGGTTGAGCATCGGCAGAACGACGAGTGATCACTTCGATTTGCTCTCCCGCCTCATTCGCGACCACGATGAAGAAGGTCTCCGCAGGACCTGCTCCATTGTTGATCACGGTCACCAGGACGTAGCCGTCGTTGGTGTACTGGGCATCGAGAAAAGTCAGATCGGGGCGGGGAGTCTCTGATTCAGGCTGGGTCGAAGGCGATTGCTGGCCCGACTGTTGCGAATCTTCTGGCGACTGACTCGTTTCGTCCTGACTGTCGGATTCTGGGGCGGTCAGCGTGATCTGGAAGGTGTTATTGGCCGTGTTGGTGTCGATACTGGCCTCGAGCACGACCAGCGCTTCGACCTGCTCGCCAGGATCCAGTTTGAGATCGAGGGGAATCGTTCGCAGGTCGTCCGACTCGATGCCCAACGTGACCGCGGCCGAAGCCAGTTCCGCGCCCGAGGATGCTTCCACGACCGTGACCACGACCTCGGTGCGATCGATGTCGACGGTACTGTCGTTAGTGATCGTGACATTGAGGCGCGTGCGATCATCGTCTGCCTGTCGAGCGGTGACGATGGCGAGGTCGATCTCGTCGCTGGCCTCGGACTGTTCGTCCTGTTCATCATCCTCAGCGTCAGCCCCGTCCTGGTCCGCCACTGCGACGACATGGATCACGATGCGGTGGTCATATCGATCGTCCTCGGGGGTGAAAATGACGAGTTGCAGCTCGTATGAGCCTGAGCTCGCGATGAAGTCTTCGACATCAACAACGCGCTCTCGGTAGTCGCCCGCCGGATGATCTTCAGAAGAGTGGATCAGGACAGAGTTACCGAGTGTGTTGTCGGGGGCGATCGGCGTGATGTACAGCAACGCGCTGGCGACCACTCCGATGTTCTGCGCCTGCAGTTCAACGTCAAGTTCAAAGTCGGAATCGAGCGTGAATCGCTCACCATCGGACGGTGAAGCGATTCGCGCCGCACCGACGCCTTCCGCAGCAGGGCCGTCGTCCGCGGTGCGTTCATCCGTACCGCCCCGCTCCTGCGACTCCTCTACGGCGGTGGTTTCCGCCGCTCGGCCCTGCGGCACCAGGACCACCGGGATCGTCTGCGATTCGGTTCTGCCGGCTGCATCTACCGCGTTGATCGTGACGTCGACCTCGCCCGTCTCGCCTGGCGTCCATTCAATGGTGGCCGAGTAGCGACCGGTGGCCTCGTCCAGGCGAGGCGTGATCGCGATGACGAAGTTGTCGTTGACCAGCATCTCGAACCGTTCAATCGGCTGGCTGCCGGTGGCCGAAATCGCCAGCAGGATGGTCGTTCCCGCGGGAAACTGTTGGAGCGGAGCAATGCCGAGAACCGTCACTCTCAAAGCGGCGGCGACGCGCGCCTGGTCGTCGGTGACTTCGACCCGAATCTGCCTGAAGGATTCTTCGCCGTCGGCATCGAGCGCGACCACACGGACGCTGGCGAATCCAAGCCGTTCGGGAGTCCATACGAACGACCCGATCCAGGCGCCGCGATCCTGCGAATAGGGCGGTACCACATCGGCGATCTTGGCGTCGTCGACGAACAGCTCCAGCGTCGCGATCGGACTGCCTGAGGAGATGGTGACCGTAATGCTCCGTGGCTCGTTGAGCAGCACGAGTTCGCCCTCGTCGAGCGAGACCACCATCACGGGTGCATCGGACTCGCCGGTGTTGAGGAGATCGAGTCGATTGATGACGACGACGACCGCGGCGACGATCCCGCCAATGACCAGGAGAATGGCGATTGAACCGATTCTGCTGCCCATGCGTCTCCAACGCCCTGCAAGACCCGCGGCCGAGGATGGCCAATGCCGTGGCGGACCGATCCGCCGTCACTCTATCTCGCGTGGGAGCCGAACCGGTTAGCGCTGGCGCTTCGCCTCGGCGTTGGCGACCAGGTGACGTGTCTGTTCGATCACGTCGGGAGTGACGGAGATCGAGGTGATCCCCCAGTCAACTAGACGTTGAGCCAGGTCGGGATGTTCCGACGGCCCCTGGCCGCAGACGGACACGGTGATGCCGCGCCGCTTGGCAGTGGTGATGACCTGCTCAATGGCCCTCAGCACGGCGGGATTCCGCTCGTCGAACGTGTCGGCGAATCGTTCCGAGTCACGGTCAATGCCCAGTGTGAGCTGTGTCAGGTCGTTCGAACCGATCGAGACGCCGTCGATTCCACAGTCGATGAACTCGTCGAGCAGCAACACATTGGACGGCACTTCAACCATCATCCAGAGCTGGAAGCCGTCGGGCTCTGCAGCATTTCGCTCCAGCCCGTACCGATCGACCTGTTGCACGACCTGGGCCATCTCGTCTGGCGTCCGGACGAAGGGAATCATCAGGTGCAGGTTGGGATGCTCTTCGCGGACCAGTTCCAGCGCGCGAAGCTCGAGCTCGAACAGGTCGGGTTCCCGGATGTATCGAGCGGCGCCGCGATAGCCGATCATTGGATTTTCTTCGTCGGGCTCGTAGATGTCGCCGCCGGTCAGATTGGCGTATTCGTTGGTCTTGAAGTCGGTGGCCCGGTAGACAACCGGGCGAGGGTCGAAGGCGGAAGCGATCTTGCGCATGCCCTCGGACAGCCGCCGAACGTACTCGTCCTGGCGGCCGGTATTGATGAAGTTCCGCGGATGCTCTCCCAGCCGGGCGATAATGAACTCGGCGCGCAATAGCCCGACGCCATCGACATCGCGTTCAGCGACACGATCGGCGATCTCCGGTTCGGCGAGGTTGACGTAGAGCTTGGTCTCGGTGGCAATCGGCGCGTACAGTTCTTCCTCCCGGTCGTGCCACCAATTGAGCAGGTCGGTCTGGACGCCGTCATAGATCAGACCCGATGCGCCGTCCACGGTGACCTCGAGGCCGTCGGCCAGTTGGGCTGCTCCCGAAGCGCCGACGACGCAGGGCACGCCGAGCTCGCGGGAGATGATGGCGGCGTGACAGGTGCGGCCGCCGCGCTCGGTGATGATTGCCGCCGCGCGCTTCATTGCGGGGACGAAGTCAGGCGTCGTCATCTCGGCGACCAACACGTCGCCCTCGCCGATGCTCGCTGTCTCGCGGGCGTTGAGAATCACGCGAATGCGCCCGCTGGCGACTCCGGGCGAAGCCGGCGAACCGTCAAGAATCGGCGGCGAGGCGGGCGTCGGCGCCGGGTTGTCGCCGTTCGTCTTCGCCGATGGCGCGACCGTCGTGATCGGTCGGGTCTGGAGCAGGTAGAACTGGTCGTCGGCCCATCCCCATTCGATGTCCTGAGGAGAGCCGTAGTGTGATTCGATTCGCTTGCCGATCGAGCTCAACTCGATGATCTGATCATCGCTGAGTTTCGCTGTCGAGCCGTCCGCCTCGGTCAGATCTTGCCAGACATTGGCTCCATGCTCGGGGTCCAGCCGGCCGTCAGGCGAACGGACCAGGCGGCGATCCTGCGTGAAAATCTGGCGTTCCAGAATCTGGTTGGCCGCTTTGTCGACCTCGTAGTGGTCAGGCGACACCAGGCCGCCGACGACGGCCTCGCCCAGTCCGAACGCGGCCTCGATCACGACGCGGTTCCGGTCATTGGTGATCGGATCGACAGTGAACATCACGCCGGAAGACTCCGATTGCACCATGCGCTGCACCGGAACGGCCAGGTCGACGTCGAGGTGGCCCCAACCGGCCTGCTCGCGGTAAAAGATGGCGCGCGCTTCAAACAGAGAGGCCCAGCAACGCTGCACGGCTTCGACGACGTTGACCCCGCCCTCGATGTTCAGGAAAGTTGCCTGCTGACCCGCAAAGGACGCTTCGGCCAGATCTTCGGCGGTTGCGGAACTGCGGACCGCGACCGGCCCCTCGCCCAGTTCTGCGTAGGCGGCAGTGATCTCCTGCTGCATCGTGGCCGGCATCTCCGCCTGTTCGATCGCGTGTTGCACAGCGTCGGCAGTGGTGTTGAGCTGCTCGTCGTCGTCGACGTTCAGGCCATGGAGCAGTCGGCGCAGAATGTGGTCGAGCCCGGAGTGAATGATGAATTCTCGATACGCGCGAGTGGTGACGACAAATCCTGGCGGCACCGGAATTCGGGCCTGCGTCAGCTCGCCCAGGTTCGCCCCTTTGCCGCCCACAAGCGGGACGGCGTCTCGTCCGACTTCGGCGAACCAGACGATGTGTTGGGAGTCAAAGGTCATGAAGGATGTCCGCGCAGCCTGCCTGGGACGTTCACGGCTCGCTGAGGCAGGATATCACCGCGTCAGCAACGCACGAATGTTGCGCAGTATCCCTGCGCGCCGCACGGGCTCGACTGGTCCGTTCGGGGCTACTCGACCGTGACCGTCTTGGCGAGGTTGCGCGGTTGATCGATGTCCAGGCCGCGCGTGAGCGCCAGTTGATATGCAAGCAACTGGACGACCGGCGTCAGAGAGAAGGGGGTCAACAGCGGCGGAGCGGGCGGAACACCGATGAAATGGTCGACCAACCCGGCCAGCTCCTGGTCGCCCTCGTCGCCCACTGCGATCACCGGCGCTCGGCGTGCCCTGACCTGTTGGATCGCCGAAGTCATCTTGTCGAACAGTGGTCCGCGTGGCGCCAGCGCGATCACCGGGAAGCCCTGGTCCAGGAGGGCGATCGGCCCATGCTTCATTTCCCCGGCCGCGTAGCCCTCGGCGTGAACGTAAGAAATCTCCTTGCACTTCAGCGCCGCTTCCATGGCCAGCGGATATTCGATGCCGCGTCCGAGGACGAGGAAGTTGGAAGCGCCGCCGAATACCTGCGCGATTTCGGCGCACCGTTCTGCCTGACGGATTCCGCGCTCCAGCAGAGACGGTGCGGTCAGCAGCTGTTCCAGGCGATCGGTCAGTTCCTGCTCGTTCAGCTGCCCCCGGGCGTGTCCGATCCGACAGGCAAGCAGATACAACGCTGCCAGAGACCCCACGAACGTCTTGGTCGATGCGACTCCAACCTCGGGCCCACAGCGAATGATGATCGAAGCATCGGCCTGGCGGGTTGCCTCGGAGCCGTCGACGTTGGTGATCACTAGTTGCGGCGCGCCCCAACGCTCGCGGACGTGATTCATGGCGCCCAGGGTGTCAATCGTCTCGCCGGATTGCGTGACCGCCACGACCAGGGTCGATGGGCCTAGCAGCGGCGCCCGGAATCGGAACTCCGACGCGTTCTCGAAATCGGCGGGGATGCCCGCGATCTGTTCGATCCACCAGCGTCCGATCATCGCGGCATGCAGTGAGGTGCCCATGCCAATGACCAGGACCCGCTCAATACCTCGGAGGGTGTCGTCGGCGAGATCGAAGTCATCAGCCAGAGCGCTGGCCGGATCAAGCCGAGCGCGTCCCCGGATCGTGTCAGACAGAGCGCGCGGCTGTTCGTGGATTTCCTTGAGCATGAAGTGCCGATACGGCCCGCGTGCAATGGCGACCGGATCCAGATCGACCTGCGTAGGCGTGGGCTGGAACGTTGGACTTCCGCCGCGCCGCACCTGCACGAGATCAGCATCGATTGCCGCGATGTCACCGTCCTCGAGGTGGTACACGCTGGTCGTATGCGGCAACAGCGCCGGCAGGTCGCTGGCGAGGAACATCTCGCCGTCGCCATAGCCAATCACGATCCCTCCCGCCGAGCCCTTCCGGGCGGCGTACATCCTGTCTGGACTGCCGCGATGGACCACCGCAATCGCGTTGGCGCCGCGCAGACGGCCAATGGCATAGGCGATGGCGTCTTCGAGTGGCTTCCCCGCTGAGATCTCCCTCGAAATCAGTTCGGGAATGACCTCAGTGTCGGTCTCCGATTGCCAGGTTCGGCCTTCAGCGTCGAGCCGTTCCTGTAGCTCGGCTCGCAGTTCGCGGTAGTTCTCGACGATGCCGTTCTGGACGACGATCACATCTCCGGAGGATGACGCGTGCGGATGCGCGTTGCGATCCGACGGTTGACCGTGGGTCGCCCATCTGGTGTGTCCGATCCCGGTTCCGCCATTCGGCATCCGCGTGATCGCAGCCTGCAGGTCGCGGAGCTTGCCCTCCCGTTTCATCACGTCGAGGACGCCGTCGCGATCGATGACCGCGATTCCGGACGAGTCGTATCCCCGGTATTCGAGACGTTGTAGTCCCTCAATCAGGATCGGGCCGGCCGCCTGATGGCCGACGTAACCCACAATGCCGCACATGGCGTACCCCCCGTCTACCCCGCCGCCGGCGTGGTCCAGCTGCGTCCGTTCGAACGAGGATTCGGTCGCGGCTGCCTGCTGGCCGAACCGTCCCGGACATCGCCGTCTGCAATTGACTCTAGGAGCTCAGAGAGCGTGTAGACGAAAGAAATCTGGCGTTTGAGTCTGGATTCCAACTCGGCAGGTGTGAGATCGTCGAGAAACTTCGCGCCGAAGTAGTCGAGGGATGCCCGCGGAAGGAACACGTGCTCGGGCAGTTCCAATCGAGAGAGCGCCGCGACGAAGTCTGCTCCGGGAATCAGACCACTGACGTTGACCCGTTCGCCGAAGAGAGAATTCTGGACCGGGATGATCGTGAACTCGACGCCTGTGAGGCTCGTCACTTCGTCGCACAGTTCCCTAAGTGCTGGCGCGATCAGAGTCCCGCAAGCGATCACGGCAGCGGTTGGGGAAACGTGGAGCCGACCCTCTCGAATCCGGCGTCTGGTCTTTCGCCAGTCATCGATCAGGGTGCGGGTCATGCCAACGCCGTTTTCCCACTGGGGAAACCCGTCGTAGCGCCCCTCTGACGGAATCTGAGCGCCAGCGGTGAGATAGAACTCGTCGCTGGGAAACACGACCGAGCGCCCACGTCGCGACCGAGCGTGACGTTGCCAGCGGCGCAGCTGCCTGACCACACGCTGCGCTTCCGATCTGCTGTGCGCGCGCATGCCGGCGTCCTGGATTCGTTCTTCGCCTTCCAGCGAAGAGCCGACCGGGACCACGCCGATGGATGTCACATTCGCTTGACCAAGCAGGTCTTCCACGGTCTGATCGAGCGCGTCGCCGTCGTTGACGCCCGGGCACAGCACGACCTGCGTATGGACGTCAATCCTCATTTCTGCCAGCCGTTGCAATTGTTCGATGATGTCGGGGGCGTTTCGATTTCCCAGCAACTGGCGCCGCAGGTCGAGGTCCGTGGCATGGACGCTCACGTGCAGCGGGCTCAGTCGCTGTTCCTCGAGCCGGTTCCAGTCATCGTCCGACAGGTTGGTCAGAGTGACGAAGTTCCCGTGCAGGAACGAGAGGCGATAGTCGTCGTCCTTGATGTAGAGCGGACGTCGCAGCCCCTTCGGCAACCCCTTGAGAAAGCAGAAGAAGCACTTGTTGTTGCAGATGCGGGTGCCGTCGAACGCGTCGTCGTCGAACTCGATGCCGAGCGGCTCATCGATCGGTTTCTCGAACTCAACAATTGCCAGTTCGTCGTCGTGAACGACTTCCAGTTCGACGAAGTCCTCGGTGGTCTGGAACCGGTAATCGACCGGGTCACGAATCGATTGCCCGTTGACCGCGAGTACCTGGTCGCCGGGCCGCAGACCGGCTTCCTCGGCGAGCGAGCCCGATGCGACAGTGCTAATGGCGCCAGCAGGAACGGCAGAACGACGCGGACGGGGCATTCGATGTCCGGGATGCTCTGTCAGGCTGAACTAGACGGCGGCCGACAAGGCGGCGTCGATCTCTTCGATACGCTCGACCACGGCGTCAATCGAGAAATCGGGAGTAGAGGCGCCGGCGGTGACGCCAATGTCTTCGTGACCGTCGAACCACTCGAACTTCAGCTCTGCTGCGGTCTCGACGTGATATGTCTCAACGCCGTTGGCCCGCGAGAGTTCGGCCAGGTGTCTGGTGTTGGCGGAGTTGTGCCCGCCGACGACGATCATCAGGTCGACATCCTCCGTCAAATCGCGAGTGGCGGCCTGTTGAGACGTCGTGGCGTTGCAGAGCACGTTGACGACTCTGATCTCGGTGATCTGGTCGATCCGGGCGCGCATCAGGTTGGCGACGAACACCGCGAAGCGCTCGGGCGTATGCGTGGTCTGAGAAATCACGCCGATCTTGGACGGCAGATAGTCGGGAAGATCTTCGAGCGACTCGTTCTTGATCACAATGCCGCGCCCGCGGCACCAGCCCAACACGCCCTTGACCTCCGGGTGAGTGGGGTCGCCGAAGATGATCACGGTAAAGCCGCGCTCGGCCAGGTTGCGCGCGGCGCGCTGGGAACGGGAGACGAACTGACAGGTGGTGTCGATGACCTTGAGTCCGCGTGCTTCAATGTCGCGGACAACGGTTTCACCGACTCCATGCGCCGTAATCGCGACCGTATCACTCTCGACGCCGACCGCCGAGCGATCTTCCTTGACCTTGATTCCTGTCTGTTCGAGCTCTGCGACCACCTGCGGATTGTGCACGACCTGTCCAAGTGTGGTCACTCTGGTGCCGTTGGCCGCCGCTTCTTTCATCATGTCGACAGCGCGACGCACGCCGAAGCAGAAGCCCATGTCGCTGGCGCGGTGTATTTTCATGCTGCTGCTCCTGGTCTGTCGCTGCTGGACCGGTCGCTTCCAGCGTCCTGGTCGGCGTCGTCGTCGACCAAGTGTGCATACACGCCACGATACGCGGGGGGTAGCTGTTCGGCAATGGCACGCATGATAGTGATGTGCGCGGCGTCAATGTCGTCGCGGGTCACTCGCGCGCCCCTGGGTTTGACCACGAAGGGGTGAGAGGCAGTCATTCGCACCTGGGTCCGAGCGATGAGCGAGCGCCAGCCGGCCCGCATCCTCTCTGACCCAGTGATTCCCACCGCAACGACAGGAACCTGGGTGCGGAGCGCCAGCAAGGCGGTGCCGGAGTGCGCCTGCATCATGGCGCCGGTATCGGAGCGATGTCCCTCGGGAAACATGCCGACGGCGGCGCCATTGGCGAGCAGTCGCTCTGCTTCGCGAATCGCCAGTCGATCGCCGGCGCCGCGCCGCACCGGGAACGCGCCCGACAGCGCGAAGAGGTAGCCAATGATCGGCTCCTTGCGAAATAGCTCGACCTTGGCCATGTATCGCGGTGAGCGGGGATAGATGGCGGACGCCATCATCGCGGGATCGGCGGAGGACACGTGATTGGAGGCGATGATCACGCCGCCCTTGGGAATCCGATCGAAATGCCGCCACTCGCAACGGACGATCCTGAGAAAGGCCAGGCGCGCGAAGAAGCCGGCGACGAGAAACCAGACCCGGGAGGCGTTGGGCATACCGGTCATCCCGATATCGGCAAGCGCCTTGTACTCGCCAAAGACGAGGCGCGTCAGCTGTCGGGTGACCCAGCGATACACGCGTCGGCGCATGGGCTATCTCTGCTGCACGGGTGTGGCTGCCTGTTGCAGGGTCAGCTCGGGCATTCGTTCTCGAACGATTGATTCGGTGGCAACAATCGCCTGTTCGAGCGTGAGGTCTGAAGTGTCCAGCCGGACGGCGTCAGCAGCCACCGTCAGCGGCGACGCGGCTCTGCCGCGGTCACGACGATCGCGACGCTGGGTCGCCTTGAGCACGGCGGCTTCGTCGGCGCCACCATCCTGCTCGGCGGCCCGCCGCCTGGCACGGACCTCCTCGCTGGCGTCGAGGAAAATTTTGACCGGGGCGTCGGGCAGGACGACCGTGCCGATATCTCGGCCGACGACGATCATGCAGCCCTGCGCGGCTTCCGACTGCTGAATCGCGACCATCAGCACGCGCACGCCGGCGTTGGCGGCGACGATGGGGACCACGGACTCGACCTCGGGCTGGCGCAGGTGCGGCGTGGCATCGTCGCCGTCGACGAAGACATCCATCTCGATCGAGTCGCTGTCTGCTCTCGGCGTCAATCGAAACTCCGATGCGCGAATCAGCTCGGTGACGCTGTCCTCTTCGTCCAGATGGACGCCCTTGCGCTGTGCTTGCCAGGTCGCGGCGCGATACATGATTCCGGTGTCGAACAACCGCCAGCCCAGGCGCTGCGCCAGGGCCCGGCCGACAGCGGTCTTGCCGGAGGCGACCGGCCCGTCGATCGCGACTAGTTGATTTCGACAATCCGGACTGGAGGAGCGTGTCACAGCCCAATGGTAAAGGCGGCCGACTTACGACTCAGCAACGCCGGCGTCGTCGGTCAAACCGGAGGCGCGCCGCAGCATCCGGATTTCTCGGCGGTTGAGCGGACGAATCTTGCCTGTTGGCAGGTCGCGCAGCAACAACGGGCCGAAGCGAACTCGGCGCAGTGTGACCACCGGGTGGCCAATCGCGTCGCAGAGGCGCCGCAATTCACGTTTGCGGCCCGTGTGCAGCGTCAACGTGAGCCAGGAAGTGGGGCGCCGGTTGTTCAGCGTCCGTCCTGGCCGACGGGACCTGGCCGGTTTGGCCTGGAGCACTTCGCCCTGGTCGTGGATGCCTTCGTAGATTCGATCGAGCGCGCGATCGGTCGGTCGACCGACAACCTCAGCCAGGTACACCCGCTGCACCTCGCGTGACGGGTGTAACAGTCTGTCGATCAAGGGGCCATCGTTAGTCAGCAGGAGCAGGCCTTCGCTGTCCAGATCGAGCCGGCCGACGGGCACGCAGCGTGGCGCGTCAGCCGGGAGGAACTCGACGACCGTGTGGCGGCCTCGGTCGTCGCGAACGGTCGAGAGCACGCCGCGCGGCTTGTTGAGCGCGTAGTAGCGGAGCGGTTCGCGGGAGGGCAGCGGTCGACCATCGAGCGTGATTTGCTGGGTCGCCGGATGGACTCGAGTGGAGAGGTCGGTGGTGACCTGACCGTCAACGGTGACGCGCCGTTCGCGGACCATTGTCTCTGCCGCACGCCGGGACGCGGCCCCACTTCGGGCGATGGCTACAGCGATGCGGACTCGATCCGAGTCAATCATGTTCTCGTCGGATCATTGTGTTCCTCGGGGTCCACTGAGGACGCTGAAACAGCGTCCGGCCCGGAGTAGTGGCTCGCCTCAACCGTCGCCTCCGGCTGTACCTGGTCGGGCTGGACGCGACGGACGACCAGGGTGATGATCACGCCGATCAGAGCGAAGCTCACGATCATCCAGGCATTCACGCCGGCGTCCGCTTCTGCGCTCACCAGCGGCAGGCGACCCTCATCGGAAATCGGAGCTTTCGGAGCGGCAGAACGGAAGGCGTCTGCCAGGAGCGGAGTGACATCGGCTGCACCGGGAGTCGGCAATGCCGTGACGACCCAGCGCTCGGGATCCAATGCGATCGACAGTCCTCGATCAGGAGCAGGCAACTCACCGTGTCCGTAGCTGACTTCGTCAACGACGCGTCCAGTTGGAGTGAAGATGGCAATGGAGTCGGCGTCATTGTTGAGACCGTTGCCAATCCGTTCGACGACGATGGTATCGACATCCGACTCCAGCGGTTGGGTGGTGACCACGACGTAGGAACCGGCGGTCATGGTGCCGTGCAACGCCGTTCGTCGTTGCGGATCGCCGATTGTCCATCCATTGAGATCGACAGACTCCTCGTTTGGATTGTGAATCTCAACCCACTCCGGTTGTCCCGGCAACGGAGCAGACAGGATTTCGGTGATCATCAGCACCGGCAGGGTTTCGTCGATGACCGGGGCAATCGACGGTTCTGTTTGCGCAGGCTGCGTGGAATCGAGCAGATCGTCCTGACCGGCCGGCGCTGTCGGCGTTTCGACATTGGTAAGCGCCGGCGCCGGGGTCGGAGACACGGTCAACATCCCGGGCGAAGGTCTGCCGAGGAACGGGATGTCGGATGGCGACTCGCGATGCAGCGACTCATCGGGCTGTGGCGCAGTGATCGCGTCGAACGACCGGTCGTCGCCCCAGCTGATCGCACTGACCACCTCGCCGGCCGGATTGATCAGCCGGAGTTGGTCCCCACTGTTGGCCAGGCCATTGCCGATTCGACCGTCTTCGATAGCGGCCACGACGCCTGAATCAGCCTGCGCGGCGCCGCCAATGACGACGGATGAGCCTGGTGGAATCGTGACCCCGTCGAGGGAGTCGGCGGAGGTGTTGTCGGCGATTGACCACTCATCGAGCTGCAGTGGCGATTCGGTGGAGTTGGTCAATTCAAACCACTCATGCGCGGCGTCACTTCTGCCCTGCCCGGCATTAGGGTAGACCTCGCTGATCCAGATCGGCGCTCGATCGGAATCCTGGTGTGGGCTCGCACGGTGATGTTCGCGCAGCGACAGAGAGCTAATGCTGGAAGCCAGCAGTGACTTCGTCCCCCGACCCCGACCAACCATGAGTCTGTCTTCGCGATCGACGTCGAACCAGGGGACGCGCGGGTGAATCCTCGCGAACGGATTGAATCGCAACTCCTGCCCGGGCGCGGGCGGAGGAATCTTGTGAAACGTGTGGTCGTCGCCCCAGCTGGCGGTCGCCAGCCAGTTGCCTCTGCTGTCTCGGAGGACCAGATGGCCGCCGTCGCTGGATATGCCGGCGCCCAGTGTGCCATCCGCCTCTCGGATGTCGTAGGACACGCCGGGTTCGATTCGGACCGAGGGCAGCGTGATCAGGGAGTTGTTGACGGTCAGCGTCCAGTTGACAGTGATCAGTGGGCGATCGGAGAGGTTGCGAATCGTGAGCGTCTCCGAGTCGCCTTCGCCGGGATCGATGAGCGCCTTGACCATCCGGACCGACGTTTCAGGAAGTGGATGGCGATGCCGGTCCGGTGCCGCGCTGATCGCTTCGCCGACGGTCCAGGGCGTCAATCGGTCCGACAACGACTGCCCGCCAGTGGAAGTTCTGACGATCGATTGGCGCGGATTGGGCGGCTCGCTGGCGCGCGGCCAGCGCACGTCTCCCCAACTGACGGCGTCGTAGCGAACTCCGTACGGATTGATCAGCGCCACCCGGTCGCCGGCATTGCGCAGACCGGTGCCGATCCTCGGACGGTCCAGGATGATCAGAGTCTTGCCCGAAGGTACCTCGATGTCGGCGGCGCTGCCAGCGACCAACACGGCGCCGCCCGCTGGCAGCTCGATGTCAGGAAGCGGCGCGATGGACTGGGCGTCCTCGATGATCCAGCCGTCCAGGTTGGCCGGATGGCGTTCGAGATTGTGGATTTCGATCCACTCGTACGAATCCCAGGACGAGCCGTCGGCGGCAACGTTTGGATGCACTTCACTGATCACCAAGCGGGGATTGTGCGACGCATGGATGGAACCGGGTTGGTTAGCAAGCGGGAACAGGAGAATCGTGAGCGTGAGCGGAACCAGAGATTTAGGAAACGACCGTAACGCGACGGCGAACAGTGGTTTGTTCCTCGACCAGGATCGTTTGCTTGTGCTGGGGCGCCGGGGCGATGATCTGTCGAACCTGGTCAATCATCGCTGGTGCAGCATAGCGAGCGGTGAACTCAAGCACGGTGGCGGCCGCGATGAGTTGCGCGGCGCTGCGCAAGGCGGGGAGGAATGGGGCCAAATCCTCACGGATCGCGGGCAGCAACTCGTTCACGTGGCCGTTCGAGCGCGGCTCGACAATGGTCGGAGTCAGGACCGGCAGATCCGGATCGGTCATGACGGCATCATATAGTTATCGGACTACACACGTAAACAATTACTCACAGCGTCCACAGTTGACATAACACGAGGGTCAGATCTCTAGCCGCTTCATCTCCGACTCGACCTCTGCGGTGAGGTCCGAGCCTATCTCGTCCCCGGTCGATGCGGCGAGCGATGTGGATGAAGCGGAGCTCCGGGCGGCGATTGCCTGCAGGGACTGGAGGATGAAGGCGGGCTCGCGGCTGGCGCCGGCTTCGCGGATGGCGTGGAAGAGCGGGGTCTCGGATTCGGCGTCGTCGCCGTATTCGGCCCAGAGCGGATCGAACAGGGGTCCGCGGATGGGGTACTCGGCCCAGGTGACGGTTGGACCTCGGTCGAGCTCCGTGGTCACGCGTTGCAGGACCATGCCGGATCGGTCCGCTCGCTGGGCGATGAGTTCGTGAATGACTTGCTGCCAGGTGCCGATCGGCCCGTCCGGGAGGGCGGGATGGAGGTTGAGGCAGGGCAGGTGGTCGCAGATGACGTCGGTGATGACCAGCATGTATCCGGCCAGCATTGCCACATCGGGCGAGTGCTCGCGGATTTGCTCGAACAGATGGCGGTCGTAGTCGCGCCGCCAGGAAGCGAGTTCTTGTCCGGGCACCGAGATTTCGCCGGCTACGCGTCGACGCCATTCCAGCGAGCTGTTGGAGATCAAGGGGATTCCGGCCTGCTCGACGTCGTCGAGAAACAGGTCCGTGTTGGCTGACTGGCCGCGGACCCGGTTGCAGACGACGCAGACGATCTCCGCGTCCAGTCGGCCGTCGCGAATTGCGTCGTTCGCGGCGTGGAGCAACTTGCGCGAACTCGTGCCCCTGGCGGTCGCGAACCAGGCGATTCGGAGTGTCATCGGGCCGGATCCCAAGCTTGTGCGCGGTGAGGAGAGGGAATTCGGGTCGAAGAGGGACAGTTTCCCGCTGTGGAATGGAGATTCTGGTCAGAATCGAGCGGATTTGTCCAGATTTGTCCAGATTCGTCCAGATCAGTCCGGAATTCGTGAGGGTTTGGCTGGGCCATTCCAGGCGGTTCCAGGGTGGTCCGGATTGCGGGGCGGGTCATGTCAGGCTCCGGGAGGCGGTCAATGTTTCTCGGGTACCTGCCATTGTATGTGTACGGATGTTCTGATGGGCTGTGTTCTCTGTGTAACTCGAGCTATGTGGATGTCGGCCGGGCGGCCCCCTCCGCGCCTTCGGCGCACCTCCCCCAAAGGGGGAGGTCTGAGGGCGGGCATCACGGGTCGTCGCGGAGGGTGTCGATGCGGAGTTCGGCGTTGGTGAGGAGTTGCTGGGCTTGCTGGCTGAGCTTGACTCCTCGTTCGTAGGCGTCGACGGCCTGATCGAGGGGGAGGCCTCCGTCTTCCAGTTCGGTGAGGACAGTCTCGAGGTCCTCGACGATTTCCTCGTAGGGTCGTTCGGGATCGTCAGGCATGTGGTAGCTCCTTGCCGGGAGTGGCGTCTGAGGTGGTCCGGGCAGCGATTTCTCCGTCGGCGAACCTGATTGAGACGCGCTGGTCGCGGGACAGGTCAGCGGCGGTGGTGACGACCCGTTCCTGATCGTCCGAGACGATGGCGTAGCCGCGTTCGAGGGTTGCCAGGGGGTTGAGAGCGCTGAGCCTGGAGGCGCTGGCGGTCTGCTGCGCTCTCAAGAGCGCCAGCTGCCGTTCGATCGCCTGATCGAGTTCTCGCCTGCGGCGGTTGAGTTCGACGCGCATCGTCGGCGGATGCGGCGCGGCGCGTTCAAGTCGTTCGCGGCTGAGCAGTCCTCGCTGAGCGAGTTCCACGATTCGGCTGTCAATCTTCTGGTCGGCAGCCTGGCGAAGTCCGGCGACGCGGGCAGCTTCTTCGGCGCGGTCGGGGACGGCGATCTCGGCGGCGGCGGACGGGGTCGGCGCTCGGCGGTCGGCGACGTGATCGGCGATGCTGACGTCGGTCTCGTGTCCGACCGCGGAGATGACGGGGATGTCGCTGGCGAAGATGGCGCGGGCGACGGGTTCCTCGTTGTAGGCCCAGAGGTCCTCGGGCGAGCCACCGCCTCGGGCGACGATGATCAGGTCGGGTTCGTCAACAGTCAGAAGGTTGAGCCGCTGGATGCCCTCGGCGATCGATTCAGCCGCCCCGGCGCCCTGGGTGAGGCAGGGGGAGAGGACCAGCGAGGTTAAGGGCCAGCGACGGGAAAGCACCTGCTGGATGTCGTGCCAGACCGCGCCGCTGGGCGAGGTGACGACTCCGATCCGGCGGGGATACGGCGGCAACGAGCGCTTGCGCTCGGGATTGAAGAGGCCCTCGGCGTTCAGGTTGCGAAAGAGGCGCTCGAACTCGGCCTGGAGGACGCCTTCGCCGATTGGGCGAAGGTCGTCGACGATGATCTGCAACGAGCCTCGGGGGAGGTAGACATCGGCGCTGCCGTGAACGAGCACCTGGTCGCCCTGTTGGACAGCCATGCCTCGGTTGTCGCGGCGGAAGAATGCACAGGCCAGGGCGGCGTCGGACTTGCCGTCTTTCTGTGAATCAGCGAGGTCGAAGTAGTAGTGGCCGGCGCCGGAGCGGTTGAAGCTGCGGACCTCGCCCTCGATCCAGACGTCGTTGAGCTGTGGGTCGGCCTTGAGCTGGCTCTTGATGTGTCGCGCGACTTCGCCGACGGGTCGGGATTGAGGGGTCGAGACGGGCTGCTCGGTGGGTTGGGGCTGCGAATTGTCCCAGTCGATGCGTTGTTGTTGGGCTCGGCGGACGTTGAAGCCGGTGGGTGGGCGTTTGGGCATGGCTTGTGAGGTCTGGCTGGTTGAACGGGTCTGCGATGGGACGGGGGACCCCCTCTGCCTTCGGCATCTTCCCCTGGAAGGGGGGAGAAAGTAGGGGCAGGCATCTCCTCCTGAAAGGGGGAAGAACGAGGTGGGCAGGCGTCTCCCTTTGGAACAGGGGAGAGCGGAGGGTGATTTGACATCTCCTCGTGTGAGTGGGCACAAAGGCCCGTTGGCCCTCACCCTAACCCTCTCCCTCGGGGAGAGAGGATCGGAAAGGGTCAGGCGCGTTCGAGGTATTGGCCGGAGCGGGTGTCGACTTTGACGGTGTCGCCGGGGTTGATGAAGAGGGGGACGTTGACGGTGAGGCCGGTTTCGAGGGTGGCCGGCTTGGTCGCTCCGGTGGCGGTGTCGCCCTTGACGCCGGGATCGGAGTCGGCGACGACCAGCGGGACGGCGGCGGGGAGTTCGACGGCGACGGGGTTTTCTCCGACGATCAGGACTTCCGCTTCGGCGTTCTCGGCCAGGTAGTGAACGGCGTCGCCGACGACGTCGAGGGAGAGCGGCTCCTGCTCGTAGGTGTCGGTGTTCATGAAGTAGAGCAGATCGCCGTCGCGGTAGAGGTATTGCATCGTCTGATGCTCGGTGCGGATGCGTCGGAACTTGGTGCCGGCCTGAAAGGTGCGCTCGATCGTGTGGCCGCCGCGGATGTCGCGCAGCTTGAGCCGAGCCTGGGCCGAACCGCGACCGACCTTGATGTGTTCCCAGTCGACGATCTGGTACTCATTGCCGTCGAGTTCGATCACGAATCCGCGCTTGAGGTCGCCGGTGGAGATCATCTCGTGCCTGTCAGTTGTGTTCCGTTGCGTTCGGGTCTGTTCGGTTGTGTTCGGGAGCAGAGCGGGTTGATGGGCAGGTTAGACGGGCTCAGCAATCATGCGCAGTTTGGGCGTGCCGGTGAAGGAGTGGAAGCCGTCCTCGTCGAGCAGGCCCATGTCCTCGATCCGCACGCCGCCCCACTCGGGCAGGTAGATGCCGGGCTCGATGGTGATGACCATGCCGGCTTCGAGCGTGTCCTTCGAGGTGATGCCGAGGTAGGGCTTCTCGTGGATCTGGAGTCCGACTCCGTGCCCGAGACCGTGGCCGAACTGGTCGCCGTAGCCGGCGTCGGTGACGACCTGGCGGGCCAACTGGTCGGCGTCCTTGGCCGACATGCCGGGCTCGACCATCTGGGCCGCGGTTTCGTGGGCGGCGAGCACGATGTCGTAGATGCGGGGAAAGGTGTCGTCGTGGTCGCCGAGGACGATGGTGCGGGTCATGTCGGCGCAGTAGCCGTGGTAGCGGACGCCCATGTCGATGACGATGGGTTGTCCCTCGTGGATGACTTCGTCGCGAGGGCGGGCGTGCGGTCTCGCGCCCCAGGGGCCGGCGGCGACGATTGATTCGAAGGCCATGCCGTCGGCGCCGTTGGAGCGGGCGTACTGCTCGATCTCCCAGGAGACTTGCCGCTCGGTCCAACCCGGCTGCATGGCGCGCTGGGCGTGGGCGAAGGCGTCGTCGGTGAGGGCGACGGCCCGGCGGAGCAGGGCCAGCTCGGCGTCGTCCTTGAGCGCGCGCACCTGCTCGACGATCTGATCGGTCTGGACGAGCGCGGGTCGCTGACTGGCGGGCAGTTTGGCGTTGACGTCGCGGAGCTGCTTATGCGCGGCAACGGTGACGTCGTTCGACTCGAAGCCGAGCCGTCCGCGGCCGAGTGGTTTGGCCAGTTCGCCCCACCACTTGTCGATGCCGTCCTTCATGTTGACGATCTCGAACTCGGGCGATTCCTGGGCGGCCTGCTCGAGGTAGCGGAAATCGGTGGCCAACGTGGGCGGACTTGAGGCGTCGGCGGGAATCAGCAGCCAGCCGTTGGAGCCGGTGAAGCCAGAGGCGTAGCGCCGGTTGTGAGGATTGGTGACCAGGAGCGCGTCGACGTTTGCCTGTTCGAGACGCTCGCGGATTCGGTCGAGACGTGAAGTGGGAGCGGTCATGAATCGGACTGAGGCTCCTCGGCGCCTGGGCCTCCGCGTCCGTGGCGTTCCTGCAGCATCGGCACGAGCGCGTCGAGGGCCGCGAGGTAGCCTCGCCAGCCGAGGCCGGCGACGACGCCGTCCATGATCGGGGCGGTAACGAGGTTGTGGCGGAATTCCTCGCGGGCGTGGACGTTGGAGAGGTGGACTTCCATCTTGCCGCCGGGGAAGGCTTCGAGGGCGTCGCGCAGCGAGTAGCCGTAATGGGAGAGCGCGCCGGGGTTGATGATCAGGCCTTCGGCGGAGCGTTCCTGCTGGATGAAATCGATGATCGCGCCCTCGTGATTGGACTGGTAGGGGCGGATCGTGACGCCCCATTCCTTGGCGCGTTTGCCGACCAGATCCTCGATGTCCGCGAGCGTCTGGCTGCCGTAAATCTCGGGCAGACGCTGGCCGAGGATATTGAGATTGGGGCCTGAAATGAGCAGAACTTTCATCGCGCGTCGTCTTCATCCCGGCTGCGTCGTTCGCGGAGGAGGTCGGCCACGCCATCGAGCGCGTGTTCGATGGTGTCGCGTCGGGCGGCGTCGCTGACGTGGGTATAGATCTGGGTCGTGGACACGGAAGCGTGGCCGAGCAACTCCTGGACCACCCGGACATCGGCGCCTCCATCGAGCATATGAGTGGCGAACGAGTGTCGCAACAGATGGGGATGCACGTCGCCGGGCAGTCCGGCGCGCTGCGCGAATCGCCGCACGCTCAACTGCACCGCGCGGGCGGAAAGCGGACCGCCGAACCGATTGAGCCAGAGCCAATCCTGCGACTTCTCCGACAGCAATAGCGGACGGGCATCGCGCAGGTATCGCTGGAGCCAGTGCCAGGCCGACTTGCCCAGCAGGGCCATGCGTTGCTTGTCGCCTTTACCCAGCACGCGGATCGCGTGGTAGTCGGCGTCGTGGTCGGTGGCGCGCATGCCGACCAACTCGGAGACTCGCAGGCCGGCGCCGTAGAGGATCTCGAGGATTGCGCGATCCCTGACGCCTGCGGGAGTTGAGGTGTCGGGAGCGGAGATCAGGGCATCGACGTCTCGCTGGCTGAGCACGGTCGGGAGATGAGATGTGGCTTTTGGCGTGGCTGCGAGCACGAGCGGGTCGCGGGTGAGTTCGTCGGTTCGATTCAGATGGCGGGTGAAGGAGCGGATGGTGGAGGCGCGGCGGCGGACGGAGGCTTCCGCGACTCCGTCTGCCTGGAGGTCGGCGAGGTACTGGCGGTAGTCGGCGCGGTTGAGATCGGTGAGCTGACGGTCATGGTGTTCCAACCAGGCGAGGAAGTGGGAGATGTCGGAGCGGTAGTTGCGGATCGTGTGGTGAGAGAGGCCTCGGCCGTGCTGGAGTTGGCTGAGGTAGCGGTCGAGAGATTCCCGGTGGGGTTGAGTGATGGAGTCGATGGGCACGTGTTCACTGTAGGCCGCGAGATTCCCCCGTTCAGGCCGGGGACAGGCTCCGCGGCAAGCGCGGGAATGACGGGATAGGAGAGGTGCCCTATCGCCTGCGGTTGGAGCGGCGGCCGCCGGTTCGTCTGCGGCCGCGGCGCGGGGCTTTCGGTTCTGCGAGCAAGGCGAGGGCTCGGTCCAGCTCGATGGTTTCGAGGTCGTCCTCGTCCTTGAGGTTCCGGCGTTCGTCGCCGGACTGGACGTAGGGTCCCCAGCGACCGGGACGGACGGTGACTTCTTCTCCGGTGTCTGGGTGTTCGCCCAGGGTCTTGGGCCAGCGCAGCCATTCGATGGCGTGCTCGAGGTTGACGTCGGGGAGTTCCATGTCCTTGGGGACGGAGGCGCGTCGCGGTTTCGGCTGGCCGCGCTTGGGCCGTCCGACGGCCTCGCCGAGCTGGACGAATGGACCGAAGCGGCCGTTGAGCAGCCAGACGTCGTCGTCGTAGTCGGGGTGGCGGCCGAGTTTGCGCGGCAGTTGCAGGGTGGTTTCCAGGAGGTCGCCGGCTTGCTCGAGGGTGAGGTCGGCGGGGGCCATGTCGGGCGGGAGCGGCGCGGTGCGCATGCTGTCGCCGACGCCGCGGCGGATGAATGAGGAGCCGCCGCGAATCCGGACCTGGATGTCGTCGGGGCCGACGTGTTCGTCGCCGTCGAGGTCGAGGCTGAGTCCGCTCTCGTCCAGATTCAGAGCCCAGAACGGGATGGTGTCGATTTTTTCGGCGACGCGACCCTTGAGTCCGTTTTGGCTGCCGTCGTCGCCGAAGTAGAAGTCGTGGAGATGTTGCTCAGCGCGGGCCTCGCCGCGAGCGATCTGGTCGAGGGTGTCTTCCATGTCGGCGGTGAACTCGGCGTTGACGAGGTCGGCGAAGTGCTGGGTGAGCAGGTCGATGACGCCGAAGCCGAGGAAGGTGGGGATCAGGGTGCGTCCGCTGCGGGTGACGTAGTTGCGGTCGGTGAGGGTCTTGATGATGGCGGCGTAGGTGCTGGGTCGGCCGAGGCCGTCGTCCTCGAGCTTCTTGACCAGCGTGGCTTCGGTGTAGCGCGCCGGCGGCTGTGAGTCGCTGCGCTTCGGCTCGAAGTTGATGAGTTGTGCGGATTCGCCCTCAGTCACGTCCGGCAAAAGCTGTTGTCCGTCGCCTCGCGGCGGCAGGACTTCATACCAGCCGGGGAAGAGGACGACCTGTCCGTTGGCGATCATCACGGCCGGGTCGTCGGCGGGACGGTCGGGCAGTTGCGCTTCGAGTTCGATTCGGGTTCGTTCGACCCGCGCGTTGGCCATCTGACAGGCGACGGATCGGCGCCAGATCAGGTCGTAGAGAGCGAAGTCGTCGCCGTCGAGGACGCCGCGCAGCGAGTCCGGAGTGCGGGCGATGTCTGTGGGCCGGATCGCTTCGTGCGCCTCCTGCGCGTTGCGCGACCGGGTCTTGTAGGTGCGGAACTGGTGGTAGTCCTCGCCGTAGGTGGTCTGGATGTAGTTGGCGGCCTGAGCGAGCGCTTGATCGGAGAGCGTGACGGAGTCAGTGCGCATGTAGGTGATCAGGCCGACGCGTTCGGCGCCGAGGTCGACGCCCTGATAGAGGCGCTGGGCCGCCGCCATGGCTCGGGCGGCACCCATGCCCAGGCGGTTCGAGGCGGCCTGTTGCATGGTGGACGTGGTGAACGGCGGGGCGGGACGCATCCGGGCCTGGGTCTTGGCGATGGTCGAGACGAGCCAATCGGCGTCGACCAGCGTGGGCCGGATGTCCTCCAGCGTGGCTTCGGTTTCCCAGCGCTTGTTCGATGCGGCCAGCTGACCGCTGGCCGGATCGAAGTCGGAGGTCTGGCTGGCCAGTTCGACGCCGCCGAGCGAGAGCAGGCGGGCGCTGAGCCGGCTGTCGCCAATGGCGAAGTCGGCGTTGGCCCCCCAGTACTCGGCACTGACGAAAGCCATGCGCTCGCGCTCGCGATCGACGAGGAAGCGCAGCGCGACGCTCTGCACGCGGCCGGCCGACGTGCCCTGTCCCAACTTGCGCCAGAGGACGGGACTGAGCGAGTAACCATAGAGCCGGTCGAGGATTCGCCGAGATTCCTGGGCCTCGACCAGATTGCCGTCGATGTCGCGGGGCGATTCCAGCGCCTGTTCGATGGCTGTCGGCGTGATTTCGTGGAAGACGATGCGTTCGTAGGGAACCTTGGGCTTGAGCACTTCGAGCAGGTGCCAGCCGATCGATTCGCCTTCGCGGTCTTCATCAGTTGCCAGCAGGACGCGGTCGGCCTGACGCAGTTCCCTGCGCAGCCTGGTGACATGCTTCTTCGACTCGTTGGGCACGATGTAGTGGGGCTGGAAGCCGTGATCGACGTCGACGGCGAGGTCGGCCCAGGGTTGGCCCTTGATCTTCTCTGGTCGTTCGGCGGCGCGGCGGGGCAGATCGCGGACGTGGCCGAAACAGGCGCTGACGACGTAATCGTCGTCGAGGAACCTGGAGATCGTGTCGGCCTTGGCGCCGGACTCGACGATGACGAGGGTTTTCCCGTTGGGTGAGCCGGCGTCGCTAGCGTCGGGCATAGGTCATCGGTCCTACCTGGTGAATCAGACCCTTGAGTTCGAGCGTGGCCATGGCGGCGGCCGTTTCGTGCACGGGCTGCTGGATGAGACGCGAGAGTTCGTCGACGTGGATTGGTTGGCTGCCGATTCGTTCGAGCAGCATGGCTTCCATGGGATCCTCCGGCAACTGTTCGACGAGCTCCGCCTGCCGTTCAATCGGTCCCAGGTTGAGCTCGTCGAGCACGTCCTGGGCGCAAGTGACGAGCTTACCCAAGCCGCGCTTGATCACGTTGTTGGCTCCGGTCGATTGCTCGGAGGTGATTGGTCCAGGCACGGCGAAGACCTCTCGTCCCTGATCGAGCGCAGAGGTCACGGTATGCCAGGTCCCTGATTTTTCGCCAGCCTCGGTGACGAGCGTTCCCAGGGTCATTCCGGCGATGATCCGATTGCGGCGAGGGAAGTACCTCGCGTCGGGACGCTTGCCGAGCGGGTATTCGCTGAGCATTGCGCCGCCACTGTCGAGGATTCGGGCCGCGAGACCCCTGTGTTCCGGGGGATACACATGGTCCAGACCGCTGGCAACGACGGCGACGGTACGACCGTTTTGATCGAGTGTGGTCTCGTGCGCCACTCCGTCGACACCTCGGGCCAGTCCCGAAACGACGGTCAGACCCGAAGCGGCGAGTTCGGATGTCAGTGAGCGAGTGACCTGGACGCCGTATGGCGTCGGGCGCCTGGTGCCGACGATGGCGAGCGACCATTCGTCTCGATCGATGAGCTCGCCGCGGACGTAGAGGAGCGGCGGCGGGTCGGGGATTTCCTTGAGCCTGCGCGGATAGTGATCATCGTGCGGCGTCAATGCGGTGATCCCGGCGTCGATCATGCGTCCATAGGCCTCGGCCGGATCGAGCGTCGCACGGCTGGACTCAAGCTCCTCGATGGTTCCGCTGTCCAGGCCGGCCTGACGGAGATGTGCACGGTCGGCGCGCCAGGCCTCTTCCAGATCCTCAAAGAATCGCTCGAGACCAGCCATTCGAGCCGGGCCGATTCCGGTGACATAAGAGAACGCGACTCGGTACTGGACGTCGTCGGTTGGGGGCTGAGTGAGTTGTGGCACGGGCGCTCACATTAGCGCGAGATGGCCTCGCTGTCAGCCAGTGTGGATTCGCTGGCTTCAGCGCGCATTTGTACCACACGCCGACCATTCATACGTTCAACGACCACCGAGAGCGCGCCCAGACGCACCTCGTCGCCGACTTCGGGGATTCGTCCGAGGCGATCGAAGACGAGGCCGGCGACGGTGTCGTAGTCGGCGGCTTCGATGTGTCCGCCGATCTGTTCCAGGGCGGCCAGCGGCGCGCGTCCGTCGAGAATGAGCGCACCGTCGACCAACCGCGCGCCCTCGTTGTCTGCGCCGGCGGGATCGTATTCGTCGGCGATTTCGCCGACGATTTCCTCGAGGATGTCTTCGAGCGTGATCAAACCGGCGGTGCCGCCGTACTCATCCAACACGATCGCCATATGGACTCGCGATCCCCGCAGCTCGTGCAGCAGATCGTCGATCAGCTTCGACTCAGGCACGAAGATGGGCTCTCGGCCCAGTTCCGAGATATCCCGCTCGCGATCCTTGAGAATTTCGGCCATCAAGTCCTTGGCGTAGACGATCCCAATGATGTTGTCGACGGAATCCTCGTAGATCGGGACACGAGAGTATCCGTGCTCGAGCAAGTAGTTGGCGGCGTCGGTCAAGGCGGTGTCGGAGCGCAACGCGGCGACGTCCGGACGGGGAGTCATGGCCTCACGCACGATGCGATCGCCGATGGTCATAATCCCGCGGATCATCTCGCGTTCGTCATCAGCGATGGTCTCGTTCTCTTGCTCGATCAGCACCTCGATGTCGGTCGGTTGCGGCGCGACCTCGGTGTGACGTCGTCCCAGGCCGGTGACCAGGCGCGCGGGAGCCTCGAGGATTGCGGCGGGAACCAGGAAGACGGCGTCGAGCAGATCGATGACCGGCACGAAGTTCATGGCGAAACCTTCCGGCCAGGTCGCCGCCAGACGCCGGGGCACAGAGTGAATCAGCGCCGCAACGATGGCGGAGACGAGACCGGTGACGACCAGGGTCTCCCACTGGAAGCCGGTCTCACGGATGATGATGTAGAAGATGGCGGTGAAGCCACTGGCGACGGCGACCGTGCGACCGACGGCGAATGAGCCCAGCGCCCGTTCTCGGTCGGCCGTGATCCGGGTCAGGCGGCTTGCCCGCCGGCTATCGGGCCGGCGGCTGGCGAGCAATCGGGCTCGCGATCGCGGAAGCGAAATCACGCCGGCCTCGGCGATAGCTTCGAGCACGAGCAGCGCGACGGCGAGAATCAGCACGACCAGGGCGATGATTGAGCTTTCGCTCATTGGTCAGTCTCCGCCTTCCGCGAGCGCGTGGAGGGCGTCAGCCGAGCCGGATGGCCGACGGCATTGCCCTCGTCGGGAACGTCCCGAGTGACCACCGCACCGGCGCCAGTTCGAGCGCGGTCGCCGATCGAAAGCGGGGCGACCAGCATGGTGTCGGAACCGACGAAGGCGTCCACGCCGATCGTGGTCCGGTGTTTTGACTCGCCATCGAAGTTGCAGGTGATCGCACCTGCGCCGATGTTCGTGCGCGCTCCGACTTCCGCGTCGCCGATGTAACTGAAGTGTCCGATCTGAACGTGTTCGCCGATGTGTGCATCCTTGAGCTCGGCATGGGTGCCAATGTGTGCGTTGGACTCTATGACGCAGCCAGGACGAATCGTTGAGTACGGGCCGATTTCGACATGGTCATGGAGCACGGAGCCTCGAACCGTGCACGATTCCAGGGTGCATTCGCGGCCGACACTTGCATCTTCGATGATCGCGTTCGGACCAATTCTTGAACCTTCGGCGATGGTCGAATTGCCCCTGATGTGTGTGCCCGGTTCGATCACTGCGCCAGGCTCGATTGACACCTGTGCGTCGATCCAGACGGCATTGCGGTCTCGGATGTGAGCGCCGGATTCGAGTAGCCGGTCGATGGTTCTGCGCCGGATCACCGCCTCGGCGTTTGCCGCGTCGGCGGGCGTTTCGACATTGAGGCGGCCGTCAGGCAGATCGACCTTAACCGCGATGGCGCTCCGATTCCGGACCGCGCAGGGAATGGCGTCGGTGGCGTAGGATTCGCCGCTCGAGGTTCGCCCAACGATCTGCTCAAGAGTCCTCCAGAGGAATTCGGAGTTGAACAGGTAGAAGCCGAGGTTGACTTCGTGGATGGCTTGCTGTTCCGGATTGGCGTCGCGAAACTCAACGATGGCCTGGAGTAGTCCCTTAGGGTTGCGGACGATTCGGCCCATCTTCGCAGGATCCTCGACGACGGCGGTCGCGATCACTGCGTCGGCGGATCGTTGGCACAGCAGCGGTAGAACCTGAGGAGCGCTGAGCAGAGGCAAGTCGCCGTTGACCACCAATATCTGAGGCGTCGCGACGAGGGCTTTCGCAGCAAGCACGGCGTCGGCGGTTCCCCGAGGCTGTTCCTGAGTCGCGAACCTGAGGTCGAGATCGGGTGCGTCATCGCGGAGCGTCGACTCCACCAGGCGGCCGCGTTCGCCGGGGGGAATCACGACGACTGATGTCCGAGTTCCGGCTTCGGCCAACGCGTGGAGAACGTGCGACGACATCGCGCGTCCGCAGATGGGAAAGAGCGGTTTGGGAAGCTCCGAGCGCAGGCGCTCGCCGCGTCCGGCGGCCAACACGACAGCCGTGATATGCGCGGATGGCTCGGATTCTGGTGGGTCGTCGTCGGAACTCAAGCGGGGCTCCGATGCAAGCGGGCCGGTGCAGTAACGCTACGCAGGCGCTTTGCGGACTGTCAACCACCCGGGCCAGGCCAGAGAAATCACGCGCTGGTCAAGCGGTTCGCTGCGTATACTCGGAAATTGCATCCTGCACCCGGCGCGGGTTCTTGTTTCCGTGCGCGATTGAATCATCGAGGCTGTCCCAACACCATGGACGCACAGACGATCCGGCAGACGTTCACCGATTTCTTCGTCGATCGCGATCACCTGGCCGTGGCGTCGGCGCCGCTGACCGCGCCCGGCGACCCGACCCTGCTGTTTACGAGCGCGGGCATGGTGCCCTTCAAGCCATATTTTCTGGGCGAGGCGCAGCCACCGCACCATCGCCTGACCTCGATCCAGAAGTGTTTTCGAACGACCGACATTGACGAGGTCGGCGACGCCTCGCATCTGACCATGTTCGAGATGCTGGGCAACTTCTCGCTGGGCGACTACTTCAAGGCCGAGGCGCAAGCGTGGGCCTGGGAACTGGTCACGGATGTGATCGGTATTGCGCCCGAGCGTCTGGTGGCGACGGTGTTCACCGACGACGACTTCGCCTTCGACCAGTGGAAGAAGATCGGACTGCCGGATTCGAAGATCTACCGCTACGGCGAAGATCAGGGCAATTTCTGGGCGGCGGGACCGACCGGTCCCTGCGGTCCCTGCTCCGAGTTGCACTACGACATGCGTCCCGGCTATCGCGAGGACGCCGGTCCTGCCGAAGCCGATGAGAAGTGGCTGGAGATCTGGAACCTGGTCTTCATGCAGTGGACCCGGTTCGAAGACGGGTCGAGAGCCGATCTGCCGGCGCAGAGCATCGATACCGGCGCCGGTCTCGAGCGCTGGGCGATGATGCTGCAGGATCAGGACAACCTCTACGACACCGACCTGTTCGCGCCGCTGCTGAGTTACATCGGCGGGCGCTGCGATCGCGACTATCACACGGCCAACGACGCTGAGCGGCGCGCGATGCGCGTGGTCGCTGAACATGGCCGGGCGATGACCTTCCTGATTGCCGACGGTGCGATCCCCGGCAATGAGGGTCGCGGGTATGTCCTGCGGCGGCTGATTCGTCGCGCGCTGTACATGGCCGACTCGTTGGGCATCGCGGACGATCTGCTCTCTGATCTGGCGGTGGAGGTTCGGGGAGTGATGGGCGCCTGGTATCCGGAGTTGGAGGAGCACTCGGCGCTGGTCGCCAATGTGTTGGACCAGGAGGAGCATCGATTCCGACGGACGTTGTCGACCGGCCGGTCGTTGCTGGAAGGCAGAATCGCGGAGCTGGAGTCCGGCGCGATCACGGGGCAGGACGCGTTCGAGCTCTATGACACGTACGGATTGCCCTTCGAAGTCACGGCGGAAGTCGCGCGGGAGCATGATGCGCTGTCGGACGAGGCCGCAGTGCGCGAAGAGTTTGAGTCGGCGTTGGAACAGCAGCGAGCACGTTCCCGGCAGCAGGCCGCGTTCGCCTACGACGACGACGCGGCGCGATATGCGGAGCTTGAGTCGGCGACGCAGTTTTCCGGCTATGAGACGACTGAGACTGAAGCAGAGGTGGTCGCCATCGTTGCGGACGGCGAGCGTGTGGCTCGGGCATCGGTCGGCGATGACGTCAGTGTGGTGCTGGATCGCACGTCCTTCTATCCGGAGGGCGGCGGGCAAGTTGGCGACGCGGGTTGGTTGCGAGGCGCAGACCTGCAGGTCGAGGTTGAGGACACTCGCGCATTCGGCGATGTGATTGCTCACCTGGGCAAGGTAACGTCGGGCGGTATCGCGGTCGGCGATCGAGTGGTCGCAACGGTCAGCAGGGCCAGGCGCGCCGACGCGGCACGCAATCACACGGCGACCCACCTGCTGCATGCGGCGCTGCGCGAAGTCCTCGGTGACCACGTCCGGCAGGCCGGTTCGCTGGTTGCGCCCGACCACCTGCGGTTCGACTACACGCAGCCTGAGGCGCCGGCCGCGACGGATCTTCGCGCGGTCCAACAGCTGGTGCAGGAACGCATTCGGGAGAACATTCCGGTCTCAACCTCGGAGATGTCTTACGACGACGCGCTCAAGACCGGCGCGATGGCGATTTTTGGCGAAAAGTACGAGACCGCGGTTCGGGTCGTCGAAATCTGTGACCCGGCGCCGCATGTCCACGACTGTTTCTCCAAGGAGCTGTGCGGCGGCACGCACGCGCCGGCGACGGGGTTTGTCGGCGCGTTTCAGATCATCTCGGAAGGCAGCGTCGGCGCCGGCGTGCGGCGGATCGAGGCGCTCACGGGTTCGGCGGCGTCGGATTGGACCGATCAGCGGCTGGATGCATTGTCAGAGATCGCGACCGCGGTGCGCGCGACGCCGGACAACGCCGGTGAGCGGATTCTGCAACTGCAGTCCGAGGCGGCCGAGCTGCGGCGGCGGTTGCAGGCGGTCGAGGCGAAAACGGGCGCGACGGTGGCCGAGCAGATTGCGGAACAGGCGACTGACGTCGACGGGATCGCGGTGGCGGTCGGGCGAGTTGCCGTGGAATCGGCGGACGCGCTGCGCCGCGCCGGCGACGAAGTCCGCCGCAGACTGGGAGACTCCGAGCGACCGGGCGTGATCGTGTTGGGCGCGGTGGCGAACGATCGGCCGCTGTTTGTCGCGATGGCTACCGAAGAAGCCGTTACGGGCGGAGTGAACGCCGGACAGCTGATTGGCAGGATCGCGAGGATCGCCGGTGGCGGCGGTGGAGGCAGTCCTGAGATGGCCCAGGCGGGCGGGCGAAATGCCGAGAAGCTCGAGGAGGCTCTGGAATCGGCGATCGACGCGGTTCGGGAGCAGCTTGGATAAGTCCAGTTCAATGCCCTCGGGTTGCACGATCGGCATCGATCCCGGCGAGCGATGGATCGGCGTGGCGCGCGCGGCGTCTGGTTCGTCGTTGGCGCTGCCAGTCGGCACCATCGATCGCAGTGCGGCTGCCGAGCGAGGAGTCGTCGACGCGCTGAGAGAGCTGCTGGGACAGGAGGAGGTCTCCGCACTGGTGATCGGCGTGCCCCTGAGGCCCGACGGGCGCGAGGATGCACAGGCGGAATCGTTCCGGGAGTTCGGCGAGTCGTTGGCGGCATCGCTGGGGGCAGTCTGCATTGCGCAGGACGAACGATTCTCCAGTGCTGCTGTAGGACCTGTCAGTGCTCCTCGCGAGGGAAGCCGTGCACGGAAGTCGCGCACTCGCGGACGTCGCAGCGTCCAGCGGCAGCGGCGCGATCGGGAACGTTCGCACGCGAGTGCCGCCGCGCGCATATTGCAACGCTGGCTAGACGATCGTGACGGACAGCGAGCACGGGAGCTCGCCGATAGCGGAGCTTGATGTTCGGTATGTCCTGGCGCACGGGCGTCACGCTGTTCCTGGTGGTTGCCGTAATGGCCGCGATCGCTTCGGCGACCGTGGCGATCTCACGGACGCCGGACCTGTCGCTGAACGCGGATCAGTCAGTCAGATTCGGGAACCTTGAGCAGAGCCATACGTCGGTGACGATTGTCCAGGGCGACTCGGCGGCGGTGATCGCGAGAAGGTTGCTGACCAGCGGGGCGATTGGCTCGGCGTCACGATTTGAGCTACTGACGCTGCTACTGGGATGGGAGAGCAGCCTGGAACCCGGTTCGTACTCGTTTGAGTCGGGACTGACCACGTACGAGATCCTGAGGCGCATACACTTTGGAGAGACATCGCCGCTGCGTGTGGTCATACCGGAGGGGCTGAGGCTCGAGCAAGTGACGGAGCGTCTCGCTGAGGCTGGAGTGGTCGACCGCGGCGAGTTCGCGGCGGCGCTGGAGGCGGCCGTCGAGTCGACCGTTGTCGGCACCCTCGCGGCGCGCCGACCTGCCCACGTCTCGCTTGAGGGCTATCTCTTTCCCAGCGCCTACTCATTTCCTCTGGGCACGACCGCGGACGAGGCACTGCGGCTCATGTTGCAGCGCCTCGACAGCGTGATGACGCCGCAACTCTGGGAGCAGATTGCTGCGTCGGGCCGCTCGCTGCACGAGATCCTGACGATCGCCTCGATCATTGAGCGGGAAGTGGTGGAGGACTCCGAGCGCGCATTGGTTTCGGCCGTGATCTGGAACCGATTGGACGCGGGCATGCGACTGCAGATGGACTCGACCGTGCAGTACGCCGTCGGCACGGAAGGCGATTGGTGGAAACGAGAGCTGAGCGGCGAGGATCTGGCCAAGGAGTCCCCGTACAACACCTACTACGCGTCGGGTTTGCCGCCAACGCCGATTGCATCGCCGGGCCTCGCCTCAATCGCAGCAGCCGCGAACCCGGCGAACGTGCCCTACCTCTTTTTCTTTGCACGCGGTGACGGGACTCACGCCTTCGCCGTCACATTCGAAGAGCATCAGGCCAACGCCGAGCGCTACGGCGGAGGGTCGCAATGACCCTGCGCGCGGGTCTGATTGGACATCCGGTGGGGCACAGCATCTCGCCGCGATTTCAGCAAGCGGCGTTCGACGCCGTCGGCCTCGACGTTCGCTACCAGCCCTGGGACCTGCAGCCGGGCGAACTGGAAGGCTTCATCGACCAACTGCGACAGAATGATGCGTTGGGCGCCAACGTGACGATTCCCTACAAGGAGGCGGCGTTGCGTCACATGGATGGATTACACGAGACGGCGCGGTTCGTCGGCGCGATCAACACAATCGTCAACAACGACGGTCACTTGCAGGGATATAACACCGACGTGACGGGATTTCAGCGTTCACTGACCGACGCCGGATTCAATCCGTCCGGCGCCAACGCTGTGCTCTGGGGCGCCGGCGGCGCCGCGAGGGCCGTCGCCTGGGCGTTGATCTGGCGCGGGATCGAGTCGCTGACGATCATCAATCGAACGGCAGTCCGCGGCGGACGGCTGCGGCACGATCTTGCTTCCGCCTCGGCCGGAGCGAAACTTCGATCGATGGGCGCCGATGACGAAGCGGTGCCCGCGGCCCTGCAGCATGCCGATTTGGTCGTGCAATGCACTTCGATCGGACTCAAGGGCGGCGAGACGGAGGGACAACTGCCGTTTGATCCGAACTGGTTAGCAGACGCCACGTTTGTCGCCGATCTGATCGCCAATCCGGTTGAGACTCCCTTCGTGAGGGCCGCGCGAGGTCTCGGCTGTCGGGTGCTGGGCGGACTGCCAATGCTGGTCTACCAGGGCGCGGCAGCGTTTGAGCTGTGGACCGAGCGCGAGGCTCCGGTCGATGTGATGCTCGCGGCTGCGCATGCAGCAATGTCGGAGCGCGAGTCATGAACGAGGGCGTGACGATCGCGTTTCTGATCATCGCGTTGATCTTCGGCGGGATTGGCCTGGTGCTGTTCAAGGAAGCGCGGACGCATCGATTCTGGCGGCAACTGGTCGCACAAAACGACATGCGCGCGATCCAGGGCATCCTCGACCAGGAGATCGACCACTGGCGCACCCAGCGGCCACCCAAGGATGTCAGCGCGGCCGTGTGGTCGGGGGTGCAGGGCCTGGATCTCGTCAGCGCGTCGGCAAAGCACGTGCGAGTGAGCACATCGGCCGACCCAGAGTTCGGCATGGTCGGCGACGAACGCCAACAGGTGGCCTCGTCGCTCGACACGGCCTATGCGACGGCGCTGCGATTGGTGGAGATGATCTTCTACGACATCCCCAACTTCCGCCCCGACGACGTGCGAGTCGACGTGTACACGACGTTCCGCAGTGCGGAGGGCGTGGCCGAAGCGCTGCCGATCCTCTGTGTCGAAGCGGACCGTGGATCGGCGATGAGTCTTGACTGGAACCTGCCGGCCGCCGTGCTGGCGCGAGAGTTCGAGACCACCTCGAATCGCGCCCCGAATGGAGAACCGCGTCCGATCGAACTGCCCGACGATCGCTTCGCGGATATTGTGGCGAAAACGGCAGCGTCGAACGCCGAGGAAGGAAAGTCCGACTGATGGGCAGCTTTCGCTGGTTCACGGCCGGTGAATCTCATGGTCCCGGTTTGACGGTGATCATCGACGGCGTGCCTGCCGGGTTGGCCCTGTCGGAAGAGCAGATCCGTGAACAACTGGCGCGGCGGCAGAAGGGCTATGGACGCGGTGGGCGCATGAAGATCGAAACCGACTACGCGCACATTCGCGGCGGAGTTCGGCAGGGTCGGACGATGGGCAGTCCGATCGCATTGTGGATCGAGAATCGCGACTTCGACCGGGGACTCGGTCCCGACAAGCGTCCCTGGCGCGAAACGATGTCCCTGGATCCGGTGGAGCCGCCGCCGACTCAGGTGACCCGAGTCCGCCCTGGACACGCTGATCTGACGGCGTCGCTGAAGTACAGATATGAGGATGTTCGCGACTCCCTGGAGCGCGCCTCGGCGCGTGAGAGTGCAGCGCGGGTCGGCGCCGGCGCCGTGGCCCGTCGGCTCTGCGAAGAACTGGGCTGCGAGTTTCATAGCCACGTGGTCCAGATCGGCGCTGTCGCAATCGATCCGGCGACGGAAGTTGACTGGAACGAGGTGGAGGAGTCGCCCGTCCGATGCACCGACGCCGCCGTCGCGCGGCTGATGATTGATGCCATCAATGCCGCCAAGCAGGACGGCGACACGCTGGGCGGAACACTCGAGGCTCGGGTTTCGGGCGTGCCCTTCGGACTCGGCTCGCATGTGCAGTGGGATCGAAAGTTGAGTGGGAGGATCGGTCAGGCGATTCTCTCGATGAACGCGTTCAAAGGGGTCGAAATCGGGGACGGTTTCAGCGGCGCGGCCCTGACCGGCCGTGGGTACCACGATGTGGTGCTGCCCCAGGACGCCTGGGGCGAACACCCCTGGCGTCGCCAGACGAATCACGCCGGCGGCATTGAAGGCGGCATTTCCAATGGCGAGGACCTCGTCGTTCGGGTGGCGGTCAAGCCGATTGCGACGCTGGCTCACCCGTTGCCATCGGCCGATCTGTTGACGGGTGAGCGGGTCGAGGCACACTACGAGCGTTCCGATGTCTGTGTCGTGCCGGCGGCCGGCGTGATCGTGGAAGCGATGCTGGCGCTGGTCCTGGCCGACGCAATACTGGAGAAGTTCGGCGGCGACTCACTCCCGGAAACGCGAAGCAATATGCAGTCCTTCCTCGAAACGACCACGCCCCGCGGAGAGTGGCGGTGACTGAACCAACGGGGCTGAAGCGAGTCGTCCTGATCGGGTTCAGCGCAACGGGCAAGTCGGTGCTGGCGCCGTACATCGCGCACGAGCTTGGTTGGCCGGCTCTCGATCTCGATGTGGAGATCGAGCGAGCGGCCGGCAAGACCATCCCGCAGATATTCGAGCTGGAAGGCGAAACCGGCTTTCGGGCGCGAGAACAACAGGCAGTCCGCGACGCTGCTCAGCAAAGCGGAGTGGTGATCGCGACCGGCGGTGGGGTCTGGCTGAATGCCGACAATCGTGCCTGGCTCGCCGACGGCGGGTTCATTGTCACCCTGGAATCTCGCGCAACCACCATCCTGGCGCGATACGCCGAAACCGAGCAGGGAACCACTGAAGTCCGGCCGATGCTGGCCGGCGCCGATCCGCGCCGGCGGGTCGAATCGCTCAAGGCGGCTCGCCAGCCGTTCTACGCCCTCACTGATCTGACCGTGCATACCGACGATATCGAAATTGGCGACGCCGTGGAGGAGATTGTCAGCGCGGTCCGTCGGCGGGCAGGCATTGTCTTGGCCTCCGACGCTCGCCTGCGCGAAATGAAGCATGGTCCGGGGATTGAGCCGCCTCTGTTGCTCGACTTCGGCGGCGACGTGGGCTGCGTGGTTGAAGCCGGATCCGCGCGATATCCCGTCTACTGCGCCTGGGGGTTGCTGGAGCGCAGCGGCGACATCTTGGATCGGTTGGGGTTGAATGGCCGGGTGTTCATGATCGCCGACCAGGCGATCATCAATTCGCACGGGGCCACCGCCATCGAATCACTCAGGGCCGCCGGACGCTCGGTCGAATCCTTTGCCGTGCCCTCTGGCGAGGCGAGCAAGTCGCTGTCGGCGTTGGATGCGTTGTACGGTTGGCTGTCCTTGCACCGAGCTGAGCGGCGGGACGTCATTTTCGCAGTTGGGGGCGGCGTGACCACCGACTTGGCCGGCACGGCCGCCGCGACGTATCTGCGGGGCATGCCGCTGGTCCATGCGCCAACGACCGTGCTGGGCATGGTCGACGCCGCGATTGGCGGCAAGGTGGCAATCGATCTCCCCTCGGGCAAGAATCTGGTCGGCGCGTTCTATCAACCCCGGGCGGTACTCGCCGACGTCTCGACGCTCGCGACCCTGCCGTCGCGCGAGCTACGCTCGGGCTTTGCCGAAGTGATCAAGCACGGGTTTATCCGTGACGAGCCGATGCTCGAGTTGCTGGAAGAGAGCGCCGACTCGCTGCTGGATCCAGCCGCGGCCTCGCTGGACCCCTCGATGCGGCAGCTGCTCGTTGACGTGATCACCCGAAACCAGGCAATCAAGGCGGCGGTCGTCTCGGCCGATGAACGCGAGTCCGATATTCGGGCGATCCTCAACTATGGCCACACGTTGGGTCACGCGATCGAGGCCGTGACGGGCTACAGCGCGGTGCTGCACGGCGAGGCTGTGGCGATGGGCATGATCGCGGTGGCTGAGATGGGCTGCTCCATGGGATTGATCGACGAGGCGCTGGTCGCCCGGCACCGCCGGCTGATTGACCGGTTTGGTCTGCCGACGCAAGGTCCACCTGGTCTGAGTCGAGACGAGATTGTTGAGGCCATGTCGCGCGACAAGAAGGTGGTTGGCGGGAAGCAGCGCTGGGTACTGCTCGATGGCGTCGGCAATCCAGTCGTCCGCGATGACGTTCCAGCGGAGATCGTCAGCGAAGCGATCGACGCTGTCGTTGGTCCGGGCTGATGGTACGAATGACGGCTCGTGTTCGTGGACGCGTCCAGATGGTCGGTTATCGCCTGTTCGCCGAGACTGAGGCGGATCGGATTGGTGAGATACGCGGCTCAGTGCGGAATCTGCCGGATGGATCGACGGTCGAAGTGATCGCCGAGGGGCGCCGCGTGCTGTTGGAGGAGTTCCTTGAGGAACTCAAGATTGGTCCGGCCCACGCGCTGGTCAGGGGTGTTGAGATTGAATGGGGAGTCGCCGCCGGCGAATTCGACGGCTTCGCGACGATTTACTAGTGGGACAGAACGAACGACGGACTACGCACGATTCCGTCGGTCAGTCGGCGGCTGCCTCAGCGCTTGTGGTTTCGAACTTCCTGGCGGCGGCTCGTTCGACTCGGATGTCGAGGTGCCGGAGGCCGCGGAGGACGATGTTGGGCTTGTACTCGGGAGTCCGGGTTCCGTGTTGAATGTCAGCGAATCGTTCCAGTAACGCCTCGAACGCAATCCTGCCTTCGAGCCGCGCCAAAGGCGCACCGAGGCAGTGATGAATGCCGCGGCCAAAGGAAATGTTGCCGGCGTCCTCGCGAGTGATGTCGAGCATCTCCGGATCGCTGAACTCCTCGGGGTCCCGATTAGCGCCGCCAATCAGCAGCGATACCGGTCGGCCGGGCTTGAGCGTGTGCCGATCCATCTGGAACTCGTCCAATGTGGTCCGTCCGTCCAACTGAACCGGTGAGTCGAAGCGCAGCAGCTCCTCGATCGCGTTGTCGATCAACTCGGGTCGTTGACGCAAGAGCTCAAGCTGATCGGGATGCTCCAGCAGCGCCTTGAGTCCGTTGCCAATCAGGTTGGTGGTCGTCTCGTTGCCGGCGACCAGCAGCAGCCGCAGAGTGGCGATCATCTCATTTTCGGTCAGCTTGTCGCCTTCTTCTTCGGCCTCGATCAGACGCGAGACCAGGTCGTCCCTCGGATCCTCGCGCCGTTCGGCGACAATGCCCCTGAAGTACTCGTCGAACAGCTGTCCCGTCTCGAATACGATCGAGAGTTCATCCGCTGCCAGGTTTGGCTCCAGCACCCGCGCGAACTTGTCCGACCAGTCCTTGAACTGCTGCCGATCTTCGGTCGGGACGCCAATCATCTCTGCGATGACGACGGTCGGCAGCAACGCCGCGAGGTTGGACATTAGGTCAAACTCGTTCTGACCTTCAACCTCGTCCAACAGCGCGTGCGCCGTGTCGCGGATGTGGTCCTCCATTTTGGCCACCTGGCGCGGCGTGAACGCTCTGCTGACGAGGCTTCTCAGTCGCGTGTGGTCGGGCGGATCAAGGGAGAGCATCGACGGCGTCAACTCGTTCTCGATTTGCTCGCCGATGTTGCGCCGATTTCGAGTGCCGACCGGGCCGCGTTCGTTGGAGAACACCTTGTAGTTGCGCAGGACAGCGTCAACGTCGTCGTACTTGGAAACGACCATCGCTCCGGTCAAGGGGCTGGGATGAAATGGGTCGCGTTCGCGCAGCTCCTTGTAGGTCGGGTAAGGATTGGCGATGAACTTCGGATCCAGCGGGTACCAAACGACTCCGGACTGGAAACGCTCCTGCGCGAGGCGGGCCTTGATATAGACCGGCGCGATGACCGAGCGAAGGGCAGTGGCGAATGACATGTTGGGCTCGATTCCCTGTTGACTCGTGAGTGGCTCAGTCGATCGGATGATCCCAGTCGACCATGATCACGTCGCACTCTTCTCCGGCGCGAACTCGTTCGCGGTCCTCCGGGCAGACAGCGTATCCGTTGGCCAACGCCATGGATGTGAGCACGCCGCTGCCCTGTGGCCCGGTCAGTCGGGCGTGCCAGCGCCCATTGTCGTCCTGGCTCATCGTCGCCCGGGCATAGACGCGACGCCAGTCGGTGTTGACGATGTCATCGTCGGCTATGGCTCGGACGACTGGCCTCGGCTGCGGCCGACGGCCCATCATCTGGTAGATCGCGAGACGTCCAAACAGCTCGAACGCCAGCAACGACGAGACCGGATTGCCCGGGAGTCCTATGTGCGGCACGCGACGCCGGTCGGGCGCCTCGAACTCGCCGAAGGCGAGCGGTTTGCCGGGTTTCATCTTCACCGTCCAGAAGTCGATTGCCCCTTCGCGGGCGAGGACTTCCTTGACCACATCGAAGTCTCCCCTAGATACCCCGGCCGAGGTGATGACCATGTCGCACGATTGCAACGCCTCATTGATCCTGGCCGTCAGCGCCGGGATCGTGTCCTGTGCGATGCCGAATCGCTGCGGCACGCCACCGTATTGGGTGACCAGGGCGCTGAGGCCGTAGGAGTTGGAGTCGAAGATCTTGCCCGGAGCGGGTGCGTCGCCGGGCGACAACAACTCGTCGCCGGTCGAGAGAATTGCGACACGAGGACGCCGAATCACCTCCACGGCGCTGATGCCCAATGAAGCGAGCACCGCGACCTCGGGCCCCCGCAGAACCGTACCAGCCTCCAGAACCTGTTGGCCCTGGCGAACGTCTTCGCCTCGACGGCGAATGTTGTTTCCCGGGCCGGCGGCCTTGAGGATGCCGACATCTTCGATCGCTACATGTTCCTGGCCGGGAGCGCGCAGGCCGAATTCGTCGGTTTCCTCGAACGGGACGATCGTGTCGGCGCCGTCCGGCATTGGCGCGCCGGTCATGATCCGCACGGCCTCGCCAACGCCGACCGCTCCCTCGTAGAGATAGCCGGCCGCCAGTTCGCCGATGACCCTCAGGCGAACCGGGCTCTCTTCAGTCGCTCCGTCCGTGCTCGTCGACTGGACGGCGTAGCCGTCCATTGCGGTGTTGTCATGCGGCGGAATGTCGAATGGAGCGGTGATGTCGGTGGCCAGCACCTGACCGACAGCGTCGTCGATGGCGCGCGTTTCCGACGGAAGCCGTGGGCAGAACGAGAGGATTCGCTCCAGGGCGTCCTCGACCGGCAGCATGTCGACGGGAGGTTCGGTAGAACGTGCGGCGGGTGTCTTGCTGGCTGACATCGGTCCGGTCCCGTCCGGATTCAGACCTGGATGGTCAGGCAGGTCGTGGTGCGCTTAACTCCGGCGACGGTCTGGATCGAGTCGGTGATGCAGCTGCCAAGCTGTTCGAGATTCTCGGCTTCGACGAGACAGATCACGTCGAACGGCCCCGTGACCAATTCGACGGACTTGATCTCGCCGTCACTATGGGTGATGTCGCCGAGCGAGAGCGCCACCTGCTTGGCAGTGCCGACTTCTGTTTCGATCAGGATGTAGCTCTTCACTGCCATGGCTGAACTCCCGGGTGATGCCGATCGCGTCGCGTTGGTCGGGCTGGGGCAAGTTTACTATCCACGCGACCGCGCCGGATTGGTATCTCCCGGGCGGCGGGTACGATACGGAATGAATGCCCGAACACTCAGTAACGGATTGCGGTTGTGATTGATCTCGCGGCGCTGGAGGCCGAAGCGCGCTCATCGCTCGCCGAGGCCGGCGACGAGTCGGCCCTGGAAGCCTGGCGGGTCGCCTGGCTGGGACGCAAGGGCCGCCTGACGACTGTGCTCCGAGGGGTCGGAGAACTGCCGGCCGATCAGCGGCCGTTGATTGGTTCCGGCGCAAATCGCCTGAAGGGCGTCCTGGAGGAGGCGATCGCTTCCCGCCAGCGAGAGCTGACGGAGGCTGCTTCAGTCGGATCGGAACTGGACGTCACCTTGCCCGGGCGCCGTCCGCCACTCGGGTCGCTGCATCCGGTCACGTTGACCAGACGCATACTCGAGCGGACGTTCCGCGACATGGGGTTCGACGTGGTCGAAGGGCCGGACGTCGAACTGGAAGAGTACAACTTCGATCGCTTGCGGATCCCGGCCGGACATCCCGCTCGGGACATGTGGGACACGATCTGGGTAGCGGACGACGGCGCCGGCGGCCCTCGGCAGCTGCTCAGGACTCACACCTCCCCGATGCAGATTCGCTACCTCGAGCGGCGGCAACCGCCGATCCGCGTCATCGTGCCCGGCACCTGCTACCGCTACGAAGCCACCGACGCCACACACGAATGGATGTTGACCCAAATCGAGGGCCTGGTGATCGACGAAGACCTCTCCTTCGCCCACCTCAAGGGCACGCTGGAAGCGTTCGTCCGACGCGTGTTCGGTGCGGATATTGAGACTCGATTTCGCTGCGATTACTTTCCCTTCGTTGAGCCCGGCGCAGAACTTGGCGTTCGCTGGCAGGGCGACTGGCTCGAAGTCCTCGGCTGCGGGATGGTCCATCCCGAGATCATCGCCGACGCCGGGCTCGATCCCGATCGATTCACCGGCTTCGCCTTCGGAATGGGTGTCGAACGGATCGCCATGCTTCGCTACGGCGTGCGGGATATTCGCCACTTTTATCGCAACGACATCCGCTTTCTGCGCGAGTTCGACCAGTTCCGAGGGACCGCCTGATGGACGTTCCGCTCAAGTGGCTGGCCAGGTACGTCGACTGGGATCTGTCGGTCGAGGAACTGGCGCATCGGCTGAGTATGGCCGGCGCGGAGGTCGAGCGAATCAAACGCAGCGGTGGCGATTGGGATCAAGTGGTCGTCGGCCGGGTCGCTGTCGTGGAACAGCACCCCAATGCCGACCGTCTGCGCCTCGCCACCATTGAGTTCGGTGCAGACGAGCCCTTGCAGGTGGTTTGCGGCGCTCCCAACCTGGCCGAAGGTCAGACCATTGCGTTTGCCCAGGTTGGCGCGCAATTGATCGACCCCAGCACCAGGGAACCGCGCAAGTTGCGCAAGGGCAAGATTCGCGGCGTCACCTCACTGGGCATGGTCTGCTCGGAGCGTGAACTGGGACTCTCGGACGAACACGAAGGCATACTCGAACTGGAGACCGACGCTGAACTGGGAACGCCGCTCGCCGACGTCCTCGGCGATGTGGTTCTGGATGTCAAGCCGACGCCCAATCGGCCAGATCACTTCTCGATTTTGGGAATCGCGAGAGAGGTCGCGGCGCTGACGGAAGGCGCGGTGCGTGAGCCGTCGACTTCCTATGCGGAGTCGGGAACGCCTGCCGAGCGGCGAACGAGCGTCGAAATCGAGGACGCAGCGGGATGCCCGCGTTACACCGCCATCCTGATCGATGGCGTCAAGGTGGGTCCATCGCCGCAATGGATGCAGGACGCGTTGTCATCTGCCGGCATGAGGCCGATCAACAACGTCGTCGATGTCACCAACTATGTGATGCTCGAGTGGGGTCAGCCGCTTCATGCATTCGATTTCGAACTCCTGCGTGGAGGCCGAATCGTCGTGCGGCGCGCACGTCCCGAGGAGCGTCTGGAGTTGCTGGACGGCTCGGAGCTGGAGCTACTGGCCGATGATCTGGTCATCGCCGATGCCGAGCGGGCCGTTGCGCTGGCCGGCATCATGGGCGGCGCTGAGTCGGAGATCTCCGACGCGACCACCACAATTCTGTTGGAGACGGCCAACTTCCAGGAAGCTTCAATCCGGCGCAGCAGCGCGCGGCACACCGAGAGCGGGACGGAAGCCAGCCGGAGATTCGAAAAGTCGTTGAATCCCGAGTTGGCCGAGCTGGCCGCTCGGCGCGCGGCGGCGCTGATCGTTGAGACCGCTGGGGGCAGCGCTTGCAGCGGAATCGTCGACGCGTATCCAGGCAGGTCGCACCAGCCGCAGGTGGTCGTGACACAACGCCGGATTGAACAGGTTCTCGGGATTCAGCCGAGCGTGGAAGCAGTTCGCGGCTTGCTCTCGGCGCTGGGAATCTCGAACCGATGGCTGCCGCCCGACCGCTTCGCCGTGAGTTGTCCGCCCTGGCGATCCGACATCGCAGTCGCGGATGATGTGGTCGAAGAGATTGGCAGGGTGATTGGCTATGACAATCTCCCTTCGGAACCGCTGCCCGGCGCCGTCCCTGACCCGGGCGTGGATCCGGAACGCGAACTGAGCGAGCGGATCCGCGACATTCTGACCGGGTTGGGACTTCGAGAGGTCATTACCTACGTCGCGGTCGAAGTGAACGAACTCGCGCTGACGGCCTCCGATTCGGCGCACGTTCCGGCGACGGTCCGGCTGCAAAATCCGATGAACGCCGCGCGCGACCGGATGCGCAACAGCCTTCGACCGGCCGGGTTGCGGACGTTCGCGTTGAACCAACGCGAGGCGCGCGGAGGGCTCGGACTGTACGAAGTCGGCAAGACCTTCCACTCCAGAGCGGGACGTCAGCCGGACGAGGATCGAATGGTCCTCGCGTTGATTGGCGGCGAGATGGCGGGCTCGGTCCACGGGGAGCCTGAGCGCATGCTGGACTTCTACGACGCCAAGGGCGTGTTGGAACAGCTGGGATCGGGACTGGGGACGGTGTTCGATCTCAGCGCAGAGGTCCAGGACGACGCGCTGGCTTCGGGAGAAACCGCAGCCGTCAACGTGCGCGGCAAGCAGGTGGGCATTCTGGGCAAGGTTGCGCCGGGCGTCGCCACTCGTTTTGGTGTTCAGGGCGATGTCTTCGCGCTTGAGATGTCCATCGGAGCGCTTGCGCCGCTGATGCGAGACGACGCGACCATTTCGTCTCCCTCGGTCTACCCGTCTGCAGTGGAAGACCTTGCGTTGATCGTTGACTCGTCGATACGCGCGGGTGATCTGGCGTCCGCGATTTGCGGGAACGGACTGGTGGAGTCGGCCGAGTTGTTTGACATCTACACCGGCGATCAGATTCCGGCAGGGCAGAAATCGCTCGCCTTCCGGGTCATGTACCGCTCGCCCGACCGGACGTTATCCGATCGGGATGTCGAGAAAGCGCGGCGAGGAATCGTCCGACGCCTGGAATCCCAGTACGGGGCCACGCTGCGGGATTCCTAGCCCTGTTCGAATCCAATGTTGACTGGTTGTCTAATCTGGCCGGACCAGCTGCGTGCCCGAGTTGGCACTCTCACGAGGAGAGTGCCAAACTTGGACTCAGCAGCAGATATCGCGGAAAGGAATCGACCATGACCTTCGTGCATCCGAACCTGTCCGAGCACTACGGCAGTGCGTTCGATCTGGGTGATCTGACGCACCGGTTGAATGACGCCGCCGACCACAATCAGCTCGCCGACGCGCTCTACGATGCAACGGCGCTACCGCCGATCGAGTTGCGTCGCACAATGCGAGCGCTGGCGCGCCGCGAAGGTGGCGCCTCGATTGATGCGGCCCATGAACTGGCCGCCCGGCGATTGCGCGCGTACCTGCGTCTCGATGTCGAAGAAGCCCGAATCGCCGCACGCGCATACGTTGATGCCTTCATCGATCTCCCGGCCGAGTGGGGCGACCGCAACCGCGAAGTCGAATTCGATGTGATCAAGAATGCGCTGCATCTGCGAGAGTTTGCCGCGCTCACCGAGATCCTGCCGTGGCTCCGCGACCATGACGGCGCCAGCTGGCTGATGGGCCGCTTGCCCGAGTTTGATGACGCCGAACTCGTGGCCGAATCCAGCGGTACTCCGGCGCTGGCTGTCGGCGCGTAACCCCCCAGGCACTCTCAGGAACGACCGCGCCCGGCGCCGCTCAACTGAGCGGGCCGGGCGCTTTCTTGCTTCGATTGAACAGTGTCGGTCAGGCCGCTTGCGCCTGCTCAACGACGGCGCTGAATCCATCCGGATCGTGCAGCGCCATTTCCGCCAGGACCTTGCGATCGATTTCGATGCCGGCCTGCTTGAGGTCGTGGATCAACCGGCTGTAGGTCGTCCCGTTCAGCCTGGCTGCGGCATTGATCCGTTGAATCCAGAGACGACGCATGTCGCCCTTGCGCTCGCGACGGTGGGCGTACGCGTAGGAGAGGGCATGCAGCCGGGACTCGGAAGCGCGCCGGTACAGCCGGTTGCGTACCCCGTGATGCCCCTTGGTCTGCTTGAGGACTTTCTTGTGTCGGCGACGCTCGCGCGGGCCGCCCTTGACTCGTGGCATGGTTCAGATTCCTGTTCAGATCGCGGCTACGGCGAGCCGTAGGGCAACAGCCGCTTGACGCGCTTCTGGTTACCGAGGTTCTTGACCTCGTGCATGCGGCTCTGCGCGCGCAAGGTGCGCTTGTTCTTCTTCTGCTTGTTGTGGCCGCGGTAGCCCTTCATTCGCATGACCTTGCCGGTCCTGGTGATGCGAAATCGCTTGGCCGCGCCCTTGTGGGTCTTCATCTTCGGCATCGCTGAGTGTCTCCAACACAATCGCGCAGCGACGAGACACTGGCGCGTCTCTCCAGCTTAGGAGCCAATTGCGAAGTGTCCAATCGGACTCGACACAAACGCCGGTCCGAGTCTCCAGGCGCGAGAACGGCTAGCCGGCCGCTTCGCCCGCCTCGGCCGCGGTCGCCGCCCTGGCGTCGGCCATGGCCTTGGCTCTGGCCTTGTCTTCCGCGACGATGACCGACATGAAACGGCCCTCGGTCGAGATCGGTTTCTCGATCACCGTAGGAACTTCGTTCTGCTCGAGCGTGTCGAGCATTTCGTGAATCCGTTCCTGGCCGATGTCGCGATGCGTGATCTCTCGACCGCGGAACATGATCGAGATCTTGACCTTGTCACCGTTGCGCAACAACCGCGCGGCAGTGCGGGCCTTCGCCTCCATGTCGTGTTTGCCGATGTTCGGCCGCATCTTGACCTGGTGCAGCGACGCGCCCTTTTGGCGGCGCCGGCCTTCGCGCTCGCGCTTCGACTGTTCGTACTTGAACCGTCCGTAGTCGAGCATTTTCGCGACCGGCGGCCTGGCGTTGGGCGCAACCTCCACCAGATCCAGTCCCTGCGCCCGGGCCAGGTCGAGCGCCTGAAAGGTCGGCATGATGCCGAGCTGTTCGCCTTCGGCGCCAATCACCCGCACCTCCCGGATGCGAATCGCTTCGTTGACGCGTTGTTCTCGTTGTTCTCGTTGATCCTTGACGGCCAGAGGGACGCTCCTTCGTTGTGCTCCAGCATTGCTGCTGATCCGTTAGCGCCGATAGTAGGCGTGCTGGCGTGCGGTTTCAAACCCTGGGTCCCGACGGGCCAGACCGGCTATTGGGCTTCCGTATCAATCACCAGCATCAGGTCGCCCTGCTCGACCGCGTCTCCCGCGTTGACCGAGACATCGACGATCCGGCCATCAGCCGGTGATCGGATCTCGTTGTTCATCTTCATCGCCACCATGACGAGCAGCGGGTCGCCTTCCTGGACCTGATCGCCGCCTGCGACCAGCACCTCGGTCACTTGACCGGTCATAGGAGCCGTGAGTCGGACTTCACCCTCAATCGCCGGTCCAGTCTGGGTCAGCGCCCCGGCGCTGCGCTCAATCTCCGCCGAGTAGCGGTCCGGGCCAATGAACACGTCGAGTGACATGCCCTCGCGCCGGATCGCGATGGGAATGCGTTCTCCGTCGACCCAGAGCCTGAAGAGCGTGCTGTCGTCGACTGATTCCAGCTCGACGTCATAGCTCTTGCCGTCGAACTCGGCGCGGTACTGACCATCGCCGTTTTCCTCGATGGCCACTTCCTGGAGTCCGCCCTGGACGATTAGCCGGTAGTTCTTCGCCATCCCTGCTCCACGGGAAATCGTCGTCCACGCGCAGATTGCGCCCAAGCCCGTCCGCGCGGTTGCGTCCCGCCGCGGTCGGACTCTGCTCGTTCTCCCTGTGTATGGAAGAACAACGCCGCCGCCAACGCCGCTTCGGCGCCGTTGGCCGGCCGCTTCGATGAATTGAGAATCTCATTCTCCTCGACATACAGCGTATGAATGTCGCCCTCTCGGAAGCGCTCGTCGTCCATGAGGGCTTGGTGGAACGGAATCGAGGTGCTGACGCCAATGACCAGGTACTCGCCCAGGGCCCGCTTCATTCGGCGAATGCACTGTTCCCTGGTCTCTCCCCAGGTGATGAGCTTGCTGATCAACGAGTCGTAGTAGGGGCTGATCCCAACGCCGCGAGCCAGCATTGAGTCGAGCCGCACTCCTGGACCGTCCGCTTCGCGGTACCAGGCGATCGGTCCGACCGACGGGGCAAAATCGAGATATGGGTCCTCGGCCGTGATCCGGCATTCCATCGCCCAGCCGCGAATCGGGCGCTCGGCCGCCGTGTAGCCCAGCGGCAGTCCGCCGGCGATCCGGAGTTGATCCTGAACCAGGTCAACCCCGCGAACCAGTTCCGTGACGGGGTGCTCCACCTGGAGCCGGGTATTCATCTCGAGGAACGCGAAGTTCTGGCCGTCGGGCGCATCCGGGTCATTCCAGACCAGGAACTCAACGGTTCCGGTGGAGGTGTAGTCGCATGCCCGAGCCGCGTTGGTCGCAGCCTCTTCCATTCGCGCTCGAAGTTGCGGCGACATGCCCGGCGCCGGCGATTCCTCGACCAGCTTCTGCCGTCGACGCTGCGCCGAGCAGTCTCGCTCGCCCAGGCAGACGATGTTGCCTCGTGTGTCGGCGACGACCTGGATCTCGATGTGACGGGCGGGCCGGAGCAGCTTCTCGACGAACACCGCACCATCGCCAAAGGCGGTAATCGCCTCCTCCTGCGCCTGTTGAACGGCACGCTCCATGTCCTCGGCCGCTTCGACGATCCGGATGCCTCGACCGCCCCCGCCGGCGGCCGCCTTGATCACGACGGGATAGCCGATCTCGTCGGCGGTTCGTCGCGCTTCGTCCGGGTCGACCAGCGGATCGATGGCGCCGGGGATGATCGGCACCCCAGCTTGATTCATCGTCCGGCGAGATTCGATCTTGTCGCCCATCAGCTCGATCGCTTCCGGCGATGGACCGACAAAGATGATGCCGTTCTCGCGGCAGGCGCGGGCAAAGTTGGCGTTTTCGGATAGGAAGCCATAGCCGGGGTGGATCGCATCGGCTCCGGTCTCCCGGGCGGCGGAGAGCACCGAGTCAATCGACAGATAGCTCTCGGCCGGGGCTGAGCCGCCGATCCGCACGGCCTCGTCGGCCATGCGCACGTGCCGGGATGTCCGATCGGCGTCGGAAAAGACGGCCACCGTCTCGATGCCCAGATCGCGTGCGCCCCTGATCACGCGAACAGCAATCTCACCGCGGTTCGCGATCAGCAGTTTGTCGAACGGGCGATCGGATTCGGTCATCCACCGCTCTCCGGACCAGTCTCAATGTGGAATCGACCGTCCTGTGGACGGCCGTAAGAATCATAGCCGCCGACTCCACTGGAGAGTATCGAATCAGCCACGCAGGTCAGCGGCGCTCAGGCCGGCTCGAGCGCCCGCGCGTCCCGGAGTTCAGTCAACATCTGCCGAATCTCGTCCAACGGCATGGCGCCGAGATCGTCGCCGCCGCGCACCCGTACGGCGGCTGAGCCGGCTTCCACCTCTCGGTCGCCGATCACCAACAGGTATGGGATCTTCTGACGTTGACCGTTGCGAATCTTGGCCTGCATCCGCTCGTTGCCCTCGTCGACATCGACCCGCAGGCCAGCGGATCGCAAGTCAGCAGCGACCTCGTGCGCCCAATCGAGGTGCCGATCGGCGATCGGAACGCAGCGCGCCTGGATCGGGGCCAACCAAAGGGGAAACGCCCCCGCGTAGTGCTCAATCAGAATGCCGAGGAAGCGCTCGAACGACCCATGGATCGCGCGATGAATCACAACCGGGGTATGTCGCTCACCGTCATCGGCGACATACACGCAACCCAGACGTGCCGGCTGAATCAGGTCGAGTTGAATGGTCGAGAGCTGCCATTCCCGGCCCATGACATCCGAGACGAAGAGATCGGCCTTGGGACCGTAAAACGCTGCTTCGCCCTCCTGCTCCACATAGTCGATGCCAGCCCGATCGAGGGCATCGCGCAGAGCACGAACCGCGAAGGACCAGGCGTCGGGATCCTCCACGAACTTGCCGCCCTCTCCGGGCAGCGAGAGCTCGTAGCGGAAGTTGGGCATGCCGTAGGTCTCAAACAGCGTCTGGACCAGTTCGAGCACGCGAGACACCTCGTCCGAGATCTGCTCGGGCGTGATGAAGATGTGGCAGTCGTCCTGGGTCAGTGACCTGACCCTGGTCAGACCCGACAGCTGACCCGACTTCTCAAAGCGATAGAGCGTGCTGTATTCGGCATAGCGCAGGGGCAACTCGCGATAGGAGTGCAAGGTGTTGTTGTAGAGCGTCATGTGCACGGGGCAGTTCATCGGCTTGAGGAAATAGGCGTCGCCGTCTCCGCCGTCCTCGTTGTGCTCATGCATGGCCGGGTACATCACATCGGAGTAGTTCTCCAGGTGTCCCGAGCGGCGGAACAGTTCCCCGCGCGCCACGTGCCCGGTCCAGACCTCCTGGTAGCCGCGAGCATCCTGCAATTCGCGGATCAGCCGCTCCATCTCCTGCCGAACGACGGCGCCGTTGGGAAGCAGCAACGGAACGCCGGCCCCCACCAACTCGGAGAACGTGAACAGTTCAAGTTCCCGGCCCAGTCGGCGGTGGTCACGGCGCTGAGCCTCTTCAATCCGGGCAAAGTGGTCGTCCAACTCTTCCCGAGTGGCGAACAGCGCGCCGTACACCCGCTGCAACTGCGGCCGATTCTCGTCGCCGCGCCAGTAGGCCCCGGCGACATTGGTCAGGCGGAACGGGCCGATCTGCCGGGTCGATTCGACATGTCCGCCGCGGCAGAGATCGGTGAACTCGGCATGGGTGCAGATTCCAAGCTCGGATGAACCGTCCGAAAACTGATCAATCAGCTCCTGTTTGAATGGCTGGTCACGGAATCGCTCGCGTGCTTCGTCGACCGGGACCTCTTCCCAGATGAAGCGGTGATTGCGGCGCATCTCCTTGCGCATCCGCTTCTGAATCTCAGACAGATCTTCAGGAGTCAGCGGCCGCGGCAGATCGAAGTCGTAGTAGAAGCCGGTATCGATCGGCGGGCCGATCGCAATCTTGCCCTCGGGGAACATCTGCAGAACAACCTGGGCGAGCACGTGAGCGGCCGAATGCCGCATCCGCCGCAGCCACTCCGCTTCGTCAACCTCGTCCTGAGCGGCAACGCCGGCGGCGTCGCTGTCATCCGGCGCAACCCCGGCGTCGAACGGTTCTTCAGCCATCCGCCTGCCATCTGGGCTCGGCCCGCAGGGATCACTGGCGGATCTTGCCGGGCTGATCGAATCTTCGAAGTGGTGGGCGATACTGGACTTGAACCAGTGACCTCTGCGATGTCAACGCAGCGCTCTAGCCAACTGAGCTAACCGCCCCCGCCACTCGCCTGATTGGCTGGCGGACCAGGCCCGGAGCCGAACAGGTGTCGATTCATCGTATTCCTCGCGGCCGAACTTGGTCAACGAACGGCGCCCCGTCGCAGGCGGAATGAAATGCCTCGCTCGTGCATCTACAATCGTGTCAACTCGTTGACGTTCTGCGTCCTGTTGGCTAGCTTGCAGGCCAAACCCGACCGGAGCTGAAGTGGAACAACCGAATAGCGTTCTCTCTCCAGAACAGCCGTTGTGCAGCGATAGCGTCAAACGCGGAAGTGGCGGAGGCGGTGTAAGATTGTGGGACGTCCCGGAGCTATTGGCCCCGGGAGTCGCACACGAGCGGGGGCCGCTAGCTCAATTGGCAGAGCAGCTGACTCTTAATCAGCAGGTTCGGGGTTCGAGTCCCTGGCGGCTCACCAGCTTCGACAGCATGAGCGGTCTGCCTGAAGGTCCGCGCGTACCGCGCGACGACGCCGGCTTGTCGGCCGGTGTGTCGTCTACCGGGGAAGTGTCGGAACTGGCAGACGAGCATGATTTAGGATCATGTGCCGCAAGGCGTAGGAGTTCGAGTCTCCTCTTCCCCACCACCGCTCGCCCGACTGCGAACCGGTCGGTCGTCTTGCGAACATTGGAACCACAGGCGTCGCTGAAGGAGTGCTCTTATGGCTGACCCGCTCTTGAGTGTCCAGAACCTCTCCACGAGTTTCTTCACCTCGGAAGGAGTCGTCAGAGCCGTTAACGATGTCTCCTACGACCTCATGCCCGGTCAGACGCTCGGCCTGGTCGGCGAGTCCGGTTCCGGCAAGAGCGTGTCAGCGCTCTCGTTGTTGCGCCTGATTCCCAACCCGCCCGGCAAGATCGTCAACGGCGAGGTCTGGTTCGACGGCGAAGAGCTGATGAGCGTCGACGACTCCCGCATGCGCGAGATTCGCGGCAACGACATCGCCATGGTCTTCCAGGAGCCCATGACCTCGCTCAACCCCGTGTTGACCATCGGCCGCCAGCTCACCGAGGCGATCGAGCTGCATATGGGCCTGGGCCGCACCCAGGCAAACGAGCGGGCGATTGAACTGCTCAACATGGTTGGTATCCCGGCCGCCGAGCAGCGCCTGTTCGACTTCCCTCACCAGTTCTCGGGCGGTATGCGCCAGCGCGTGATGATTGCCATGGCGCTCTCATGCGACCCGAAGCTGTTGCTCGCCGACGAGCCGACGACCGCGCTCGACGTGACCATTCAGGCCCAGGTGCTGGAGGTCATGGCGCGATTGAGCCGCGAGCTTGGCACGGCCGTGATCGTGATTACCCACAACCTCGGCGTGGTCGCGCGCTACGCCGACCGGGTGAACGTGATGTACGGCGGCCGCATCGTCGAGAGCGGAGAGGCCGGCGAAATCTACGCTCGCCCCAAGCATGCCTACACGCTGGGGCTGCTCGAGTCGGTACCCCGACTTGACGCCAGAACCGGCCGCCTGATCCCGATTGAAGGCACTCCGCCGGACCTCACCAACCTGCCCGACGGCTGCTCGTTCGCTCCGCGCTGCCGATTCGTGACCGATCAGTGCACGACTGAGCGACCGGTGTTGCAGGAGTTCGCACCTGGTCACCTCGTCGCCTGCTGGAACTCGGAAGCGGTCGCCCTCGAGGCCGACACCATCCTGGCCAGCGCCCACACCGAGGAAATCCTGGAAGAGGAGACGGCCAATGTCTGAGAACGAACAACCCGATGTCGTCGAAGAGTCGCAGTCCCAGGAAGAGGCCGCCGCCGGCACCATGACGCCGGAGGCCATGCGCGCGGCTGCGGCCGCGTCCGTGGGCCAGGCGACCGCCGCAATCGCCGACCTGATCGCCAGTGGACGAACCGAGCCGCACGACAACACGTTGCTTGAGGTCCAGGACCTCAAGATGTACTTCCCCGTGACTGCCGGTCTGTTGCTCAAGCGCAAGGTCGCTGACATCAAGGCGGTCGACGGCATCTCCTTCGCCGTCCGGGAAGGTGAGACGTTGGGCCTGGTCGGCGAGTCCGGTTGTGGCAAGTCCACCACCGGCAGAGCCATTCTGCAGCTCTATCGCCCGACCGGCGGTCAGGTGTTCATGTCGCCTCCGCAGTTCACGTCGCACATCGGCGCCGACGACGACGGTGGGGCCGAGTCCGTCAGCGTTCCCGGCGCTGACGAGAATGGCGGCCCGGTCGATCTCACCACCCTGGCCGGTCGCAACCTGCGCGCCTACCGACGCCAGATGCAGATGATCTTTCAGGACCCGTATGCGTCGCTGAACCCGCGCATGAGCGTCGGCAGCATCGTCTCCGAGCCCATGGTGATTCACGGTCTGCAGAAAGGCCGCCGCAAGGAGCGTGTGCGAGAGCTGCTCGAGACGGTCGGGCTGAACCCCTACTTCGCCAGCCGCTACCCGCACGAGTTCTCCGGCGGACAGCGACAGCGCATCGGCATCGCCCGAGCGCTCGCTGTGGAGCCGGCGTTCATCGTCTGCGACGAGCCCGTCTCGGCGCTCGACGTGTCGATTCAGGCGCAGATCATCAACCTGCTCGAGGACCTGCAGGCGGACTTCGGTCTGACCTACCTGTTCATCGCACACGACCTCTCGGTGGTCCGGCACATCTCGCACCGCATCGCGGTGATGTACCTGGGTAAGATCGTGGAGTTGGCGCAGTCCGACCGGCTGTATGAGAACCCGCTGCATCCCTACACGCAGGCGCTGATTTCAGCCGTACCGATTCCCGACCCCGCGCTGGAGCGGCGACGTGAACGCCTGATCCTGACCGGTGACGTGCCCAACCCGATCGCGCCTCCGCCAGGCTGCAACTTCCACACGCGTTGTCCCATCGCGATTGACATCTGCCGCGAGGAAGACCCGGAGTGGCGTGAGATCGTCGAGGATCACTTCGTCCGCTGCCATCGCGTCTAACCGCGACCAATGGCAAGCGCCACAGAGCGGGGCCAACCGGCCCCGCTCTGCGTTTGCGCGACACAGCGGACGGCCGACTGACTGTTACGATCAGACCACATGGACGCCTCGCGCATTCGCAACTTCTGCATCGTCGCCCATATCGATCACGGCAAATCGACGCTGTCGGATCGCCTCATCGAGGCGACTGCAACGGTCGATCGCCGCGATATGTCAGATCAGTTGCTCGATTCCATGGATCTCGAGCGGGAGAAGGGCATCACGATCAAGGCGCGCGCGGTCCGGATGGATTATCGCCGGCCGTCGGGCGACGAGTATCGCCTGCATCTGATCGATACGCCGGGCCACGTCGATTTCTCCTACGAAGTTTCCCGCAGCCTCGCCGCGGCCGAGGGCGCGCTGCTCGTCGTCGACGCAGTCGAAGGCATCCAGGCTCAGACCCTGGCCAACGTCTACCTGGCAATGGAACAGGACATGACGCTGATTCCGGTCGTCAACAAGATTGACCTCGATATCGCCCAGCCCGAGGCGATCGGCGCCGAGCTCGTTGATGTGATCGGTTTCTCGACCGACGAAATCCTCTACGTCTCCGCGAAGACTGGTCAGGGCATCGACGAGTTGCTCGACGCGATCGTCGATCGGATTCCCCCGCCGGAAGGCGCTCCCCTCGATCCCTTGCGGGCCCTGATCTTCGACTCCGAATACGACTCCTACAAAGGCGTGATCGCGCACGTTCGCGTCGTGGACGGAGACGTCAAGGGACAGAGTCCGCTCCGTCTCGCTGCAACCAACCGGCGCTTCGAAGCGATGGAGGTTGGCAGTTTCTCTCCTGAACTCCGTCGTCTCGACTCGCTGTCCGCAGGAGACGTGGGCTACGTCGCCACCGGACTGAAGGATGTCGCGGACGTTCGCGTCGGCGACACCATGACGATCGGCGGCCGAAGCCAACCGGACCCCCTGCCCGGATATCGGGAACCGAAGGCAATGGTCTTCGCCGGTCTCTATCCGGCCAATTCGGCCGACTACCAGGAACTCAGCGACGCGCTGGACAAGCTGCGACTCTCGGACAGCGCGATTCAGTATCAGCCCGAATCCTCAGCCGCGCTCGGATTCGGCTATCGGATGGGATTCCTCGGCCTGTTGCACATGGAGATCGTCCAGGAACGGCTCGAACGAGAGTACGGACTGGAACTGGTCTTCACCGCGCCATCGGTCGAGTACGAAGTCGAGGGTGTCGACGGGCAAGTCAAGCTCATCGAGAACCCGTCCGACCTGCCGGCTCCGAATCACGTCTCCGAGATCCGCGAACCGTGGGTGCGAATCTCGGTGATCGCGCCGCACGAGTACGTCGGCCCGGTGATGGAGACCGTGACCAGCCGGCGCGGAGTCTTCGATCACATGGAGTACCTGCAACGCAGCGGCCAGGGCAACGGAGCGAACGGAGCGAACGGATCAGCTCAGACGACCAGCGAAATCCGAGTCCTGCTGGAGTACGAGCTGCCGCTCTCCGAGATCCTCACCGACTTCTACGACGAACTGAAATCTCGCACCCGAGGCTACGCCAGCCTCGATTATTCATTGGTCGGCTACCGACCGGCCAAGTTGGTCAAGCTTGACCTGCTGATCAACGGCGAGCCGGTCGACGCACTCTCGGCAATCGTGCACTCCGACGCTGCGGCGTCGCAGGGCCGTGAACTGGCCGACCGCCTGCGCCGCCTGATACCTCGCCAGCTGTTCGACGTGCCGATTCAGGCGGCGGTGGGCGGGCGAATCATTGCCAGGGAGACGGTTCGTGCGATGCGCAAGAACGTGACCGCCAAGTGCTACGGAGGCGACATCACGCGAAAACGCAAACTCCTCGCTCGTCAGGCCGAAGGCAAGAGGCGGCTCAAGCGTGTCGGAAACGTCGAGATCCCACAAGAAGCGTTTCTCGCCGTCCTGCAACTCGGCAAGGACTAGCGAACCTCAACCGGCCTCGGCCGGAGCCGCCACCGCCCCGTTGTCGGCCGACGCGACCGCTGCTTCGACCTCGCCGTCTTCGACATCGTCAACGTCGATCTCTTCCTCAAGCGCGATCTCAAGGACACCCGACGCCTCGGCGATGGAACGTCGAACTTCCTCGAGCACCTCAGGTTCGTCAGCCGTTTCACTGGCGAAGGTCACAAGCTCGTACAGCGCTTCCACCGGAATCAGGGCAAAGCCGAACGTTTCGCAGGCGTCGACCAGCGTCTTCGGGAACGGCTCTCGGCGAAGCCGCGGATCTCTCTCGCGAAAGCCGTTGGCCACGATGATGCCCTTGGGCCGGCTCCTGCGCCGCAAGTAGAACTCCTCGATCCGGTTCTGCAGGGTCAGATAGAGCCGATTGCTGACGGCATCATTGGCCGACGCGACTTCGACGATCGACACTTCGGAGCCGTCCCGAAGCTCGATACCGTCATCTGTCGCGGAGACCGCGTAGCCCAACACCCGGAATGAATCCTCGATCACTTCACGAAATGCGTGATTCTGGCTCTGCCAGAGCATCTGTTGAAAGCGTGTCGTGTCGGCGACCATCGACTCCGCCTCGGTCACTCGTCGTTGCACCTGCGTGAGTTCATCCGACGCGGCGCTCAGTTCGTCGCGCGCGGCAGTCGCCTCGGGCGTGTCGTAGCGTCGAACCCAGACTGGCGCATCCTGTTGCGTGGGCTCCTGCGCGCTGCGTTCGATCAACTCGAGCAGGACGGCGGTGAATGCCTTGCGCTGCGTCGCCGACATGTTGTCGGGCGGCGGCAATGCGATGAGCCGACCGGCGCCGACGCGAAACTCCGCCGCAACTGCCGCGCCTCCAACTGAGCGAGCCACAACCGTGCCGTCATTCGATGCGCCGAAGTCGAACATCGCGCGATAGCGAAGCCGTCCCGCCAGTTCATCGAAGTAGCCCCGGGTTGCATGTTGATGGTTCGTGGCCTGGATATCCTTGCCGTCTGCCGGGCGAAGCGTCGGCCAGCTGAACGGGTCGCTGTCCGGCCCGGGGATCAACGAGTAGCGGTTCAAGCCGGGAAACGAGGCCACACCGGGGTGCCTGACATTCGGATAGACAAACACGACAAGCACCCCGCCGCGATCGAGCAACAGACGGAACTCATGCTGCCGTTGCTGCAGCAACTCAGCCAGTCCGAAGTGAAACGCGCCCGACTCTCCCTGACGGATGGCGCGTCCGTCCGCTGCCTTGACGTCGAGCGTGGTCGACGCAATCCCCTCAATCTGCTCCGAGACCGCCTGCGGGTCGACAATGCAGGCGTCGTAGTCGAAGATCGACGGCGCGTTGGCGATCGAGTGGTTGTCCACGTTCGGACTGGGCACCGGGCAGCCGATCGAGAGGATTCGCACGGGCTGCTCCTGTTCGTTCTGGCCGTCGCACGGCAGACCAATGCAATGAGTTTACTCCGCCACGTGCTGGATCCGCCTGGTGGTAGAGTTATGGACGGTCGTGCTAGATGGGGAGCTAGCGGTGCCCTGTACCCGCAATCCGCTCTAGCGGGGTTGAACTCCTGAGTTGAGGGCGGCGACATGAGACCTACCGACGCCAAGCAGTGATGAAGCCTGGGTCCCGCGCGGCGGCCCGCCGTGAACCCCGTCAGGTCCGAGAGGAAGCAGCGGTAAGCGGTTGTTCGGTCGGGTGACGCGGGAGTGCCTGGGCAGAGCCGGCTAGCGAAGGCAAGCTCATGGGGGCGTTCGATCTTGGGTGCACGACCACATCTTCAATGCCAGCCCAGCCCCGCCACATCCGGGTAGCACCATGAGCGGCCGACGCCGGCGGGCGCGCCTGGGCCAACACCTCCTGCGCGACCAGCGAGTCCTCGATCGAATCGTCGAAGCAGTCCCACAGGATCCAGCTCCCATCCTCGAGGTTGGCGCCGGCGACGGAATCTTGACAACGCGCCTGGCCGAACTCAATCGACCTCTGGTCTCGATCGAGATTGACGAAGCGATGGCGTTCCGCGCCCGGCGTCGCCTGGCCATGGAAGGCTTGGATCGAAACGCCGTCGTCATCGAGCACGACGTCCTCGACGTCGATCCACGTGAGGCCCTGTCGTTGGTCGCGGCGCAGTCGCCGTATGGACTGGTCGGCAACCTGCCCTATGCGATCACCGCCCCAATCTTTCGCAAGTTTCTCGAAGAGGAGACCGAGCGACCCGCCTGGATGCTCGCAATGATCCAGCACGAGGTCGCTCAACGCGTAACAGCTCGCCCCGGCAAGCTCTCGTTGATGGGCGTCTCGGTCCAGTTCTACGCCGAAGCGGAACTGCTCTTCAGCGTCGAACGCGAGGCCTTCGATCCGCCGCCGCAAGTCCGTTCGGCCGTGGTCATGTTGCGGCTTCGAGACCGGCCGGCCGTCGAGGTTCCGAGCGTCGAGCGCTTCTTCGAAGTCGTGCGCGGTGGTTTCCGCAGTCCCAGAAAACAACTACATAACGCCCTCGCACAGGGCGTCTGGTTGCCTCCCAACGGAGCACATGAATGGCTCGAAGCCTGCGACATCGATCCCTCCCGCCGCCCCGGAACCTTGACGCTCGAGGAATGGGCGCGACTGGCCTGGTGGCGGGAAGAAGCAATGACCAGCCGCTCAGACTCGCGCCAATGACGACCTGGAGGACGCAAGCCGCGGCCAAACTCAACCTCACGCTCGAGGTGATCGGCAAGCGCGAAGACGGATATCACGACCTGAACTCGGTGGCGGTGTCACTCGACCTCGTCGATGATGTTCGCCTGACCAGAACCAGCACCGATCGCTCCATTCGCTACAGCGACGAAGCCGGGCGGCGTGTCTCAATTGAAACGTCCAACGACATCATCGACCGCGCCTGGTCCGCGCTTGAGCGTCGCTGTGCTCTGCCGGGCGGGGCGGCGATCGAGGTCGTCAAGCGGATTCCGCTTACCGGGGGTCTGGGCGGAGGCTCGGCCGACGCAGCCGCATTCCTGCGGCTGGCCCGTCAGGCGTGGAGCCTGGACCTCTCCGACAACGAGCTCTCCGAGATTGGGTCTGAAGTCGGCTCCGATGTCCCTGCCTGCCTGCACGGCGGAGTAGTCCGGATGGCCGGCCGAGGTGAACGCATTGCCCCGCTGCAATCGGCCTCGCCGGACTGGGCAGTCCTGCTGCATCGCCCGGAGATTCCCGTTCCAGCCAACAAAACGGCCACGATGTACCGTTCGCTCCGATCATCAGACTTCCGCAGCGGAGCCGCGACCGACGCGCTGGTCGAGTCGATGTCCAGTGGCAAAATTCCTACCCAGGACGATTGCGTCAACTCATTCGATCGCCCTGCGCGAGAGGTCATGCAAGGCTTGACCCCAGCCTGGCGAACCATGGGCGCCGCCATCGCAAGAGCGGCCCTGCAGATTGGCGCCGAACCGGTAACGCCATTGCTCGCCGGCGCCGGACCGACGCTGTTTGCCATCCTGGATCCGGACACGGCGCAGCAGGCGACTGAACAGCTTCGCTCCTCTGCCTCGTTTACCCATGTGGCGAGGCCGCTCGACCAGGCCCGGGCCACAACGGTCCAGCGAGATTGAGCATGGACACGGTCGCCGCCCTGTTCTCGGGATTCGTCGCGGGTGCGGCGGTTGGCGTGCTGGGACTGGGTATCTTCGGCCCACTGCTGGTCTCGGTGCCGACCACCAACTGGCTGCGCCGACAGTTTCCGGACCCCTCCAACTGGGTCATGGTCAGCCTTGGCGCCGCGCTGGTCGCTCAGGCAGGGTGCGCGGTCCTCGGCCTGCTCCTCGGCGTCGTCTTGCTCAACGTCGCCGACGGCGGCTCGTCAGGCCTCGGCAGTCCCACTTGGCAGTTCACGCTCGGGATCATTCTGGTCTTGTCAGTCTTGGCAGTCGGTGCGATCGCCTGGCAACCGTGGCTCTGGCGCAGGATGACCGTATTCGCCCTGATCGCCGCCGGCTGCTACGGCTGGATGCTGCCCCATCTGGCCGCCGCCTGAGGGCAACTGGATGGCACAGAGTTCGCCCGACCGGTGCGTATACTCAGTCGAACAATCCCTTCGCCCCTGGAGCTGGAGACCCCGTGGATCCTCAGTCGATGCCCGGCACGATTCTGGACGCACACATTCACACCGTTCGCGGCGCCGCCGATTCCGCGCTGCAACCCGACGAACTGCTGGAAGAGGCCAACCGAATCGGCCTCACCGGAGTCAACCTGACCGAACACGACCGAGTCTGGGAACGCTACGACTGGAACAACTACAGCGAAGCCATGAGCGAGGCTGGCATTTACCTCAATCAAGGCATGGAAGTCTCGACCGACCTCGGACACATCGTTGTGTTCGGCATCGACCAGTACTACTCCGGAATCCGCTCGGCCGAACGACTCCGCGAAGTCTGCGACGAGATCGGCGCGTTCATGTCGGTCGCCCACCCGTTCCGCCACTTCTTCGATCCCGTCACCTTCCGCCGCCGAGGCGAGGAACCGTTCTCGATGACCCCTGATGAAGCCGCAGAGCGCATGCACGTCTTCAAGGTGGTGCACGGTATCGAGGTCGGCAACGGCGGTAACACGCGGCGCGAGAACTTGTTCGCCCTCGAGGTCGCCCGGATCATGGGCAAACCGGTTACCGGCGGCTCCGACGCCCACTCGACATCAGGCATCGGCAGCTACACCACGGTCTTCCCGGAACCCCTGACCTGTCGCGAGCAGACGGTCCAGCTCCTGCACGACGGCGCCACCGTGTGCTACGAGGGTCTCAACATCGGAGAGTTCCGAGCCTTCGGACCATGCGAAGGCGAGGACGTGTCGTAGGGCGATTCACCCGCCTCCTCTCCGGTATGAGTAACGCCGACCACGATTGAGACAGTGCTGGCGAACCAATGTTCGTGTAGGATGGCCGCAGCGACCTCCGCTATCTCGAAAGCCCGTTTCATGCCGGATACAACCAACGTACTCAATCGCCGAACAACCGCCGAACACCGCCGCTCAGAATCATCCGAAGCCGTACAAGAACCACACAGAACCGCACAGAATCGTACAGAATCGAACAAGACCGTACGCCTCCAGTCGCGAGCTGGGCCGAAGTCGGCTGAAGAAACCCGAAAAAACCTGAAAAAACCTGAAAGTCAGCCGGCGCGATCCCCCGCAAAACACTGGAGATCAACGATCTGGCCGATCGCAGAAAAAAATTGCGCTGAAACCTGAAAGGCGCACGCGGTGAGCCAAACTGCAGTAATGGTTCACGCTCGCAGAGTCCTGGGATGAGGCGTGACTGACCCGATCTACGCCGCCATCGACCTCGAAATGACCGGCCTCAAGGCCGGATTTGATGAGATCATCGAGGTTGGCATCGTCCGGTGCACGCCGGACCACGTCCTCGAGCGATGGAGTTCCCTGGTCCGCCCGTTGGAGATGCCGCCGCTGCGCGTGCAACGAATGACCGGCATCACGCCCGCGATGTTGGCCGACGCCCCGCCTTGGGCCGAGATCGAGGAGCAGGCACGAAACCTCTTGGATGGCGCGACCCTGATCGGTCACAACGTCCCGTTTGATCAGCGCTTCCTCGAAGCAGCGGGCATCGACGTGCCAGAACCCTCGATCGACACGCTCCCGCTCGCGCAGATTGTCGATCCGGGCGCGCCGTCGCACCGACTGGGTTCCCTCTGCGACCGCTACGGTATCGAGTTGCTTGACGGTCACCGAGCGCTCGCGGACGCGGAGGCCGCTCGAGCGCTCTTGCTGAGCCTGAGGAAACGCTTCGAAGACTTACCCCTGGCCGCTCGCGACGCCTTGAGCGAGGTCGCCGATGCGGGCAACCTGTTCTGGGCGCCGGGCCGTGTGCTGCGCGAGTGGTCGCTCGAGACGCCCCGAACGACGGCAGCCGTCCGAGCACGGCGGCGAGAGCCGCACCGGCCGCTCGAACCGATTGAGCTCCCCTCGGGTTCCCTGGCTGATCTGACCGCGCAGGCGTTCGCCTCGATGCCCGACGACGAGTTCGAGCGACGCGATGAACAGCTGGACATGGCTCGCGATGTCGCAGAGACCCTCCAGCACGGCGGCACGCTGATCGTCGAAGCCGGCACCGGCACCGGCAAGTCGTTGGCCTACCTCGTGCCCGCCGCGCTGTGGGCGCTGAAGACCGGCAACACCGTGATCGTCAGTACCCACACGATCAACCTGCAGCAGCAGCTCGAGGGCAAGGACGTCGAGTTTGCCCGTCAACTCATCGCGGGTGTATCGGCGGAAGCGGCAGACGCCCTGAAATCCACGGTCGTCAAAGGCCGCGACAACTATCTCTGCCAGGAGCGGCTCGACCGCGAACTGCGCCGCGCCAATGACTGGGAGGATCCGCTCCTGCTCGCACGCTCATCCGTCTGGCGGTCAATGACGGATCGAGGTGATCGGGCGGAACTTCGGTTGCCGACCCCGATGCACCGCCAATGGGAGAAACTCTCGGCTCGCAACACGGGATGTCTGTCGGACCGCAGCTGCGAATACGCGATGAACGGCACCTGTTTCCTGCTCAGGGTCCAGCGCGAGGCGGCCGGTTCGCACATCACGATCGCCAACCACGCGCTGCTGGTCAGGGCGCTGGTTGGCGGCGCGATCACCGTGCCGGATGGAGCGGTCGTCATCATCGACGAGTCGCACGCCCTGGAGGAGGTGGCGACCGATCAACTCTCCCTGGAAATGAGCGAGTCGTGGATGATGGAAGCGGTGATGCAAGTCGCCGACGGCGCCGACTCGCTCGCCGATGAAGCGCGGCGAATCGGTCTCGGTTCGCTGTCCGAGCAGATCCGGCAGCGAGCGGCACAGGCCGAGATGTCCCTGGCCAGGCTGTTCGAGGACGTCGCCGCCTTTGCTACCGAGTACGCGCAGGATCGGCGGGGCAGCGAGGACCGTGTCACGCTAAGCCGGGGCGCTCGCAACACCAAATCATGGTCGGAGTTGGAATTGGTCTGGGAGCGCGCCCAGGAAGATCTGTCGCTGTTGGCGGCCGCGGTGGAAGATGTGGCGGAGCAGTGTCGAGCGAGTGACTCGACCATTTCGGAGGAACAGGAATCAAAACGACAGTCGGTCGCAGCCGACGCCCAATCAATGCTGGACGACCTTCGCGAGCGCATGGGGCAACTCGGCCGCGCCGTCACCGAGCACTCGATCGATGTGATCGCCTGGGTCGCGCGAGAGACCCGTCGTTCCGAGAAAGCCAGCGTCCACGCCGCGCCGTTGAGCGTGGCGTCGTATCTGCAACCGCTCTGGAACGAACGCCACGCGACGGTGCTGACCGGAGCGACTCTGGCGACGAGCGCACAGGAGAATTCAGCGTTCGACTACCTGCGCGAGCGTCTGGGGATCGAGGACGCGGACGAATCGCAGTACGGCTCGCCCTTCGACTATGAGCGGCACTGCCGGATCTATCTGCCGACCGACATCCTCGACGCCGACGACAGCGAGCACAACGAATCCGTGGCCAACGCGATCAAGACGCTGGCGATCGCCGCCGGAGGCCGGACCATGGTGCTCTTCCGCTCCTACAGCGCCATGAATCAGGTGACCAGGCGCCTCCGGCAGGGCCTGGAGGAAGCCGGACTCGTCCTCTTGCGTCAGGGTCGCGACGGCTCCGCCGCCACCATCGTCGAGGCCCTCCGTGCGGATCCCCGTTCCGTCGCCTTTGGCGTGGCGGCGCTGTGGACCGGTGTCGACATTCCCGGCGATGCGCTCTCATTGCTGATCATGACCCGATTACCCTTCGCGCCCCCCAATGATCCGGTGCTCAAGGCCCGGGGCGAACAGTACGACAACGAGTTCATGGAGTTCTCGCTGCCCGCCGCCGTCCTCCAGTTCCGCCAGGGCATCGGCCGCCTGATCAGGACGCAATCGGATCTTGGAGCCGCCGTGATCCTCGACGGGCGAGTCGTCAATCGCCGCTACGGCAAGCATTTTCTTGACGCCTTGCCGCCCGCGCCCATCGTCCGCACGCCGCTGAATGCGATCGCTGAAGATCTGCGCAGCTTCCTTCCGCCCATCGGCCCATCCCCGTGAGTACGAGTGTTGTCTGGCCCAGACAGGTGGTCGGCGCCCGGGCGACCATTCGCCGGTTTGAACACACGGCCGCCAACGCGGAATGGATGGAAGAGGCCGCCCAGGCAATCGCCGGTCGGGCCGCGCCATGCAGGCTGCAGGATCGGCTCGACGACGGAGATCAGGGTTGGTGGATCATCGGCGACCAGGAGATCGTGGGAGCGCTGTCCGGCAAGCTCGTTCCTCAGGCCGGTCAGGCTGAATCTCAGGTACTGATCTGGACCTGGCTGGCCATTGATGCCCGCTGGCGGGCATACGGCTACGGCGGTGCGTCAGTGCCGTTGCTCGAACAGGCCGCGAGCGAGACCGGCGCAACGCTCGCCCTCACCCCGCTGCCGCCCGACAATGGAGTCGCGCTCTACTTCTGGCTACGCTTGGGCTACACGCCGCTGAGATCGCCTCCGCTGGATCGGGAGGACTGGCCGGCCGGAGTGGCGAGTGATGCGCTCTGGATGCAGCGTCCGCTTGATTCGCTCAGCTCGACTGATACGCACAACCACGAGGAGTGAAGCATGGCCCTGGTGATTCCCGAGGATGTCCGCGATCGCGTCAACGGCGCTCTCGACGAGGGCTTCCCGATGTGCATGGTGGCGGTCAGCAGCGACTCACAGCCGGTCGTCAGCTTTCGCGGCAGCACGCAGACGTTCGGTGACGATGCGCTGGCGATCTGGGTGCGCGGCGAAACATCCTCAACCCTGAATGCGATCGGCGAGAATCCGAGCGTGGCATTGATGTACACCAACATGCCGGCAAGAAAATTCTTCATCTTCCGCGGTCAGGCCGCAGTGACGACAGACGCAGCGGAGCGAGACCAGATCTGGGAAGGTCAGCATGACCTGGAGAAGGGCCGCGACATGGAGCGCACCGGTACAGCAGTCGTCATCCGCCTCGATTCGGTGCAGGGCAGCGGCGTCAACCTGACGCGCGACTAACGCTGCCGATCGCGCCGCGACTGCAACGAGCGGCGAAACAATCGACCGCCGCCGAACCCGGCCATCAACACGCCGACCCAGAGCGCGATCTGCTCGATGAATCCGCCGACATTGCTGAACGTCCAACCCAGCCACATGCCCAGTCCCAGCGCGGCGACGACCCCGGCGCTTGGCAGCCAGCGCCATCTCGACTGCTCCACTCGCTCAAACTGCATCTCGTCGAGCTTCGTCGAGCTCTGGGATTCGGGAGCGCCGGCCCGTCGTCGACGCCGGCGCGGACGCTGACGAGGCACGTCAGCGCCTCCGCCTGGCCAGATCGCGGGCAGATGCGCCACTTGCCGCTTTGCGAGCTCGCGGCTTCTCCGGCGGAACATCGGGCGCGGCCTCGCCCAGCTGCTCGTTCAGGCAGTTGCGGCAGGCGAACTGCAGCGCCATCACTTCGTCGTCAATCCACACATCGCCGCAATCAGGCCCGCTGGACGTCGTCGTCAGTCGCAGGTGAAAATACTCGCCGCAGCGATAGCAGTCGGAACGCGCATCCGGCGCGGCCGGATCACCGCAGACGGAACAGGGCCAGGTGTCATCAGCGGTGGTCGATTCCGTGGTCATCGCGACCAGCGTATCTGCTGTTCCATCCGCGCAACAGACTCGGGGTCGTCGGACTCGAGTTCGCCATCCCAGATTGCAGCCTCGATCCGTCCGAGCCAATCACCCAAGGCAGGGCCGTACGGTACTCCAAGTTCGGTGAGCCGCGCCGCAGAGATGGGAGAGCGCACTCCCTCACGCCTCTCGAGATAGCGAGCGACTGCCGATCCCGACGGTCCTGCCCACAGGCGTGCGGCCGCTTGCAGGGCAGCATCTGGAACCCGCTCAAGCGTCCGAGCAACGAGCGACATCTGCCGTAATGCAGCAATGCGCCGCCGCTCCCGCTTGAGGCCCACTCCACCAGCAAGCGCGTTCCGTTCCTGCCTTCGCATGCCCACGGCTTCAGGAAGCCAGTCGCCGATCGACCGATCGCGGCTGAGCAAGCCAATGGCCGCCCAGAACTGCTCCGGTCCGCTCGTGACCTTCAATGCCGACTTCGGGACGACCCAGCGAGCCTCGCGCGACTGAGGAATCATCAGGCGTCGCGCAAAGGTCAGCGCCAGGCGAGTCTCGCGTTCCGTGAGTAACAGTCGCCATGCATCGCCAAACCTCTCCGGGCTTAACACATCGAGGTAGTGTCGATCACGCCGGACATCCGACATCGTCCGCCGCTCAATCTCGCCGTGAATCCGTGCCGCGTACCGCGCAGCACGGACGAGCCGAGTGGGATCGTCGCGAAACGAGTCTCGATGCAACGTTCGAATCAACCGCCGGTCCAGGTCGCCCAGTGCATTGTGAGGATCGAGAAGCGCTCCGCGCGAGTCTCCGGTGAGCAGTAGCGCTGCGGCATTGACCGTGAAATCGCGCCGCGACAGGTCGACCTCGATCGGCGCCGCCGACACAATCGGCAACGCACCGGGCGAGATGTACCGCTCGCTCCTGGTTCGCGCCACGTCCACCCGAGTGCCATCGGGAAGTCTGGCGCTAGAAGTGCCGAACCGATCGTGAATCGTCGCCTCGACGCCCGCCGCCGTCGCCAACGCGGCGTGGAGTGAGGAGGGATCTCCATCGACCGCCAGGTCGATATCGAGCGGTGATCCTGCGTCGAATTCAGCGTTCAGCAGGAGGTCACGGACCAACCCGCCCACCACAAATACCCGAAACACCTCAACAGCGTCCAAATGACATAACGTATGCAGCAGAGACTCCGCCTCCTTCGATCGGTGGTGGAGCACATGAAACAGGCGATCGAGGAGATTTCCGCTTTCCATGGAATGCCGCGTGCTCATGGCTTGCCTTGACCTCGTCCTTCCCACTCACCGTAGGTGCTGGACTGGCGTGCCTTGCGATTCTTCGCCCCTATTGATCACGTGAGTAAACTGATCAGGCGATGTGCGCTTCACCGAACCAACAGCTTGACGGACTCCAGGATCGGCTGCGGTACCAATTCGCCAACGTCGCTCTGCTGCGCCAGGCGATGGTCCATCGTTCCTATCTCAATGAAGTGAATGAGCCGAACCTGCAGTCCAATGAGCGCCTCGAGTTTCTCGGAGACGCGGTGCTCGGCGCCGTGGTAGCGCAGCGTCTGTTCTCGCAGTTTCCCGATGCCGGGGAAGGTTGGATGACGGTCGCACGTTCTCAGTTGGTCCGCAATGAATCTCTCGGTCGAATCGGCAGTGAGATCGGAATCGGCGATTGCCTGTTGCTGGGAGCCGGAATCGACAACGACGGCGCGAGAGAACGTCCGAGTGTGCTGAGCCGCGCGCTGGAAGCGGTCATTGGCGCCGTATGGCTCGACGGAGGGGAGCAGGCGGCTCAAGGCGTGATCCTCCGACTACTCAGGGAGAATGTCGACGCCCTGACGGTCGATGATCTTCAAGCAGATGCCAAGTCCCAGCTACAACACCTGACGCAGGCACGGACCGGGGCGAAACCGAGCTACTCGATCATCGAGCAAGCCGGACCTCCACATGACCGTTCGTTCCAGGCAGTGGTCGAGGTTGACGGCGTCCGCCTGGCGCAAGGGGAAGGGCGGAGCAAGCAAGCGGCCGAGATGGCGGCTGCCCAACATGCGCTGTCCTCGCTTGCGAAGGAGACTGCCTGATGCGTTTGCGCGGCGTCGACCTGCACGGCTATAAGTCGTTCGCCGCGCGAACCGCGCTGCAGTTCGATGCGCCAGTCACCGCGATCGTCGGACCGAACGGCTCGGGCAAGTCGAATGTGATGGATGGACTGCGCTGGGCAATCGGCGCCGGGTCGGGCCGCAGTCTGCGGACCAAACGCGCGGAGGACGTGGTCTTCAGTGGAGGTCGCGACCGCGCCCCGAGCGGATTCGCCGAGGTCCGTGTGCGACTCGACAACTCCGATCAATGGCTTCCGTTGGACAGCGCCGAAGTGGAGATCGTCCGCCGAGTGCACCGCGACGGCCAGTCGGAGATCAGAGTCAACGGGAGAACCGCGCTGTTGCGCGACGTTCAAGACATGTTCCGCGACAGTGGGTTGGGTTCCGGCGGGTTCGCATTGATGACCCAGGGGCTCGTTGACGAGATGCTGCGCCTCCGACCGCAGGAGCGTCGTCAAGCGATCGAAGAGGTCGGCGGTGTACACCAGCATCGGCACCAGATGGAAGAGTCGCGCCGTCGCCGGCAGCGTGCGCAGGAACACCTGGCGCGGGCCATCCTCCTGCGTGACGAGCTGTCGCCGAGGCTCAAGTCCCTCGAACGCCTGGCCCGCCGAGCCAGTCGTCAGGCGGACCTGCAGCGTCAACTCGGTGATGCTCAGCGGGACTACTTTCGTGCCGCTGCGGCAGAGATCGAACGCCAACTGCTAGAGCGGCATGAGGCGTCGACCTCCGCTGCCAACGCTCGCGCCGATGCCGAACGAGCTCGGGAGTCGGCAACCGACGCGTTGGCTGCCGTTGAGCGAGAGACCGCGTCGGCGCGGCGCTTGGTTGAATCATCGGCGGAGAAGATCAGGGCTGCCAGGTCAGAGCTGCAAAGTCTGGAACACCAGCAGGAACTCGATCAACAACAGCGATCCTGGCTGGGACGAGAAGTCGAGGCCTTGAGGTCTCAGCTGGATAGTGGTCGTGAACGTTCGCCAGTCGCCGATCTTGAAGTTGCACAACAGGCACTCGCCGACGCCAATCGCCGGCTTGATGTCGCACGTGGGGAGCGCATGTCGTCAGAGCGAGATCGCGCACGCGCGCTCGCGCGACATGAACGCGCGCTGGCTGAGATTGATGCAGTCCGGTCGCAAGCTTCGGCCATTGCGCGGCGATGGCAGGCCAATGCTGTATTCGTTGCCACCGCGAGCTCCGATGAACGAACAGCGAGCGAAGCGTTGGAGCGTGCCGAGACAGAGTTGCAGGTCACCGAATCCGAACTCCGCATTACCGAGCGCCAACTCGCAGAAGCGCGGGAAGCCAGCGCGGTGCGGTCGGAACGGCTCAGCAGGATTGAACGCCGCCTCGCCGAGATCGAAGGTCAGATCGCGGCGGCCCAACGCAATGAGCAGCATGCTGAGACGCTGCAGGCAGTCATCAGTTCCCACGTGCCCGACCCGGCGATGGCCGAGGCGTTGTTTGGCGAGTTGATCGAGGCAGAGATGTATGAGGACCTCGACCAGGCAATTGCCGCGGTCGAGAGAACCATCGCCGCAGATACCGGCAGGGGAGCTGCGTTGATCCGGTCCCAGGCTGATGAGCTAGTCCAGGCAGCCCTCAAGCATGTCGAGTTTGTCGACGACATCAGATCGGCCAAGCGAGCGGTTGAACGCGGCAAGACGGCAGTGACCAGGACGGGAGTCGTGCTGCGACCAGGCGGATTGGTGCAGGGCGGGGCATCACGTCCCGGCGTCATCAGGCTGCGGGAGCATCTCTCCCAACTTAAGTCCGAGCGAATTGAGCAACTGTCGCTGTTGCAAGAGCTGAAGCAGGCAGCCGATCGGTCTCCACAGATCGAGCCTCTGGACGAAGCTCGATTGCTGGCTGAGGCACGCTTCCAATCGCAACGCGACGCCGTAGAACAGTGTCGTATCGCATACGACGCGATTCGGCACCGTCAAGCCACGGCAGCCGCGCAGCGCCGCTCGGACGAGAAGCAGATTGCGACCCTTCGAACCAGGTTGCAGCAGGCACGGACGGATGAGGATGCATCTGTACGGTTGCTCAGGAGTTCGCCGAACATGGACTCGGTGGACATAGCCGCCCTCGAGCAGGATCGAGACCGATGCGCCGCGGAACTGGCCGAGGCACGCGCCCAGTCCACGGCACAAGAGCGAGCTCGTGAAGATCGGGCGCGGTTGTATTCGCTGACCCGCGAGCTGGAAACGGTGGAGACGGCAATCCGCGCCCGCGAGCCAGAGCTCGAAGTCGCTCAGCGGACGGCTGACGACACCGCAACCCATCAGACGGCGACCGAGCGACTGCGCGAACTGGAAGCACGCCGGGACCGAGCCGCCCGAGATCTGGAAGGGGCGCAACAGGCGCGGCTGATCGCCGAGCGCGGAGATGTCGAGGCCGCCGCCGCATTGCGCGAGTCCAAGTCGGCCCGTGCTCGCCTCGCCGCGGAAGCCGCGGGAGAAGGAATCTCGATTCACCACCTCGGAGCGGCATCGCAACCGCTCATGGACTTCAATGGCGGCAATGGCGCACACGCGCACACGCGCAATGGTTCGTCGCTTGAATCGCGGAGCGGTGCCGCGACCGCGGTGGCCGTCGCCGATCCGCCGGCCAGCGCACTCAAGCAAGCGGTCGACGAGATCCGCGGCAAGCTGCAACGGTTGGGGCCGGTCGATCCCGGTGCGGCGCAGGAGTATGTCGCTGAGCGAGAGCGCTGGCAGCAGATGGAGACCCAGATCTCCGACCTGGAAACCACGGAATCCGCCTTGCGACGAGCGGAGCGAGATCTGGAGCAGCTGATCGAGCGCAAGTTCCGCGAGGCATGTCAACAGGTCGATCGGGCCTTCCGGCATTACTTTCAGCTGATGTTCCGGGGCGGCCATGCAGAGCTCGTCCTGATTGAGGATGCCCCGTCAGACGGTGGACTGTCCGACACCGAAGGCGATGAACGGAGTCAAGGAGTCGACATTCGTGCTCAGCCGCCGGGCAAGCGGGTCTCAGCGCTGGGGCTGCTCTCAGGCGGTGAGCGCGCGCTGACTGCGATCGCGCTGCTGTTTGCGTTACTGGAAGTCCGTCCGGCGCCATTTTGCGTTCTCGACGAGGTCGACGCCGCACTGGACGAAGCCAATGTCGAACGATTCGTCGCGGCGCTCAAGGAGCGGTCGCACAAGACGCAGTTCGTGATCATCACGCACAATCGGCGCACGATCGAACAAGCCGACAGCATCTACGGCGTGACGATGGGCGCCGCCGGCGTCAGCCGTCTGCTCTCGGTTCGGCTCGATCAGATTCCTCACACCACCGCTTGACTCGGCGTTGATGGTCCTCTGCCAAGGGGACCGTGACCTGCCCTAACCTGAGGGCCATGGACTTCATTCATGCTGTCTGGACACCGGCGGGATCCGGACCTCATCCAACACTGATCGCCTTGCATGGACACGGAGCGCACTGCCAGGATCTGGCGCCACTCGCTCCGATGCTGGCTGGTGGCCGGCTGCAGGTGATCTGTCCGCAGGCGGAGTTTCCGCTGGAGGGGGCTCCATACTCGTACGCCCCCATGTACACCTGGATGAAGCGTGGCGCGAACGATCGTCCGCTGGATGGCGAACTGGAGCGGGTCGCCGCCGCGTTGTCGACATTCGTTGACGAGGCCTGCCAGCGCTATGACGTTGACGCCGATCGGCTGGCGCTCATGGGTTTCTCGCAAGGCGGATTCCTCGCGTACCGACTCGCGTTGAGCGAGCCGCACCGCTGGCAGGGCGCGGCGATGCTCTCCACCTGGTTGTCCGACGAGGCCGCGGACGACGTTCATCCGGACGCGGCCGACCTGCCACTGTTGGTCCAGCACGGGACCAACGACCCACTGGTCGGAGTCGACCGGGGCCGCAACTCCCGCGATCAGCTGCAGGCGATGCGGATGAATCTCGACTACCGCGAGTACCCCATGCAGCACGAGATCGGGCGCCAGAGCATGCATGACCTCTCGCTCTGGCTGACCGAGCGATTGCTGAACGAGCGGCCGGTCGACTGATGGTCAAGCTCTTTCGGCGGTTCCGCAAGGGCGAAGACGAGCAATCGGACTCGGAAGTTCGCGAGCAGTATCAACGCAGCGTCGCCAACACGAGACGCGGCCAACTCGGGGCGCTAAGACGGGTGTTCAGTCGGTCGCGTGTCGATGAGGACTTCTGGGAAGAGCTGGAGGAGACGCTGATTCTCGGTGATGTCGGCGGCGTCACTTCCACACGCTGGGTCGAAGAATTGCGCGAGGAGTCCGGCAACGAGAACGCCGCGGCAATTCGCGGGTTGCTTCGCGATCGAATGGTTGCCGGGCTCGAACAACCGCAAACCACCGGCTCGCTGTGGAGCGGACATAACGGCGAATCAGCACATCCCACGCCCCATGTCGTACTGGTCGTCGGGGTCAACGGGGCGGGTAAGACGACGTCGATCGCCAAGCTCGCCCATGCGTATCAGGACGAGGGCAAGTCGGTGATCCTGGCCGCCGGCGATACGTTCCGCGCCGCAGCCATTGAGCAGCTCCAGACGTGGGGCGAGCGCATTGACGCCCCGGTCATCGCCCACCAGCCGGGATCCGATCCGGGCGCTGTCGCGTATGACGCCGTGGAAGCGGCCATCTCTCGGAGCGCGGACGTGGTGTTGATTGACACAGCCGGCCGGTTGCAGACCCAGAAGAATCTGATGGCGGAGCTGGGCAAGGTTCGCCGGGTCGTAGCGTCGAAGCATCCCGGCGCTCCCCACGAAGTGCTGCTGGTGATCGACGCCACCAGTGGACAGAACGCGCTTAGTCAGGCCAGGCAGTTTTCGCAGGCGACTGGCGTCACGGCCGTCTGCCTGGCCAAGCTCGACGGAACCAGCAAGGGCGGCATCGTGTTCGCGATCGCCGAGGAACTGGGCATCCCCGTCCGATTCGCCGGCACCGGCGAGCGACTGGAAGACATCGCACCCTTTGACGCCGAAGCGTTTGTCGACGCGCTGCTGTCGACAGACTGATCCCGCACCCAGACGGAGGGACAACTGTGCTCAGACAGGTCTCCAGTCTCAGTCCGAGACGACTCATTGCGCTCGGCCTGATTCTGGCCGCAGTGTTCGTTGGGATTCTGTTGATCATCCTCTGGCAGGTCGGCCTGTTCGACAGCGCCCCGCCGCCGGCGACGCTCGAATCCGCGGTGGAGTCGGTCAGGCAGGAAGAGCAAGAAGATGCAGCTGAGGCGGCGCAATCGGAACAGCGGCAGGGTCAAGAGCAAGCGTCGGTCGGACAATCTCAGTCGCCCCCGGACCAGCAGGGTGAGCAGGATTCAGCCTCGTACTCCGCCGGACAGCAAGACCAGCAGTCTGATGACCAGGGGCAACAACCGGCAGATTCATACGATTACGGCGACGCGCAGGATCAACCCTCTAGGGAACAGCAGGCGGATCAGGACTCCGAGCAGCAACAGGCGGGACAGCAGGAAGAGCAAGTTCAACCAGCCGAGCAACAGGCTGAAGCGGACGTCACGGCTCAGGAGACTCCCAGTCTGTCGGATCTCGCCGGGACCTGGGTCCTGTCCGGACAGGGCACGTCATTCGTCGGCTACCGAATTGGTGAGGAGTTGGCCAACATCGGCACGGCGACGGCCGTTGGCCGTACCGGCGATGTCGTCGTGACGCTCGAGTTCGACGGCGCCGTCATCAGCTCAGTAGTGATCGAGGCCGACCTGCGGACGCTTGAGAGCGATCAGTCATTCCGTGACAGCGCGCTACGGACACGCGGCATCGAGACCGACACGTATCCGTTCGCCACCTTCGTCCTCACGGAACCGATCCCGATCGACGCGCTGCCGACGGGAGCGGAAACCCTGAGCAGAACCGTGCAGGGCACGCTCGATCTGCACGGCGTCACCAATCCGGTGAGCATCGCGCTCGAGGGACAGTACGTCGACGGCCTGGTGGTCGTCGTCGGATCGACGGAGATCGCGCTGGCCGACTACGACATCGAACCGCCGACCGGATTCCGGGTGCTGTCGATTGACGATGTCGGCGTCATGGAGTTCCAACTCGTGCTGGAACGCGCGCCGTAAGCGCGGTGTTGCCGGGATTATGTCGCTTCGGAGACGCGTGGCGCTCCATAACCTGCATAGTGCGATCATCAGTCGGGAACAGGACGACCCGTCAGAGTAGCCAGGTCGAACTTCAGGTTGCCAAACGAGTCCTGCTCGACATTGGTGATTTCGCCCTCGGCGTCCAGGTGGCCGATGATCTGAAACAGGTCCACGGACCGCAGGTCTTCGTCCGTGAACTCCATCAGAATCGTCACCGAGATACGTTCTCGGCGGCCCAGGCGCTGGGACTCCGCCAGCAACGCCCGTCTGACGGTGTTGACGTCGGCCATGGTGGCCGCCTCGGCCTGAGAGGCCTCCCGCACCTCGTTGAGCGCGGACAGCCTGCGCCGCAATCCTTCAAACAGCCCCATCTTCAGCCTCCTGGTCAGCAGCCCGTCCGTTGGCCAATGCCTGCATGATGACTGAGCGGCCATCAGGATGCCCGTGTTCGAGCGCCGCCAGTCGCTCTTCGGCGACGTCGGAGACGCGCCAGACGGTCGTCAGCAGGACGGCGGCCGATTCCCACTCCTCCTCCGATGCCGACAGTTCGTCCAGGGGCGCGTGGCCGCGGGCCAGAATGGTGGCCCGGCGGCCATCTGCCGCGTCGGCCTCTGCGCCGAACTCTTCGATCACTACTTCAAACTCGTGCTCCGCGCGATCAAGCTCGTTGCGAGCCAGGCAAACCATACCGTGAACAATGCGCGAGTCGACGTCGTAGGGCCGTTCCTCGGCCGCTGCGTATGACGCCTGGAGCGCCGAGTCGAGCTGGCCAAGGAGCAATGATCGCCAGGCGCGTCCGACGTGGTGTTGAATCTCGATTGCTTCGAGGTCCCGTGTGATCTCGGCAACAGATGCACCAGCGCGGAGCTCTAACTCCGCCTTCGCCAGCGCCTCCTCCGAGGTCCCCTCACGCGAGCGTGAAGCCACCCGCGATCGCAGCCGATCAAACACGCCCATCGGTCAATCTCCAGCGAATTGATAGCGTAAAGGCGTGACCAACCCAACTGTCCGGCGGCACATCATCCACGCCGACATGGATGCGTTCTACGCCTCCGTCGAACAGCGCGATCAGCCGGAGTTGCGAGGCAAACCGGTCCTCGTCGGTGGTTCTCCCCGGAGTCGCAGCGTTGTCGCCGCGGCGTCGTACGAGGCGCGAACGTTCGGTTGTCGCTCGGCGATGCCGATGCGCACCGCAGTGCGGCTGTGCCCGCATGCGGAAATCGTACGACCGCGGTTCTCTCGATATCGCGAGACCTCTTCGCAGATTATGTCGATCTTCCGCGATGTATCGCCACTGGTCGAGCCATTGTCGCTGGATGAGGCGTTCATCGACGTGAGCCATCGAGTCAACCAGGGGGCGACTCCGGCGGAGATCGGTCAGTGGATCCGCGACCGGGTGCGGCGCGAGACCCAGCTCACCGTGTCCTGCGGCGTCGCGACCAGCAAGTCCGTTGCCAAGATCGCCTCTGATCAGGACAAACCGGACGGCCTCACGGTTGTGCCGCCCGGGCAGGAGGCGGCATTTCTCGCTCCGCTGCCAATCTCCGACCTCTGGGGCGTCGGTCCGAAGACGGCGGAACGTCTGCGCGGCGCCGGTCTCGATACGATCGGCGACCTGGCCGAGCGTCCATTGCCCTGGCTGGTCGACCGCTTTGGCAGCCGCGGCGAGTGGTTCTGGCAACTGGCTCGCGGTCAGGACGACCGCAGCGTCTCGGTAGAGCGGGAAACGAAATCGATCTCCTCAGAAACGACGTTCGCGGAAGACGTCGGAAGCGAAATGAAGCTGTCAGCAATCGTGAGCGATCAGGCGAACAACGTGGCTAACCGGCTCAAGGAGCATGACATGCGCGCCCGGACCGTGCAGATCAAGCTCCGGCTCTCCGACTTCACCACCTTCACCAGGCAACGTACGCTCTCCAGTCCGACCAGCGACGAGGCGATCATCGAGCGAACCGCGCAGGCGCTGCTCGGAGAACAGCTGTCACCGGCCCGCAAGTTTCGCCTCGTTGGCGTTGGGGTCTCCGGTCTGGAACAACGGGGACTGGCTGCTCAGCTGTCTCTGTTCGACCAGTCCGGTCAGCCAGGCGTCGAGCCGCCGCAATCGGCTGCGCGCCGGGAGCGTCAGAGAGCGGTCGATGAGGCGGTCAACAGGCTGAACGAGAGGTTCGGCGGCGATATCGTCCACTTTGGCGCTGAACCAAGCGACGCCGGGGAGTTTCCATGATCCGTCCACGCGATGCGGCCGTGATTTCATTCGACTGCTACGGCACCCTGATCGACTGGCAATCTGGAGCGCGTGCTGCGATCGATGCGATTCCCGAATTCGCCGATGTCGACAAACCAGCCCTGATTGAGCGGCGGCTCGAGGTCGAGTTGGACGTCGAGCATGAACGGTACCGCCCATACGACCAGGTGCTCGCCATTTCAATCCAGCGAACAGCCACAGAGTTCGGCGTTGATCTGGCCGGCGACGCCGCGACGTCATTTGCCGACTCAATCGTCAACTGGCCCGCGTTTCAGGATGCCGGCGGGTTCCTGAAGCGTCTGGCGACGGTCGGCACACCACTGGTGATCCTGTCCAATGTCACGCGCGCCAGCCTGGCGGTCAGTGTGCGGAAACTGGGCGCATCGTTCGACCAGTTGATCACCGCCGAGGACGTGCGCAGCTACAAGCCTGATCCCGACCACTGGCGCGAGCTCTACCGGAAACGCGGGATCGAACCAGGCCAGCAACTCCACATCGCCGGCTCGATCACGCACGACATCCGTCCCGCGGCCGAGCTCGGCGCAACCACGGTCTGGGTGCGCCGAGCACACGAGCCGATTCCGGACGACGTGCGTCCCGACCTGATCGTGCAGTCCCTGGCCGAACTGGGCGATTACTGGCGCCTGCACTACTCCCGATAACATCTGCGCAGGAGGTGCGAGATGAAGCTCACCCGGATGTATCAGGGCGATGACGGGACATCGCAGTTCGAGGACATTGAGATCAACCTGCGGGAGCTCGATATCGGCGCGTTCTCCCGCAATCTGCGTCCGGATCACATGTCGTTCAGGATCTCACCGCCCGATCTCGTGTACGACTGGCACAACGCGACGCAGAAAACCATGATCGTCGTCATTCAGGGCGCAGTTCAGACCCAGGTGTCGAACGGCGAGGTCCGCAGATTCGGCCCCGGCGAGATCTGCTACGCCGAGGACGTCGATGGCCCCGGCCACCTGACCACCGATCTCGAAGGTCCGCGATTGAGTCTGATGGTGTTCCTGCCCGACGATTTCGACGTCCACCACTGGGCTCGTTCCTTCGACGACTGATGGACTGAATGGAGTAGTTGCCATGCAAATCACGCGTGTTTACACCGGCGACGACGGTGAATCACACTTCGAAACGATCGACATCGCGTTGACCGAGAGCCGCTATGGCGAGCTCTCCGAGATGTTCGATGCCGAAGGCATCGTCTTTCGCACAACGCCGGTCGGAGGCGAGCTCGACTTTCACAATGCCCCGCGACGTCAGTTCGTCGTCACGTTGAGCGGCACCGTCGAGATTGAGGTTGGCGACGGCTCAACGTTGCAGTTGGGCGGCGGAGACATCCTGCTGGCCGACGATGTCACCGGACGAGGCCACATCACGCGCGACCTCGAGGGACCGCGTCGCAGCCTGTTCATTCCACTGCCGGAAGACTTTGATGTCGACTCGCTCCGGGCCTAGCGCCGGCGATGGTCGCCGACCTCGCCGGTCCAGCGCCAGTAGTGGTCGAACGCGGCGATGGTCAATGCGTGGGTGATCAACCGATCATTGACCAGGCCGGGAATCTCGTCGAGCGATACGGTCGTCACCTCGATGGCCTCGCTCGAGGTGCCGACCACGTGGTCATCGTCGACAACGCGTGACACATCCTGAGCCAGAAATGACCAGCACCGGTTCTCCTGCAACGCCGGATTCGGGTGAACCCAGCCCAGTTCGATTGCGTCGGGGGCGTAGTAGCCCGACTCCTCGAACATCTCCCTCAATCCCGCTTCTTTGGCCGTTTCCCCCGGGTCGACGATGCCACCGGGAATCTCCAGAGTCAGTTCACGAGTGCCGTGGCGGAATTGATTGACGAAGACGACCTCGCGCTCGGGCGTAATCGGCATGATGTTGACCCAGTCGGGAAACTCGAAGATGAAGAATCGATGATCGCGGCCTGAAGTCGGGTGGCGCGAGACGTCCCGGCGCAGCTTGAAGAACTTGAAGTCTTCAATGATCTCCGACTGCAGCCGTCGCCAGTCATTAATGCTGGTCATGTGGCTGCGTTGATCACTTTGGCATAGGTTTCAATATTCAGAAATGAATCCAGGCCGGCATCCTCGAACTGCGTACCCAGATTCTGCAGCAGCGTCGCCTTGTAGGCGTCGACATCGATACCGAGTGCGGTGACATCCCCCTTGATTCGGCGCAAGCCCAACGCAACCGCGCCCGCGAGCAGGATCTGACTCTGCCAGACGTACAGGCGGCCGGCGGCGGGCAGGCGTTCGATCAGGCGAGGCAGGATCGTGTGCAGAAAGTTCACGTGCCGAACTTCATCGCGCAGGATCAGTCGGAAGATCTGCTTGGCCAGCGGATCGACATCGTCGAGCTCCAACGCCTGTTGCAAGAACAACGCCGCGAAGTTCTCGCTGAACAGCGTCGAGGTTAGCCAGTTTTCCACCCGGTAGAAGCCCCACGACGACATGCCGCCAAAGCGCTCGATCAGAAACGCTTCCGGCTTCGAAATGTAGCCGTGCCCGTCGACTTCGGTCAGGTAGCGGTCCAGCACGTAGACGTGGCGCGCTTCGTCCTGACACTGGGCGGCCAGGTACAGATTCAGCGCCGGATCTCGGACCTGATGGGTCGCCTGGCTCATCATCACCTGGATCGTGTCGAGCCCCATCACCTCCAGGCCCAGGAACACGTTCATCATCCGCAGCCAGGCGGCGCGTCGTGCTTCGGGAATCACCGAGCCGGCGGCCCAGTCGACATCCTGGTCGGCGTTCCAGAGCCGATCGCCCTGCTGGCGGAACAACGTGCGAAACGCGTCGGCCTGCTCGGCAGAGCGATGCGGTCGGACGGCGCTGGGGGATCGTTTCATCGGCTGGGGGACCTTGGCACGAGCATACCCATCGGCGGTGTCCTACGCTGCGGTCAAATCGGCGCAGGCGGATCGTATACTGGCGACATGGCTGACGAGGGATTCGATCTCGAAGAAACGCTACGCGCCTTGCGCGAGGCGGATGTCGTCGTGATCGGTTTCGGTTGGCTGCAGGAGCGGTTGCTGATCGACGGCCGGCGCAACGATACCGACGGTCCGTACATTCGAGTCGTGGAGCCCGTCCGCTCGCCGCAGGATCGAATTCGCGAGTTGCGACGACTGCGGCCCAGTTTCGATGACCCTGAGTCATTCGTGTTTTTCCCCTGGGCGGGCCGAGTCGATTCGTTTGTCGAGGCCAGCCTGTTCGAGCGAATTCTTGAACGTTGCGCCGGCGATCCCAACGCGGAGGATGACGCTCGATCCGCGCTGAGCCGACTCTACGAACTCGACCGTGAGGACATTCGCCAGGCAATCGCCGGCGGCGACAAGTACCACACGCTCTACGAGCGGACCTCCTGACTGTTGCGGTCCGCGGCGCCACGCCTCCCGTAACGTTGACAACTGCTTCGTTACGTCAACTAAAGGCGTGTTATGTCCGGGCTCGGACTGTTGGCTGATTGTCATGCCATAGGCTGGCCCTGCTGTTCAGCGTTTGAAGAGAAGGCGGAGCCAGTGGCCGAGCGAAGAATCAAGGCTCGCAGCGGCGCCGAGACTGCTGATGCCCAGCCCGCCGGTGCAACCGCCGACGCGCCAGAGTGCTCGCACTCCTGGGAAATTGATCGCCCAAACCAACAGGTGTCGCACGGGCGTTGCTCGAAGTGTGGGGCCGAGAAGGATTTTCTCAACTACGGCGAAGAGTTGCGCATGCCCTTCGGCCGCCGGCGCCGCTCCTGAACGTGGATGTCCGTCCGCTATGGCGGGGGCGCGGTCACTTCGACTCGCACTGCGATGATCCGCTCCGTGCCATAGAACGCGATCTGCTCAAACGCCGCAGGACTGAGTTGTAGGTCGGAGTTTGAAGACTCCGTCCCCCTCACGACGACCAGCGTCTCAGTGCCAACCACCTCGGCCTGCTCTTCATCGGTCAACAGGGTGGCGCCGGGAAGACGAGTCAGGCGGAGCGTCGTGCCCACCGGCCAACGCGACGTGAACACCGTTGCCGGTTCGGTCGGGTCGTATGCCGCGCCGTCCGCCAGCGTTCTCGGGATTCCGGATGGGATCGGTTCCGCGGTCAGGCGCTGCGCGACGATCTCGGCGCCGCCAATCTGCGCTGGGGTCACTTGCTGGTCGGCGACTCGCGGCTCGATCAGCGAGACAGCAACAGCATCTTGAGTTTGAGCAGCCTGTTGAGTCTCCTGCTCGCCCTGTGAAGGTTCTGCAGTCTCCTGCGCTTGCGTCGCTTCCTGGGTGTCGTCTCCAGCGGCGGTCTCGGTGGTTGCGGACTCGGTCGACGCATCGGTTGCGGTCTCCGACTGCTGGGACGTCTGGGCGTCGACCGATGTTGCCGCGCCTTCGGCCTGGGCCGCCTGTGCGCTCTGGCCCAACTCGACGGTGGCTGGCTCATCTTCCTCGAGCAACAGGGTGACGCCGAAGTACACCCCTACGCCAATGCCTGCGAGCATGGCCAGGGTCAGAATCGCTCCAACGATCTGCCTGAAGCGCGGTCCCAGAGGCGGGCGCTCGTTGGGCAGCCGCAGCCGCTGACTGGAGTATTGGCGAAAGTCATTCGCGCCTCGGACTCGGACCTGTGGACTGGAGAAGTCCTGGGCGCCGCGAGGCTCGCGAAAGTGATGGCTCATGTATGCAGGGTATGTCATGAGGTCGCCTCGCAGACATGGCGCGATCGTTCGGGAAGCCGTCTCGAGCTGTGATTGATTCGCGTCTCAGTAAGATGGATTCATGCCCGCTGAACTCGAAACTCGACACATTCGCTGCCCGAACTGCTCGGAAACGCTGGATGTCGGCGTGCCGCCGGAGACCGGCCGGACTCGTCGAGTGGTCACTTGCTGTGCAAGCTGCAACCACGATCTCGTCGTTTCCCGAGGCCAGAAGGAAGATGAGCCGCTCCGGATCAGGGCCTGCATGAGATGGGACGTGACCTGTCCCTACTGCAAGGAGCCAACCGTCGCCCGGGTTCCGCCGAAGGGGTTGTTGCGTCGCAAGGAGACCGCTCCCTGCAAACATTGCCGGAAACCGCTGATCGTTGAACGGCGGGAAGAGGGGCAGTTGGTGCTTCGCGCGCACCGCGGCATCCTTGAAGGAACGTTGCTCTAACGCGGGTTCTGCGCCTCAGCTGTTGTCCTGGGTGTAATCGCTGCTACGCAAGACTCTGTCTATGGTTGCGCCGCGCAGGATGCTAGTGATCGATTTCACTTTCACGACTAGAGTGCATGAATACCAATTTTCGGCCTCAGGCGGATGCTCCAGGCCTCAGAAAGAGCGGGAACATGAGCGACTACGACCAGCGCGCCATTGAGATGCATCGCGAATGGGGCGGCAAGGTCGACTACGCCTCGAAGGTCACGGTGGAGAACCACGACGATCTGTCGGTTGTCTACACCCCGGGAGTCGCTGCGCCCTGTCTCGAGATTGCTCGCGATCCGTCGCTGGCGCGGGTGATGACCGGCGTCGGCAACCTCGTCGCCGTGATTACCGATGGTTCGGCCGTGCTCGGCCTGGGCGACATCGGACCGCAGGCTGCGCTGCCGGTGATGGAGGGCAAGTGCGTGCTGTTCCGCAGCTTCGCAGGCGTCGATGCGATTCCGATCGCGCTCTCGGTCCGCGAGGTCGATGACATCGTCGCGTCGATCGAGGCGATTGCGCCGTCCCTGGGCGGCATCAACCTTGAGGACATCTCGGCGCCGCGCTGCTTCGAAATTGAGCAACGCCTGCATGACTCCCTCGACATCCCGGTGATGCACGACGACCAGCACGGCACCGCCGTCGTCGCGCTGGCCGGTGTGATCAATGCGCTGCGTCTCACCAATCGCGACTTCAAGGACATTCGCACCGTGATCCTCGGCGCCGGCGCCAGTGGGATCGCCTGCGGCGCCATCCTGCGCGAGATGGGCTGCGAAGAGGTTGCGTTGATCGACTCAAAGGGCCTGCTGACGACTGATCGGGAAGACCTCAATCCCTGGAAACGCGTCGCCGCCGAGTGGTGCGACTTCCGCAACAACCCCGACGGCAGCATCCCTCAGACCTCGCAGGTGATGGCCGGTACCGACCTCTTCCTGGGACTTGCCGGTCCAGGGCTCGTCACCGTCGCCGATGTGGCCTCGATGAACGACAACTCGATGGTCTTCGCCATGGCCAACCCGACGCCGGAAATCATGCCCGATGAGGCTGCCGAGGCCGGCGCGGCGATCATCGCGACTGGACGCTCCGACTTCCCCAACCAGATCAACAACGCGCTCGGGTTCCCCGGCATGTTCCGCGGATTGCTTGACGGCGGAATCCCCAAGATTGAAGACGAGCACAAGATTGCCGCCGCGCAGGCGATCGCCGACTTCGTCAGCGACCCGACGCCGGATCGGATCGTGCCGAGCATCTTCGAAGAGGGCTTGGCCTACCGGGTGGCCGACGCGGTCAAGGCGACCGGGTAGTCTCAAGAATCGCCGCCGGATACCTCGTTCGAGCTGCGCTGATACAGGTCCAGCGCCTGGGCCAAGGCCGCTCTCACGCCGAGGACCGGTGCATATCCGAGCGACACCCGAGCGCGGGAATCGTCGATCAGGTGAGGCCTCCCGGTCATCGACACGTAGGCGTCGACGCCTTCAGGTTCCGGCAGCACCCAACCGGATAGACGGCAGGCGTCGAGGCCGCGCGCCAATGCGTATGGCGCGTTCCAGAACCGCTCTTCGATTCCACGCAGATGACAGGCCTCGATCGCCAGGTCGCGCCAGGTGGTATGCGCCGAGGCGACGTGAAAGACCTGATCGACGGCCTCTTCAGGCTGACTGATCATCGCCCAGACCGCGCGACCGAGGTCGGCGGCGGCGAGAACGGAGATCGGCGCTTGACCGCCGCCGACCAGCGCGGCGCGCGGCCGAGAAATGAAGTGTCTGATCACTCGCATGATCGTGCCGCCACCATCGACGATGACAGGCGCGGGACGCAGGATGGAGAGCGGCACCCGCCGTCGATAGGTGCGGGCGACCCGTTCGGCCGCCACTCGGCTCTGCAGCGCCGGACCGAGCGGCCGCGGCACCCAGCTCTCGGTGACCGGCCAGGGCGGGAGCCTCCTACCATAGGTCTCGGTCGTTGACAGGAAGAGCACCTGCTCGACATTGCTCTGTCTGCAAGCGTCCAGCAATGCCGTGGTCGAGTGCACGTTGGCTTCGTTGTACACGGCGCCGGAGAGTCCCGGTTCGATCACCGAATAGGCGTGGACAACGTGAGTCATGCCGCCGAGAATCGCCCCCAGCTGCTTTGCACTGCCGGCATCGACCGGCACGACTTCAACATCGTGACGTTCCAGCTCCGTCGCAATTGCGGCTCCGTCGGGCTGATCTGCGCCCGTTAGCGCGATTCGCAAGGTCGCCATGCGCCACTCTCCCGGGGCGAGGCGGCTGATAGCCTCGGCGTTGCATCACGAGCGTACGCCTTGTCGAGACGGAGCACGCCTTGCCATTCCTGCATCGACCCAACTGCGACATCTTCTACGAAGAGACGGGGAGTGGCCCGGCGATTGTCTTCGCTCACGGCGCCGGCGGCAATCACCTCTCCTGGTGGCAGCAGGTGCCGCTGTTCGCCAGGTCGTACCGCTGCGTCGCCTTCGACCATCGAGGCTGGGGACGCAGCATTCCAACCGGAGGGCCGGGTCCTGCGGCATTCGTGGACGATCTGATTGCACTGATGGACGAGCTGCGGATCGACCGAGCTGCGCTGGTGGCGCAGTCGATGGGCGGCTGGACCTGCCTGGGAGCGGCGCTCGCGGCTCCGGAGCGGGTGGCCGCGCTGGTCATGGCCGACACGGCTGGTGGGCTGATGACGGACGCCATCAGGGGTCCGTGGGAGCAGGCGCGCCAGCGCGTGGAGGGTCAGGGGCTTGGCCAGCTCGCCTATGACCAGTCATTGCGCAAGCGCGACCCGGCGCTGGCGTTTCTCTATGACGAAATCATGGCCATGAACCCGCCCCGCGACCCGGCGCTGTTGGGCGCGCTTGGTGAGCTTGGACCAGATCCGGACGCCGTCGCCAATCTGTCGATGCCCATTCTCTGGGTGGTCGGCGGCAATGATCCGTTGATCCCACCGGTCGTGATGAGAGCCGCGCACGATCACGTCCCGGGATCGCAGTACTACGAGGTGCCCGCGACGGGCCACAGCGTCTACTTCGAGCGAGCCACCGAGTTCAACGGCCAACTGAACCGATTCCTCGTCGACGCCGGTTGGGGAAACGGGATCTGACGAGGCGACTCGGCAGGACTACCCGAAGGGCGACCAGCTCAGGCTCAACGCCTGCTCGAGCGCCTGTTCCTCGTACTCGAGCGATGGGTCCCAGAGCATGAAGCCAATGCCGCCGGCCTCGGCCGTGGCGGCGATCTGCGCATGCACCTGCTCAGAGTAGTAACCCAGCCCGCGCGACTGATAGTCGTGGAAGTCCTGGAGCCACGGACGGACCAACGCCGTGCCGTGTGGTCGAGCCAGCTCGACCGTCGCTTCGACGTTGATCCGCACGACCGGACCCGGATGCGCGGGCGGATAGGCAAAGCCCAGCGAACCGGCATGCCAGCCGCTCGGATAGACCATGGGCGAGATGTAATCGAGGTATGGAGCCAGACCTTCCACCGATTGTCCAATGCCCTGGTCGTTTCCTGCGGTGGACACCACACCGAACGTGTCGAACGAGACAGCGACGCCGGCGAGGTGCAGGGCTTCACTGGCCTCTTGCGCGAATCTCGTGATTGCCGCAACCCGATCTGCTTCAGTTCTGTCCAACCGTTCCCGCAAACCGTTCTCGTAGGGCAGGCGGACGTAGTCGTACTGGATTTCTTCCACATAGTCGGCAGCCGCGACGCCGATCTCGATGTTGTATGCGCGCGCTTCCGGCTTGTACGCCGATGACCACGTGCTGCCCATGCCGTCGATGAACAGACCGCCGGCGAGATTATGGAGGGCATTGCCGGTGAACCATCTGGGATAGGTTCCGTCAAGGAAGGTCACAATCCGCCCGATTCGATAGACCCCCTTGGCTTGCAGTTCCTCCAGGAACGCCGCCACCGAACTGCCGTCACGGGAAGCGCCGATCTGTTCAACCGTCGAGGTTGCGGCAATGGAAAACACCTGACCCGCTTCGTCTTTCAGATCGACGACTACGGCGTTGATCAGATTGCGGTCAACCAGATCGTTCACCCATGCCTGAACTGCAGGTACGGTCACCAGTCCGAAGGGTACGTAGATGGCGCGCACGACCAGGTTGCGCAAGACCACGACCGATTGGTCGTAGTAGATCGGCCGCCGGACGACGTCGTAGCCAGGCTGAACGATCGACAGGTTGCCGGTGCGATGCTCCGGCGCAAACTCGAAGCGGCCGCTGCTGTCGGTTCTGACCTGCGCGCTACCGGTCGATACTCGCGCCTGAGCGGCGGGACGCAGCCGGCCTCGGTCCCAGACATAGACGCGACCGGTCAGACTCTGGCTGAACGCAGCGGCCGAGGTGATGGCGGTCGATTCGCCGCCCGAAGATCCCACTGCCTGCGACTCCGAGACACCGGGATCTTCTGCGCCAACGACTCGCAGCGAAGCGCCCGCGACGAAGGCCAGAATGACGATGGAAATGAGCGTTAGGAGTCTGAAGATTGCGGCAGTTGACCATCCATGATGAGAGAACACTCTATGTGCCTTGCTTCCACCAAAGACCACCCCAACCGCTTATACCATTCTACACATAAGCGCTTCCGGATTGTTATCCACACTGTCCACACCAGCGGTCTGAACTGCCGAACGGCGGTTGATGTCCGGCGCCGACGCGCTAGCGCGAACCACGTTCCAGGGACTCCGCGGCGACCTTCAGATTGCGCAACCCTTGCAATGACGCAGCCTCAATTGCGCGGATTCCCCGTCCGAACAGAAACATGTTGCTCAGCCGCCAGCGCCAGCCCTGCGGTCGAACCTGGACCGAAATCACGCAGCGCTCGCCGAGACGCTCCAACCGATAGGCGTGCTGCACGCGGAACCCTACTCCCATTCGAATCTCGATCAGCAGCTCCCGCGTGACCACTTCGCCGAGCACGACGGCGCGGCCAGCATCGACGCCCGACTGCGCCTCGTCCCTCAAGAGATTCCACACCTCCTCCTCGCTGGCGTCGATCTGCACCGGCTCAATCATGGCAGGCGATCCGTTCGATCAACGAGCTCACCTCAGTCATGTCGTCGCAACGCGTCACGCCGGCGGGATACTCCAGGTCTGTGTTGCGCGGCCAGGTGACCAGCGCTGTCGGGATTCCGCATCGGGCCAATAGCGCTGCGGTCGCGGCGTCATCGTCGATGTGGAGGGCGACCTCGCGATTGCGCAAGTAGGCCTCCTTGTAGCGGGCGGACTTCAGCGGTGACGCGTTCATGACCAACTGGTCGAGGTGAGCAGCGAAACCATGGTTTGCCAACCAGGCCTCGGTCTGTCGCCGTCCGCGTTCGTGCCGGCCGGTCAGGACGACCACGGGGCCGCGGGTTGCGGCGAGTCTGACCGCCTGCAGCGCTCCTGGCCGGGGCGGCCGCAACACGTATCGAACCCTGTACCAGGTAGCGGCGAGTAGACGGTCAACAAGCTGTTGGCCCGCCGCAGCTGGAAGGACGGCGTCGAAGTCGGGAATCAGGCCGACATCGCGGTTGATGGCGGGGTTCCAACCGAACGGCGGCTCTGCCAGCACGCCATCGAGATCGAAGGACCACAGCCTGGTCATTGGTTGCTCAGCAGCATGGGCTGTTCACAGCCCTGTCAAGCAACGGGCAAGGCGCGCAGATTGTGTTGGCGCCGGGAGGGAAGGGGATGTTGGGGGTGATTGCGTGATCTCCAGTCCTGGGCTGCGGATCGCGGGTTTTGGTGTTCAGATTTGTCCAGATTTGTCTGGATCAGTCCAGATCTGGCTCAGTTTGGTCAGATTTCGTCCAGGCGAATCCGTTCAGTTGCAGGATTGTGCGGGTTGCGGCCAGGTGTCGACCGAGCGCGTCGATCTTGCCCTGGAGGGGTGAGCGCTTATGTTCTGATCGTAGCCGGTTTCCCTGACTGGGTGGGGCGTCGGATACGCATGGGAGCCGGTACGCAGGCGTCAGATCCAGCCGTGCTCCCGGTACCAGCTCAGCGTGGCCTTCATGCCCTCATCGATCGAGGTGTTTGCCTGCCACCCGGTCTCGCGGGTGAGCGACGATGGATCGCAGAGCCAGGCGGGCTGGCGCATTTCGACGACGCGCGTACGGTCGAGCATCGGTTCGCCGTTGGTCAGCGCGGCCCACCATTCCGAGCAGCGCGCGACGCCGTGGAGGACGCCGGGCGGAAGGGAGGGAATCCACAGCCGCCTTTCGGTAGCGGTCTCGAGCGCGGACAGCAGCTGATTCCAGCTGTACGGTCCGCTCGAATCGGAGACGTGAAACCTGGCGACATCGGGGAGTTCGGCGCTGAGCACTGCGGAGACCGCATCGGCGAGATCGGGGCCGTACACCGCGTCGACGAGATTGGCGCCATCGCCCAGGCGCACGGCGAAGCCACGGCGGGCCATCCAGAAGAATGCCAGGAGTCCCGAGTCTCCCGGTCCGTAGACCAGCGGAGGACGCAGGATGGTGATTTGCATTCGTCCGCTCTGCTTGAGGATCTCTGATTCGCCAGCAGCCTTCGATCGGCCATAGGCCGAGACCGGATGCACCGGAGTGTCCGGGGACTCGGGGCTCGAGCCGGGAGCCGGTCCCTGGGCCGCGATCGACGAGACATACACGAAGCGCTCAGTCCCGGCCGAAGCCGCGGACTCGGCGAGGCTGCCGGTTCCAACCCGGTTCGCCCGGATGAAGTCCTGGTGGTCAACCGCACGCAGCACCGCTGCGCAGTGCACGACGGCATCCATGCCTGTGCAGGCCGAGGTCAGCGTGTCAGATTGTCGCAGGTCGCCGAGCGCCCGCTCGAACGGGAGATCGTCGATCAGGGAGGTATCGCTGGTTGGCCTGACCAGCAGACGCAGCTCGTGTCCGTCGGCGACCAGTTGGCGAGCCACGTGTCCGCCAACGAACCCACTTCCACCGGTCAGGAGGACGCGCACGGCCAGTCAGTCGCTAATCAATGACACCATTGCGGCGGCCGGCTTCGCCAAAGATCTGCAGAGCGCGTTCGAGCTGCTCGTCGGTGTGGGTGGCGATGTAGGACGTACGCAGGATCGCCTGTCCGCGCGGGACGGCGGGTGCGATGACGGCGTTGGTGTAGACGCCGTTGTTCAGCAGGTCTCGCCAGAAGGCGGCCGTGCGCACCTCGTCGCCGACGCGAATGGGGATGATCGGCGTGGCCGAGTTGGCGACGTCGAAGCCCAGATCGGAGAGTCCGAGGCGCATCCGCTCGCCAAGTTCCTGCACGCGTTTGACTCGCCAGAGTTCATCGTCGATCACGCGCAAGGCGGCGAGCGCGGCGGCCGCCGAGGCCGGCGGCAGCGCGGCCGTAAACAACATTGGCCGTGAGAAGTGTCGAACGTACTCGATCACGGTGCGCGGCCCGGCGCAGAAGCCGCCGACCGAGGCGAGCGTCTTGCTGAACGTGCCGATGGTCAGATCGTCGGGCTCCTCCAGGCCGAAGTGCGAGCGCGTGCCGCGACCCTTCGGTCCGACGGTGCCAATCGCGTGCGCGTCATCGACCAGCATGCGGGTCCGGTGCTTGCGGCAGACTTCGCGCAACTCCGGCAGCGGCGCCAGATCGCCACCCATTGAATACGCCCCGTCGATCAGGACCAGCCGGGCCTGGTCGGGATTGAGGTTGGACAACACCCGGTCGAGGTGTTTCGGATCGTTGTGCTGAAACCTGGTGTACTTGCCCAGGGCCAGACCGGCGGCGTCGTAGATCGAGGCATGGACATCGCGGTCGAGTACGGAGATGCCGTGCCGGTCAATCAAAGCGGACACTGCTCCGAGGTTGGCCAGATAGCCGGTCGAAAAGACAATCGCGGTTTCTGCGCCCAGGAAGTCGGCCAGGGCCTCCTCCAGCTCAAGATGCACCGGGCTGGTGCCGTTGAGCAGCCGCGAGCCGGTCATCGAGGGACCGAAGCGATCGAGCGCCTCGTGCGCGGCCTTGAGGACGTCGGAGTGACGCGTGAGCCCCAGATAGTTGTTTGACCCGAGCATGATCACGCGCTTGCCGTCAACGATTGCTTCAGGACCGTCGTTGACTTCGATTGGCTGGAAGAAGGGATAGAGCCCGGCGGCGCGCGCCTGATCGGCCAGTTGAAAGTGAGAAATCCGCTCAAACAGGTCGGGCGAGCCGACCTCGCGTTGGTGACCGTCCATTTCCTCCATGCGCAGGCCGGCAGCCTGGGCCAACTCGGTCAGCGACGGGGTACCCGACTGCGTCTGCGTCATCGCGATGGATTTCCCTCTCGCCGCGGCTCCGCCCGGCGCGAAGCGCATCGACCTGATTGTTTCCGCGAGTGTACGCGACCTGAGGCGGCATGCTCACGCTCTTGCGGGGAACTTCTCGGCTAGAGTGAATCCGTCAGTGCTTCGGCGGCGAGGCCTGTGACATCCATGCGAATCGACCTCAAACCGGCCGCTGCAGCGGCCGCCGCCGCGTTTCTCCTGCTCCTACTCTTTCATCTGACCTGGCCCGGTCCGGGTATCTGGCTGCTGGTCGTCGGCCTGCTGATCGGCGTCGCCGCCGCTTATGTCTGGTGGCGCAGTCGGGACGCGTCGAACAGCCGAGGTCAGTTGACAGGCAACTCAGCTCCGTTCGCCGACGTTGGCGCATACGGGCTGACCGGCGCCGGGTTGCAGTCCGCCAGGCGGGACACCTCCGGCGTGCCGCTCGCCGGTGTCCTGGCGCCGGTCTCGGCCCTCGCCATCTTGCTGTTCGCCGGCGGCGCGATTGGTTCTTCCGAGTCGACCGTCAATGGACAGCCGACTGTTCTCGAGCAGAACGTTTCGGCGATCGATCGAAGTGCCGACAGTGAACTGCCAACGCCGCGGGTGGCGCCGCCGTCTACCCGTCAGATTCTCCAGACCGAGGCGACCACAACGCCGAACGCTTCATCGCAGCAGCATTCGTCAACCGATGCAGAGCGCGATGCTGCTGAGACTCAGCAGTCGGCCGCTCCGGTCAAGCCGATCGTGGTCGCCGCGCCCAAGGCCGCTTCGCCCGCAGATGACCAGGCAGAATCGGTCGCGCTGGCGCCTGAATCCGCCAACACCTTCGAGTACGTCGTGGAAGAGGGTGACACGCTCTACGACATCGCAGTGCGCTATGACTCAACCGTTGACGCGATCATGAGCCTGAACCAGCTCGACGCCTACAGCTTCATCCACCCGGGTGACGTGCTGCTGATCCCTCTGGGCAGCGAGGAGTCCGAGGGCGAGGAGTCCTGATCGTCCTGATGGTGCAGATCGGCGACTAGCGATGCAGCTGCACATCGACGAGTTGGGCGGCGCGCGCCTGTTCGTCGGCGTGATAGGAACTGCGAACCATCGGTCCGGACTCGACGTGCCGGAACCCAAGCGAGAGCGCTTCCTCGCGGATTGACTCGAACTCCTCGGGAGGCACATAGCGAGCGACCGGCAAGTGCTTTGCCGTGGGACGCAAGTACTGTCCCACCGTGAGCAGCTCGACGTTGACGCCGCGAAGATCTCGTAACAACTCGGAGACTTCGTCGCGTTCCTCGCCCAGCCCGAGCATGAAGCCGGTTTTGGTTGGTATGTGCGGTTGCCATTGCGACGCCCGATGCAGCAACTCGAGCGAGCGCTCGTAGCGCGCCTGGAAGCGGACGCGCGGATACAGGCGACGAATCGTTTCCACGTTGTGATTGAGCACGGTTGGAGCGGCCTGCAGGACCGTTTCCAGCGCGTCCCAATTGCCGACGAAATCGGGAATCAGGACCTCGACCGCGGTCTCGGGACTTCGGCGGCGGATGAGTTCGATACAGGAGGCGAAGATCTGCGCGCCGCCGTCGGTGACGTCGTCGCGGTTGACCGAGGTAATCACCACATAGGCGAGCCCCAGCCGTTCGACGGCCGCGGCCAGGCGGCTGGGTTCCATCCAGTCGATCGGCGCCGGCCGTCCCGAAGTGACGGCGCAGAATCCACAGGCGCGAGTGCAGGTGTCGCCCAGAATCATGAACGTCGCGGTGCCGCGATTGAAGCACTCGCCGATGTTCGGGCAATGCGCTTCCTGGCAGACGGTGTTGAGCGATTCGTCGCGAAGCAGCTGCACGATCTCGCCGTACCGTTCGCCGCCGGGGAACCGGGCCCGGATCCATCGCGGCTTGCGCTCGCGCACGGTCGTCATTGGTCAATCCTCAGGTCGCCAACCGGCGAGAGCCGCAGATTGAACACGTGGGACAGGGACTGCGCCAACACACCGGCGCAGCGGGCGACCGTGACCTGTTCTCCCAACTCGGCCGACAGCGACGTGGTCGCGCCATCGGCGATCCCGCAGGCGCGGATTGAATCGAACCATGAGAGGTCGATGTCGCAGTTGATGGCCATGCCGTGCCGGCTCACACCCGATTGGATTCGGACGCCGACGCTGGCCAGCTTCCGGTTGCCGATCCAGACTCCGGGGCGTCCTTTCACCCTGTCGGCATCCAGCCCAAATGCGTTCGCCGCGTTGATGGCGGCCTGCTCCAGTCCGCGTACGTAGTCAGCGATGCCGATACCTCGCTCGCGCAGTCGCAGGATGGGCCAGACGATCAGCTGTCCAGGTCCGTGAAATGTGAGATCGCCGCCGCGATCCGTGTCGATGATGGGCGCCTGGAGTTGACGCAGGACGTGCTCGCGCCCTCCTCGGCGGCCTTGCGTGTAGACGGCATGATGCTGCATGAGTACGACGATTTCCGGGAGCGCACCCTCAGCGATCAGTTGCGCTCTCGACCGCTGCCAGGCGTCGGCCCGTTCGTACGAAGTGAGCCCTGCTCGCGCGTATTGGACGATGCAGGAGCGCTCGAATCCCCGCTCTTCGCCTGCTTGCACGACCCCGTTGACGAGCGCAGACATATTGATTCCATGCCCGTTTCCGTTTGTTTAAGTCTATCTATCGCGGGGCTGCGCGACCGGAGGGTCCCTTCGGGATGAGTAGACTGAGATTACGATGACAACCTCCGAATCTCCGTGGTACACGGCGCTCGCCCGGTCGACCGAGGCGGCCGGAGCCGACGATTGGCTGGAGACCAACGACTGGATCGATTCGCTCCGCGACGTCGCCAGGCGACGTGGACCGGAGCGCGTGTCACGGCTGCTTCAGACGTTGCAAATCGAGGCGCAGCGCTCCGGCATCCGTCTTCCGGTGACGTCGCAGACGCCCTACGTCAACACCATTCCGATTGAAAAGCAACCGCCGTATCCCGGCGATCTCGACATCGAACGGCGGATCAAGTCGATCATTCGCTGGAACGCGATGGCGATGGTCGTCGAGGCCAATCAAAACAACCACGGCATCGGCGGTCACATTTCGACTTACGCGTCGGCCGCCACGTTGTACGAGGTTGGCTTCAACCACTTCTTCCGCGGGCAGGACCATCCCAGCGGCGGCGACATGATCTACTTCCAGGGTCACTCGGCGCCCGGGATCTACGCGCGCAGCTACGTTGAGGGGCGGCTGTCGCCCGACCAGCTGCACAAGTTCCGCCGTGAGCTGTCCGGCGGCTTGCCCTCGTATCCGCATCCCTGGTTGATGGACGACTACTGGCAATTCGCCACCGTTTCGATGGGACTCGGACCGATCCAGGCGATTTACCAGGCGCGCTTTATCCGCTATCTCGAGAATCGCGACCTGCTGGAGCCGACGGATCGGAAGGTCTGGTGTTTCCTCGGCGACGGCGAGACCGACGAGCCCGAGACGCTTGGATCGATCGCGCTCGCCTCGCGTGAGGAGCTGGACAACCTGATCTTCGTCGTCAACTGCAATCTCCAGCGCCTCGACGGTCCGGTTCGGGGGAACGGTCAGATCATCCAAGAGCTGGAGGCCGTATTCCGCGGCGTGGGCTGGAACGTGATCAAGGTGATCTGGGGCTCGGAATGGGACCAGCTGCTGGCGCGCGACGAGCACGGACTGCTGGTCCAACGCATGGGTGAGGTCGTCGACGGGGAGTACCAGAAGTACACGGTCGCCGGCGGCAGTTACATCCGCAAGCACTTCTGGGGGGTCGACCCGAGACTCTTGCGCATGGTCGACAACATCTCGGACGACGAGCTCTGGCGAATGCGGCTGGGCGGTCACGATCCACTCAAGGTGCACGCGGCCTATCACGCGGCCAGCAATCATCGCGGCGCGCCGACGGTGATCCTGGCCCGCACGATCAAGGGCTACGGCCTGGGCGAGGCCGGCGAGGGCCGCAACATTACCCACCAGCAGAAGGAACTGAACGAACGCGAGCTCATGCAGTTCCGCGACCGGTTCGCGATCCCGCTCTCCGACGCGGAGGTTGTTGGCGCGCCCCTCTATCGACCGTCGAAGGACAGTCGCGAGGCCAGCTACGTCGCTGCCCGTAACGAGGCGCTCGGCGGGCACGTGCCCGAACGGCGATCACCAGCATCACACCTCACGTCTCCGCCCGACGAGACGTTCTCAGAGTTTCACGAAGGGACGGGCGAGCGCGAGGCGTCGACCACGATGGGTTTCGTCAGGATGCTCAGCCGTCTGATGCGCGACCGAGAACTTGGCGAGCACATCGTGCCGATCGTGCCGGACGAGTCTCGTACGTTCGGGATGGAAGGCATGTTCCGCGAGTTCGGCATCTATGCCTCGACCGGCCAGCTGTATGAGCCGGTGGATTCTGATCGATTGCTCTACTACAAGGAATCGCGCGACGGCCAGATCCTGGAGGAAGGCATCACTGAGGCCGGCGCCATGTCGTCGTTCATTGCCGGAGGGATGGCGTATTCGTCGCTCAAGGTGCCGATGATCCCGTTCTTCATCTTCTACTCGATGTTTGGCTTGCAGCGGTTCGGCGATCTCGCGTTTGCCGCGGGGGATGCTCGGGCGCGCGGATTTCTGATCGGCGCCACCGCAGGGCGGACGACGCTGAATGGCGAGGGACTCCAGCACCAGGACGGTCACAGTCATGTCCTGGCGTCAGTCATTCCGAATCTGGTCGCCTATGACCCGGCGTACGCCTACGAGTTGGCGGTCATCGTGCAGGATGGCATTCGGCGCATGCACGACGAGGACGAGAGCATTTTCTACTACGTCACGGTCGAGAATGAGACCTATGTCCAGCCGCCGATGCCTGAGTCGGAGATTGTGCGGGAGGGCATTCTGCGCGGCATCTACCCGCTCTCTCCGGTTGAGTCGCCGCAGGTGCGTCTGTTCGGCAGCGGGCCGATTCTGAACGAGGTCAGGCGCGCGCAGCACATTCTGCGAGACGACTTCGGCGTCCGCGCCGATGTCTGGTCCGTCACGTCGTACACCGAGCTGCGGCGCGAGGCGCTGCAAGCCGATCGCTGGAATCGGCTGAATCCGTTTGAGCAGGCGCGTGAATCCTGGCTGGAGACTTCGCTGAACGGCTGCGATGCGCCGATCGTCGCCGCGACCGACTACACATCATCGCTGCCTGATCTGGTCGCCCGCTGGCTGCCTGGACCGTTGACAGCGCTCGGCACCGACGGCTTCGGCCGATCGGACACTCGCGAGGCGCTGCGCGACTTCTTCGAGGTGGACGCCAATCACGTGGTCTGGTCGGCGCTGAGCGCACTGAGCCGGCGCGATGAAATCGACGGCGACTTGCTTATCAAGGCCCGCGACAGCCTCGGAATCGACCCGGCGCGGCCGGATCCTTCGCTGCGTTAGGACATCAAGATGACCACGACCGCATCCGACGCCGGCGCCGTGCTCTTGCCCGATCTGGGCGAGGACATCGAAGAGGCGGATGTGCTTCAGATCTACGTCAGCGTCGGTGATCAGATTGCGATTGAACAGCCGATCGTCGAGATTGAAACCGAGAAAGCAACGATCGATCTCCCCTCGCCGGTCTCCGGAAGCGTGACCGAGATTCACGTTCGAGTCGGTGACACCATTCGCCCTGGCGATCCTGTGCTCAGCGTCACGGCAACGGAGGACGCAGATCCCTCAGCGCCTCCCGTTTCCCAGGCGGCTGAACCGATCGTCATTCCCGACGCGGCCGATCTGCCTGACCCGGATGAACCGCCGGCTTCTGCAGTCGTGAGCGAACCGCCGCCACCCGCCGATCCTGAACCGGAGCCGCTGCAAGACACCCGTGACCATCCCGCGCCGATTCTTCACGTGCCGCCTGCTGCTCAGCCGCCGTTGGTCGAGGGCGATCTGGAGTTACGACCGGTCTTTGCTTCGCCATCGGTGAGGCGATTTGCCCGAGAGATTGGCGTTGACATTCGTACCGTTCCGGGCAGCGGTCCCGGCGGGCGCATCGATCAGGAAGACGTCAAGCGCCACTCGCGTGAGACGCCGGCGCAGGCGCCCGATCCTGTCCATTCCGCTCGGTCGCCAGGACCGTTACCGGACTTCTCCGAGTTCGGCTCGGTCGACCGTGTTCCCATGACCCGTCTGCGACGCACGATCAAGCGCAACATGGCCGCGTCGTGGCACGAGATCCCCCACGTCACGCTCTTCCACACCGCCGACGTGACCGAACTGGAGCAGGTCCGCCGGGACTATCGAGAGAGAGCCGAGGAGGCGGGCGGGCGTCTCACCATTACTGCCATCCTGCTCAAGATCACCGCTGCAGCACTGAAGGCTCACCCGCACGTGAACAGCTCCATCGACGCGGAGGCGGACGAACTGGTCCTCAAGCATTATGTCCATCTTGGCGTGGCCGTCGACACGCCGCGAGGGTTGGTTGTGCCGGTGATTCGCGATGTGGATGAAAAGAACATCATCGAGATCTCGGTCGAACTGACGGACATTTCCGAACGCGCACGTTCGGGCGATCTTGGCTTGCAGGACTTCCGCGGCAGCAGCTTCACCGTGACCAACCTGGGTGGCATGGGCACGGGACACTTCACGCCGGTGATTCACCACCCCAATACGGCGATTCTCGGCATTGGCCGGGCCGAGCGGCGTCCGGTCTGGTCGGATCCGCTGAACGACTGGGAGCCGCGCAGCATCTTGCCGCTTTCGTTCACGTTCGACCATCGCGTCATGGACGGCGCCGATGGCGCGCGGTTCATGACCTGGATTGCCGACGTCATCCGCCAGCCGCTCGTGCTCGCGCTGGGGAGCTGAGGGATGGTCAACGGCAGTTCATCGCCGAATGACGGCTTGCGTCTGGTCGTGCTGGGAGCGGGGCCAGGCGGGTATCCCGCGGCCTTTCACGCCGCAGAGCGAGGCCTCGACGTCACCCTCGTCGATACCAGGCCACAGCCAGGTGGCATCTGCCTGTACGAAGGATGCATTCCCTCCAAGGCGCTCCTGCACGTGGCCAAACTGATTCGAGAGACACGTCATGCCGCCGACTGGGGCATCGATTTTGGTGAACCGACCATTGATGTCGATGTGCTGCGCGATTGGAAGGACGGCGTCGTTCGCAAGATGACGAACGGACTCGGGCTCCTGCGACGCCAGCACAACGTGCAGTATCAGCAGGGCTACGGACGCATCCGCGACGCCAACCAACTCAACGTCGAGTCCAACGGCGAGGTCCTGCCCTTGGACTTTGACGCGCTGATCGTCGCGACCGGTTCGACGCCCGTGGTCCCTCGGGCTCTGCAGCTTGAATCGGATCGAGTCATGGACTCGACCGACGCGCTCACGTTGTCGGAAGTTCCCGACTCCCTGCTGGTTATCGGCGGCGGCTACATCGGTCTCGAACTCGGGACAGTCTACGCGGAACTGGGAACCAGCGTCAGTGTGGTGGAGGCGCTGCCACAGATTCTCACCGGAGTCGAACGGGATCTGGTTCGAGTGCTGGAGCGCAGCCTGCGATCCCGCTTCACGTCAATCAGGGTGAACACTTCGGTCACGTCGTTGACCGAGGTTGAAGACGGCATTGAAGCCGTGATTGCGGACCAGGAAGGAATCGAGACCAGGGAACGCTTTGATCGCGTGCTGATCGCGACCGGCCGTCGGCCCAACAGCGCCGGACTCGGTCTGCATCGCACACAGGCCCACGTGGACGCGAACGGATTCATCGTCACCGATGATCAACGTCGCACTGCCGAGCCCTCGATCTTTGCGATTGGAGATGTCGCCGGCGAGCCGATGTTGGCCCACAAGGCGACGGCCGAAGCGGCCGTGGCGGTCGAAGCGATTCTCGGCGAGCCGTCGGCGTTCAGGCCGCTGGCGGTGCCGGCGGTGATCTTCACCGACCCGGAGATCGCCTGGTGCGGACTCACGCAGTCCGACGCCACAGTGCTCGACGTCGACGCCACGACCGTCAGCTTCCCCTGGGCGGCGCTTGGACGCGCTTCGGCGTCCGGAAGAAACGACGGTCTGACGCGCCTGGTGGTCGAGAATGGCTCCGAACGCGTTCTTGGCATGCAGGTCGTGGGTCCTGGCGCGGGTGAGTTGATCGGCGAAGGCGTCCTGGCGGTCGAGCTCGGCGCTCGAGTCTCCGACCTGGCAGAATCGATCCACGCCCATCCGACGCTCAACGAGTCGATTATGGAAGCGGCGCAGGTCTTCTTCGGACGCAGCCCGCACTACCTCAGCCGCAAGCGTTGAGGCCCTGTTCATGTTGATCGAATTGGGCGGCCAGACGTTCGACGTCCGCGACCGATGTCTGGTGATGGGCATCCTCAACGTCGCTACAGACTCGCCGGTCTCGGACTCGGTGGTCGACATCGCCGAGGCGCCGCGCCGGGCCGACGCCCTCAGATCCGCCGGCGCGTCGATGATCGATGTGGGCGCGCAGTCGACCCGAACAGGCGCGATGGAGGTTCGTCCGGAAGAGGAAATCGCCCGCGTGGCCCCTGTCGTCGAGTCGCTAGTCGCCGAGGGACATCTCGTATCGGTCGATACCTGGACCGCGCCCGTCGCACGCGCGGCGGTTGAGGCTGGCGCGCATCTGATCAACGACATCACGGGAGCCGATCCGGACACTGTCAAGGTGGCGGTTGAGACGCGCACGCCGATCGCCGTCATGCACATGCGGGGCCGGCCGCAGCGACATCGTGAAGTAGCCCATGAGTACGACGACGTTGCGACTGAGGTCAGAGAGTATCTCAGCCGCCGAGCATCGGAGATCCAGGCCGCCGGCGCCCCTGCCGTCTGGATCGATCCCGGTTTCCAGTTTGGACGGGGACTTGACGACAATCTCAGACTGCTACTGGACTTGCCCAATCTCGCCAGCCTCGGCCATCCCGTGCTGATCTCCGCCTCGCGCAAAGGCTTCCTGGCTGAAATGCTGGGCCACGGCGCGTTGCGCTCGCACGACGCGCAGAGTCGGCCGGGAATGGTCGAAGCCACGATCGCGTTCAATGTGCTCGCCGCCTGGATGGGCGCCCACGTCGTTCGCGTCCACGACGTCGAGGAGATCGCCTGGGCGTTGAATGTGTCGACGGCGGCCCGCGCTCTGCGGCGCGGCGACCTCAGCAAGCGAGCACGATAAACTCGCTCCAATTGGCGAACGTTCGCAGGAGGCAAACCATATGCCGGTGTACACCTATCGCTGCGATGTGTGCAGCGAGAACTTCGAGAAGATTCGACCGATGACACGCGCCTCAGAGCCGTCTCCGTGTCCCAAGTGCGACGCGGAAGCGGAGCGTGTGGTGTCGGGAATCTTCGAGAACAACTCGACCAAGAACCGCTCTGCCAACTTCCCCAAACGCAAGCGCTACACCAACTGGTAGTCAATCCAGCTTCCGGAGAGCCGCATGTCTCAGCGTCCGCCCGATCCGATCCCGTTTCCGCGCGACCGAGTTCAGCCCAGGAATCCCGGCGGCGGACCTCCGCCTGCTCCCCAGCAGCAACAACCATCCGGGCCGGTCATCTATTCGGCCTCCGGGCAGCCAATGCGTCGTGTGCAGCCGGCGCCGGCTGCGCCTCCTCCCGCGCCGATTCCGATTCGAGAGATCCCGCCGCCTGGACAGCGTGAGGATGCCTCCGACCAGGGCGAGCCGCAAGGCCTGGAAGGACATGTCGCTGCTGTCGTCGACTCGACCGATGCGACGTTCGCTCAGGACGTCATCCAGCGTTCGCACGAGATTCCGGTGGTCGTCGACTGTTGGGCTCCGTGGTGCGGGCCCTGCCGCATCCTTGGCCCGATCCTGGAGAAGCTCGCCTACGAGCGGGACGGGCAGATCCAGCTCGTCAAGGTCAATACCGACGAGAACCCGCAGGTCGCCCAGGCGCTGCAGGTCGAGGGCATTCCGGCCGTCTTCGCCTTCGTCGGCGGTCAGCTCGTCAACAAGTTCGTCGGCGCGATTCCTGAGGAGCAGGTCCGCGCGTTCTACGACTCGTTGATTCCCTCGGAAGCTGACATGAAGGCGGCAGAGGGCTACCGCATGATGCAGGAGAACCAGATCCCCATTGCCCGCCTGCACTTCGAGTCCGCACTGGAAGAGGATCCGAATCACGAACCGGCCGGGGTTGGCCTAGCGGCAATCCTGCTGCGCATGGGCGAGACCGACCGCGCGGCCGAGCTGGCTCGGCGCTGGCCCAACCACCCGATGAGCAAGAGCGTGTTCACCTCGATGGAACTCAACGCCGCGCTCAACGGCTATGAGGCCGACGAGATTCGGCGCGCCGTTGACCTGCACCCCGACGACGCGATGGTCCGCTATCGCCACGGTTGTCTGCTGGCCATCGAGAGTCAGTGGATGGAAGCCCTCGACGAGTTGCTCGAGTCGGTCAAACTCGACAAGCACGCAGGCGAAGAAGCGGCCCGCAAAACGCTGCTCGGCATCTTCTCAATCCTGGGCGACGATCAGCCGCTTGTCATCGAGTACCGCAAGAGACTGGGTCGGCTGCTGTTCTAAGGCGTCAGCCCTGCTCCCGCTGGAGACCCGCGCGTCATCCCCTAATGAAGTCGCCCCCCCCAAGGCGGGGGGGCCCCCCCCGGGGTTAAAACGCCCCGCCCCCCCCGCGCCGGGGCCCCGGAGGGTTGGGTTAGCGGTTACGAACAAAAAAAGCGCGGAAGGGTGTTG
>JAPPFB010000017.1:0-3024 GCA_028875225.1 Chloroflexota bacterium | reverse complement strand
TCCTCGCGCCCCCCCCCCCCCCCGCCCCCCCCCCGCCCCCCACCCCAAACCCCCCCCCCCCGCGGGGGGGGGGGGGGCCGCTTCCCCTTTCGCCCCCCCCCCGCCCCCGGGGGGGGGGCCCCGACTCTGGTTGGGTTACGCGTTACCTACCTCAGAGAGAGCGATCGTGTGTGGGTCTGCCCCTACGCCTCGTCCTCATCGCCTCCGCGCGTGTACCACTGACTCGTGCGCCACCAGGGCATCGGCGTTTCGTCGTCGATCGGTCGGGCGCGATTGCGAATCGCCCAGATGAAGACCAGGAGCGTCGCGCCGACGAAGCAGAAGGGGATGAACAGCGAGGTTGCCAGCGTTTCGTCCGAGACGTGGATCGAATCCTCCTCGTCGCCGCCGGCCTCGGCAATCTGAATCGGCTCTTCCATGGCGTACTCGCCCGCTGCCGCTGCCCCAAGCGTCAGGGCGCTCAACCCGGCAACCACCGCCACTGCCAACAGGAAGCGTCGAAGCTGAGCCATTGGATCACACCCCTCAACCGATCCGACTATCTTTGCTCGGAATAGTGTCGCGCCAGCCGCTGGCAGGGTCAATTCGGCAGGAGCAACGTTAGACTACGACCATGCATCCACCGACCAAATTTTCGCTGTTCGACGCCGATGGCCAGGAAAAACAGTTCCCGCCCGACGGTCCAGTCCTGTTGGCCCTGGTCAAGGAAGACTGCGACACCTGCAATCTGACCCTGCCGCTACTCGAGGCCGTCCACCGAGACACGGACGAAGGGCTCGATGTCTGGGTGGCGGTGCAGAAGCGCGACGACATCGACGTGCTCAAGGATCGTCACGATCTGACAATGCCGCTGCTCGACGACGACGCACTCGACCTGTCTTATGAGACCGACATCGACACCGTGCCGACGCTGTTTCTGTACGACGAAGAGCAGAATTGCACGTTGCAGACCTTCGGCTTCGACAAACACGAATGGCGCGAGATTGCCAGCGAGTCGATGACCCTGGCCGGCCGACCCGGCGTCGAGACGTCAATTGACTGGGAATCCCTGCCAGAACAGCGTCCCGGCTGCGGCGCGCGCAACTACGAGCCCGGCGTTTACGAGCGATTGCAGGCGCTCAAGAGCGGTGATCTGCTGTCACGGCTGGTCGACCTCGCCTCCAGCGACGACATCCACGAGTTCATGTACGACCAGGGCTACACCGACGGCTTCCCGGTCGTCCCGCCGACCCGCGAGCGGGTCTGGAAGATGCTCCAGGGCACGGATCGCGACCCACAGGATGAGGTGGCCATCGTGCCGCCCAATCTGGCCCCAATCACGGTCGAAAAGATCGCGATCAACGCCGTCATGGCTGGCGCCAGGCCGGAATACATGCCCGCGATCATCGCGCTGGTCGAGACGGCATGTACCGAGAGCTTCAACATTCACGGCGTGTTGGCCACGACGATGGGCGCCACGCCGGTCGGCATTTTCAACGGGCCCATCCGCGACCGCATCGGCATGAACTATCTGCACGGAGCGCTCGGTTCCGGCAACCGCGCCAATGCGGCGATCGGGCGAGCCTTGCGGCTCTGCGCGCGCAACGTCGGCGGCAGCGTCCCCGGCGGCACCGACCGCGCGACCCAGGGCGGACCGCACCGGCTAACCATGAACTTCGCCGAGAACGAAGACGCCAGCCCCTGGGAATCACTCGCCGTCGAGTACGGCTTCGAGCCGACCGACGATGTCGCAACACTGATGGCGATGTCGGGCGGCCCTGCCACGATCGCCGACGAGCGCTCACGAGACGGTCGGGGCCTCGCCGGAACCCTGGCCGCCTCGATGAGCTGCATGCAGGATCCCAAGTCTCCGATGGTCGACACGCTGGTTGTCCTCTCGCCGGACCATGCCGGCATCTTCGGACGTTCCGGCTGGTCCAAGGACGATGTGCGCGAATGCATCATGGAAGAGACGGCGATCCCTCTCAAGGATCGCTTGCGCTCAGATGAGGCCGGCGCCGGCTTGCCGCCTTCGGTCGTCGAGCGCTTCGGTGGCGAGCAGGCGCTCGACTTGCCTGTCCCAAAGTTCCAGGACAAGTCCAACATCATCCTTGTCGTCGCCGGATCCTCCGCCGCCAAGTTCTCGACGATCCTCGGCGGCTGGGCGGGCGGGGTCTACTCCACCCCGACCAGCGCAAGAATTGGTTCGGCCGGAGCGCTGGAGATCCGCGGCGCCCGCGGAGCCGACATGGACAAGCGCCGCTCGGGCGGGAAGGATCTTGGCGCCTTCGAGCCGAACGTCCGCCAACGCTGAAGCAGGACCGGACAGCCGGGAAGAGTAGACTACGAACAACACACGGCGCGCCAACACCCTGCAGACGGCGCGTTGATGGAGAGGTCCAATGGTTACCCAGATCCTTGACCCAACCGACGAACGAGTGCCGATCAAGCGGCAGCTCACGCCGCGCCCCGAGGCGCTGCATGGGACCATCGCCCTGCTCGATATCTCCAAGCCGCGCGGCGACGTCTTCCTCGACCGACTTGAGGAACTCCTGCACGAGCGGGCGCCCGGCGTCGAGACGCGTCGCTTCATGAAGCCAACCGTCGCCAAGCCGGCCCCGCAACCGATCAAAGATGCGATCCTGGAGGAATGCGACTTCGTCATCGAAGCGCTGGCTGATTGAGGATCCTGCACGACGTGCAGTGTGCACGACACCGTCTTCTTCGAACTGCAGGGCAAGCCCAGCGTCTTCGTCGCAACTTCTGAGTTCATCAAGGCCGCCAGCCACCAGGCCGAACGCCTCGGACTCGAAGAGGTCCGCCGAGTCTTCATCCCGCATCCGATGCAGGACCGCACGGACGCCGAGATGCACGACCATGCCGAGCGCTTCGTCGACGAAATCCTCGACACTTTGATGGCTCCGGTCGAGTAGCTCCCAGACCTCCCCCTCTGGGGGAGGTGCCCCGTAGGGGCGGAGGGGGCACGCAGTCGCGAGGTGCGCACGTGGGCCCACACAACAGAAGCCACACCACCCCCCCCGCGGG